>CAZLQF010000010.1:0-83725 GCA_964561545.1 uncultured Sphingobacteriales bacterium
AATCCACGCTTTTAATCAAACCGCCCAGCTTCATGATACCCGCACTGTTTCTTGTTTTGATCAGGAGGACGCATGGCTGCCATTGCTAACAACACCTCAATCAAGTTCAAATAAAAGGGCTCGGGGGGCGGTTGTTGATATACCCGAACGAACAACGAGGAACAAAGACCGGCCCCCTAATTGCCTTGCAATGCCTCAAAAGAACGTTTTTGATATTGATCAGGGATTTGCATGCCAAAGATTTCCGGAGGAGGTTTTGCTTCTAAATTGACCTCATTGACTTCAAAGCTGAGAACCCCGTCAATGTCCTTGTTTAGATATTCCATTTTTAAAGGAAACCCTTCGAGGCCCTTATGCGCATATTGCATGGATGTTTTGGGCGCCTTGATGGCTTTTGTGTACCAATAGGCCATTTTTAGTTTGCGCCCCTTATATTGGGCCACCAAAACGGCCTTTTGACATTCATATCCGGCTAAATTCATGGTTTGGTCTTGCTTATTGACGGCTTGGTAATCGACATTTTTGGCGTCCTTATAGGCAGCCAATTGGCTCATGGTCATGGGTGTAGCGAATTTTTGTTGGCCCATGTCCATCATTAACAGGGCTTCTTGCTGATCGCTAACAATGTTGAAATTCAGGATCGGCAAGCGCAGCGAAGTCCTGGAGCGGCCGGAATCCCACATAAATTTCATCTTGGCGTCACTGAAGCGTTTTTTGATCGATTCGCTAACGCGGTCGTTCCTTAAGCTAATGTTGTAAGTGATGATGCCATGCGGGGTAGGATCTTTTGATTTAAAAGCAGTAATAATGGGAAAGCAGATCAGAAAGCACAAGGCTGCAATGAATGGTTTCATGGATTACGATTTGCTGCAAAAGTAACAATATGTTATGGCCAGGCAGGCCATTTACCGCAAATAATGGACCATCCTTAAGAAGCGGTATTCATCGTTTCATGAACTTAGTGGTAGCCTGATAATGGTCTCCCGTCAAACGGAGGATGTAAAGGCCTTTTTCTAAATTTTTAATGGAAAAAGCATTTTGCTTGCTGGATACGGGCTGGCTTCTTAGAAGCTTGCCGGTGGAGGAATAGATTGCTACGTGGTCAAAGTGACCGCCTTTTGCTTGAATACTGATCTCGTCCTGAACAGGATTGGGATGTATTTTCGGCTCATCGTTTTGGAAAGATGCGGTTTCAAGGCCGGTTGTTGACGTATCCTCCCTTACTGCAAATGGACCCGGGCTTTGAATGCCATCCCGCTCAATGTAAAAAGTGCTTTGGTCCGTAACTTTAGCCGATTCGCCACTGCGAGTATCCCAGCTACCATTCATGTAATGGGTAACATAACAATTGTTAAAATCAAAGTTGTTAACCTCAAGGTCAGGTACCCACTCAAGCCGCAGGTCCATGTTTACATTGGCATTGCTGCTTGCATTGACGAACCAGGTCTGGTCTACCAAGGATTGGCTATTGGCAAGATCGCTGCCTGAAGTCCCATTGGCCTTAACCCCACTCTTCACATCGATCCCGTACTCAACTGCATTGTTGGCCTGATGGTTGATCCTGGCCGGTGAATAGTTAGCCGCCGTACCAACCGGATAAATGCCAGTATCCTGGTTGTAAAGCATTCGGTTCAGGGTACCATTACCATTGGTAACCACATAACTGCTTGCAGCCTGGCCATTGATCACGGCATTGGAATCTAAATGCAGGTTTTGATCGCCAATCATTAGTTGACCCTGATCCAGCATTAATTCGGAATGAATGGTAAGGTCAGAGCCGAGTTTGGCCTCGTTTTGGCTACCAACGTTGACATCAAATGTGCCCAGCCTTGCTTGACCCTGGGTAAACTTAAGTGCACCATTTAAAGATCCGGAAGTGTTAAGGGCCAATTCAGCATTGGCATCACCGGAGAGCGTTCCGGAACTTGTGCTACTTATATTGCCTTGAATTTCCAGTCGATGGCCATTCAAAGTCAATTCACCACCTTTGGTTCTTAGTTCATTACTTAGAACCAGATCCGAGCCTAAAGCAAGGGTATCATTTACGGGAAGGTCAACTTCCAAGTCCTGAAGGGTTTGGTTCCCCTGGGTCATCCTTAATGGCCCTTCAAAACTCTGATTACTATTAGCAATAACAGAGGCATTGCCATTGGCGGATAACGAACCAGAACCGCCTCCTGCCATATTGCCATTCAAATAAAGGTTGTTTCCGTTTAAGCCGAGCTGTCCTTGCTGAAGCGCTAAATCGCCATTTACATTTACTTCTGTGCCTAAAGCCACTTGCTCGCTATTGCTGTTCAGGTTCACCGTAAAGTCGTTAACGGTATTGCCATTGTTGGTAAAAGCCAGGTTACCGCTAAAGCTGCCAGTATTTGCAATTACAAGGTCAGAGGAGGCATTAGCGGCTACTTTACCATTTGCGCCGGATGCCCAATCACCCTTGAGGGTTAACTTGTTGCCTTTAAAATCCAAGTAACCGTTTTGAGGTTCAAAATCACCTTGAATGGAAAGGTCGGAATCTAAAGTCACTTCATTACCAGCACCAACATTGAAGACGAGATCATTCACCGTATCCCTGGCTGACTTGAATTCAATACAGCTGCTTAATTTGCTGTTGGTATTAATGGTAAGATCTGAAGCTGCACTGCCGGCAAACCGGGCGTTGTTATTGGAAGTTAAATCCCCCAAAATTTTAAGATGCGCCCCATTGATGTCGAGAAAAGATTTTTGCAAGGCCAGCAAATTGTTAATGGTGGCATTGGTGGTTAAAGCAATATTACTGGTATCATGGGCCATCATTAAATTAACATTCCGCGGATTTGATAATTCTGCACCAGCTTGTTTGCTATTGCCCTGGTAAGTAACATCATAAGCTCCCTGACCGACCAATGAGCTTAAGCCTTTATTTCCGTTGATGAAGATCTTGCCATTGTTTTGGATTGCCAATTTTCCATTTGAAAAGGTAGCAACATCACCATGGTCAACCTGTAGGGTATCGCCTATGCTCAGGGTATCCCCGGTTAATTTTAGATGCCCTTGTTGTAAGGCAAGTTTATTTTTGATGGTTGAATTCTCGAATAGCTCCAAGGTGTCATCCTTGTTATTTAAGTTAAGACGTACATTCTTTGGATGGTTGTTCTTGTTAATTAAACCAAATTCATTCAAGGACCCACCCCGATATATTAGGTTGTAATCGCCCAATGGATTGAACAACCCAGCTCCGGGCCCACTAAAATTTCCGCCATCTGAAACAATAACTGCACCATCAGCGATGTCAAAATTGGCTCCGGCACAATCACCCAATGGCAAGCTTGTCAAATCACTGTTCAAATAAAGTGTATCATTGGCCTTTAAATTATTACAAACAACAAAGATGGTATCCACGCTTACAACATTGGCTTTGGTTACGCCATTGAGGGGAACGGCTCTGGTAGTACCGATGATCAATCGGTCAATATCCACGACTCCTGAACCCGAACCTTTTAAATCGCCTGCTTTAATTTCCAATTTCCCATTGCCCTGGAGTGTACCGTCAACACTAATGTAAGCAGTTGAATGGTCGATGGTTACGGCTTGGTCCAGATTTACATTGACGTTGCTATCAATTTTCACCGTTTGATTGGCACCAATTACATTACCCGGTGCAGTGCCCCCTTGCCAGGTAGCGCCACTGCTCCAATCACCATTGGACGTGGCGGTGTAGGTTTGTGCAATTACACATGAAGGGATCAGTAAAATCGCTGATAATATAAGTTTACAGTTTGCTTTGAAAATTTGATAAAGCATGATGCTATTATTTAATGGTGAAACAATTAAGCCCTCAATTTAACGAAAAATAAAGACCTCGGTTAAAAGTTAAAAGTGGTTTGCTGACCTTTAAAAGGCATTTTTTATTGCTTTATGAACCTGCCCAAAGTAGTTGCTTCACTGCCCAATGTTCTAAAAATGTAAGTTCCTGATTCTAAATCCCCTACATTGATTACGGAAGTTCCATTACTTGTAATGTTGCAGGTTTTGAGCAATTGGCCGGAAGTTGTGTAAATCTGAACCTTATCAATTTGCTGTGTAAAATTGGCTTGGATTTTCAATTGATCCCTTACTGGATTGGGGTAAAGTTTTTGACCAGCTGAAAGGCTGGAATGTTCTTCTTGACCGGTATTAATGCTTTCATCAAATACCCCAAAAGGGCTTAAATATTGGATTTTAGCTCGTTCAATCGCAAAAGTCCCTTGAGTGGTTTTACTGGCGCTAATCGAGGTTACTGAATCCCAATTACCACCCTTGAAATGACTCAGGTAACAGTTATTTCGGTCAAAGTTGTTAACTTCAATATCAGCCGTCCATTCCACTTTTAAATCAGTACTGACGCTCCCTGGATTTTCTTTATCCACCAACCAGGTACGGTTAACGACCGGCTCAGCATCTGCAAGGTCATATCCTGAAGTTCCTTGATTGCTAACCCCATTTTTCACTTGAACGTTGTAGCTAACGCTATCATTTGAATTGTTCGTAACGGTGACGGGGGAATAGCTTAATGATGTTCCTACGGCATAAGTGGCCGAATCATTACTTGGTACTACTTTGTTTACCGTTCCAGTGCCATTGGTAACCAGGTAACTACTGGTATCCTGCCCATTGACTTTAGCTGCACCTTCAAAACTTAAATCATCAGTTCCCAGGAATAATCGTCCTTGGTCAAGCTTCAACGCCTGGGCAATATGAAGATCCGAATCCAGTTCGGCAATATTACCAGCGCCTGTATTGAGCAATAACCTTTTCAAACTGTTATGGCCTTGTGCAAACGCAAGCGGGCTTGTCAAACCATCAGTGGTATTGATGTAAAGAACAGAATTAGGATTGCCGGCCAATTTTCCATCGCTACCAGTAACAAGGTCTCCCTGAATTTCAAGTTGATACCCATTAAGGTCCATCCGGCCTTTTTCCACGGAGAGTTCTCCCTTAACCGTCACATCGTTTTCTAAATCAACTTGATGATCATTGGTATTTAAATTAACAACCACATCGGTTGGATTGGCCTTTTCAAGCAAGACTCCTGAGGCGGTAGAAGCTCCCTTGTATAACACATGATAAGCTCCTAAAGTCGTAAAGGATTGCTCACCAGGATTTGGGCCTGGGCCTGGGCCACCATCTGCACCAAATGATCCGCCATTGATAAGAAAAGATGCACCATCCGCCAACACTAAGTTACCACCCGGTACCGTTTTTAATTGATCTTTTAGATAAACGGTATCCTGAACCGTAACTTTAGTAACAAGCTCATTAGAAGCTTGAATGGTTAATGCCTGGACTTTGATCAAGCCGCCCAAAGATAGAGCATCGGAAGTTGTTAAATTTAAATGGTCGATATTTAAACAGCCGGCAATTGAACCTGTAATTGCACCCTGCGATATTGCTACAATACCTGATCCCTTTAGCGTGCCATTGACTATGAGGGAAGAATCTGAGCCTTGAATTGTTAAATTCTGATCGAGGGTAACCGTATCTCCACTACTGATTTTCACGATATCGTTGGTTTCTATAAGAATTCCGGGTTTAAATCCTCCCTGCCAAGTATTGCTGCTATCCCAAGCTCCATTGCCTGAGGTGGTATATGTTTGTTGTGCCTTTAATGGACCAAGACACAAAAACATTCCAAAGAAGACTAAGGCAACAAATCTGAACCTATCAAACTTCATCATATAGCATTGGAAATAAATTGATTTTCAAACTTCAATATAAATAATAAACCCCGGTTTTAAAACAAACCAGGGTTTAGTAGCTTTTGAAGAGAATTACCTTTACCGTTTTATGAACCTGGTGGCAGCAGTTTTTTCACTTCCTACCAATCGTAAGAAATATACGCCTTCTTCAAGACCGGCTACATTGATCGACTTAATTGCTGAAGCATCAATTTGATGATCCTTCATCAATTGGCCGGTAGCTGAGTAAACCTCAACCTTGTCAAATTCTGGCTTAGCAGTGTTTTCTATGGTTAACTCGTCATTTACAGGGTTGGGGTAAACTTCCACGTTGGGATTTTTGGTTACTAATTCTTCTTTACCTGTTACATTATCGTCTTGTACCGCAAAAGGGCTTAAGCTTTGGATGCTGTCCCTTTGGATGGCAAAGGTTCCTTGAGCTGTTGCATAAGCGCTGGCCGATGCTATTGAATCCCAGTTTCCGCCTATGTAATGACTGATGTAGCAGTTATTACGGTCGAAGTTGTTTACCTCAATATCAGAAGTCCATTCAAGTTTTAAATCCATATTCACCGTTGCCTGACCTTTAGTATTGACCAACCAGGTGCGGTCTACAACACTTTGAACGTCACTAATGTCCGACCCGGAAGTACCTTGCGCCATAACACCATTCATTACGTTTAGGGTGTAATTAACCGTGTCATTAGAGTTGTTCATGATAGTAGCGGGGGAGTAGGAAGCATTCGTACCGACCGGGTAAGTGGCGGAATCATTGCTATTGATCATGATGTTGACCGTACCATCGCCATTGGTTACGATGTAATTGTTGGTATCATTTCCATTGAGCATGGCCGTGGCTTCGAAGCTTAAATCATGATCTCCGGTCATCAACATGCCTTCATTGATCATTAGCTCGGAGGCAATTTGAAGATCTGACCCAAGTTCAACATTATTACCGGATCCTACATTAAGCATTAACTTGCTCAACATATTTTGGTTATCATTGAACCTAATGCTACTACTTAAAGCAGATGACGTGTTAATAGTTAGTTCAGAATTGGCATTGCCGCTCAATGTTCCATCGGTAGTACCATTAAGATCACCCTGAACTTCAAGGTTGTAGCTGTTAAGGTCTAACATCCCTTGTTCCAAGTCAAGCTCACCTGTGATCGTAGCATCACCGTCCATAGAAACGCTGCTTGATCCCTGATCCATCATAACAGTAACGTTATTAAGGTCATTGGATCCGGATAATTCTGCACCGGCCGTCTTAGCACCTCCCATATAGGTTACATTGAATGCACCTTGCGGTGTAAGAGAACTCAATGTTTCGTTGCCCTCGATCATAATTTCAGCATTGCTTGCTAATGAGAGGGTACCACCGGAAGAAAAATCAACATTGCCATTGGCAAGGCGGAGGGTATCTTCAACATTAAGCGTATTGCCATCCAAATTAACCATACCTTTATTTAAGATCAGGTTGTTGTTAATGTTGGCATCTTCATTTAAATCCACTTGATCTGAACTTGCATCCATCATCAAAATAACATTATTCGGATCATTGGCTCCCAATAATACGGTAGCCGAAACACCACCGCTTTTAAAGATGACATTGTAATTGCCCAATGGAGCAAATAAATTTTCGCCTGGCACAGGCCCCGGGCCTGGCACAGTGTTACTTCCGCCCAATTGGCCTCCATCAATTACAATGAAACCGTTGGCACCTATTTCAACAGCAGCCCCACCTGGTCCGGGGTTGGGATTAGATGAACCTGTTAGGTCATTTTTCAATAGAAGCGTATCCTGGGCTACAAGCGTATCGGAAAGGGTAATTGGCGCATCAACTTCAATGACGTTGGCTTTTGTTTCCCCATTTTTATCAACAGCACCAGTAGTTGCTAAGGTCAATTGATTGACATCCAAATTGCCATTGGCTGAACCATCAATTGTTCCCTGATTGACGCTAATTTCCCCATTGCTTTGGAGCGTTCCATCTACGTTCACAATGGCACCTGAACCATTGATCTGAAGATCTTGATTGAGGGTAACTGTTACACCACTGTTAATCTGAACATTTTCATTGGCCCCAATCGTATCTCCCGGGGTACTACTACCTTGCCAGGTAGCGCTACTGCTCCAATCTCCGCTGCTATTGGCAATGTACTGTGGTTGTGCATTTAAAAAGGAGAAACTCGATAAAATTGTCAGAAGCCAAATAGCAATATTGATCTTCAAAAAGGTGTTGTAATTTTTCATAAGCTTTCTTTTTTTGTTTGTTCAAGATTAAACGTAAATATAATAAGATTTTTTGACCCATTTTTAATCAAAGCCGAATCCAACGTATCCTTATCATTCAATAAAGCATCGCCCCCACCATGCAGTAAGCATAAACCATTAACAAAATTTATGCCTATTTACTCAGAAATTTAAGGATGGGGTTTGGGTTTCATTCATTGAACCATAAGGGCTCAATTATGCCCTTGTTTAGTTAGGGCAGGATTCAGAATAGCTCTTACCCGGGTCATACTTAATACCGGAAAAAGCATAAAGCATTAAAATCCGGCTGTAGCGAAAGAAAAGAGGTGTTAACGCAACCAAGGCACCAATGATGATGGCTAAGTATATCCATACTGCGGGATCATTGAGTACATAATAAGTCAAGAAACCAAGGATTAACCCAACACCTACCGAAAAAGCGTAGTTAAAGTACATGGAGCCCCAAAAAAAACCGGGTTCAATTTCATATTGGCATTCACATTCCGGACAATATGTATGCATGTCCATGAAGTTGGTGTGGTATGAAGGGTTAACAAACACGCTACCTTTTCTACAACGTGGGCATTTCTGCTGCATTAAGGCAAGGAAAACAGGCTTATTCATAAGTTATGTGGCTGCTTTAGTACTTTTTTTGGCATTGTAATACCATAAGAAACCAACGGTTGCAGCTACGAGGTAAGGAGCTGCCAATAAGTAAAGGATGCCATCATTCAATCCCATTCCAATGGTATTCTCATCCTTTTTCATGGCACTTTCCACGGTTGCTTTACACATTGGACATTGTGCAGACGTTTCTGCCAAACCCATCATCATCAAAGTAAAGATTAGCAAGACCGGTAAAATATATGATTGAATTTTATGCATGTTGAGGTATTTATTTAGACTGAATCCATTTTATTACCCAATCTAACGTGAATTTCTTTTCCATTGTTCAATTAAGTTACTTTTTCACGCCTGCATGATTCTGGTTACATGCGCTAAGTACTAAATACCCGCCTAAACCGGATAATAAGGGGCAATCATCCAATAAACAACCACTCCGGTTATACTTACATACAGCCAAATGGGTAAAGTCCACCTGGCTATTTTTTTATGTTTTTGATAGTCCATCTTCCAAGCCCTGAACAAGGTAATTAAGGCAAGCGGAACCACAGCAATGGCTAATAAAATGTGGGTTATTAAAATAAAGTAATAAACGTATTGAATGAAGCCACTACCGCCAAAACTTGTATGAGGTGCTGCGTAGTGGTAAGATAGGTAAGAAACAAGGAAAAAAACAGAGAAAATGAAGGCCGAAATCATTACGCGCTTATGAGCGTTGACCATTTGATTTTTAATAAAATAAAATCCTACCAACAGGCACAAAAAGGTAAGGCTGTTCAAAACTGCATTTAGTTTGGGCAGCAAATAAATTTGAGCATTGGCAACATCAGATGATTGACCTTGAGATTGAACAAGTAACAGCGCTACGGTTGCCACTACTACCACAGAAACAACTCCAATAAGCCACAACCATCCCCTTTCGCTAATGTTTTTCATTTCAATCATACTCCTCTACTAAAACTGCCACTTCATCAACCAGGTTCTCTACTGCTTGTTCATCGCTTCCTTTATAAAAGCCTCTTATTTTACCTTCTTTATCAACTAATACCAACAAATCACTGTGAATGTAATCCTGATAGCCATGTTGATCTTCTTTTGCCGTGATCAAGAAGTTGTTTCGGGCAAGCGCTTCAATGTTTTCCTGTTGCCCCGATAATAGATGCCATTTGTTGGTGTTAATCCCTTTTTGGTTGGCATATTCCTTTAGGGTTTGCGGATTATCGCTTTCCGGCTTAACCGTCATAGAAAGGATCCTAAAGTCATCCAGGTTTTGCGTTTGCTTTTGAACCTCTTTTAGATTTTCTATCAATTTGGGGCAAACATCAGGACATTCAGTAAAGAAAAAATGAGCTACATAAAATTTACCTTCAAGTTGCTTGGAGGTGATCCTTTCACCATTTTGATTGGTAAAAGTGAATGATCCTATATTGTGATAAACGGTATCTCCTTGATTGTTCACTTCTTTAGGGCCTAATACCGGCAAGGTTTTATATTGGTTTTTGCCGGAATGCAGGCAAAAAGTGAGAACGATTGGCAACCCCAAAATTAAAAAGGCTACTAAAATGGTTTTTGTTCTGTGCCAAATCATACGTAGATTACCTCAAGCCCTTCATAAATTAGTAGCACAACAAAATAAACAACTAAAACTATGGGTATAATTATGGAATAAGCCAAGTTGATTCTTTCATGCCTTAGGTGCATAAAATAAGCCACAATGTAAAAAGCCTTTAGCACCGTTAAACCAAGGAAAATAATAACACGCCAAATGTGATCTCCCATTGTAAAAGCAATCAAAAATTCCAGCGCAGTTAATAGGGTTAGAACAATTGCTGCGTAAAAGATCTCTTTTTTGCTTGAATGAGGTACGTGTAATCCTTCTTTTGGTTCTATATCATCCATAAGCGCTTACTAATTGTGAAAGTTATATCAAGTAAAACAAAGTAAATACAAAGACCCATACCAGATCAACAAAGTGCCAATACAAACCAATTTTTTCTACCATTTCATAGTGACCCCTTCGCTCAAAAACGCCTTTGTAAGCAGCTATCGCTCCATAAAGCACCAAGCAAACGCCACTAAAAACATGAAATCCATGGAACCCTGTTATTAAATAGAACAATTGGCCAAACATGACCTCACCGTAAGGATTGCCACTGAGCGAAGTGCCATGCTCTATTAAGTGGGTCCATTCCAAAGCCTGGCATCCTAAAAAAACAAGGCCCAAGAAAATGGTAGCCAGCATATAATTAAAAACCTGTTTCTTTTCATTTCGGTGCCCTGCTTCTACAGCCAATACCATCGTTACACTGCTCAAAATAAGGATAAAGGTCATCAGCCCCACAAAAACAAGCGGTGCTCCATGATCCACAATAAAGGGAATGCTCTGGAAAACAACCTCAGGGTTTGGCCAATTGGTCGAACTCATCCTAAAGAAACCATACGTAATCAAAAGGGCTGAAAAAGTAAATGCATCGGAAAGCAGGAAAAACCACATCATTAACTTTCCATAGGCAGAACCCAGCGGAAGTTTAGCACCTGACCAATAGTTGCCTTTTGACGTATCAACTGCTGTTTGTGTCGACATTAACTCGGTATTTTGTTATCGCAAAAATGATAAAAATACGAACAAATAAATCCACAAAGCTGCTAAAAAATGCCAGAAGGTTGTGCATATATTGATCGTCAGCAAATTTTTTGAATGGACTTTATAACGATAGGCCAACACCGTGGTAACCCCTAATAGAATAATAGCTGCAATTACATGCAAGGCATGCATGAATGAAATAACATAAGTGAAAGATTCGGAGGGATTGCCCACATAATAAATGCCACGGTTGACCATTGATAGCCAACCGAAAGTTTGGTTCACTAAAAACCCAATACCCGTCAGTAAGGTTAGAACCAAACCCGTTCGGGTACTACCAAGCTTATCTTTTTTTGCAGCTTGATAAGCCCATTGCATCAACACACTGCCTATAATAACAATCAATACAGACCAGTTAAAGATTTGTGGCAGCTCAAATGTGTACCACTGACCTTCGGCTCTTCTTACCACATAAGCACTTGTAAAGGCTGCAAAAAGCATGGTTACCGTTACCAGGAAGAGCCAAAAAGTGAACTTTTTGGGATGGACATTAAATTGCGTTTCTTTGGGGTCCATTACTGTATTTTCCATGCTATAACATCAGTTTATCAAAAAACAAAACAAGTAAAATGAGGGGTAAATAGATAAAAGAACCAAACATCAGGTGCAATGCAGCTTTGTTGGTCAATTTTTGGTATAACCTAAATGTTTGGTAAAGTAAGCCGGCACTGATCAAAAGGCAAATAACAGAAGCTCCTATGGTAGTTAACCCCAGTTTAGCCGGAAATAGTACCAATGGTAACAATACAACCGTAAACATAACCATTTGGAGGGCCCCTCTTTTATCTTTATTAGTGCCTCCGGGTAACAACTTAAAACCAGCTTTTTGATAATCATCATTCATTACCCAGGCAATAGCCCAAAAGTGAGGAAATTGCCAAAAAAACTGGATACCGAATAGTATTAAAGCCAATGAAGTAATTTCATTACTCACGGCTACATAACCAGCCAAAGGCGGACATGCTCCGGAAATAGCACCTACAAAAACAGCTATTGGGCTGAGCTTTTTTAGGGGGGTATACGCAAAAGCATAAACCAATAAACCAGTAAGCGATATAAGCGCACTTAATTCATTCAAATAAAGCCCCAAGAGCATAACACCAAAGATGCCACTAAAAGAAGCAAAAATAGCCGCTTCCTGAACGCTCATCCTGTTTTGAGCTAACGGACGGCTTAGGGTGCGGGACATAAGCTTGTCCGATTCACGCTCCATGATCTGGTTCAATGCATTGGCGGAAGCAACGATCAAAAAACCACCCATAATGAGTGCAAAAAAATCAATCCAGATGATAGAACTTTCAAGGGCTAACAAAAAACCAATGGCCGTTGAAAAAACCACCGTCAGATTAAGCCGGAGCTTGACCAACTGTGCGTAATCTTTGGCTTTGAGCTTAACAAGGTCGATTGGCCTGAGGGTTAATGCTTTATCCTGGATCATATAATTTTTAGGCTCAATTTGGTTCATAATTGCCGCTTAAAAAGTATCCTAATGTGCTTTATCTTCTTCACCTATTTCCGCTTCAGAGGTTGTTTCCTGCTCTGTCTGAGTTGTGGTTGTGGAATCATTGACAGGATCATAATCCTCACTATCATAATCCACTCCATTCTTTAAATCTTCATCACTTATGGTTTGAGGGATGTAATCCAGCTCAGCAATAGGATTGCTGTAATCATAGGGCCAACGGTGAACAGTTGGAATTTCTCCTATCCAATTCCCGTGTCCTGGCGATATTTCCTGCGTGGTCCACTCCAAAGTAGTGGATTTCCATGGATTGCGCGAGGATTTTTCACCGAAAAACATGCTCTTGAAAAAGTTGTAGATAAAGAAGAGCTGGGCCAAAAATCCTACAATAGCAGCTATTGAGATAAATGTACTTACGTCAACCCACTCACTGAATTCCTGAAAGTTGGTGTAGGAATAGTACCTTCTGGGTACGCCATCGATGCCCATAAAGTGCATGGGGAAAAATACCAGGTAAACCGAGGCAAAGGTTAACCAAAAGTGAAGGTAACCCAACTTTTCATTCATTAACCTTCCAAACAGTTTGGGGAACCAGTGATAAACACCGGCAAACATACCGAAGATAGAGGCACTGCCCATAACAATGTGAAAGTGTGCAACAACAAAGTAGGTATTGTGTAAAGGTATATCAATGGCTGAATTTCCAAGGAAAATGCCCGTTAAACCACCAGTGATGAAAACCGATACAAAGCCGATTCCATAAAGCATGGCAGGGGTAAATCTTATGTTTCCTTTCCAAAGGGTGGCCAGATAATTAAAAACCTTAACCGCTGATGGAACAGCAATGATCAAGGTCATGAACATAAAAACCGACCCAAGGAATGGATTCATACCCGTAACGAACATGTGGTGACCCCATACGAGGAAAGATAGGACCGTAATGGCAAATAGGGATATTACCATAGCCCTATATCCAAAAATCGGTTTTCTTGAATCATTTGCCAAAACTTGGGAAATAATACCAAATGCAGGTAATATCACAATGTAAACCTCAGGATGACCCAAGAACCAGAATAAGTGCTGCCAAAGTATGGGACTACCACCCGTTTGATTGACAAGGGCTTCTCCACCAATGTAAATATCTGAAAGGTAAAAAGCTGTTCCCAGGCTTCGGTCTGAAATTAAGAGCACAGCGGCTGCAAAAAGCACGGGAAATGTAAGCAACCCTAAAGCGGCTGTTAAGAACAAGGACCAAATACTAAGCGGCAGCTTACTCATGGAAAGTCCCTTGGTCCTTAAGTTGAGTATGGTACTGATGTAGTTCAATCCAGCCAAGGCAATGGCTGCTATAAATATTGCCATGGATAAAAGCCATAAGGTCATGCCTAAGCCGGATCCTGGTATGGCTTGCGGCAGGGCGCTTAAAGGCGGGTAGATGGTCCAACCACCTGATGCAGGCCCTGTTTGGATAAACAGCGAAATCAACATAATAACACTTGAAACAAAGAAAAGCCAATAGGACAACATGTTTAGAAAAGGCGAGGCCATATCCCTGGCACCTATTTGTAAAGGAATTAACAAATTACTGAAGGTTCCTGAAAGACCTGCTGTAAGAACGAAAAATACCATGATGGTACCGTGCATGGTAACCATAGCGAGGTAAAAATTCGGATCGATTTGACCACCTTCGGCCCATTTGCCTAATATAGACTCCAAAAAACCAAAGCTTTCATCAGGCCAACCCAACTGCATTCTGAAGAGGGTTGATAACAATCCTCCAATAACCCCCATAAAAATAGCGCTAAGCAAATATTGCTTGGCGATCATCTTATGATCCTGACTAAAGATGTACTTCGTAATAAAGCTCTCCTCGTGCTCGTGATGTTCTTCTTCGTGTGTTTTTTCCTGAAGACTCATACGTTCTTGTTGCTTTTATACAATTCGACCATGATTTTTTATTTAAGATCAGCGTTAGCTACATTTTGCTCATCCTTTTTAAATGGTTCTTTTTCTGCTAGCCAATCCCTGAATTCGGATTCCTCTTGTATAACTACCGTAGCTTTCATATTGTAATGAGCTGCTCCGCAAACTTGATTACATGCCAATTCGTACTCAAATTCCGGATCGCCTTCTTGTTCTCGCATTTCTTCAGTGGTTTTGCTCGGTGTAAATTTAAATTGGGTCCTCATTCCGGGTTGGCAATACATCTGAACCCGAAAGTGGGGTAACCAAGCACTGTGTATCACGTCTCTTGACCTAAAGAGCAGTTTTACCTCTTTATCAACTGGCAAGCGTAATTCATTGGTAACGATGTCATCTTTAGCAGCGGGGTCTTTTGGATCAAGTGCCAAGGGGTTTTCTGCTGCTGATGTAAGTTTAAAATCGGTTTTACCCAATTCACCATCAGGCCCCGGATAACGGAATTTCCAGTTGAACTGGTAACCATAAACTTCTACTTTTTGCGCGTCTTCATCAGCAGGTTTATGAATATCCCGCCAGGTTTTAGCACCATAAAGTATTAAAACCGTTAAAGCAATGGCTGGAATGGCGGTCCAGAAAAGCTCTAATCGATCATTAACTGGATAAAATAAGGCCTTGGTTCCTTTCTTTCTTTTATAGGCAACTGCAAAATAAAACAATAGAACTTGCGTAATTATAAAAACAAGGCCAGTAATTATTAAAGTAATATTGAAAAGCTGATCAATTTCTTTTCCATGTTCAGAGGCTGCCTCAGGCATTAGATACTGAGTATGAATATTCATCTCGTAAACGATGGCTATAACACCTCCAACAAAAAATATGACCATTAGTACAATATTGACCCGCTGCCAATTCACGCGTGGAAGTGATTTGTTCATTTCAAGTACCTTGGTAAACAAATTAGTGGCTGTAATCAAAACCAGGATTAACAACAAGAAGACTAAAAATGCCAGGCCTTGAAAAGTTGGATCCTGCCCAATGCTTGTTATACCTGTAAGCGATTGACTACCAGTTTCTTTTGCAGCCCCTTCCCCAGATCCGGAAGCTGTAGCCGGTTCTTTGCCTTCTTCTTCTATATAGGCAAGGATGTCGTTGATCTCAGCCGTATCAAGATCCTGTGCAGGCATTATAACCTGGTTGTACTCATCATATAGGTTCTGGGCGTATTCATCACCGCTGTTAATGACTTTTTGAGAATTCTTTATGAACCTATGAAGCCACTCTTTTGATTTGCGGTCGTTTACACCTATAAGATTGGGGCCAATTAATTCTTCACCCAATTGGTGGCAAGAAGTACAATTTTGCTCAAAAAGATTTTTTCCGTTTTCTACGTCTTGAGAATTCGCTTGATTGGGATTAAGTAAGCTAAGCGAAATAAAACTAAAAAGGAATAATAACCCTATTTTTCTCATTTTCAATGACAAGTTTAGTCCTGAATGTAAATAGTGTTCATAGTCTATTAACGCGGTGCAAATCTATTTGTTTTTGAACGCTATTCCACGATAAAGTTCTAAAAGTTTCGTAAGGTTTTTAAGTAAAATTTTAAGGGATTTGCCAAGGCCCTTGCAACCGTAAAAAACCAATCTCATGGGTTGTTATAAAAGCTTTAAAACTCAGTTGATCAAGCATTATTTTTAAAAAAATTTTTGTAACAAAAAATAAACAGACCTTTTACTCCTTTTTTAACATGTCAATGCGTTGATAAGTTTAGCTTTCGGCTACAAAAATCAAATTCAGGCGGGTGGTTGGAGGCAATTATTAAAGTGCGGTTGGTGGCATAATTTTCAACCATTTCCTTATACCAATTAAAGTTGTATTGGTCAAAATGAGCTGTTGGCTCGTCAAGTAGAATAGCTCGACTTTCGAAAAATAAGGCCAAGGCCAAACGTACCCTTTGGAGCATGCCTGAACTAAAATGCTTTAATTCTTTATTTTGATGACGTTCCAGATTGGTGAGGGCTATCACTTCGTTAATGCTTAAAAATGGCAATAAGGATTTGAACCTTGCATGAAATCGTAAATGCTCTTTAAAAGAAAATTCCTCAAGTACACCCAGGTAAGGGGAAGCAATGTTAAAATATTGGTATACATCCTCAACTTTTACTAAGTCTTCATCAATTTGGTAAGTAATTTTACCCATGGAAGGGGTTAAGAAACCTGCTATAACTTGTAGCAAAGTTGATTTGCCACTCCCATTTTGCCCGGTTATGGCATAATGCTGACCAGGTTCAAATGCTTGATTTAAGTTTTGAAAAATCCAGGTTCGGTTGAATTTTTTACCGATGTTGTTAAGTTGGATTTTCAAAGCAGTTTTCTGTTAATATTAAGTTTTGGGCTTTTATAGGTGCTTGATGGGATGGTCGTTGAAAGTGGTCAAGATTGCCAAATTCCGGCTAAACGCTTTTTACTGGCCATGAAGAGTTTGTCACCTATCTCCGCTTATATGTATTCTATTGCCCTCAACTTTATATCATTTAAGATTTATTGGTTTAATAGGCTAAACTTAAGCCGCCTAAAAAAATCTGAGCCCTCGATTCTACGAGCTATGGCCGGTACCCTCGCATAATGCCCCGATCAGATTGCTTAATAAAGCTAATAATATCATCTCTTTCACGGGTTGCAGGCAGTTCTGCTTCTATAATCGACAAGGCTTGGGAAATGTTGTTACCTTTCAGGTAAATGTAGCGGTATATTTCCTGTATTTCTTTGATTTTATCAGGATCGTATCCCCGCCTTCTAAGTCCTACCGAGTTAATACCCACATAAGACAAGGGCTCTCTCGCCCCTTTTGTAAAGGGAGGAACGTCCTTCCTAACCAGCGACCCGCCACCTATGTAGCAATGCTCACCTATATTTACGAATTGCTGTACAGCTACGAGTCCGCCTATATTGGCATATTGCCCGATGTAGATATGCCCGGCCAGGGTAACGCCATTGGCCAATATACAATTACTTTCGATGAGGCAATCATGGGCAATATGTACATAAGCCATTAGCAATGAATGTTCACCGATCCGGGTTAAATGTTTATCCATGGTGCCACGATTGATGGTAGCATATTCGCGTATAATCACATTGTCTTCAAGAATGACTTCGGAGGATTCGCCTTTAAATTTTAAATCCTGCGGAATAGCGGAGATGACCGCACCCGGGAAGATCTTACAATTCTTACCGATCCGTGAACCTTCCATGATCGTGGCATGGGGTCCAATCCATGTTCCTTCGTCAATTTCTACATCGCTGTGAATGGTTACAAAGGGCTCAATCACAACATTTTGGGCTATTTTAGCTTCCGGATGAACGTAGGAAAGTGGTTGATGCATAGTACTTTACTTGTTTTTAACGATTTGAGCCATCAATTCGCCTTCGGTTACCAATTTGTTGCCAACAAAAATCTGACCTCTCATAGAACAAATTCCCCTTTTAATGGGTGATACCAATTCCATTCTGAAAACCATTGTATCACCCGGAACCACTTTCTCTTTAAATTTAGCATTCTCTATTTTAAGAAAATAAGTAGAATAATCGGTTGGATTATCCATTTGGCTTAAGATCATCACGCCTCCTACCTGTGCCATTGCTTCAACTTGAAGCACGCCAGGCATTACGGGGTTGTCGGGGAAATGACCATGGAAAAAGTTCTCGGTCATGGTCACATTCTTGATGCCCACGATATGGTTTTCTGAAAGCTCAGTGATCTTATCTACAAAAAGGAAAGGATGGGAATGCGGGAGGATCTTAGAAATTTCCTGGGCGTCATAAATGGGTTCCGAGTCTGCATTGACGCCAGGGGACTGATGCTTTCTTTTAGTACGCTTCATGATCCGCTTGATCTTCTTAGCGAATTCAATATTAGCAGCATGCCCAGGTCTTGCGGCCATCACCTGGGCCTTGATGGGCATCCCTATTAATGCAAGATCCCCCACCAGATCTAACAATTTATGCCTTGCCGGCTCATTTTGGTGTCGAAGATCAATGTTGTTTAAAATGCCTTCGCTCTTGACATTAATGTCGTTTTTATTAAATATCTTAGCCAGATGATTGAGCTCATTCTGGGAAATTTGTTTATCCACAATGACGATGGCGTTGTTAATATCACCACCTTTAATGAGGTTGTTATTGATCAGTTCTTCAAGCTCATGTAAAAAGCAAAAGGTCCGGCTGCTGGCTATTTCTCTGGTAAATTCACCTATATCTGAAATAGAGGCATGTTGACTACCCAGTACAGGAGAGTTGTAATCAACCATAACTGTGGATCGGTACCCATCCAATGGCATGGCAATCATTTCAATACTTCGATCTTGCTCTGAATAATGGATGTTGTAAGGCACTTCAAAATACTCCCGCTGTGCTTTTTGCCCTTGTAAGCCTACGCCTTGTATATAACTGATGAAAGGCTCAGCGCTACCATCTATAATTGGTGCTTCAGGGGCATCGAGGTCAATTAAAAGATTATCAATCTCCATACCAGCCAAAGCCGCCATCACATGCTCAACTGTTGCCACTTTAACGCCATTCTTACCAAGTGTTGTGCCGCGTGAAGTATCCACCACAAGGTCTACATCAGCCTCTACGAGAGGTTGATCTTCAAGGTCGGTGCGCCTAAATTTAATGCCGTGATTTTCAGAAGCCGGATTAAAAGTCATTTGAGCTTTTTCTCCGGTGTGTAAACCAACTCCTGAGACTGTTATAGGCTCTTTTATGGTTGTTTGCTTTAAGTTCATTTTTCGTCCAATCTGGATTTTAATTTTTTGACTAAGACCTCAAGCTTTTTGATTCTGTCATATAGATCTGGCAACTTTTTTAACAATACACCTGATTTCTTGGCGTCCTTAATAGGAGCAGCGGGCGCTCCAAACCATTTTTGATAGGGCTCTTTGATAGAATTGGAAACACCACTTTGAGCACCTAAATGCGTTCCATCGGCTATATAAATATGCCCAACAATACCTACCTGACCCCCAATAACACAATTGCGCCCTATTTTGGTACTTCCTGAGATGCCAGTTTGAGATGCAATGGCCGTATTTTCTCCAATTTCTACATTATGAGCTATTTGTATTAAATTATCCAGCTTAACTCCCTGCCTTATCAATGTTGACCTTATCGTAGCACGGTCTATGGTGGTATTGGCCCCAATCTCAACATTTTCCTCTATGATCACATTGCCCGTTTGAGGCATTTTTTTGAAAGTACCGTTATTCTGAGGAGCAAATCCAAAGCCATCAGAACCAATAACAACTCCCGAATGTATAATACATTGCTGCCCGATTTTAGTATTGTTGTAGATCCTTACGCCAGGATATATAACAGTGTTGGCCCCAATTTCACAATTTTCGCCTATAAAAGAGTTGGGGTATATTTTAACATGATCTCCAATTTGGCTATGATCATCAACATAGGTATTAGCACCCACGTAAACATCCTGGCCCAAAGTCGCGGATGTAGCCCTATAAGCATTGGCCTCAATTCCCTTCCGTTCACCTGATGGGTGGTTGAATTGATCCATTAACGAGGAAAGGGTGGAATAAACATCTTCTACGTAAATAAGGGTAGGATTGACTTCTTTTTCTGGCTTAAAATCTTTATGTAAAAGAACGGCCGATGCCTGCGTGGTATATAGATGGGCTTGGTATTTGGGATTGGATAAAAACGTAATAGAACCTTGGGTTGCTTCATCTATTGGAGCAAAACCCTCAATCAGCACTTCCGAATCCCCCTCTACCTTTCCATTGATAAAATTGTTAAGTTCCTTGACCGTAATTTCCATTAATTCACGTTTGTTGCTTTTAAACCTAATTAAGGGTAATCGCCCTTGGATAGCAAATAAAATGCTTTTCTACAGGCTTGCTCAATGCAAATATATTGTATTGATCCGATGCTTTTGCGATGTCCATAACCTCATTTTCCTTCATTAAGATATTGATGTTGGAATCCTCTTTGGGTATGTAGGCTTCATTGGAGATGGTATTTGAAAAAACAAAATAATGGGCTTCATCTTCCGGGATTTTTAGCATTTGTGAAGCCTTAACCCTGAGATTGTCAATGTATTCTTTGCTGAAAGGAATATCCGAAATTTCAGTTTTAAGCAACCTTCTGTCAACTAAGTTTTGACAAAGCGTAGCCAATGTTTGGTCTTGGTGTTGAGTCCAGCACTTGATTGAAACCATGAGGTCGTGATCATCTAAATCTGCAAAATTATCTAAAACTTTTTGATTTGTTCTAAAATCCGATTTGGTGATCTTATTGTAAAGGAAAAATTTAAATGCGGGAGTGGCAAAAAGTTCCACATCTTGCTCAGCCAATGCTTGAGCTCGTTCCAGAATTTTAAGCAGTAATTTTTCAGCTGCAACCACTGTTTTGTGGAGGTAAACTTGCCAGTACATCAACCTCCTGGATACCAAAAATTTTTCAACGGAATAAATGCCTTTATGCTCCACGCAAAGCCTATCGTTATGGACATTCATCATCTTGATGAGCCGCTCCAACCCGATCACGCCTTCCGAAACGCCTGTATAAAAGCTGTCGCGGGATAGATAATCGAGCCGGTCCACATCAAGTTGACTGGCAATTAGTTCATGTAAGAATTGATTACTCCTTGCATGATCAAAAATCTCAATGGCTTTTTCAAGTTGGTGGTTGAGGTTTTGATTAATAGATCGCATGATGATACTGGATACCTCCTCGTGATCAACAGCTTTTACAATGCTTTTCTCAAGAGCATGTGAAAATGGCCCGTGCCCAATATCATGCAATAAAATGGCAGCTTGAGCAGCTTCTTTTTCCGATTCGCTTATGTCAACACCTTTTTGCCTTAACGTGTCAATGGCATTGGTCATTAAATGAAAAGCCCCCATTGCATGATGAAAGCGGGTGTGTAAAGCTCCGGGATAAACGAGGTCGGTTAATCCTAATTGTTTGATCCTTCTCATCCTTTGAAAGTAGGGATGCTCAATTAGTTCAAGGATAAAATTCTGAGGGACACTGATAAATCCATGAACTGGATCGTTGAATATTTTTACTTTACTCAAATTTCTAAGCTTTTGTATAATATTTGCGGGTTAAGATAGTTAAATTAACAAATAGTTAAAGACTTCAAATGTACTGATTATGGATAAAATTAGAATCCTCTGGGCCGATGATGAGATCGATCTTCTCAAACCTCATTTAATGTTCCTTGAAGAAAAAGGTTATGAAGTTCAAGGGGTCCAAAGCGGAGATGAGGCTTTGGATGAGATCAACAATAGCAACTTTGACCTAATATTCCTTGATGAAAACATGCCGGGTAAAACGGGACTTGATGTCTTACCGGAGATCAAAAAATCCCGACCCAACATTCCAGTTGTCATGATCACAAAAAGCGAAACCGAGGATTTAATGGAAGATGCCATTGGATCGCAGATCTCTGATTACCTGATTAAGCCCGTCAATCCCAATCAAATTCTTCTTTCCATAAAAAAGCAATTGGACAACCGGAGACTGGTTAGTGAAAAAATAACTCAGTCATACCAACAAGATTTTCAGAACCTCTCAATGCGGGTAAATGAAAAAATGAATTTTGAAGAGTGGAAAGAAGTTTATAAAAGCCTAACATATTGGGATCTGGAACTTGAAAAATCAGAAGATCCCAACATGCAGGAGATATTGGCCACCCAAAAAAGTGATGCCAATGCCAATTTTTCCAAGTTCATCATAGACCATTACCAGGATTGGCTTCATCAACCTGAAGAAGCGCCCATTATGTCCCAAAATTTGCTCAACCATAAGGTGCTACCCCACCTGGAATCCAACAAGCCTACTGTTTTATTGGTATTGGACAATTTTAGGTACGATCAGTGGAAAGCCATTGAACCCAAGTTTAATGAATTGTTCAATGTAAAAGAAGATGACCTCTATTACAGCATCTTGCCCACCGCTACCAATTATGCGAGAAATTCCATGTTTTCTGGTCTTTTACCCCTTGATATCCAGAAACGCTTCCCGGATTGGTGGTTAAGCGATGAAGAAAAAGGTGGCAAAAACCAGCATGAGGAGGATTTTTTGCAAGATTACTTCAGCCGTAAGCAAATGGATATTAAATTTAGTTACAACAAGATTACCAAGCATGAGAATGGAAAAGAGCTGGCTGAGAATGTTAACAACCTAATGAACAACGACCTGATCGTAGTGGTCTACAATTTTATTGACTTAATGTCCCATGTAAGAACAGAGATGGAAGTACTCAAGGAATTGGCAGAAGATGAAGCTGCTTATCGCTCCCTTACGCGCTCATGGTTTGAACACTCGCCGTTGTATGACCTCCTTAAGCAATTTTCACAAAGAGATATCAACTTTGTAGTAACTACCGATCATGGTTCGATCCGGGTAAAACATCCCTCCAAAGTAGTAGGCGATAAAAATACCACTACCAACCTAAGGTATAAACAGGGTAAAAGCTTAAACTATAACAAAAAGGATGTTTATGCAGTGAAAGAGCCTAAAGAAGCCTTTCTGCCCAAACCGCATGTAAGTTCGGCCTACATCTTTGGCAAAGAGGACTTTTATTTTGTTTACCCCAACAACTACAATTATTTTGTCAACTTTTTCAAAAACACTTTCCAGCATGGCGGTATTTCCCTTGAGGAAATGCTGGTACCTGTAATAACGATGGAAAATAAGTGAAATGGCCACCACCTGGACCGCCTATTATCTGAATGACTTAGACCAAATTGCCAAATCCCTAATCGATCAATTTCCCCAAGGAAAGTTTGCCATTTATGGGGAACTTGGGGCCGGCAAAACAGCTTTAGTTAAATCGTTTGGGAAGCTACTCAACATCGAGGAGGATATAGCAAGTCCTTCTTTCTCCATCCTTAATGAATACCAAACCCCCGTTGGCAACTTTTATCATCTCGATTTTTACCGTTTATCTACAGCAGAAGAAGTTTTTGACCTGGGTTATGAAGAATACATTCACGACCATGCATGGATTTTTATTGAATGGCCTGAGTTGATTGAGGATCTATTGCCAAAGGAATTTGTAAAAATAACAATCCAAGTGGATGAACTCAGCCAACGGCATTTTGTGGTAAACCAATAAAAATTCGTAATTTTTGCTTTAATAAAAAGGAAACATGGCGGAAAAACAGCAATCTGAATTTTATCAACTGGCAAAAGAAGCCGTAACCTACCCCCAAGAATCTCCGGCTAAAGTTAAGAAAGGTAGCAACCCTTTGAGCATTGGTGTACCTAAAGAATCTTCATACCAGGAAAATCGCATTGGGTTAACCCCAGAGGCAGTTAGCCTTTTGGTTGCAAATGGCCACGAAGTGACCATTGAAACCGGTGCCGGGGAAGAAGCCAAATTCACCGACCATGAATTCAGTGATGTAGGAGCCATGATTGCTTATGAACGCCAAAAGGTGTTTAAATGCGATATCGTTATAAAGGTAGCATTTCCCACAGATGAAGAAATCAACCTCATGGACATGGGGCAAACCCTCATTTCAGCCCTCCATGTACCTATGCTCAAAGAATCCCAGATACGTAACCTGATTAAAAAAAAGGTTACTGCCATCTGCTTTGAATTCCTTAAGGACGAATACAACCATTTTCCGGTTATCCAGTCGATGAGTGAGATAGCTGGAAGCGCAGCCATCCTGATCGGTGCTGAATACCTTACCAATTTTACGCATGGCAAAGGAGTGATGCTTGGTGGCATTTCGGGCGTACCACCATCAGATGTTTTAATACTTGGTGCTGGAACAGTTGGGCAAAATGCTGCACGTGCTGCCATTGGATTAGGTGCTGAAGTTAAAGTTTTTGATAAATCCTTGTTTAAGCTTCGCAGGCTTAAAGATTCCTTGGCTACAAACGTATATACCTCCATTACCCATCCCGATAATGTGCAACATGCGTTAAAAAGTGCTGATGTTGCCATCGGTGCTATCCGTACAGAAAAAGGAAGAACACCCTGTCTTGTTAGCCAGGAAATGGTGAGCAACATGAAACCAGGATCGGTTGTGGTGGATGTTAGCATTGACCAGGGTGGATGCTTTGAAACATCGGAAATAACCACCCATACCGATCCAATCTACATCAATCACGATGTGATCCATTATTGTGTTCCCAACATCCCTTCTCGTGTAGCCCGAACCGCTTCTAAAGCCTTGAGCAACATTTTTGCCTCGATCCTAATAGATATTGGTGAACTCGGGGGTATTCAGAATTACCTCTGGGAGAAAGAGGGTGTAAGGCATGGCGTTTACATCTATAAAGGCAACCTTACTTACCAATTCTTAGGGGAACGGTTTAATATTTCTACCAAGGAAATTGACCTTTTGATTGCTGCTCATATTTAGCGTAAAGCCGAAAATCAAGTTTCAATTAGTCAATTAGATCCACTATCAGGAAACCGTGACCTTTAAGCTCTGCCCTAATGAAATTACGCTTCTTCTGATTCATTGTAAAAATCCTTCAAATATAAATAGAAAGTGGTACCCTGATCGACTTGGCTATCAATTTCAACTTTGCCACCCAATGACTCCACTTGGGATTTAATAAGGTAAAGCCCCATTCCCTTACCGGATTTGTTTAAATGGAATCGCTTGTAAAGATTGAATACTTGATCCTTATGTTGTTTAAGGTCTATGCCCAATCCATTGTCGGTTACGGTGAGGCAAACATAACCATTGGATCTTACAGTTTCGAACATAATGTGGGGTTGCCGCTTGGGGGAGCGGTATTTGATAGCATTGGAAAGGAGGTTGTGCATAATGCTTTCCATGAAAGACTTTAGGTAGTAAATCTCAGGAGCCTTTGAGAAATCCGCTTTTACAATGGCATTGGTCTCATTAAGCTGGTTTTCAGAATAATCCTTCGCTTTGTTAAAGAGTTTTTCAAACTCAATCTTTTCTTTAGGCTGGCTAACTTCTTTTTTCTTCGCGACAATATCAACGAGATCGTTCAGCGTCTCATTAAGTTGATCCACCGATTTGGTAATTTTGTTGAAAACAAATTTGTTATTTTCATTTTTTAATTCTGAAGTGTCAAAGAATTCTAAAAGACTCTCAAGATTGACTACCGGTGCCCTAAGATTATGCGAAGTAACATAAGCAAATTGTTCGAGTTCTGCATTGGACCGCAGCAGTTCATTGGAATGCTTTTTCAGGTCTTCTTCAGCTTGCTTCCTTTCGGAGATGTCCACATAAATACCAAAAATGCTAATGGTTTTACCTTCCAAAAAAACCGGAACGCCATATATGAGGACCGGAATTAAGTTGCCGGCTTGATCCACACGTACCGACTCTACATGACGAGTTTTTCCATCCATCGTATTCTTAGAAATTGCTGTTGCCTCTTCTTGGTACTCTTCCGGCACAATGAGGTTATTGATTTTATTCCCTTCAACCTCTCTTTTATCATATTTAAAGATCTCGCAAAAGCCCTCATTGCAAGATTGAACGTTATATTCCTCATCCAACCTAACGATGCCTACCGGTGCATTTTGGAACAACTGCCGGAACAAGGCCTCATTTAGCTTAAGGGATTCATACATTTGTTTTTGCTCTGTGGTATCTTCAACCACGCCTAAAACTTGCGTTACATTGCCTTCTTCATCACGACTAAACACGATATCCTTATTAAGCAACCATACCCAATGACCATTTTTATGTTTAATTCTATATTCCAGCGTATTGACCTCATTATCTGCCAATTGCAAATTTTCCCGGTGATGCTGCTTGATGGCATCAATGTCATCCGGATGGCAAATGGACCTTAAGTTCTGTTCAATTGTTTTTATTTCTTCCTCGTTGTAACCCAAGTTGTCAATGATCCTCCTATTGTAATAGATCATTTGCTCCTGGCGGTAGTCATAAATATGGATGGTACTGGGCGATTGTTCGGTAACGCTTTCTATGAATTTTCGTTGCTCAATAAGTTCGAATTCAACGTTCTTTTTTTCAGTAACATCCAACACTGAACTTAGCACTTGCTTGATCGACCCATTTTCATCCCTTTTAAAAGGGGTATCCTGTACCATCATCCATTTCCAATTGCCCCATTTGGTCTTCATTCTGAATTCTACTTCATTCACCTCTCCATCCTTGAGCGTCTGATTTTTTTGACTGGCTTGGTAGACCTTTTCTAAATCATCAGGATGAAATAAATCCGCTATGCCATTCTCCATCTGGTCAATCTCCTCCCTGCTGTACCCAAGGCCGTTTTCTAAACGCTGGCTTACATAAACAAATTGATTCAATTGATAATCGTAAACATGGATTAGATTGGGAGAACTGGTAACCACTTTTTCAATAAAGTATTGGTTTTCCTTTAATTGTTGTTCCGTCTTTTTACGCTCGTCTATATCCTGAATTGTTCCCATTATCTGGATTACATTGCCGTTTTCATCTCTTTTAAAAGGCGTATCAGAACTTAAGAACCATTTATATTGCCCATCCTTGGTTTTGGCCCTGAACTCTACATGGTTAACCTCGCCATCCTTTAGCTTCAGATTGGTTTCATAATTCTCTTTAACTAAGGAAGCATCTTCAGGGTGAAGTAAATCCCCAACAAGGTTTTCAAACTTGTTAATTTGGTCGATGGTATAACCTATCAGGTCTTTTACGCGATCATTGCTGTAGACATATTTCATTTCATTGTAGTCGGTTACCGTTATTGCATTCGGAGAATTTCTGGTAATTTCTTCAATGAAATGTTGCTTTTCGATGAGGTCCTCTTGAGCCTTTTTCCTTTCAGTAATATCAAGGATTGTTCCTATAATGGCAGGTTTGCCGTGATAGGTAATCCTGGAACCAAACAATTCAGCATGCCTTAGCTCCCCCTGTTTGGTATAAAAACGGAATTCATAATGCTCTCCTTCAGAAACCCCACTTTCCCGAGCATTGATCTTTTCTTGCATTTTTTGTTGATCTTCGGGATGCGCAATTTCAAATGGGCTCTTTCCTTTGATTTCATCAAGCGGATAGCCAGTAATTTCTGCAACTTTGGGATTGGCATATTGCATTTGCCCTTCCTGATACATATAAACCCCGACAAGGGATTGCTCAGTAAAGGTGCGGAAAGTTTCCTCTGATTCTCTTAAGCGCTCAATGGCCAGCCTTTTTTCAGTAACATCCTGTAAACTTCCACCAACTTTATAAAAATGATTGCCTTCATAAAATGGCTTACCGATGGCTCTTACCCAGAGCATTTGCCCTTGAGCATTCCAAAATTTAAGTTCTAAGTCAAAAGATTTGCCATGGGTTACTAAATCATCATAAGCTTTCCGAATGAGGGGCTGATGATGAGGATCATAGAAGGAAATGGCTTTTTCTTGGGTGATCTCCTCATTCAAACCCAGTCCGTATAATTCATGCACTTTTTTGCTAAAGAAAAATTCATTTTTAGCCAATGAAAAGCTCCAACCGCCAATGGTAGCAATATCCTGGGTTTCCTCCAAAAGCTCTCTTAAGTTTTGCTCCTCGGTAACATCCCTTGAAATAGACTGAAATTGGATGATATGGCCTTCTTCGTTAAGAACCGGAAAAACATGAGCTTCGACCCAAATATATTGTCCTTCACTATGCATTATGCGGTAACGGGCCTTTTTGGTTTCTTGCCCTTGCAAAAGACCTTCGTGGATGCTTGCCAGGTAATTATGATCTTGGGGATGTATGTAATCATAAGGGGATGCCCCAATGATACTTTCAGGTTTAACGCCAACAAGTTGTTCAACGGATGGAGAAGCATATGTAAAATTCGCATCCAAATCGTGCAGCGCAATTAAGTCCCTGCTATTTTCAGCAATCATCCTGAAAAGTTGCTCACTTTCCTTTAATTCCCTTTCTGCCCGCTTTCTTTGGGTTATATCTATTACAATGGCCTGGACGGCATTTTTACCTTGATAAGTGATGGGAATACCTACAATTTCACCATCTATTTCTTTGCCATCATTGGTTACAAAAACTTCTTCAACCGGTTCAACGTCATAGCCTTGTTCTAACTGATTTACCCGCTCGTGAGCTATTTCCAAATAATCCTTTCTGACAAAATCAAACAAATTAAACCCAAAAAACCTTGAAGCTTGATCAAAGCCGAAAATGTTGGCTGCTTCCTCGTTGGCATATAAAACATCACCTTGCTTATGAATGAACATGCCAACAGGGGCATTTTCTATTAAACGCCTAAAGCGGTACTCACTCTCTTTTAATTGTTCCTCTAATTTTCGTTGTTCTGTAACATCCCTTTGGACGGCTAAATAATGCGTAACTACCCCTTCATCATTTTTTAAAGGATAAATTTCCCATTGCAAAACAAATTCGGAACCATCTTTACGGTAATTAATGGTTTCTCCTATAAAGGTTTGGTTTTTTTTAAGATTACGATCAATGGAATTTAGTACACGCTCATCTGTTTTAGGACCTTGAAACATACGGGGCGTCTTACCAATAACCTCGCTTGGTTGATAGCCAAACAAGGCTGTAAAACCCGGATTGACAAAACGTATTACATACCCATCTTCTCCCTTATTGGCATCAGTAATGATAAAAGATTCTTTGGTTTGGTTGAATGCTTTTATCAAAATATCATAATCAGGCTCATTTGCTTGATTAGGCACTGGCTTTTCGGGATCTATCTTCAACCAACCGCCTTGGAATGTTTCATATTGAACAATTGGCTGTATTTCAACCCAATAGCTTCCGGTCATCGTACCCAATTGTAAATTAAAAGTTTCCTTGATTCCTGTCCCTTTTTTAAGGGCTTCGGTATAACTGGTGGGCTCCCATGACTGGATCAAATCGGATATTTGGCAACCTTTCAAAGATTCCAATTCCTTATCGGCATGGCTTAACACAACTTGATTTCCATAAACAACG
The DNA here is from genome assembly GCA_964561545.1 of uncultured Sphingobacteriales bacterium. Lineage (GTDB taxonomy): Bacteria > Bacteroidota > Bacteroidia > CAILMK01 > CAYYUA01 > CAZLQF01. The sequence continues at coordinate 29,524 of CAZLQF010000010.1, forward strand.
TAAAATGAGGCATCAAACACCAAAATACCTTCAGAAAATTGGTCAATAGCCTTTTGAACCAAGCTTTCATTAGAAATAACCTCCTCCATTCTTCATTCCTATTTAAGGGTTACTAAGAGAAATAAGCCTAATAAAAAGTACGGGTATTTATTAATGTTATCTTTAACGACAAAAGGTAGGGCTTTAAAAATGAATGAGAAAAACAGTTTGTAATTTTTTTTTAAACAATTGCCTATAAAAATAATCAAGTTATAGTTAAAATCTTTACTGCAACATTAAATCAGAATATGACTATAGAATACGTGCATATGATTCAATTTCTCAAACAATTTGATTGGCCACTTATACCCTTTTATGCTTGATTTTTGGCACTTGGTTGTGTAGGCCAAGTTTTTGCTTCTAAAACACCCGGAATACGTTCCAATATATCTTTCCAAAATTGCAGGAGATAGTTGGTTTCCATGGTAACGGCCTTCTTGGCCAAAAATTGCTCCATGGTTTGAATGCCATACAATATCAGAAACAGGTTAAAATGGACCTGAATACTGGGGTTGCCTAATGCTTGCACATAATTATTGAACTCAATTTTTTGAAAGTGTTCTTCAAGCTCAGCCTGAAAATTTGTTATATCAAATTCTTTGGATTTCTCTTCTATAAACATCAAAAAATAAAAAACATCATATAAGACCGGAGAGTCCCAAGTGGCTTCTTCCCAATCCAACAAGATCAAGGTATTACCCTCGATGGCAATGTTTTGATAATTAAATTCCCCGTGGGCTAATGAGATTGGAACCATTTTCTCTAAAGGAAGGGTATTGAGCAAGCCGGTTAGTTTGCTATATAAATCGATAAGTTGGCTTTTGCTGAGGCCTTCTGGCCAATTACCTTGTTTAAGCTGGTTGTAGAGTACATCTAATCGGGACAATACATAATGAGTCCTTAGTACATTTTGGAGGCTAACTTCCTTTAGGTAAGGTGTTTTAAAGGCTTTCAAAGCATTAAAATGCAATGGAGCTAATTTTAAATGGTCTTGTTTGGTCTTTTTAGCAAGGATCGGCTCCATAACCATCCATTCATCTATCATTTGGGCATGTGGTATTTGCAATTCATCATGGTCAATTGTTGCCAATTGCTTCAATATATGGTATTCGTGCCTTGTTTTTTGCCTGCCTCCCGCTGTTAAACCACATTTCACGTAATAAGCCGGTTGGTTGGCTTTGATTAGTTGCATAAGCACCTTGCCGGTTTTTAAAAACCGCCCCGTAAAAACAGTGAAAGTTTCAAAATCCAAAGGCTTAAGTTTATCATATAAATATTTCTTGGATTTAAACAAGTTTACCTTCCGGTCTACCAGGAAGTTTTCCAGGCCCAATTTGAGGGTAAGTTTGGAATATCCTTTGAATATGTTGCCATAGACCTCATCGTTGTTGTAGATGGCTAAAAAATGGGGCGATCTCAAGTTATCCGGAAAAAGCCATCTAATGGTATCAAGGGGGGTATCAATGCCCAGTAAGGTATGCTTCTTCATGCCTTTGTATTCAGTAGGTTCATCACCCAGACTTATGATGCCTGCAATAGAGGTTTGGTCAAATGGATATTGGTCAATAGGAACATCTGAGATGTTAATGATCAAACAATCAATCCCTTTTAAGTTGCCAATTTGGTCCACCTCATTTTTCTTACGTACATAATGAAACCCGACTCCTAAATTGGGCTTGATTTTTTCAAAAGGATCGAGCACTATAACATGCTCAAGTTCCGGAAAGAACAACCGGCTCATCCAGAATACGTCGCTCTCAAAGATTTTTTCACCTTCTTTCATAGGCCAAAATTAACCAACTGCTTTTGAATTCTATCGGCTTTTTCATGGACCAGCCTTGAACAATCAAAATGTTTGCCCGTTTTAATCAAAATAAACTTTGGTTTTGGCTTTAAGAGGGTTTGATTGGTGTTTTTTGGGTTCCATCTTTCACAAGGCTTGGCAAAGTACTGATGCAACCTTGGGAAAAAGCATTGAGCGTTGCAGGCATTTTTGGGAATAAGCCATGCCCCGCCTTTTTAGAGCAGTCCTTGTCAACAAGAGCAGACGCTCCGTATGCAGTGGGCTAAAAGGAATAATAACAAATTCCATCATGCTTTTAAGGTAAAGGGCGTCTAAACCCCCTTAACCTGTGAGGGACCCAGCGCTAACGATAGGACTATAAGCATGATTACCGAAGTTTTTAAAAGAGTGATTGTTATGGATTTAGCAAAAACCTGGCATAGGTAAAGCGGGCTTTAGCGCAATGGTGGTAATTTCTTTTGGTCTAATTTCTGCCGTAGAGAAGCAATGGAAATACTTAATTTTTTTGCTTGAAATCCTGAAGCCCAATTCAGATTAAAGCTTTGTACGCAGCTAAAAACCTTTTCATTTTCAAGCTGCTTTAAAATTCCTATATTCCTGCATTCAAAAGGAATTGATCTCATGTTGACGTTGCCATTTTTGACCGGACTTTCGATTGGCATTGTACTTTGCGGTATTGTAGCCCTGTTCATTATCAAAAACCTTCAAAAAAAGGTTAGCAACCTTCAAATGAAGCATGCAAGGCTTGACGAGCAAAAACAATCGCTCAACCAGCAATTAGAAGAGCGGCAAAATCAAGAAGAAGCATTTCAAAAGCGAACAGAGCAAGCGTTTCAAAACCTGGCCCAAAAAATCCTGGAGCAGAATTCAGAAAAGTTTTCGAGCCAGAACAAGGAACAACTCCAAACCGTCCTCAAGCCAATCAAAGAGAAAATGCAGGAATTTGAAAACAAGGTTCAGGAAACTTTTGAAAAAAACACCCGGGATGCCTCTGCCCTCCGTGAACAGATCAAAAGCCTGAAAGACATGAGTGAGAAAATGGGCCATGAAGCCCAGGAACTAACCAAGGCATTAAAGGGCGACCATAAAATGCAAGGCAATTGGGGTGAGTTGATCCTGAAAAGGGTCCTTGAACTATCGGGCCTGCAGGAAGGCATAGAATATTACTTTCAAGCCAGGGGCATGGGCCTGAAAAACGAAGAAGGCCAACATCAATATCCGGATGTTGTTGTGAACCTACCGGAAGACAAGCACCTCGTTATTGATTCCAAAGTTTCGCTGAAAGCCTACGAACAATCCGTAAACACCGCTACCCAGCAAGAAGCAGATCAACATTTGCAGGAGCACCTAACCGCTGTTAAGAACCACGTTAAAAACCTCAGTGAGCAACATTACCATTCCCTTGATGGCCTCAACTCCCCCGAATTTGTCCTACTCTTTATACCTGTAGAAGGCTCGTTCTCAACGCTTATGCGGGCTGGTGAAAACCTTTTTGACTATGCATGGCAGCGTAAAATTGTATTGGTAAGCCCATCTACGCTTTTGGCTACGTTAAAGACCGTTTCCTCCATCTGGAAATATGAATACCAACATAAAAATGCCCAGGAAATCGCTAAAATCGGGGGTTCGATGTATGACCAGCTTGTGGGTTTTGTAGAGGAAATGCACAAAGTAGACCGCAACATGGATCAGGCCAAAAATGCTTATGACAATGCCATGAAGCGACTTTATACCGGGCAGCAAAGCGTAACCAACAAAGCGCAGAAATTGAAAAGTCTGGGGATTAAAAGCAATAAGGAGCTGCCCGAGGATTAGTGAAGGCTTTTTATTAGTGTATTAGTGTTCCTTCATAATCTTTGAATTGCTTCTATTCATGATCTTTGATAGCACCCGGAAGATTTTGTTAAGAAGATTGCTGAAACCTGATTAAGCTAACAATAGCTGATAGCCAACAACTTCCAAACAATCCAATCAACACTCCAGGGGTACTTAGGCACCCATTTTTTCCACTTCCATAAAAAGTCTACTTTTGCACCATGAATTTGGTAGATACGCATACGCACTTATTCCTCGAACAGTTTGATGAGGACCGGGACCAAGCCGTTCAACGGGCGAAGGCCGAGCGCATCAATTCCCTTTTCCTCCCCAATATCGATAAGGACACCATCCCTAAAGTATGGCAAATGACCCGGGAATACCCAGATCAATGTTATGCAATGATGGGCCTGCACCCTTGCTCAGTAAAGGATGATTATCAGGATCATCTGGAAGCAGTAAAAACTGAGCTTGACAAGGATGGGATTTATGCCATTGGCGAAACCGGGTTGGATTTTTATTGGGACAATGCCTTCACGGATGCCCAAAAGGCTTCTTTTGAACAACACATTGAATGGGGTAAACAGCTCAAATTGCCGGTCATTGTTCACTGCCGTGAAAGTTATGATGCCATTTATGAGCTTTTGAAAAAGCACAATGATCCTTCCTTATTCGGTATATTGCATTGCTTTACCGGTACTTTGGAAGAAGCCCACAAAATGATAGATTTGGGTTTTTACTTAGGGCTCGGTGGTATTTTAACATTTAAGAATGCTGGTGTAGACCAGGTAGCCAAAGACATTCCATTAGACAGCATTGTGCTGGAAACAGATTCGCCTTACCTTGCACCAGTACCAAATAGAGGAAAAAGAAACGAAAGTTCCTACACCATCCATGTAGCCAAAAAATTGGCGGAAATTAAAGCCATGAGCCTTGAAGAAGTGGCAGAGCAAACCACTCAAAATGCCAAAACGATTTTTAAGTTTTAAACAAAACAGTTTTATGAATTTCAATTTTTTATAGTTTTGCTACCTGCAAAAGGTTTATTCATCAAAACATTTGTTTTGAAAAGCAGTAACAAAATTGCTTATATTGTGCCCGCAAAATAAAAGGCTTTCAAAGCATTTGAGCGCTTTAAAAAAGTAGAATTTTAGACATTAGAACAAGAATAGTTCTTAAATATTTAAAGGAGAGATGGCCGAGCGGTCGAAGGCGCACGCCTGGAAAGCGTGTATCCCGTTTTACCCGGGGTCGAGGGTTCGAATCCCTCTCTCTCCGCTAATTGTAACAAACCTGTAAACCTTAAAAGGACAAATTAAAAAGCAAGAATGATGAAAAAAATCTTCAGCACACTGGCCATTGCAAGTTTGATCTTAACCTTAACGTTTGCATTTGCCCAAAATGAAACCCAGGATACAGCCAGAATGGCCGATACCACTGCCAAGGCAAGCGATACCGCTATGGGCTCAACTGACACTGCTGCGAAAGCGGAGGAAGCAGCGGATGATACAGCAGAACAAATGCAAGCTGCCGGGGAAGATGAACAAGCCCAAGTAAATCAAACCGGACATCAGTTAATTAAAGATTATTTCATTGATGGGGGAGAATTCATGTTCCCGGTTTTAGTTTGTCTTATTATAGGTTTGGCCGTATGCATTGAACGGATTATTACCTTAAATCTTAAAACCACGAATTCTACTAAGCTTTTAAACAAACTCGAAAGCTTTTTTGAACAAGGAGATGTTGAAGGAGCCAAAGAAACCGTAAGGGATACTCGTGGTCCAGTTGCCTCTATCTTTTATCAAGCCATCGACAGAAGAACTGAAGGAATTGAGATTGTTGAAAAGTCAATTGTCTCATACGGATCAGTACAAATGGGGCTTTTAGAAAAAGGCCTTACTTGGGTTTCACTTTTCATTGCCATCGCGCCAATGCTTGGTTTCATGGGTACCGTTATCGGTATGATTGATGCATTTGACAGCATTGAAGCTGCCGGAGATATTTCACCATCATTGGTAGCCGGAGGTATTAAAACAGCCTTATTAACTACGGTTGCAGGTTTGATTGTTGGTGTTATCCTGCAAATCTTCTATAACTACCTGGTATCCAAAGTGGACAGCCTTGTAAATGATATGGAAGATTCATCCATTTCCCTTGTAGACTTAATGATCAAATACGGAATCACTAAAAAATCTAATGAATCATGAATCCAGCATTAGTTGATTTCCTTTTAAGAACAAGTTATGTATTGTTAGGAATTGCTGCTTTAGGCATTATTGGGTTCTCCATATACCAAATATTGCAAAACCCCAGAAAAAGCTTTGCTTCGATAGGTGGTTTTATAGGCATTGTGATCGTATTTTTAATTGCTTTTTCAAGTGCCTCCAAGTTTGCTAATAAAGGTAACTTATCGCCTGAAATGATCCAGTTTGCCGGAGGTGGTCTAATGACCCTTTATTTTTTAGGCATTATTGCAATTGTAGGTATAATAGCCGGTGAGATCTGGACAATGATAAAATAAGGTTTATGCCTCAGGATAAAAGGAAATTACCCGAGTTCAATGCTGCCTCCATGGCAGACATTGCTTTCCTTCTATTGATATTCTTTTTGCTGGTTACAACCATTAAAACCGATAAAGGGATTACCAGAAAGTTGCCTCCCCTTCCGGAAGGCCCCCCACCTAAAGTGGATGTTAATCAGCGGAACGTTTTCATCGTGTTGGTAAACGCACAGGATAAATTACTGGTAGAGGGCGAGCCTGCAAAGATCAGTGACCTTAAAAGAAGGGCTAAGCGTTTTATCCTCAACCCTAACAATAGCAAGGAATTATCAGAAGATCCCACTGAAGCCGTCATATCCTTAAAAAGTGATCGGGGCACCAGCTATGACATGTACATCCAGGTACAAAATGAGTTAACAGCCACCTACAATGAAATAAGAAATGATGTGGCGCAAAGAAGGTTTGATGTATCCTGGCAAAAGCTCAAGCAAAATGATGACAGGGCTAAATACAAGAAAATGATCAACAAGATCAAGGAAGATTACCCCATGAAGATCTCAGAAGCTGAACCGGAAAACGTAGGTAATTAACTATGGACAGTAAGTTCAAAAAGAAAAGGTCCAAAACAGTATCGGGCATATCCACGGCCTCTTTGCCGGATATTATATTTATACTTTTGTTCTTTTTCATGGTCTCGACCGTATTAAGAGAACAAACACCCAAAGTTAAAACCCAATTACCAAAAGCTACTGAGCTTACCAAGCTTAAAAAGAAATCATGGGTGAGTCATATTCACATAGGGCCTCCTACCAACGAAGCTAAATACGGAACAGCACCGCGAATTCAATTGAATGATGCATTGGCTGATAAAAGTGAGATCATTCCGTATGTAGAAACAGAACGTTTGAAACGTGAAGAACGCATTAGGCCCTACATTACTTTTTCCCTCAAGATAGACCAAAGCGTTAAAATGGGAATTGTAACGGACGTCAAGCAGGAACTCAGAAAGGCCAACCAGTTGAAAATCAACTACGCAGCCGTCAAGCGGGAAGACAAATATTAGCCATTAGGCTCCTGAGATACGTAATGGAGCTGTAAATTCCATTCTATCCATTTTAACTACGGTCAAGGTTGTTTAACGCTTTATTTTACAGGAATTTCAATAAAGTTAATGCCTAACAAAAGACTTTTATCAGGCAATCAAACCACTGCGCAAGATTTATTGATTCAGTCAAGTACTTTGCGATCGATCACTTTTTCTTAAAAAAGGCCACTGTTTGATTCACCACCTTTTCTAAATCCCTCGGAAGGTTTGCCTCATGATAAGGATGCTTCCCGCCAAAAGTATGGCCCGCTCCCGGTATCAACTCAAGGGTAATGTTGGGGTTCCATCTTTTCATCTCCAGCGCCTGTTCTTGAGGTACAGATTCGTCTTCTGTGCCATGAATTACCATAAAAGGGATGCGAAGCATTTTAACCTTAGCTGGGATTTCCAACCTTGATTTGTTGTTATAAAAATTCTCTACCATTTGAAAGTTCATGGGCATTTCTTGACCGGTACGCCCATTGTGGATGTAAATAACACCTTTTTCCTTCCAGTCTTTTAATTCCTTTTGAGACCAACGACTTTCAAAATCATTAACTGCTGACCAAGTGACCATTTTTTGAACCCTGTCATCTTCAGCGGCCTTTAAAATAGAAATACCACCTCCACGGCTGTGCCCTAATAAATAGACTTTTGATCGATCTATTTGATCTTCTGGTACCAGGTTAGTAGTGCCGGCAAAATCAATGACCGTTCCCAGGTCGTCCATTTCCTTTGAAAAGTTGTTCTCCGCAAACGCCTCAAGATCATGGGTTTCCTCAGGATTTTGAGGTGTTGCACCATTGTGGGAGAAATTAAATTTGAAGAAAATAAAGCCTTCCTCGGCAAATTTTCGTGCGATCAGGTCAAAAGTACCCCAATCCTTAAACCCCTTAAAACCGTGCGAAAAGATGACAATGGGTTGGTATTTAATTCGCTCATTAAAAAAAACATCTACCAAAATAGGTTTGCCGTGCTTACCTTCCAATTCTATATTTCTATATTCTTGCATACCTTAAGGTTACTATTTTACAAGCTTGGACAATATTCCTCAATTTACCCTCCTAATTTGTCAATTCCGCTGGATACAAAAGTAACCATGATGATACTTCTTTATCGAATTTAGATAAAATCAAAACAAAATGATTCAAAAAATCAACCTAAATTCCCGTTTAAGGGGCATCTGAATGATTGAAATGTAAGGTAGCCAAGTTTTAGCTGATTTTAAACATAATGCTTACTTTTGTTGATAAATAAACAACTTTCATGAAACCTTTCAGATTAACCTTGCTCGGTATTTTGGCTTTGTTCATATTCCAAAGCTGTGGTCAGTCAGAGTCCAAAGATCCAGTAAAAAAAGCTGTTTCATCACATTTAAAAGAACAAATGGATAAAGAGACAAAATATGAAGCCCTTTCTTACACCATAGATACCGTTTTCCAAAAAATGAAGGACCATCCTCGCTACCAATACTTGAACGATACCATCATCAAGCTTGAAGGGGATAGCGTTGGCATGGCCATTCGCCTAAAGATGGCAGAAGATTCCAAAAAGCAGGAAGTTCAAAATGAATTGAATAAAATATCTAATGAGTTAAGCAGCCTTAGAAGTGATTTTAGCGGCTTCAAGCAATCGTACGAGCCTCCTGTTTTACGTTATAAGGTTAAGCACCAATACAAAAAAAATGACAAAACCATAACAGCCAAGTTTAAAGTAGATTCAAGCCTTAATGTTCGGCAGTTATAAGGTTATTTATATTGCTTGAGCACAAGTTCGTCAAATCAGTTCAATCAGATTTAAACAGGATATCAAAACTATATTGACTTCCTTCAAAAAACAGGATTTTTTGCCAACCCGATACATGAATCTCCTTTAATTGAGCATTCTCGAAATCTAATTTAACAACTTGAGCGTTGTAATACATAGGATTGTCCATTTTTTTTAAGGCCAATACGTGGAAAAGATTTTTATTTACAGGAGGGCCTTTGTAATAAGCATTAATGAATTTTACGCTTTCATCCTCTTCCGGCTTTAGGGTATTTTCAACAACCGAATAGAGGGTATCATTATTGTGGGTCCATACCATGTCACTAATTTCATAAACCCCAAGATAAGCAGGTTTATTAATATCATACGTATTGAAGATGGCTGTGTCAGATAAAACATCTTGGATGGTTTGCTCTTGCCTCTCCGAAGCTTTGGAGAAGTTTATTTTTTTTACAATTCTTTGAGGCGGTTCTTTTTGGTATTGCCTTAATTCCTTTTTAACAAGGCCATCTAAATCAAAATAACGATCTGTTTTAAACTGGTTTCCACTCCCTGTTGGTGTGCAACTTGCAGTAATAATAGCAAACAGCGTTACAAATAAGGGCCAGGATTTATATTGGAGCAAAGGTTGGTTATTTGTTTAAGTAGTTTGCATTTTAAATTCAACTAATACATCTCCGGTCATACCATCAGGCTGATCTAAGCCCAATAAGGCAAGAATGGTCGGAGCTATATCAGCCAGCTTACCATCTTTCAGTTTAATGCCTTGCTTTTGGTCATCAACCAAAATAAATGGAACTGGGTTGGTGGTGTGAGCAGTATTAGGAGACCCATCCTCATTGACCATAAAATCCGAATTCCCATGATCCGCTGTAACCAATGAGATGTAGCCTTTTTCAAGGCATTTTTCAACCACCTTTTTAGCACATTGGTCAATGGTTTCAAGGGCTTTTACTACCGCATCAAAATCTCCTGTATGACCTACCATATCAGGATTTGCAAAATTTAATACTATTAAATCCTGCTCATGATTTTCAATTTCTTGTATCACAGCATCGGTAACCTCATTCGCACTCATTTCCGGTTGAAGGTCATAAGTAGCCACTTTCGGTGAAGCAATCATGAGGCGTTGCTCGGTCTCAAAAGCTTCTTCCCTGCCTCCATTGAAAAAATAGGTTACATGGGGATATTTTTCGGTTTCTGCAATCCTTAATTGGTTCAGGCCCTTTTGGGCAAAAAACTCTCCAAGGGTATTTTTAATGTTTTCATCTTCAAAAATTATGTCAACCCCCTCAAATTCTGGATCGTACTCAGTCATGGTTAGGTAATAAAGCTGCAGGGGCTTCATATCCTGTTCAGGGTATTCCTGCTGGCTTAATGCCATGGTAAGCTCCCTACCCCGGTCAGTACGGAAATTAAAGAAAATAACCACATCTCCTTCCTCGATGGTTGCTTTGGGCTCATCCTCTTCATTGGTGATGGTAACCGGGTTAAGGAATTCATCGGTCACTTCTTTTTGATAGGAGTCCATTAAAGCCTTGGCGGGGTCCTGGTAGTGCTCACCTTTGCCTTTTACTAAGAGATCGTAAGCATGTTTTACACGCTCCCATCTTTTGTCGCGGTCCATTGCATAATATCGACCTATAAGTGAAGCAATTTCGCCACCTGTTTCTTTTAACTGCTGTTGAAGTTCCTGGATGTAACCGACACCGGATTTGGGATCCGTATCCCGCCCATCCATGAATGGATGAACGTAAAAATCTTTAAGGCCTTTTTCACCTGCTACCCGGCACAATTCTTTGAGGTGATAGATGTGAGAGTGAACGCCCCCATCGGAAAGAAGCCCTAAAAAATGGACTTTTTTATCATTGGCTTTAGCATATTCCAAAGCATTTTGCAGTTTATCTTTTCCTGCAAATGAACCATCTTGAATGGCTTTGTTGATCCTTACCAAAGGCTGATATACCACTCGGCCAGCACCGATGTTAAGGTGCCCTACTTCCGAATTGCCCATTTGGCCATCGGGCAATCCTACATTAGCGCCCGATGTATACAATTCAGAATTGGTATAATGCTGATACAAATGATCGACAAATGGTGTTTGAGCTTTTTTAACAGCGTTAATTTGGGCATCGTCCACACCATGGCCCCATCCATCAAGGATTATTAGTGCTAATTTGTTTTTATTTTCCATAGCTACAAATTTACTACATGTGCAAACCAATTAGCCAACGATAAGTTTCAAAAATTGAACTTCTACAAGAAATTCTTAAATTAGAAGAATAAGATTTAGGTTTTCTAACTTTATTGACATAAATTGCTTAATAACCGATGCTGGAAAAAAAATTTGTAAAAGGTTTTATTAGCGACATGGCCCCAGTTTAGCTTGCCATTGCTCTAACAAAAATTTAAAAAATTTAGCCCAATGATCTTAAAATCAACCTTTCTTCAATGTTTTCTTATTTTAATCGTTGCAGGCATTGGCATTACTAAAGCGCAAGCTGATATTTTTGACAACTTGGCCGTTGCTGTAAAATCCGGCAACGCTAAAGAAGTATCGAAATTTTTGGGATCCAAGGTTGATATCCAGATTATGAAGGAAGAGGATGTATACAATAAAACAAAAGCTGAAACCAGGCTGAAGGAATTTTTCACAAAACACCAGCCTGAAAAATTCAACCTCATTCACAAAGGTTCATCCAAAGATGGCTCCAAGTTTGCCATCGGGAAACTTCACACCGATCGAGGCGTTTTTCGCACTTATTTTTTTGTTAAGGAAGAAGGCAATAGCATGCGTGTTAAAGAAATGCGATTTGAAAAAAATTAAACTTCCCGATAATTGGAGCTTTTAGATTTTCAGCCTCATTTTAAAGATTACTTGCAAAAGTTTATTGATTTAGCAGTAAAAGAAGATCTTGGAGCTGGAGATCATACTTCCCAAGCCATATTTAATGCTGATCAACATGGCAAGGCACAACTTGTAGCCAAGGAAGAAGGGATTGTTGCCGGATTGGGGTTGATTCCCTTTATTTACCAAAACCTGAACACCTCCGTCAACGTAACAGCCCATTTTAAAGATGGCAACTTAGTAGGAGAAGGCAATCAAGTTTTAACCATTGAGGGCCCTTACCAATCCATACTTACTGGTGAGCGGTTGATCTTAAATTTTACACAACACCTTAGCGGGATTGCTACCAAGACTTGGCAGTTGACCCATTTGGTAGCTCCCTTATTAACCAAATTATTGGACACACGTAAAACAACACCCGGATTGCGCCTACTTGAAAAATGGGCCGTTCAAGCTGGAGGCGGGGTTAATCATCGTTTGGGGCTTGATGACATGGTCATGATTAAGGACAACCACATCGATTATTTAGGCAGCATTGATCAAGCTGTCCGGCAAGTTCAGGATTATTTAAAAGCGCAGGAATTACAGGATATTCCAATAGTTGTTGAGGCAAGAAACCATGAAGAGATCCGGGAAATACTGAAACTACCCAATATAACCAGAATATTGCTTGATAACTTTAGCACTCCGGACCTTAAAGAGGCAGTGAGACTGGTTAATCAACAGATCCCTACAGAGGCTTCGGGCGGCATCGATGCAGGCAATTTAAAGGCTTATGCCCAGACTGGTGTTGATTACATTTCCACAAGCGAATTAACCCGTAATTTCAAACCGCTTGATCTAACTTTAAAGCATATTTAAGGAACATCAAAAGGAAAACCTCCAGAATCCATTTAAGTGATGATTGATAATTGAGTTTTTAGCAATCGACCAATTACCATAAAACACCTACCTCACTTAATTATTCAACGATGATTGGAGTACTTTTGGATTTTTTGCCATCACTAAGTTGAATAATATACTTACCAGGTTTGATTTGATGTTCACTTAATTGAATTTTAATCTTACCTGATCGGACCTCTTGCAATGCTTTTTTGCTGCAAGCTTTGCCTGAAGATGAGATAATCTTAAGCTTTGATGGCTTAAAGCTATTGTTAAAATCCACTGTTATGGAATTTCTTGCATTGACCGGGTTTGGATAAGCATAAACTTCAGCTTTCTGGCTTCGAACCGCTTTTTTCCCTGTAGATAATTTTTCAATGGTAAAAGCAGAAGGCCTAAATATTTGCCCATCTATATTATTAGAAACAATTACATTGTAAGCACCTACTTTTTGGTTTTGATCAATGGAAAAGAAACCAGTCAATTCGTAATTAGTTTGCACGCTTACTGAATTTGGATATATTATAGTAGAGGTCCCTTGCTGAAAAACTACTGAAGTACTTGAGGCTTGTTGAAAATGGGTATTGGACCCTGAAATAGTTACAGCCAATTGCTCACCTTGTTTGGCTGAATCAGGATTGATCTCGGTAATTACTTGTCCATTTACATTAAAGGCAAATACTAACCCTAAAATAAATAAAGGTACCTTTCTAATATAGCTAAACATGGTTCAATTTTTTAGGTTGTACTTTTTCTTTAAGCTATCGGCCTTTTCAAAAGTAATTTTTTTATCTATTTTTTCCAAAGCATAAATAACATCTTTTATAACTTGGGCTTTCAGGGACCGTTTTTCTTTTTGCGATTTTTCATGAATATTCAAAAGCCATCCCTTATCCTTGCCTATTATATTGATTAAGTCCGACATCATGGCTTCATCTACTTCCTGCTGAATATTGGCAAGTTTAGCTTGAAGAATTTTATGCGCATACCGCTTGATTTTTTCTGGTTGATCTTCTTCCATGCTCAAAGCACTTACATGATGGTAAGCCTTTTCAATTTTATCACGGTTGTAATAACTTGCTGCCAGGTTAAGCCTTGCGTCCGTAAAACTCGAGTCTATTTGAACAGCCTTTTCGTATAATTGAATGGCCTGTTGATGGTTGCCTTTGATTTGATGGCAAGTAGCTAAATTATTAAGTACATGAATGTGATGGGGATTGACTTCATAAGCATCTTGAAAATGCTTCATGGCCACATCAATGTTCCTTAAGTTGTAGTAAGCCAAACCGGTGTACCAACTAATTGGAGTACTCATGGGATCCATTGTATAAAATGAGTTACCGGCTTGACTGGCATTATGGATTAATGCGTTCCATTGGTTGTTGTTTCTGTTTTCGAACGCTTTTAACGTATAATACTGGCCTTGCGCTTGCATAGATATGATATAAGCACTTAAAGCAACCATTAAGCCCGCACTGATCAAGAAAATGTACGAAGAGCTTTTGGAAAGCTTTTGTCGATATTGATGAAAATGCAGTTTTAACAAAGGTACAACAAAGATGGCAAGAACAATCGAATGGCTTACCCGTTCCCTTGGAAAGCTGAACATTGCCAAAAGCAAATAAGCAGTTAAGCCAAAGAAGACCACCATAATAAGGGTGAAATGTTGCTGACGGGCGTGGTTATTTTTGAGCAATTGAAAAGTGTAATAAAGCAAAACGAGGAAAGCACCTGCATACGCAATGAAAGCTAAGCCACCCGATTCTGAAAGCACCCATAAGAAATCATTATGTGGCCTTTGGTAAAAGGTGACTTGATCCTTGGATTCCAAGCCCTGTGGGCCAAAGCTCAAAACCTCTAAGTTCCAACTACCTAAGCCAATTCCTTTTAAAGGACTGTTGGTAAACATGTTGAATGAATGCTCGTAGAGCTTCAAGCGGTTTTCTACCGAACCATAGTGAAAATGAAATAAAGACTCGGCTTGTTTTTCAAATGTCTCTAAAGTCCCAAGTCTGCTATAACCCCATATGGCCAATGTAACAACGACCAAAAAGAACCCGAGGTAAAGCTTATATTGCTTAAGGAAGTTAACTGACCCTGATTTAAAATTTTGGAGGGTGCCTTTATTAGCAATTAAACTTACTATAAGTGTAAGCAAAGTAGCACCTACCAAAGCTATCCAAATACTCCTTGCCAAAAGGGTAATGATGAGGGCGACCGCCAATGAAATGTTAACCGCTGAAAAGGTGTGCCAAAGCCCTCTGTTCTTAATAAAGTTAAAAAAATTAAAAGGAAGGCTGAGCAGTAACAGATGACCAAATAAATTACGGTGTCCAAAAGTTCCCTTAACTTGGTAAGTGGCTTGATGGGACAATTCAAAGCTTTGGTTTACCTCATAAAACTGCCATAAACCATGAATCCATAACAACAATGTTAATATAGTGCCAATTTTAGCAACTTGATTAAAAAAACTCGAGCCATCTTTTACAGCAAACCATAACAACAAGATCAGCAGGAATAAATTGAGGTCTTTTACCAGTAAAAACATCCCTTTCTGAAAATTAACGCTGTAAGCAAGGGTAATCGCTTCTAATAGAAGAAAAGCCGCAAAACATAATGCAAAAGCAGAAGAGAAAATGGCGCTTTTACCAATGGTTCCTTTTTGGTATTCTTGAAAGATCAAATACCCTATTAAGCCAAATTCAGCCAAGCATAAGAGGAGTAATTTGGGATGTAGGTACGGATCAACAAACGCGGTCACATAAAAAAAGGGTACTGCAATAAGCAAAGCAATATAACAAACTAAGCGATAAGTATTGGCATGAAGTACCTTCATAAGTAGTTATAGCAATACCTGCAGGAATTTAAAATTAGTGAAAAATTAAGACCAAAAAAAAGGGCCAATGTATTACAAACACTGACCCTTTCTAAGATGAATAAGATGGCTGCGGAAGCTTACTGTTTCATCACTTTGTAAGCACCTTGCTTATCGCCAGCTTTTACCTTTAAAATATACATCCCACTGTTCAACTCGCGGGTATTTAAATTAAGTTTTTGCTCACCCGCATTAACTTTCCCTAAATCTTTTCTCATTTGGGTTTTACCAACCATATTCAGCAATTGAACTTCCACATTCAATGCTTGATCAAGGTTCAAAGTAAAGTTAAGTTGGTCCTTAATTGGATTGGGATAAGTAGTAACATCGATGTTCTTGGCTTGAACTTCCTCTTCTCCTACTGTTCCTTCAAATATGCGGTTCAATCCAATTTTGCCATACATGATCTTGTTCGTAGTTTCTGAAAATTGTTCGTCTTGTACAAAAGTACCAGGTATCTCATCACGTTGCCATACTAAATGAATGGCTTCATTCTTTACATACTTGTAAGCACTGGGATAAACAGATTCAGTAGCATCTCCTGCATTAACCGTAAAGTTTTGAGGTTCAGACCAAGTAGCCCCATCATCTGTTGAATAGGCAATAAAGATGTCTTGGTAATTAGGCTGTGTTTGGTCAGGTATAGCACCATCAACCCAAGCGGAATACAACACATAAAGCGTATCCTGTCCGCCATTAACCATGGTGGGCATTGAAGACAAAGGTGATAGGGCATAACCATGGGTAGGGTCACCTGTATTATCAGCCCCTTCTCGGATGTTGTATTGTGAATTAGGAGTAGTAGGCGCACCAGCAGCCCTCATTGGCTCATTTACATATTGCTTAACCTGTTCAACTACTGGCCCAAGCGTATCGTTGTACTGAACATTGTTAGAATCCAACATCATGGTTTTCTCAGGTCCAATCCAAGTAGAATCATCCCTATTGCCATTGGCATCAAATTCAACTTGATAATAAGGCTCCCAAACATGAAGTGTATCCGTTGGTATTAAGGCTTGCTTGCCATTCGCATCGTAATTGCTGTACTTAACCAGCATTTTGGCGTCTTGCGCTGTAGAATCTTTTCCATTATTATAAGAATAGGTGTAGGAAGTGTCGGTGATATAGGCAATACTATCCATGGTCATACCATTATAAGTAAAATTGAAAACGGTACTATCAACCATATTCACGTTATAACCAGTGGTATCCATTACCATATTGTGCTCATCATTCCAGTAATAAATACCATTTTCTTCCAAATTGAAGAATTGTGTAGTATCGCCTTCATTATTAACCCCAAAAAACCTTTGGAAAATATCATAACTAACATGGACTTTACCATCATCAGCAATAACAGCTGAAACACTTCCTGCATTGGCATTAAAAGTATCAGGATAGGTTTTACCGCTATCAACCTCAGGAAAGGTTAAAGGATGCTTTGAAAGAATGTGTTGATCCCAGGTCTGACCATTGTCGGTGGACTTCCACATCGTCACATCCCTTAAGCGCTGCGCAACTACGATGGTTACAATGCTGTCCTTTGCATCTATGGAATAAGCATCGGCACTTCCAAAATTTCTTCTTGCCGTATCCACATATCCAGGCAGTAGTGCAGCGGAGTCAATAAAACTTTGAAGATCATCGTCTGATCGGTAATACACCATTGGGCGTTGAATACCTTGCCTTGAAACAAGGGTATCACTATAAGTACCTATCATATGAGTGAAGCCTTCTGCCTGGGCCAACCTGTACCAAATGGGCCCTTCAAGACTGTCCCTTGTTTGAGAGGTAAAATTCGTGGATCCAATGCCGTCATTCTGGCTAAAAATATAACCTCCACTTCCGGCATTAGCGCCTGCTTGGGCTATATGGGTTACCGTAAATTCATTGGGCGTTTCACCTTCACCTTGGCCAAAGACCCCTATGTTTGGCCAGCCAGAACGGGTATCCTCTATACTTTCAATGTTGCCAGGATCTTTAATCCACGTTTGTCCATCAAAATGATTGTACCCTGTTCCACGGTTGATGTACGTTGGTGGGTTTTTGCCCAAAGTCCAAATTGCACTGATGGATCCATCATCGTATACTTGAATCCTACGTCCAATGGATTCATTGGTTTGAAGGTCATAGGTAGTCTCTCCAATTTTTTGAATAATAAGGTCATCCGCATTCCTTTTGGTAACATATTCTTGGTTACCATTGGATGATTCCTTACCTCGATTGGGTGTTTGGTTAATGGTAGACTTTACCACCTCACCATCAGTTTTTAATGCATCTCCTTTTGAGGAAGCATTATCTTTGTCCGTTGCTTTTTCTTGTTGCCCGGCAACAATCAAGGGGATGAAAAATAATGCGTAAATTAATCGCTTCATGTTTTTATAGTTTTTGGGGTTTTCTTCTTGCCAATAAGAACTACAAATTTGCAATAAATTTTTGTAATAATAAACTTAATAAAATTTTAATCAATTTTTACCTTTTACTTTGTAATTGCTCTGACAAAATAAACTTTTCATGGCTACCAATGATTCATCAAAAATAAAATCTCTTCTTGAAGACCCTGAAATACAGAACTTATTAAGTTCCCTGCAAGATAAATATCAATCAGACGGGGAAAATCTCAGTAATTACCTGGAAGGGCTTTTAAATAATAAATACATCGACTATTGGAGCTATATTAACCTAAATGCCCTTTTGAACCTCCAACATCCAGAGACTGATTATCCCGATGAAATGGTATTCATCATATACCATCAAATAACTGAATTACTGTTCAAGCTTAGTATATTGGAACTTAAGCAGATTGCGAATCATCAAAGCCTGGATTCAGCATTTTTAAAAGAAAGAACCCATCGAATCAACAACTACTTCAGGGTACTCACGCAATCTTTCAGCATTATGACAGAAGGCCTTGATCCCGACCAATTCCTTAAGTTCAGAATGGCTTTGGTACCTGCCAGTGGTTTTCAATCGGTACAGTACCGGATGCTTGAAATTGCCTGTACTCCACTAAAAAACCTGGTACACCAAGATCACCGAGAGCGCTTGAAAAATGCCTCCATTGAAGAACAATTTGCTGAGATCTATTGGAAAAGGGGAGCGATTGTTGCCAATACCGGAGAGAAAACGCTTACCCTGAAAAGATTCGAAGACCAATATGACGACTTTTTAATCAAATGGGCCAAAGATTGGCAAGGCACCACCCTTTGGGAACGGTATCAAGGCATGCCTGAAGCTGAGAAAGATCAATCCATGCTTAAACAAATGCGCACCATGGACAAATACATTAACGTTCATTGGCCCAAAGCTCATTTCCAAACTGCTAAACGATATCTTGAGCACGGCTCAAGTGATGATGAAGGAACCGGAGGTACCAACTACAAAGAATACCTACCACCCCAAATTCAAAAACGCATATTCTTCCCTGATTTATGGACCGAAGAAGAAAGGGCCAATTGGGGGCAATCCTAATCAAATTGGATTTCTTTAAAACCGAATCTTTGGATTGTTCCATCACCTGCGAGCTCTACCATTAAGTGACCTAACTCATCAACCCCTTTGATTTTGCCTTTAAAAGGGTTGTGTTTTCCATCTTTCAAAGTACGCCATTGGTCTTTTAGGAACAAATGCTGTTCATATTCGTCTTTCAGAGCTTGGGTGTCCAAACTGGACTTGAGCTTGAAATACTTGTCTTCAATCTCACCCCCTATTATCTGAAGTAGATCCTTTAATTGATGAGTATGGTTTGTTACTAATTTAAAGGAAGTAGCCTTGGGTAGCTGGTTGAAATCTGTTTGATTAACATTCAAACCTATGCCTATAATGGAACTACTTAAGTAATTACCTTCAAGGGTGTTTTCTAATAATATACCCCCTAACTTATAATGCTCATAATAAACATCGTTGGGCCATTTGATAGAAAGACCGTGATTGGGCAATATATTTTTCAATCCATAAACAATGCCCAATGTAACCACCTTGTTCAATAAGAACTGATGTTGCGCTTGTATAAAACTGGGGTAATAAACCATGGAAAAGGTCAGGTTTTTTCCTTTCTCTGCCACCCATGAGGCCCCCCTTTGCCCTTTGCCTTGGGTTTGTTGGTCTGCGAGCACTACAGTACCTTCCGGTACATTTTGATTTTGTACTAACGCTTTGGCGTAATCATTGGTAGATGTTACGGTGTCCAGGTGAATTAGTTTGGTTCCAGTATAAGAAGGCATGAATGCAAATTTACAAAGAAAGCTTTAAGCAATGCCTCAAAATCTTTCAAGGTTCAACCCAGCAAACATTCAAGGTACAATGCTTGACATTGAAAGTTTTTAATAAATAGGCATCAAGGAACCTGGAACAATCAACTTAAGCAATCATTTAAACAACCTCTTTCAATTATTAAAACCACGAATACATAAAACCATGTTGGAACATGCCAAGTATTTTTATATATTTAGCGCTTAAATAAAATTGTTATGAAACTACATTACATCTTTCCAATTGGCGCAGTTGCACTTATATTTCTGATTTTAACGGAACCGGGAAAAACCAATAGTCAAGGAGCAGAACCTGCTAATACCGGGGCTCCTCAAGAATCTACCTGCTCAGAGGGATTCGGTTGCCATGGCGGCTCCCCTAATTCTGGTAGTGGTTTAATTGAAGTGACCATCAAACAAAATGGCAGCCCAGTTAATAACTACACCCCTGGTGAAACTTATCAAATAGCAATTAAGCTGGATGATCAGGATATGAATGATGCTGGATTTCAAATAACAGCGCGAACCGCTGATAATAATTTTAAAGGCCAGTTCATGGTCAATAACAATACAAAAACCGTGGGCACTAACGATCAATACGTGACCCATACAAGCCCTGCTTCAAGTTTTGAAGGAAATACCCAAACCTGGGAAATAGATTGGGAAGCTCCAAGCAGCAGTGAAGGGGAAATTACGTTTTATGCGGCTGGAAACGCAGCTAATGGAAATGGTAATTCATCGGGTGATAATATTTATACCACATCCAAAACCGTACAAGATGATTTTTCAACAAGTGTAGGGCAAAGCAAAAGGGATGCTTCTTTCAAAGTCTTTCCAAATCCGGTGAGGCAAGATTTGAACCTTGTTAATTTACCCAACCGTCAAAAAGAACCATTAACGGTTAAAATACTCAATAATAACGGCCAAGTCATCCAAACTTCAACAATAACCGACCAAAACCAACAACTTCAATTATCCCAAGATCTTGATAAAGGGGTATATTTTGTAAAAATTTTTAGCGAAGGTGGTACCAAGACCCAAAAAATCCTAAAAGAATAAAAAGCAGGGTTATTTAAACGCTTTTTAAAACTTACTGCGCAAATTGTGGCAGGTTGCTGTTTTTTGGTTAAACACCATCAATTAACACAAATCAAGGTTATAAAACCTGAAAGAGCTTGCGCTATTTAATAAAACCCGTGAGGTAATGTGAAGATGTTTTATGTTCACGCAGGTTGTTCAACCGGTTTTTGATCTTTTTTACCCTCGAATTTGTGCTTCATGCCATCGGGTATTGCAAAAGAATGAGGAATATCTATGCCTTTATTGTTTAGATAACTTGCCACGCACTTATTTCCACCTACATCCTGACAATCCCGTTAAAAAAGCCTTAGGAGGCAGGCTCCCAATAAAGCATGCTTTCGCGTATTTATACTTTAAAAAAGGCGGCATTGTCCAATCCCTGATCCACAGCATTAAGTACCAGCGCCAATTTGAAATTGCAGAACTATTGGGGGCTCAATACGGTAAGGAGTTTACCAATGACGGATTGGGGTATGAATTTGACCTGATCATTCCAGTTCCTTTACATCCTAAGAAGCTAAAAAACAGGGGTTTCAACCAAAGTGAGCATTTTGGAAAAGGCCTGGCTGAAAGCTTAACAATTCCGCTTACCAACAATACCCTTATCCGGGCTTTTGAGAGCGAAACCCAAACGCGCAAATCCAGATTTGAGCGATGGATGAACGTGAATACCATTTTCCAAATTGCAGATACCTCCTTCCTTAAAGATCAACATGTTTTACTCATCGATGACGTAATGACCACGGGTGCCACGTTGGAAGCTTGTGGCCAAAAATTACTTGAAGCCGGTATAGCTAATTTAAGCATCGCCACCATGGCAGTCGCTGATACCATGACCTAACTGACCAAGACTACTAGTTCTTTGTTATTAAATGATCAATATAAGTATGAGTCAAAAGAATCTGAAGGATGATCCGTTGATACAGTGATTTCCTTATTAAGGACGATGCTTTTTACTACCTTTGCATTTTTGAAACACATGTTATGCGCTTCCGTTTTTTAAGCCTGATAGCCTTCCCGTTAATATTGATTTTTGCCTCCTGTGAAAAGCGAAATTTTACAGAAGATTCATCAGCCAAACTTTCCTTTTCGAGCAATGAAGTTTTTTTTGATACTTTATTCAAGGGTATTGGCTCAGCCACCCAGCGATTTAAAGTTTACAATCCCAATAGCCAACCGGTTAAGATTTCTTCCGTTCAGTTAGAAGGAGGATCCAGCAGTCCTTATTCGCTTAACATTGATGGACGGCCTGCCAACTCCGTTAGTGGCTATGAGCTCAATGGTAATGACAGCATGTTTATCTTTGCAGAACTTAAAATTGACCAAAGTAAACCTTCCAATCCCTACATCGTAAAAGATTCGATCAAGTTCTTAACCAATGGTAACCGCCAATTTCTGAGGTTGAAAGGGTATGGGCAGCAAGCTAAATTTTACAATGACACCATTGTAACTTCTAATGAAACATGGCAAAGCAGCAATACTTACGTTGTGGTTGACCAAATGTTGGTCGATGAAGATGTCACGTTAAGCATAGAAGAAGGGACCGAAATCTATGGAACCGGAGGTGCGCAAATCTTCATTGCAGGAACCATGCAAGCACAAGGAAATAAGGAAGACCCCATTGTTTTCCAGGGCCACCGGCCAGAAGATTCTTATAAAAATGTACCAGGTCAATGGCAGGGCCTCCATTTCTTACCTACCAGTAAAAACAATTTCTTATCGTATACAACCATTACAGAAGGTATTGTGGGCATCCGGGTCGATTCATTCTCTACGCAAGGAGATACAATTCCCAAAGTTCAGCTTAACAATGTCCACATCAAGAACATGACAAATTATGGCATCCTTGGTTTTTCCACCAACATACTTGCTACCAATACCATAGTAAGTGAGTCATGTGGAAGTTTGGTGAGTGGCATCTATGGGGGGAATTACCAATTTTTCCATTGTACTTTTTCCAACAATGGTTGCGAATGTTCTTCGGATGATCCGGGCTTATTTTTTACCAACCGTGTTTTGGAAGATCCCGATGCAGGGCTGATTTCATTTGACCTTAATGTAGTACTTGAAAATTCTATAGCATGGGGCAGTGATGAAGAAGAATTCATTTTAGCCAATGAAGGGCCTAAAGACTTAAACGCAAGGGTTTCACACAATTTGTTAAAAACCTCTAACCAAAACTACAACACCAACGGCAACATCCTCAATGAACGGCCTCAATTTAAACAACCCTGTGGGAATGATTTTGCCTTAGAAAACAATTCACCTGCCTTGAATGCCGGTAATAACATTGAAAGCCTCATTGATAATCTTGGCCTGCCTTTGGAACAAGATTTTGAAAACAATGAGCGAGACGCCACCCAACCCGAAATTGGCGCCGTGGAACATGAACAATAATGACAAATTATAAGTAAGGGCCTCACCTACCTACCACCAACTTATTGGATATCTTTAAAGCATTCTTGAAGCAATCATCGCTTAATACTTCTAAAAAGCCTAATGCTTTGAAAATTCCTTAATGCATGTTTGGAGCAGTTGGTCTTTTTCTATGGGAACAACGCCTACTTGTTCACAAACCAATCCTCCAGCTATATTTGCAATGGATGCTATTAGTGCTATGTTCAAATTGGCTGTTAAGGCTAAGGTAGCTGCACTAACAACCGTATCTCCAGCTCCGGAAACATCGTAAATACTTCTTAAATGAGCGGGTAATAAATAACTTTCTTGGTGGTTGCTGATATAAACCCCATTTTCCGATAGGGTTATGAAAGAAATTTCGTTACCGATATTGGCATTCAACACCTCAACGGTTTGCTGCATGGTTGCTTCATCTCCGGGGTTTTTAATATCAACATTAAGGCCTTCTTTCAATTCTTTTAAATTGGGCTTAAAAAGAGTAGCTCCCTCATAGGTAAAGAAGTTTTGTTTTTTGGGATCCACAACGGTTGGAACCTTGTGTTTTCCAGCCAACTCCATAAGCTGAGGAATCAGAGTTCGTGTTAATACGCCTTTGTCATAATCCACAAATACGATGGCGTCTAAATGGTCAATCACCTCTTGGATCCTGGCATAGATTTGCTCAAGCAATGAACCACCGACCAGATTGGTAGTCTCTTCATCCAGGCGTATCATTTGATCCTGATTGCCAATCACTCTCGTTTTTACAGTAGTAGGCCTTTGATCACTTCTTATGATCAAATCACTTGGCATGCCTTCTTTTTGTACGACATCCAAAAACCGATCTCCCATTGCATCGTTTCCAATTACAGCGGATAATTTTGGCTTGGCTCCCAGCCTTTTAAGGTTAAGGGCTACGTTGGCAGCCCCGCCCAGCCGGTATTCCTTGTCTTTGACGTCCACTACCGGTACGGGTGCCTCAGGTGAGATTCGGTTGACATCGCCCCAGCAATAAGCATCCAACATCACATCACCTACCACCAGGATGTTTTTACCGTTAAAAGACTGAAATACTTGTTCTAATTGCTGTTGATCGATTGACAAGTCATGCATCGGGTGGCGTGTTTGAGAATTTATTCTAAACGCTGAAGGGCTTCCCTGATCCGTTCCATGGCATTGCTCAATTCTTCATCTGATGCCGCAAAGGATATCCGGATACACCGGTCATCGCCAAAGGCCACACCCGGCACTAAAGATACTTTTGCATGTTCCAGCATGTAAGTACAAAAATCCTCGCTGTTGTTAATGGTATAATTGCCATCAGAAGTACCGAAATAAGCGCTAATATCCGGGAAGAGGTAGAAAGCTCCTCCGGGGAGGTTGTATTTGATCCCTGATATGTGCTGGAGTCGGTCAATAACAAGGTCTCTTCTTCTTTGAAAAGCATCCCGCATTTGATGGGTTGGTGTTAAATCTCCGCTGAATGCCTCTTTGGCGGCCATTTGGGCAATGGTATTGGCTCCTGAGGTAAATTGCCCTTGTATCTTGCCGCAAGCCTGCGCCATCCATTTCGGTCCAGCCATAAAACCTATGCGCCAACCTGTCATGGCGAAACTTTTGGAAACTCCATTGACGATCATTGTACGCGCTTTCAAGCCTGGGAACCTGGCTATGGAATTCAATGTGTTGTTAAAATTAACATAATCATAGATCTCATCCGATATGATCATTACATGAGGGTGCCGCTCAAATACTTTGGCCAATCTTTCCAACTCCTCTTGACTGTAAACACTACCGGTAGGATTGGAAGGTGAGCAAAAAAGGAAAACCTTGGTACGGTCTGTTATCGCTTCTTCCAATTGTTCGGGAGTTATTTTATAATCGTCCTCAACATCCGTTTTGATGTTAACCATGGTTCCCTCTGCCACTTTAATCATCTCGGGATAAGAAACCCAATAGGGTGCGGGAACGATTACCTCGTCCCCTTGATCTAAGAGGGATAACAAAATGTTGACAAGGGATTGCTTAGCACCCGTACTGATCACTACCTGATCGGCTGAATAATCAAGGTCATGATCTCTTTTGATCTTTTGAACCACAGTTTCTCGCAAACCAGAATAACCTGGAACGGGCGGATAACTCGTATACCCTTCTCTTATTGCTTGAATACCAGCTTCCTTGATATGGTCAGGCGTATCAAAATCAGGTTCCCCTAAGCTTAGGCTGATAATGTCTTCTCCATTTTGCTTCATTTCCCTGCTTATCCGCGCCATCTTCAGAGTAGCCGATTCCGAAAGTCGGTTGAGCCGTTTGGCAAGTTGTTGCTCCATGGTTTAATTATTTATTGGGGGTCAAAATTAAAAAAACTCCGTCATTCCGAGGGAGGTCTTCAGGGCGACCTCTTGAAGCTGGATTGGTTTCAATCATGATCGAAGGCGTAAAAGCCTAAACATTGAAGCAGCAAGGGATTGCGAACCTCGCAAACAAGCACTCTTCGGCAATGGATAGGTATCCTATGTCATCCCATTCGCTTTTGCTGCACTGCAACATAGTTTGTAGAGGACCCTAGCCCCTACATTGCCATCCCAATCATTCTGTAAATTTTGAGTTCCTTTAGCCGGGGCAACTTCACAAAGGTCAAACCCAATGATGGTTTTGTTTCTTACCGCTAAGTAATTCAATAAAAAAGTCACTTGTTCAAAACTAAGCCC
The DNA here is from genome assembly GCA_964561545.1 of uncultured Sphingobacteriales bacterium. GTDB lineage: Bacteria > Bacteroidota > Bacteroidia > CAILMK01 > CAYYUA01 > CAZLQF01. The sequence continues at coordinate 55,576 of CAZLQF010000010.1, forward strand.
TCCCGGCACGGGCGTACCCGTATTGGGGCATAAAACAGGGTCCATGCCATCAATGTCAAAACTTATGTAAACCAAATCCGGTAATGAATCCACAATATCATCACAGAGCTCTTTCCAGGATTTTCCATTGAACATTTGGTCTTTGAGGTAAGCATTACTGAAGTTACTTATGCGTTTTGGATGAGCTTCTATATAATCAGCTTCAGTGGGCGCTATATCCCTAAGCCCAACCTGCACCAATTTCTGCACTCCATCATTCTGTAAAACATTGTACATAATGGAGGCATGCGAGTATTCAAATCCTTCATAAGCTTGCCGCAAATCAGCATGGGCATCGATTTGCAAAACACCTAATGATTGGTGCTTGTCCACTAAAGCCCGAATTAAGCCGAGATTGACACTATGCTCTCCTCCTATCAATCCTACAAGCTTATCCTGCTGGAGCCATTGGGATGCTTCATCGTGGATCCAGGTGTTAAGCATTTCACAGACTTCCTTCACTTCCCCGTAAATTTCCTCCCTCACGCTTTCTGGAGCTTCAAAACGCCCCTCGAGGTAGTCAATGTTGTATTTAGCTTTGGCCCTGAATTCCCGGCTCAGATCTTTCCAGCCTTCGGGGACTTCATCCATGGCAATGCCAACTTTCCAGGGTTCATGGCAATGGTCATCATACAAATCCAGTTGATGCGATGCCTGAAGGATGGTTTCTGCTCCTTTCAAGGTTCCTTCCTGGAATGAAACCGTTACCTCCCACGGAACGGGCATTAACACAATGTTGGATTCTCCAGGCGTGAAGGGTAAACCAAAAATCCCTTTGTCCTGTAGACCATTATTATTGGGATCAAAATTTTCAAGTTTAGCCCGCCTTGCGTTTGCACCGTAGTCCTCTTCAGCCATTGATTGAATATTTTATAATTAAAATTAGTTCGCCACATCGATCAGCTCCCGTACAAAATTCGGCAAGGCAAATGAGGCATGATGAATTTGAGGGTTGTAATATTTTAAATCATTGCTTGCTAAGAACTTTTCAGCCTTAGTTTGATCCCAACTTTCTACGGGATGGACCGAACCCTTAGAGGAAAAAGAGAAACTCCACATACCACTGGGGTAAGTAGGAATGCTAGCCAGGTACGTGAAAACCTGGTTTTTAGGAAAAATCCTGTTAAAGGTCTGGTAAATGGCTTTAAAAGCCGGTACATTGAACCTTGGCGACTCACTTTGGGTAACCATGACGCCTTGTTGGGTCAAAATCCTGTGAACATCCCGGTAAAATGACTCACTAAACAAACCCTCTGCCGGCCCTACTGGGTCGTTAGAATCTACGATTACCAGGTCAAAAGTTTCAGAAGGCGATTGTTGAACATACTTAATCCCATCATCGATGATCAAGTGCAGCCGTTCGTCATCAAAAGCTGATGCTATTGTTGGTATGTGCTGTTGAGTAGCCTCCACCACTTTTTCGTCTATTTCTACCATTACCACTTCTTCAACGTGGTCATGTTTGAGTAATTCTCTGACAGTACCACCGTCTCCCCCACCAATGACCAGAATTTTTTTCGCTTGATGATGGGTAAGCATCGGTACATGAGCGATCATTTCATGATAAACATATTCATCCTTTTCGGTACACATAACCATGTTATCACATGCTAACATGCGCCCATAAGCGTAAGTATCAAAAATCTCTACTTTTTGATACGGAGATTTTTCGCGGTAAAGGACATTCCCCTTATGACGGAGAGATAAGGCAATATTTTCATCGCGGTCTGTAAACCATACATTCCTTTTATGTTTAGGGCCAACGATTTGCTTGCTCTTTTCATCCCTCACATCACCTGCATCAAAGTCTTCCTTCTTATCAAGTAAATTCAATTGCCCCCTTCGCATTTCCATAGAGGATGCATGGCCTGCCTCAAATGCCTGCTGCAGGTAATTGAAAGCAATCCAAGGTTCCACGGAATCCCCGCAAGTAAAAATATCCATAGAGGCAAAACCATATTCAGGCCATGTATGGATGGAGAGGTGGCTTTCTTCAATTACTACCACCCCGGATGTACCAAAGGGTGAAAAATGATGAAAAGTAGAATTGACAACAGTTGAGCGGGCTTCCTTGGCTGCCTTCACCATGTTTTCTTCAATAAGGCTTACGTCATTCAGCACCTCAGGCGAGCAATCATAAAACTCTACCAACACATGACGTCCTAACGATCCCATGTACATTTGTTCTTGTAAATTATCGTTGGCCATTGGTAAACATAAATTATGTTAGGTTGACAGCTTACAAAGCATTTTTGAAAAGTCGGGCAAATTTACCATTTAACCATTGAAAACCTAAACTGGGATTGCGTTGGCTTAATAACTTCTAAGCTTCTGTGGGGCAGCAATAAATTTTGTAGCAAGTTGGTTGGAAGTTGCACCAATGATGTTAAGCATAACAACTAACTTCCATCCTTACCTAACCTACTTACTTAAAAAGTAATTAACCTGCACTAAGCCATCACCAACAATTCCCTAAAAGTTAAACAGTTAGGTGGGGATCATGCCTTGTTTTAAAAGATTTTTATGCCAGCTATCCCTGAAAGGTATTTTAAATTGGGATTGGTATTCTGAGAGATTTTGCACTAAGGGATTGAAAATCAAAGTATCATCTGTTATCTCCCCAGCCTCAACTTTTGTTCCCAATTCATCAAGTTTAATGAGGTTCAGTTTTCCATTGGCATCCTCATAGTTTACCATTTGCCGATCAAAAAAGTCGACCCCGATTCTTGTCTGCAGATCCTTCATAAAATTAACCGAAGCATCAACAGAACATCCCGATGCCTGAGCTTTTTGTTGATCCACCTTCAAAACTACAAACGCGTTATGCAGGATTTCAAAACCTGCCTGAAGGTCTTGCCCATGGGCTTTCCACTGATCTATAAAAGGTTTTAATTCCTGTTCAAGGAATTGCACATCATCATTGGTTAACTTTCTGTTGGCTTGATAAACCCATACTCTTATATGATCCATTATTGTATCTTTTAAAATTCACTAAGCTTAAACAAACTATTATAACGTATAGTTTTAAGGAACTCTAAAGGAGTCAAATTAAAATTACCTATTAACAATATCAAGCGAGTTGATTAAACCTTTACCACTGAGGATGCCAATTACTAAACTTATTCATTGCCCTGAGGTCCTAAGTTGGTATCCCAAATCTTGGCACAATCATCGTTTTTGCTCCTAACCATCGATGAGCTGATGAACCTTTTTGAATTGGGTTTAAAGGCAACGTCCGAAAAGTACTCCCGATTATCAGGTTCATAAACCCTTATGTTTTTACCGCTTTCACGGTCCCAAATCCTGGCTGAACCATCATTGGAGCCGGTGACAATGTATTTGCCATTGTAGTTAAAATCAGCTGATAGCACACGCCAGGTATGGCCTTTTAATTCCTGCTCTACAGTTTTACTGCTGTAGGACCATACCAATGCTTTTTGATCACTTGAGGCTGATACAAAATAGTCCCCATTATTAGTAAAATCAACAGCATTTACAACGTCGCCATGTTGTTTAAGGGTTTGCTCAACCTCCCCATTAACAAAACTCATGAGTTTGATAGAACCGTCACCGCAACCTGCAATTAAATACCTGCCGGAAGGATGAAAATCAACAGATTTGGCAGATACGCCTTCGAATTCAAATTTACGAAGCCTCTTTCCATCTTCTTTGCGATTGAAAACCCTTATCACCCCATTTTTAGTAGCAGTAGCCACATACTTACCATCAGCAGCCACTCCAAAAGTTACATCATTAACCTTGGAACGGTGACCCGGTAGTTCTACCGTCATATCTCCGGTTTCAAGGTTATAAATTTTTGCCAACAGGTCATTGCCCGATACTGCCAAAAATTTTGAATCAGGAGAAAAAGCAATACTAAAAACCCCTGTTTCTAAGGGCTTAAAATTCATAAGCTTGTTATGGTTATTGGCATCCCAAACGATGACTCGACTCTTCCGGCCTCCTGTAGCAAATTTATTACCGTCTGGTGAATAGGCTACGCAGTTAACATCTGCTTCATGGCCTTGCATTGATTTTAGCGGAGAAGTAATGGTTTCAACATCATCCTGTGCAAACAGGGTTGTACAAGCGAATAAGAGGCAAAAAAGCGCTGTAAGATCTTTCATCTCCTTAATTTTTTTGATTTAAAAACCTGTTTCAATTCTATAAAAAATTGTTTGTATGTACCAATTTCTTTGAAAGCCCTACCCTCTAAAATTTGAATTGGCTTAATATTTACTTGTAAAATCCCCAGCGATGAATGGCATCCAATGCAGGCTGCGGTACCAAATAGCGTACCGATTTATCCGCCTTAATGGAATTGCGGATGAAGCTGGATGAGATCTCAACCAAGGGTGCATTATCAAAGTAAGTCACATTGGCATGATCCTTAAATTGTTGCATGGGTTGGTTGGGCCTTGGATAAACGTAAATTTCATGCGCTTCCAATATTTCTTCATAATTCTTCCATTTGGGTAGCGTATCCACAGTGTCACTTCCCATTAACAATACAAATTCATGGTTGGGATATTTTTCTTGCAAATGTAGCAAGGTATGAATGGTATAGGAGGGTTGCGTTAGTTTGAATTCAATATCAGAGGGCTTTAACCGGTCATCATCCTCTACCCCCAGCCTCACCAATTCCAATCGGTCGTACTCATTTAACAAATTGGAGCGTTTTTTAAATGGACTTTGTGGCGATATCATATACCAAACATTTTGGAGTTCGCTATATTCCACAAAATAGCTTCCAATGATCAAATGCCCCACATGAATGGGATTGAATGAGCCGAAAAACAAGCCTATTTTCATGAATTGATAAAGAATTTAACATGGGTTTTGGCCAAGGAAAAGGTTTCATTTAAATCCTCGTTCATAAGTACTTCATCAAATTCCTCGGCAAATTTTATCTCTTGTTCTGCCCTCTTCAACCTGGTTTTGATGCCTTCATTGTTTTCGGTATGCCGTTTTTTTAACCTTGCTTCCAGGTTTTCCATAGAGCAGGGATGAATAAATATAGAAAGGGTAGTGCCTTCGAAATGCTTTTTAATGTTGACCGCTCCTTTTACATCAATGTCCAAAACCGGTATTTGATTTTGCCCCCAAAGCCTCTCAAGCTCTGTTCTTAAAGTCCCGTAATACAAGCCATGATAAACTTCCTCGTATTCCAAAAATTCGCCAGCCTGGATTTTTTCCCTAAAATCGGCTGGCTTAAGAAAATAATAATCCAACCCCTCTTGTTCCTTACCTCGAACCTCCCTTGTAGTGGCAGAGACTGAAAATGCCAGTTCAGTAAAATGATCGATTAAATGGTGGACAACAGTAGTTTTGCCTGAGCCAGAGGGACCTGAGACAATGATCAGTTTACCGGACATGGACTATAATATATTTTGGACTTGTTCTTTAATTTTTTCCAGTTCATTTTTAAGCGTTACAACCGTTTCCTGAATATTGTAATCGTTGGCTTTGGCCCCGATTGTATTGATCTCACGGCCCATTTCCTGTGATATGAAGTTTAATTTCTTACCACCGCTTTCCTCATCCATGGTATCCCTGAAATGCTTACAATGGTTTTGGAGGCGCACCAATTCTTCAGTTATGTCCATTTTTTCCGCATAATACATAACTTCCTGTTCGTAACGATTCTGGTCAATTTCTACACTTCCTTCTAATTCCTGAAGTCGGTCCTTTAATTTTTGACGAACATATTCAATCCGTTCATCTTTTTTGGCTTCAATTTCTTTGGTTTTGGCTTGGATGGTTTCCAAATAATTCAAGAAATTTTGCTTAAGGTCGTGGCCTTCCTTCTTTCTAAATTCATCTACTTGCTGGACAGCAACTTCGGTAACTTCAAGGATTTTACGCCATTCATCTTCAATGTCCTCATCTTCCGGTGTTTCAAAAATCTCAGGCAGGTTCAACAATGTATTCAATAAATTGCTTTTATCGAGGTTTAAGTCGGTAGCAACTTGATCAAGTTCCTGGTGATAAAGTTTGATCAGGTCTTTATTAATGTTCTTTTTAAGCTTGGTAGGGTCGGTAAAGGTAACCTCCAGGGTTAAAAAAGCTTTACCGCGGGTTAATTGTTTATTAAGAAAATTTCGCAATTCAATTTCCCGGTCATAAAAGGATTGAGGCATCCGAATATTCAAATCAAAATTCTTGCTATTCAAGGTTTTGATGGTCACATTAGCGCTGATTTTATTCGTCTCACCTTTGGCCTGCCCGTAACCTGTCATCGATCGAATCATAAAAGCTTGATTTAATGCGCAAAAATAGGAAATTCAGGGAGGTTTGGTTAATTCTTGATTGGTAAAACCAGAATGGGGATCAGAAGTTGAGTGCCATGTTTCGGTTGGCCCTTTTTTGGTGCTTCCTGGCTTATAATTGTCCTAAGTTTAAGGTTCAAAGATGCTAAGGCCTTGTTTTGGCTTTATTACCAATAGCTAAAAGCCAACATTTTACCGTATTTCCTTTGAAAGTTTAATCCGGAAAGTCGTTCCTTGGTTGGGTTCAGAAGATTTGACGAAAATCTGGCCTTTATGGTAATGCTCGATGATACGCTTGGTTAAGGAAAGCCCCAAACCCCAACCTCTTTTGCGTGTGCTGTAGCCAGGATTGAAGACTGTTTTAAAATCAGACCGGTTAATGCCCTTCCCAGTATCCGTAACATCTACGCAAACCCCTTTATCTCTTTCTTCAATGTAAAAAGAGATCGTTCCTTCATGGTCCGTGGCATCAATAGCATTTTTTATTAGGTTTTCAATAACCCAGGTAAACAGGGAAACGTTCAAGGGAACCTGGACCTGCCTATTCGAATTTTCATCAATTTCTATGTTCACTTTATTGGAGAAACGGCTTCTCAAATATTCAACTGTATTGCAGATCTCATCATACAGATTACGAACCTCAAGGTTCGGCATGGAGCCTATTTTGGAAAACCGGTTGGTAACCACCTGTAAGCGGTCCACATCTTTTTCCAATTCATTAAGGATCTGTTCATTCAGTTGCCCCTTGGAAGTTTTTAAATATTGGATCCATCCCATCAAGGAAGAAAGCGGTGTACCCAGTTGATGGGCTGTTTCTTTAGCAAGCCCTACCCAAACACGGTTTTGCTCATATTTACGTGATGCAGAAAATGCAAAATAGGCCACTCCAAAAAACAATGCTATAACCAGCAACTGAATGTAGGGAAAATACCTTAATTGGCGCACCAGAATTGAATCCTTGTAATAAATGTAATTAAAATTGCCTTCGCTTACTTTGAGCCTGATGGGATCACGCGTTGCTTTAATCTCTTTGAGCGCTTCCCGGAGGTCTGTGCGTGTGGTATCAAAATTCCGGTAAGAAAGTATTTTGCCCTTTTCATTGACCAAAATCACCGGAACAGTTTTGTTTTGACGGATGAAATTGACCAGGAATGTTAAATCCCCTGATCCTTGATTGGTATTCAATTGACGGTAGGCATCAGCCCAAAGTTTGACCTTTCGCTCTTCCTCTTCCATAAGTTTATCCACCAAATAATTGGTGTAGAGTAAAGAGGCAACACTTATCAACAGCGCAAACAAAAGCAGTGCCCCTTTCCACAACCTTTTTCTTTTATAGCCAAACATACTTGATCCCTCGCTTTAAAACCCGCTTAATACCGGGTTACTTAAATTGTTAATCCGTTACCTAACAATGATTATCTTATACATTCGAATTTCAAAATTTGAAACCAACAAAAAGCAACTGAAGCATTTTAACAACTTCGCTCATTAGGAGGCATTTTTCATTAGCTGTTGCAATTTTGAGGATTTAAGATTCGAGTTTTAATCATCCCACTCAAGCTCATATTCATCGCCCTTATTCTTATTTTCTTTATCTTTTTTGATTGCTTCCTTTAATTCTTCTCCTTCTGTTTGAAAATCAGTTTGGAGCTTATCTGCTACCGCTTTTCGGTCGTATTTTATTTGAGGATCTGCCGCATCCCCTACCATGTGTACAAATAGGTTCATGTTGCCATCCTCTTCATGGACCACTTTCCCATATTCAGTTTGGTAATCCTCTTGTTTGCCGAAAAGGATGTCGGAAATGTTAACCTGGAACCGGTAATCGATTTGGTCATTGAAAGTATGCGTGCCCATCATGCGCATGTCAAACTTATCCGAACGGATTTCCATCTGAGGTATATTGACCACACGGTTGTTGATGCGAATATTGTTGGCCAGTTTTTGAAATTTCAGGTGTTTCAGTTTATCAATTTTAATAAACCCAGCCAGCTTGGTAATAGGGGTAAAATTAACCAACTCACCTTGATCAATACTTAAATCAGCGTTGACCCTCAGGCTATCATTTAGGGCATTCAAATGCTCATCCCAATGAGCTGAGAGATCGATGTCTGCATTCATGGTGCCTTTGATTTGTTGATCTGTAATAAAATTCTGGCCAAAATTGTAAAACTCGTGAAATAACTGTTGAATGTTGATTTCCTCGCAATTGGCCTTCAAATTGGCTTCCAGATTGCCGTTATCTCTATTGGCAAAAGACCCATTCAATCGAACCTTGCCATTCATGGATTCAAAATCCAAACCTGATATATCCACTTTTTGATGGTGGTAATTCAGCGCACCTTCTACGTTTTGAGCCGAGAAGCGGTAATAATTAACATTGTTCGCTTCAATTTTTAAATCCATGTTCAAATAGTCCGGCAAGGCAAAAGTTACCACGCTGTCTTGCTGCTCTTGGTTGTATTCTGTTTTGATCAACGGTTCAATATCAATTTTATCGCTTTTAAGGTCTGCTTTTACTTGTAATTGTTCATCCGGTAAAAAAATGAAAGAAGAGAGGTTGTCAACCCTGCCTGAAAGGTCAAAATCACTTTGGGCCACATAGCCTTCAAAATGTTTGATCAACAAATCATCCCCGTTGAACCTAAAATCTCCATTTAATTGCTTGTAAGGAAGTTGTGCCTTTTTCGGTATAATGTTAACATCTTTTAAATTGAAATTGCCTTTGAAATTGGCTTTGTGAATGGTTTCAACCTGTTTGAGGTCATCAATTCTTCCTGCAAATGAACCATCCAGGATGATATCTCCATTAACTTCCCCAAACCTGGAAAGCTGCAAGAAGTCGTTTACATCTTTTAGATTAACATTGGTTTTGAGATCCAAATTCAAATAAGGATTCTTAAAGTTGTTAATGGACATGGAGCCCAAAACTTCGCGGCTATTCAACTTGGCCTCAAAATCCTCAACTTTTAAGAAACTGGTCACCAAATCTTTTTTATTGCCATTGGTGAAGCGACCCTGGAAATTTACACTGGTCAGTTTTTGGTCCACATCTGTTCTTTCTATGGTGCCATCCTCTATGCCAAAGTCTACATTGATGCGGGGATTGTGAATGGGACTCATTTTGCCGGTAATCGCTGCCTCAAATTGGATTTGCCCTTTGCCCTGGTATTGATCAAACTTATTTCGGGCCTCCCTTGGCAGCAACGCCAAAAGCGTAGAGAGCCGGTTTTTTTTGCCATTTACATGGACGTTAAGTTCATAACCTTTTGCTTGATTGGTTAGCTCCCCTTCCAGGTTAAAATCCGCACCAGCTATTCTCAAGTTGCCTTCCTTCACTTCATATAGTTCGTTTTTACCATCAACTTGCAAAGTTGTTTGGAGGTTGACTTTCTTTTGCTCAATGTAGTTCACATTTTCGATCTTAAACTGCTCTACCAGCGATTTCAAATCCGCTTTTAGTTTAAAGTCCTGATCCTTGAATTGGCCTTGAAGGTTGACCGCATCAAAAAAACCTTTGAAGGCTATTTCTTTGATTTGGTTTTTATAAAGAAAGGAAGTTTGTGTAATTCGGATTTGCTGAACGTCAAAATTAAAATTGGATTCCCTACCTGGATCTTGTCCCTTATCCATGCTGAAAATTTGGTAATTCTTGTTACCATTTTCGTCAACCCTTAAATTCAATGCACCATTATCAAGCAAGACCTTTTCAACCACATACCGCCCCTGCAAAAACTCATAAAAATCCAGGGAAACATACACCTGCTTAAAAGCAGCCAGTTTTTCCTGATCACCAAAGTTTTCTTTTTTCAAGACCGCCTCATCCAAATTAACCGCTACACTTGGAAAATTTTGAAAGGGAGCAATGCTCATATCATTGACTTTAACCTGCCCCAGTAGGTGCTGATTTAGCTGATGGATCAAGGTTCCTTTGATTTCATCCTCATAGGTAAGGATGAACAAATAACTACTGGATGCCAATAGCAATGCTATAATCAGGAGATATAGAAATGATTGTTTTAACCAACCCATAGCTTAAAACAAAAATACAACAAATTCTTGCAATGGCTCACGGTTAAAAACGCCTGATGAAGGGCAAATATTGGAATAAAAAAATCTTCCAGATATTTGTTCTAAGCATTGAAATAATTTTTAATTTTGCACTCGCTTTGCAGGAAAATGGGCACTTAGCTCAGTTGGTTCAGAGCGTCTGCCTTACAAGCAGAAGGTCGATGGTTCGAATCCATCAGTGCCCACCGATACAAAAAAGGGTTTTGTCCGCCTCCGGCGGATAAGTCCTTTTTTTATTTGCAGCAAACTACCCTCAATTCAGTTTATTAAATTCTTATTTAAACCCTTACCGGAAACACCTTCTTACCTCGTTTTCAATAATTAACAATTAAATGGCAGTTCGTGGGAACCCCTCTTCGTCCGAGTCTTTAACTCGGACCAACCACAAACCATAAGTGTTTAAGCGTCTCTTCATCGAAAAACTGAAGCAAACCTGATTTTTCGCGCAAGCGGTTACATTGGTTTACCTCGAAAAATCGGAAATTAGGTAACAAAAACTCAGCAAAAGAAATGCTCGCCTAAATTCAAAGCTAAGGTTGTACATGAAGCATACCGAAATGCTTTAAACGATAAAGCCTTACTTGGATTTAGCTGGTTTAGCTAAAGCCTTTTTTATGTACATAGCTCTTTTGCTTTTGAACAGGTTTGAATTCATTAGGGCCCTTTTCACTCCAACTCAATCACCAGATCACTTTGTTCAAGCATCGTACCTTCTGACAAGTGGATCTTGGCCACTTTACCATCTACTGGGGAAGTGACGGTGCTTTCCATTTTCATAGCTTCGAACACAAACAAGGATTCACCTTTGGCTATTTCTTGCCCTTCTTCTACTAAGATTTTGGAAAGTCGACCTTGCAGTGGGGCACCTACTTCATGGTCCTTTTCTGCTTTTCGGTGCACCACCTTCTGAGACTGGATGGCCTCATCCTTGATCTCAATGTTACGGTTTTGGCCGTTCAACTTAAAGAAGACGGTACGCATACCTTCTTCATCCGGTTCACTAACCTCCATGAATTGAACAATAATGGTTTTGCCCTGGTCAATTTCAACCAAAATCTCCTCATTGTTATGCAAGCCGAATAAGAATGCCGGAGTCGGGATCTTAGAGACATCCCCATATTCGAGCTGATTGTTGTAAAAATCATCATAAACTTTGGGATACAACTTATAGGAAAGGAAATCCAGGAAGTTCCGGTATTCATCGTATTTTTCCTGGAACTCGGCAAATTCCTTATCAAAATCTATTGGCTCAAGATGGGCATTGGGTCGATCTGTAAAGGGTTGCTCCCCTTTGAGCACCATTTTTTGCATTTGCTCAGGAAATCCGCCATGAGGCTGCCCCAGTTCACCTCTAAAAAATGATTTAACCGAATCCGGGAAGGATATCTCATTGCCCTTGTTAATAATGTCTTCAGGCGTGTATCCATTGGAAGTCATAAATAAAGCCAAATCACCCACCACTTTGGAGGAAGGCGTTACCTTGACAATATCCCCAAATAGCTTGTTGACCTCTTTGTAGTTGTGCTTGATGGTCTCGAATTTATCGTCAAGGCCCATGCCCCGGGCTTGCGGCCCTAAATTAGAATATTGACCACCCGGAATTTCGTGCTCGTAAACTTCGCCTGTACCAGATCTTAATTCAGATTCAAAGGGATAATAAAAATCCCGAACATCCCGCCAATAATTGGAAAACTCATTGAGCGAATACTTATCAAATGGCCGGTTGCGGTCATTGCTTTCCATGGCATAAGCAAGCGAGTTGAAGTTGGGTTGCGAGGTTAAACCGGACATGGAGGCAATGGCTACATCCACCACATCCACGCCTGTTTCAATGGCCTTTAGATAAGTAGCAGGTTGCATGGATGAGGTATCATGTGTATGCAAATGTACAGGAATATTAACGGTATTTTTTAGCTCACGAATAAGCAACTCCGCTGCGTAGGGTTTAAGCAGCCCTGCCATGTCTTTAATGGCCAATATGTGCGCTCCTTGATCTTCAAGCTGCTTGGCAAGATCAAGGTAATACTGAAGGTTATATTTGGTTCTTTCAGGATCGGTAATATCCCCAGTATAGCAAATACACGCTTCGGCTATGGCATTGGTTCGCTCCCTAACAGCTTTGATGCTGACCTTCATGGCCTCTACCCAATTAAGGGAGTCAAAGATCCTGAAAATATCAATGCCAGTTTCCCAAGCTTTTTCGATGAATTTTTCCACCAGGTTATCGGGATAAGCGGTATAACCCACCGCATTGGAGCCACGCAACAACATTTGTAATAAAAGATTGGGCATGGCCTGCCTCAAGTCATGAAGCCTTTTCCACGGATCTTCCTTCAGGAACCGCATGGCCACATCAAAAGTAGCCCCACCCCATACTTCCATAGAAAATATTTGCGGGTGATTTTTGGCATAACTTTCGGCCACTTTGAGCATGTCCAGTGTTCTTACCCTTGTTGCCAATAGAGATTGGTGGGCGTCCCGAAAAGTGGTGTCCGTGTAATGGATGGCCTTTTCATTCTTCAACCATTCGCTAAATTGTTCGGGTCCTAATTCCTCAAGCTTTTGCTTAGTACCATCCGGAAAGGGCGCAAATTTATCGAATTCAGGGACTTTAGGCGTTCTAAACTTCTTGTTCGGGTCCACGTTTTTAACGTCTGAATTACCATTAACGATCACGTTGGCCAGGTAATTCAAAGTGCGGGTCCCACGATCCAACCTGGGGGGGTATTCAAACAATTCGGGGTGTTTGGATATGAACTGAACAGTGGCCTTCCCTTCTTGGAATACAGGATGACTGATCACATTGGTTAAAAAGGCCATGTTGGTTTTAACACCTCTGATCCTGAACTCAGCCAATGCTCGTTGAAGCCGCTCGCTGGCTCCTTTTAATGTTCTTCCATAAGAAGAAACCTTGACAAGCATGGAATCAAAGAAAGGCGATATCTTAACCCCTGGATAAGAACTGCCTTCATCCAACCTAATACCAAATCCGGCTGCATTTCTGTAAGCGATGATCCGCCCATAATCAGGTGTAAAATTGTTATCCGGGTCCTCGGTCGTGATCCGGCATTGAATGGCATAACCGTGAAAGTTAACGTCCTCTGGTTTTTCAATGTAAATGTATTTATCGGAAAGCTTGTACCCCATAGCGATCACAATCTGGGACCTAACAATGTCCACATCGGTTACAAGTTCGCTAATGGTGTGCTCTACTTGGATCCTGGGGTTCACCTCAATGAAATAAATGTTTTCTTGAGCATCCACCAAAAATTCGACCGTACCGGCATTGTTGTATTCTACATGATTGCCCAGCCTAAGGGCGTAATCATACAATTTTTGCTTGGTTTCCTGGGAAACTCCCGGTGCAGGAGCTACTTCCACCACTTTTTGGAAGCGCCTTTGAACTGAACAATCGCGTTCATAAAGGTGAACCACATTGTTGTAATTGTCTCCCAGAAGTTGGACTTCTAAGTGCTTGGGTTCCTCGATGTATTTTTCTATAAAAACCGTGTCCTCCCCAAATGCTTTACCAGCTTCCCTTTTAGCATCGGAAAAGGATTGCCTTAATTCCTGCCGGTCATAAACTACACGCATTCCACGACCACCACCACCAGCAGCAGCCTTAAGGATCACCGGATACCCTATGCGATCCGCTTCTTGCTCAGCCAGTTCATCGTTGGAAAGGTCTACCTGGCTGTCTTCTATTACGGGCACGTCCACTTCGCGGGCCACTTTTTTGGCTTTGACCTTATCCCCAAGCCTTTCCATGGTTTCAGGTTTGGGACCAATAAAAACAATGCCTTCTTCCCGGCATCTTCTAGCAAATTCCACATTTTCGGAAAGAAAACCATAACCTGGGTGAATGGCGTCCACATTCTTATTTTTGGCAAGGTTGATGATCTCTTCTACATCAAGGTAAGGTTTCAAGGGATCATCTTCCTTACCAATGAGGTAGGCTTCATCTGACTTATATCGATGAAGGGAATAACGGTCTTCATAGGTGTAAACGGATATCGTTCGTATGTTTAATTCAGTAGCCGCACGCATGATGCGAATGGCAATCTCTCCGCGATTGGCTATAAGAATTCTGTTGAAATCCAGTTTTTGTTGATGCTGCGTCATTGATTATAAAGTTTTTAATCTCAAATTTTGATGGTAAGCCATTAGGCTCGGGCATAAGCCATTAAGTTGCTATTAGATTTTTGATAAAAGTAACAAAATTACCACAAAGGCCATAATTTCTAAAAATATTTGTTTTTCTCGGGGCCTCACAAATTTTTCTTTGTGCTTGATAACCAATGCAAAGCCGGCCAGAACTATACACAATGATCATTGATTTATTTTCAGAATTGAGTAAAGTGCCATCAAAACAATGCTCAAATTTTCAAATTATCATTATTGATGTTGTATTAAAGGCTTCAAGTTGTGTAAAATTTAAAAAAGCTTTGAATCAAATACTTGAAGCTGCTCCATTATCGCAGGATTTCATCCATAGCTGCTTCAATGATAGGGTCCCTTCCTTTTAATGCATTGGTATCATTCATATACACAACCTCATCCGGGGGTATACCAAATTCAACATTAGTACCATCCGGAGCTTCAGTAATGGTAGATGAGAAGCGGTAAGTCCAGCCATTGGGCAGTTCACTGTGAATGGGAAATCCACCTCCTCCACCGGTGGTATCACCGATTTGGGTTACATGGGGAAATGCGCTCATCATCAACGTAAAGTCATTGGCGGCACTGAAAGTTGATCGATTGGTTAGCAGTACCACTGACTTGGTAAATTGACGGTCTCCTTGCGGCTCTACATACCTTCTAAACCTTCCTGTAAATTCATCATGCCCCGGTCCAGCCTTTAATTGTTCATTCATGACCCACCGCTCTTGATCGGCAAAACGGCTGGCCAGCAACCATGCATTGTTATTACTGCCCCCGCCATTGTTCCTTACGTCCAGTATAATGCCTTTTTTGTTTTTAAACCGATCAATGACAAAGTCAATGTTATCAGGCTTGACCTCACTTCCAAAACTACCGTAATAAATGTACCCCACTGAATCTTTTAACACCGTATTCCTCAAAGGCCCTGAAATTAAATGATCGTCCTCAAGGTATTCCCGTTCCACCGTAGGCCAGTCAAAATTGGGGGGTGCATCCAGGAACATTTGCCAGTAGCGGGAGCGGTCGAAATCTGACTCGATGTTAACATGGCCATCTTTTAAATGGAACAACATGTTGGCCATAACATCAAACAATTCCTGGTCGCTCATGCCTTGGTACACTTTGGGGCGGTAAACGTCATGAATGGAATCCCAATTAATGGATTTAAAAGGAAAGTAAGGGTATTTTTGATCAAAGGTTTCCCATAGTATTTCAAAGTTCTTGACCGGATCGTTGACTGGATCATCTTCCATGAAAGCTTTTTCACAGGATCCAAATCCAAGAGAAACTGCCACAAACCAAATAACAATTACATTACGCATTGCCTTAGAATTTAAACCCGGTTGCAAAATAAACCCCATGTGATGCTGCCCAAAGCTCGTTCGCCTCTAGCTTATCAAAATGGTAATAGTCCCAGGCATAAGTTACCTGCAGGTAATTCCCATTATCCAGAAAATACCTTAAGTACAATTTGGTGTTGATGCGTTGGTAATGATTGAAGGTCACAATATCCATGCTTTGCCTAAAATTCTTTACATTGAAAGATTCGCCAGGATCTATGCCCTTAGGCCTTGATGATGCAAAGCGAGGCCTTATAACACCCGTAACCAAAGGCACCAAAAACTGAAAATGAGCTGCGGCTAAATGATCAAATAGTTGAAATTGCCTTCTAAACTTTCCCGACAAAGAAAAAGCCGTCCCAAAGTCGTAATTGTAAGCATTGTTGGAATAATTGTTATGTGAACGCATGGCAAAAAAGGTAATCCAACTTCCACCGAACCACCATTCGTAGTTATCGTTAAAAAAAGTACCGGCTTTCCTGAGTTGGGTATAGTCTATATCAGCTCGCATGGAAGTTACGCTGGATTCAGTTTTATCAGGATAGATCTTTGGTTGGGTTGTACCATACCGGAATTGTAACTCAAGTTTATGAACCATACTGTCTTGGGTGTTGCTGAGATACTTCAACGATGGAAAGATATGATGGCCTTGGTAGGTTAAAGGCGACATCCCCATGTCCTTGACCCGCGTAAAACTCCATCCCGGTCCAAAATCGAGGTAATGCTGTTTAGGCTTATGATCTTCCTGGCCATGCCCAACTTTAATGGGGGCAAAAAGGGCCAGGATCAATAAAGTTTGAATCAAGAACTTCATAAACAGTAGTTTGAGTTGATAACCAAAGCAAATTAAACAACTCATCCTTAACTAAAACAATACGTCATCTTTTACTTAAATTAACTAAACCAGTAAGTCGACTTTAGCATTATCAACCAAAATAGCTTTATTTGAAACAATAAGCGATAATAAAGTAATCCCGCTTGGATTATTTGACAAACTAATTTTATGAAAAGGAGGAGGATATATTGTTAAGTACTTCCATTTAAAAGCGTTTCACATGTGTAAAATTTAAAATATTATAGCAATAATTTTTCTTGATCATTATTTATATTTTGGCAATGTCTTAGACAGGGGTCATAAATTGTAAAGGCTAAAAATTAGAAGGGGATGTACAATGCCATTATTTTATTATTGCTTGGAGTTACAGCACTCCTGATTTTATTGGGCGTCACCAAGCAACGAAAGGCCATTATCGCAGGCGGTATTGGGTTTGGTATATTCACCATCCTGTTTTTTGGCTTCTTAAGTTTTTGGGGCGATTATTTATGGTTTGAAAACCTTGGCTATGGCACCCGGTTTTGGGCCGAGATTTTATACAAATTAGGCTTTTTAGCCGTTGGCTTGGCATTTGGTTTACTAATCACTGCCTTGATCATTTACCCTTTACCCGCTCAATTAAAAATCAGTAAGCTTTGGCCCATCGGCATAGGTGGGATAATAGGTGCTTCCTGGGGATGGAACCAATGGGAAATGATCCTGAAATTTTTATTCAAAAAAAATGCTGGAGTCACCGAACCTATCTTTAGCAATGATGCCGGATTTTACATGTTTTCCCTTCCATTTTTGGATCAGCTGTATTATTTAATGGTGCTGCTACTCTTGGTAGGCCTCATCACTACCTTATTTGCAACCTTTGCCAGGATTCAGTCCAATAACAACATGACCTTTCAATTACCTGTTGTTCAGGAAAAAGTTAAAGCCCAGTTGTACAATGGAGTGTTCTTAAATCTTGGCCTTTTATTACTTGTTTTTGCTTTTGGGAAATACCTGAACATTTACCATTTATTGTTTTCAGAAAGAGGCGCTGTGACTGGTGCTGGTTGGACCGATGTACATGTCCAATTGCCTGGTTATTACATTGTTTCAGGTATAACAGCCATATGCGGCCTTATTTTGATGTTCCCTCCTTTAAGAAACCTAATAGCAGATTGGTCCAAGCGTTTTTCACCCAATCCTGAACTATTTATCTTACAACCCATGGGCATCACACTTTTAGCAGTCTGGCTGTTTGGTTTGGCATTGATCCCCAATTTTTTCCAATGGCTAAGGGTTGAACCCAATGAAATTACTTTTGAAAAACCCTACATTACCAACAATATTGAGTTGACAAAATTTGGTTATGGCCTGGATCAAGTAGAAGAACGTGAGTATCCTGTTGAAGACAGTTTTTCAAGAGATATGGTGAACCAGAATAAAAAGCTCTTTGAAAATATAAGACTTTGGGATTGGCGAGCATTGGACGCTGTTTACAAGCAATTCCAGGAAATCCGCCTGTACTACGAATTCAAGGATATCGACATCGATCGCTACCAAATTAACGACCGGTACCGTCAAATGATGGTGTCTGCAAGGGAAATGGAAACCTCAAATCTTCCCGATCAAAGCGAGACTTTTGTTAATAAGCGGTTTAAATATACCCATGGCTACGGCATTACGATGACGGATGTTAGCGATTTTACTTCTGAGGGGTTGCCCAACATGCTCATTAAAGACATTCCGCCTAAAAGCCAATACAAAGACCTCCAAGTGACCCAACCCCAAATTTATTATGGTGAGCAAACGGATGAACACGTAATATCCAACTCCAAAGAGCAGGAATTTGATTATCCCAAAGGAGATAAAAATGCGTACAACAGGTATGATGGCTCAGGTGGTGTTGAGCTTTCCAACATTTGGCGGCAATTTATTTACGGCTGGAAATTTGATGGATCGCAATTGCTTTTGTCCGACTATCCTACAGACGAAAGCCGCATCATGTTCAACCGGGATGTTAGAGAAAGGGTTAAGACACTTGCGCCATTTCTGCATTGGGATCAAGACCCCTATATTGTGCTCAACGAAGGCAAGCTTTACTGGATCATTGACGGGTATACCACCTCTGACAACATGCCTTACAGCAAGGAATTTTCAGGTTATGAAACCATCGATTACCAGGAAGGAGATAGAAGGCGGGCTTTGAACAATGTAATAAGCCCCCAATTCAGAGGGTCCAATTATGTGCGGAATTCCGTAAAAGCGGTAGTGAATGCCTATGAGGGCGAAGTCAACTTGTACCAGTACGATGAAGAAGATCCCATCATCAACCTTTGGGATGACATTTTTCCTGACCTTATCCAGCCAAAATCAAACATGCCTCAAGCACTTCAAGACCATGTACGCTACCCGGTAGATCTGTTAATGGCCCAGGGCCATATTTATTCGAAGTACCACATGAACGATCCGAGTGTATTTTACAACCAAGAGGACCTTTGGACCCGTGCCACGGAGAAGTACCACAGCAAAATCCAACCAGTAGATCCCTACTACGTCATGTGGGAATTACCGAAATCTAACGAGTCAGAATTCACCTTGATGATGCCTTTTACGCCTAAAAACCGCCAAGTAGCTATTGGTTGGATTGCCGGCTTGTGTGATGGTGAAAATTATGGCCGTTTTTTGGCTTATAAATTCCCCAAGGAAAAGCGCACGCTTGGCCCCCAGCAAGTTGAAACCAAAATAGACCAGGATTCTTATTTGTCGCAAAAATTGGCCCTATGGAACCAAAGAGGCTCTAATGTTATCAGAGGTAATGTGTTGGCCATTCCTATAAACAACACCTTGCTCTACGTAGAACCCATTTACCTACAGTCCGAAACTGCCGCTTACCCCGAACTTCGGCTTGTGGTTACCATGATCAATGACAACATCAGTTATGCTGAAACTTTCGATAAAGCATTATCGGGGCTTATTAAAGGCCAAACCCCTACCAAAACAGATACTGCGACCACCCGAACCCAAGAAGCAATGGCTAAAGGCCAAAAACGCTTGATTGAGCAAGCCAAAAATGCCTTTAACAACTATTTGGATTTAACCGGTAAAGGAGAATTTAACAAAGCTTCAAAGGCCTTGGATGAATTAGAAAAGAGTTTGAAACAATTGTCAATTCCCAAAGAAGATACCGTGAATACATCAAATCAGAAATCGAAGATCAAGAAGACTCCTTAATTTTAAAAAGGTTGGCTCATGGAGACGATACCAAAAATTCGCATGGAGAATTTACAAAATGATTACGGCATCCATAAGCAAATACCCGAGCGGTATGAAAAAATTGCTTTAACGGCCCTGTCCCATTTTCCTGAATTAAGAGCGGTTCCCATTGCCTTTAAAGCATCAAAAACCTTATTTCCAGTTTCCAGTAGACCTTTTATTGGGCGTTTAATGGTTCCTAAACAAAAACGCGCTTATCAAATCATCATCAGTAAAAAAACCGTTCAGGAATTATCACCCGCGCTTCTTCCCAATTTAAGTTTTAGTGCCCAGGTAGGCATCATAGGCCAACAGCTCGCCCATATCGTAGAATATGAGCAAATGAAAACAACCAGAATTTTAAAACAAGGGCTTGCCTACCCTTTTTACAACTTGCGGAATAAGTATGAAAAGTCCACCAACTGTAAAGTTATCGAGCACGGATTGGGTTGGGAACTATTTGATTGGGCCAGTGAAATACGAAAAAATGTAGAAGACAATCCAGTGCTACAGCATTACAGTCAATTTTACTTATCACCTGAAGCAATATTAGAGTATATACAAGAGCACTTTGATGAGCGAACAAGTTCGTTAACCATTTAAGCCTTAAATCTTAGAGTTGATTTAATTTTTGTATTACTTAGAACATTTCGAATGCCCGTTAAGCTCGAGAATTTAAGCCATACATCAATAGGCAAACCTCCGCTTAATACAAGTTTTTACCTATTGGCTTGGGCATACCTCCCCTGTTTTTCATTCTATTTTTTACCATTGCCAGGGCCAATCTCCATTTGGCATCAATGAAACCCTTAGGCACCATCGGTATTGTCTATACTTTCGTTCGAATGGCCTGCCTAACGACAGGTACCTTATTAAGGGCATCGCTTGGTAAACTTTACCCAAATGTAAGGAGCTTATTCGGCTTTGGAAACCTTTACCAATCAGGAGTTGCCATATGCTTAACCCTCGCTCTTAAGCAACAATTAAGTGGTTTAGGACCAGCAATCATTAACCGGGCTCAAACCTTAGGTGATGAAATTGGGCAAACATATTTACCGCCATTACCATAACCACCTTTTTCTTTGGTTTATTAGGCCCCATGCTTACCAAAATTGTTTTAGAAAAAGCCGAAAACAATCAAGGAGTAAAAGAAGCATACCCATTAAGAAGAGCCCACCCCAATAAAAAAATTTGTAGTTGAAGATCGCTGCGTGGAATGGCGGGTACCATTAAGTAAAATTGCTAATCATGCCTTCAACATCAACCCACCCAATTAGCAATGCTATCTTTGGCAAGCTTGATGGCAATGGAAAGTAAAATGATACCAAAAACACGCCTTAAAATTTCAATGCCGTTGGTACCTAACTTTTTCTCAAGCCAGCCAGTGGTTTTAAGCACAATAAAAATGATGATAAGGTTAATGACAATACCAATCAGCAGGGTATAAATGCTGTATGCCGCTCTCAACGATAAAAGGGTGGTTAAAGAACCGGCACCAGCTATTAAAGGAAAAGCCACCGGTACAATGCTCGTACTGGTAGAGCTGTATTCTGATTTAAAGAAATCAGCCCCCAAAACCATTTCCAGACCGATGATGAAGATTACGATGGCGCCCGCCAAAGAAAAAGAAAGGACATCAATGCCGATCAAGCTTAGGATCCTTTCGCCTAAAAATAAAAAAGAGATCATAAGCAAACCAGCAGTAATAGTAGCTTTGCCGGATTGGATGTGACCTACTTTTTTCCTTAAGGAAACAATAACCGGAATGTTGCCCAACATGTCTATAACAGCGAACAGGGTAAGGGTAACGGTTAAAATATCACCGATTTGGGGCATTAAAATTTGATTTTGAAGGTATTTGCTATATTAAATTGAAGCTGCAAAAATCGGAAAATCCTGCCATTTTTTAAGCCATCTTACCCAAGTTTTTCACTTAATTTTGGGATTTATAATCAAGACGTCCTGAAAATTGAGGGCTTCACTGCGATCAATATCACCTGCCCACCAACCCGGATAAAAGCCTACCATTTCTAAACCGTTCGCTTCTAAAGCTTTTGCTAACCAAGCATATTGATACCCCAAATTGGCAGTTACTACCTTAGGATCATGTAGGAAATAGCGTGCGCCATTCAAGGTGCTGTCGTGTTTAAAAAGGGGAATGGCATCCTTTTCAAATAATTGTTCACGGGCTTCGCCAAAGATAAAAAAGGTGGCAAAACATCGGCCGGAAGGTTTGAGGACTCTTGCAATTTCTGTAAAATAATGCGTGGTTTCAGATGGTAACATGTGTGTAAATACAGAGATAGAAGCAATAAAATCAAAGCTTTGATCCTGATAAGGGAAGGTTATTGATGCCGCGGTTTGATCCGTAGCCAGGTTGTAAAGGTCATTTTTTAATGGAATGTATTGGAAGTTGAAATGAGGGTATCGAGGTGTTATTTTTTTGTGGCACCAGTCAATACCTTCCTGAACAACATCAAAACCCTCATAGCTTCCTTGCTCGCTAAGCACGCCTGTTAAAGGAATGGCCACCCGGCCTATACCACAACCAATATCCAACACCCTGTGGTCAGGTTGGAGCCCTCCATATTCTTTAAATTGCTCCACTAATTTTCTGCCATCCCTTAAAAAATCACCTGAACCGGTAAAAATCTTACCCTTGGGAGGCACCATATGATCCCTATTACCGGTAATGGCATTATACAAGTCAAAAGGGTAATAATAAATCCGCCTAACCAACCTTCTTAATCCTGGAGATAGCAGGTAGTAAAGTCGCCTCATGGAAACAATTAAATTAATGGATCATGATCCTATTTAAGCTGGCACTACCCTTTGTATTCGGTCGGCCATGTAAGTAGCAATGGCATGTGGGCTGCAAACGTTTTCCCACCATTGAAGGGCCTTTTTTTGAATTTGCATTGCGTGCTCCGGATTTTGAAACAATGTTTCCAGCAAGCCATCCACCATTGCCCATTCTTCTACTTGATAAATGGGGGCGCCTCTGTAATAAAACACATCGGGCAGCGGTTTACTAATGGGAATTGCTCCTGATTGCAGGGCTTCAAAATGACGGAACGTTTCATGGCTTTTGTAACCCTCGGGGCACAAAGCCACTTGACTATTCTTCATCAAATCCTGATAGGCATTGAAATCCAAACCTTTTCGAAACCCTTCTGTAAATTCAATTCTGGCATTTTGAAACCGCGCTGAATAATCACCAATTAGGTATGAGCGCTTTTGATAGAATTCGTCCACTTTCAAATGAGGGTCCAATCCATCATCAGCAATCCAACTAAAAAAAGCCTGCCGGTTGTAATGCAATTGACCACTGAAAAATACCTGATGTTGTCGACCGGAAGTTGTTGGCCTTTGCCCTTCAGCCCTTAAAGGCACGCCAAGGGGTAATGCAAAAACGTTATCTGTGTGATCAACCGGCAAATAACATTTGAAAATAAGGTCAAATTCGGGCTTTAAAACTTCCGGAATGGCTCCCGTTTCATCCGACAAATAAATTAAAACCTGCTTCTCCCCCTTGGGAAGTTCTTCAAGTTGCAAGGGCCAATTGCTGGTACCATTGTTAGAATAAATAATAAATTGGATTTGGTCAAATTGCTTGCCTAAATTTTGTTGAAGCCCTTCAAGTGCCTGCGTTAAATAATCCTTTTCCAAGAGTTCCTCAAAATGAAGGGCGTTCTGTTGCTGGTAATGGACGTTTGGAAATTGCATCTTTTGCCTAAATTAGATACAAAGGTAACATTCGCACTCAGAATCTTGATATAATTGATGGCTATGGACCTCAAAGCTTTGTTTAGCTCCAGAAGGATGAAACTAATAATCGGAGTTTTGATCATAACGCCTCTTGGGTTTTATTCAAAGTTTTACGAAGGGCCTTGGGCATTTTGGGTTAACAATTCAGTTGGAGGTGTTTTGTACGAAATCTTTTGGTGCCTGTTAGCGGCTGCCATTTTTAAAAATACGAATGCGTGGAAAATTGCTGGTATCGTATTGTTGGCTACTTGCACGCTTGAAGTACTGCAGCTATCGAATGCGTTTGTTTTGACCTGGATCCGTCAATACTTCATTGGAAGGGTTATCATCGGTACGCATTTTATTTGGAGCGATTTTATTTACTACTTGTTAGGATGCCTTTTAGGAGCTTTGCTAATTCGTTTATTAAACAAAAGTTAAGGCTTGATAACCAAAACTTAAGGCTTGATAAAAGCCTCCACATACTTCCATATTGCAATGCCGGAAGAAACGGAAATGTTCAGGGAATGCTTGGTACCATATTGGGGTATTTCTAATGCCATGTCAAGGTCTTGCATGATTTCATCACTAATTCCATCGACCTCATTGCCAAAAAGCAGTGCGTATTTTTGGTCAGTTTCGATGGTAACCTTGGTAACATCCGCGCTCTCATCCGTTTGCTCTACACCAATGATTTGGTAACCCGATGCTTTTAATTGCTGAATGCACGCCTTAATGCTTTTGCTGTATTCCCATTGCACGCTTTCAGTGGCACCAATGGCTGTTTTCTGGATTTCCCTATGGGGTGGCTTGGCGGTGATGCCACACAAATAAAGCTTCTCGATCAAAAAAGCATCACAGGTCCTGAAGACAGAACCAACATTGTGCATGCTGCGAATGTTGTCCAATACTACCACAAGGGGTAGCTTCTGCTTTTGATGATAATCTTCGTAGGAATCGCGGTTGAGCTCGTCTAAAGATAGTTTGCGCATGGAATTATGGCTCTTAATTACCTGCAAAAGTAGTGAATTCAAAATCCCAATTTCAACCTAATTAAAGCATAAGCTGAACATTAACATGTTTAATTTGCCTACCATTCCTACCAAAAAGAACCTAAATTAAAAGGCTTATGATGCTTTCTTTGAGCATTGAAATAAGGGCTTATTAAGATGTTCCAACTTATCCACACCATGAAGAAAATCCGGTTAGGATTGCTGATTGCTTTCTACTAACTTTGGAAGACTGGAAATCGAGGTAAAAAACTGAATCCGTGGCCAAAAAGAAGATGAGCGAAACACCGCTGATGAAGCAGTATTACAAGGTGAAGGCTGAGCACCCGGATGCCATCTTGTTGTTCCGCGTTGGAGATTTCTATGAAACCTTTGGCGAGGATGCGGTTAAAGCTGCTAATATCCTGGGCATTACCCTCACCAAAAGGGCCAATGGTTCAGCTTCCGAGATCGATTTATCAGGTTTCCCTTATCATGCCCTTGAAACTTACCTTCCCAAATTGGTGCAGGCTGGCGAACGAGTAGCGGTTTGTGACCAACTGGAAGATCCCCAGGAAGCTAAAAATGTCGTAAAGCGAGGCATCACCGAAGTAGCGACACCCGGCACATCCCTATCTGATAAAATCCTTCAGCATCGGGAGAATAACTTCCTGGCTGCTGTTAATATGGGCCAAGAAGAGACGGGCATTGCCTTATTGGACCTTTCTACTGGAGAGTTCTTTACCACGCAGGGAAGCAATGCTTTCATCGAGAACATCATCAAAAGCTTGAACCCAGCTGAAATCCTCCATTCCAAATCTCAACAAGAGCCATTCCATAAGAACTTTGGAGATAAATATTATACCTTCCTTTTGGAAGATTGGCTCTTCAATTTTGACTTTGGCTACGATAAACTGCTGAACCATTTCCAAACTAAAAACCTTAAAGGTTTTGGCATTGAAAGCATGAAATCAGGTATTCCCGCAGCAGGGGTTATCCTCTACTACCTGGAGGAAAACAAACACCAACAACTTAGTCATATCAACCGCATCAACCGGCTTGAAAAAGAAAATTATGTATGGCTCGATAAATTCAGCATCCGCAACCTCGAACTACTCCATGCCCCTCAGGAAGATGGGGTTCCCTTAGTCAACATCCTTGACAAAACCATAACGCCCATGGGCGGTCGGTTGTTACGTAAATGGCTGGTCATGCCCTTGAAAGACCTCAGGGCCATTCATGAAAGACAGGCGATTGTTGAATTTTACAAGGATAACATAGATCAACGGGAAGCAATACAGCAGACGCTTTCACAGATCGGTGATTTGGAGCGTTTGATCTCAAAAGCGGCCATGAAACGGATCAATCCAAGGGAAGTGAACCAAGTCAAGCACGCCCTTGACTGCACCGCCAAAATCAAAGAGCATTGCGAAGCATCGGGGAATAACCATTTAAAGAAGATGGCCGAAAAGTTAAATCCATGCGCTACCATCCGGGATAAAATTGAACAAGAGATCAAGGAAGACCCGCCCGTTAATGTTAGCAAAGGCAACGTCATTCAGGATGGGGTTTCCCATGAATTGGATGAAAGCCGTAAAATGGCTTATTCCGGGAAAGATTATTTGCTCGAATTACAACAGCGCGAAATGGAAAAAACCGGCATTTCTTCCCTTAAAGTAGCCTACAACAGTGTTTTTGGCTATTACCTGGAGGTCAGGAACACGCATAAGGACAAAGTGCCTGCGGATTGGGTACGTAAGCAAACGCTGGTCAATGCAGAGCGGTACATCACAGAAGAACTCAAAGAATATGAAGAAAAGATTCTGAACGCTGAGGAAAAAATTCTGGAACTTGAAAACAACCTTTACCAAGACCTCTTATACGAGCTAACCAACTTTGTAGACCCCATCCAGCAGGATGCAGCTACGCTATCATTCCTGGATGTTTTGAATGCTTTTGCTCAACTCGCTGAAGCAAACAATTACGTCAAACCTGAAGTCAATGAGGATTATACCATTGACATGAAGCAGGTCCGCCATCCGGTAATTGAGCAAACGCTTCCTGAAGATGAGGAATACGTGCCCAACGATGTTTACCTTGACAATGAAACCCAGCAAGTGGTGATTTTAACAGGCCCCAACATGTCGGGGAAATCGGCCATTTTAAGACAGACAGCCATAGGAGTGCTTTTAGCGCAAATGGGAAGTTTTGTCCCTGCCAAGGAAGCTAAAATTGGCTTAGTGGATAAAATTTTTACCCGCGTAGGAGCCTCCGATAATCTTTCAACCGGTGAATCCACTTTCATGGTGGAAATGACGGAATCAGCCAGCATTCTGAACAACATCTCGGATCGTAGTTTGGTATTACTGGATGAAATCGGTCGGGGTACTTCTACTTATGATGGGGTATCCTTAGCCTGGGCCATTACAGAATTCCTGCACAATCATCCCTCCATGCCCAAAACATTGTTTGCAACGCATTACCATGAGCTGAACGAGATGTCAAAAAACCTCAAGCGCGTTCGTGATTACCATGTATCCGTGAAGGAATATCAGGGCAAGGTAATATTTCTAAGAAAAATGCAACCTGGTAGCAGCGAACACAGCTTTGGCATTCATGTAGCCCAAATGGCAGGAATGCCCGATAAAGTGGTTAAAAGGGCCCAAAAGATCCTTGATGAACTTGAAAGCCAACGCGGAAAGATTGACAGGAAAAAGCAAGATCAAGGCAAAACCAAGGTCAATCCTGCTCCGGAGATGCAAATGAAGCTTTTTGAGATGGATGATCCTACCCTCACCAAGATCAAGGAAGAACTTGAAAAGATCGACATCAACAGCATCACCCCAGTTGAAGCCATGATGAAACTGAACGACCTCAAATCAAAAATGAAGAAAAAATCTAATTGATATTGGTGCAAAAATTGAAATATAATATATTTGCATTCGCTCATTAAGCAGCGGGAATAGCTCAGCGGTAGAGCACAACCTTGCCAAGGTTGGGGTCGCGGGTTCGAATCCCGTTTCCCGCTCACGATCCTCCCTTCTAACGGGAGGATTTTTATTTATAGGTTCTTTTATAACTGCTTGCAATTCGCTGATTAGCACAGCTACAACCTACCACCCTAAGGAATACCCATTTGCCCGGGTGGCGGAATTGGTAGACGCGCAGGACTTAAAATCCTGTGGCCAGTCACCTGGCCGTGCGGGTTCGAGTCCCGCCCCGGGCACTTGGTTCATTTGGCAATTGTCAATTAGTATTGAACAATACAGGACAACATCCTTATCTTACCACCAATAAGCTAAGCCCTTCCAGCTGCATATTTACAGCAGGTAAAAAGATAGATTCACCAACCTACATAATCGGGTGGCTCCAATCCTTTCAAATTCAGGTAAACAATTAGTTGGCCACGATGGTGAGTAACGTGGTCCTGTATCAGGTTGAGAACCTGAAGCTTGGTTTTACGGCCCTTGA
>CAZLQF010000011.1:0-11836 GCA_964561545.1 uncultured Sphingobacteriales bacterium
AGTTACAACCCCACAAAGCCTATATAAAATCTGGATTTAGGGCTAATACAATTTCTTAAAAGCTTTATTGGAGGCTTAGGTTTGGTGTACCCAAAGAATTTTTGGTAAAACCTACTCAAATTCATGCTTACGTCTACCATCTCAACACCAGCTTGGGCGTTTTTTGGATTTCCCGACCAGCATTAAAAGTTAAGCCCCTTGCTTTCTTTATATTTGACAAGTAATAAAGGATTTTAATATGATCATGAGGAAAAAATTCAATGGCGTCCTTGGGCTGGTTTTGGTTGTATTAATGGGCATGTATGCATGCTCCCAAACCCAACAAACCACCCAAGAGCAACCAGATCAAAAGAATGAGGTTTTTGTACCTGAAGCATATGGCACCGAAACCTACAAGGAACAATGGGAAAAGGTAGAAAACTTTAAGGAACAAGGCAGGCCCAGGTCTGCATTAGCAAAGGTTCGGGACATTTATGAACAATCAAAAGCCAATTACAACCCTTCAGTTCAAGTTAAGGCCTTGCTCCACATCATTAAAAATGAAGGCCAATACAAGGAAAACAGCCTCATCAAACACATTGACTTGCTCAAGCAAGAAAGCAAGAGCGCTTATTACCCGATCCAGCAAATCATGTATTCCTTACTGGCCCAGACCTACCATACTTATTATTTGAAAAACCAATACAAAATTATGGACCGCTCAGACATTGCGGCCCAACCCAGTGAAGCCCTTGAGACCTGGCCGGCTCGGATTTTCCGGGACACCATTGCCAAATATTACCAAAAGTCGCTTGAACCCGATTCTTTGTTGCAAACCACCAAAGTTGACCTAATAAGTGGGCTCCTGCAAGGCGACCAACAATACCGGGAGTACCGGCCTATGCTTTACGACATCCTTGCCCACCGCGCCCTTAATTTTTACACCCAACGGGATTTTGAGGTAACGGTCCCTAAATCCGCCTTTCACATCAAAAAAACCTTTTACCTTGGCCCTTCGGAGTTATTCATGAATCTGGACCTAAAAACGCCCAATCCTTCTTCTTTCAAATACAGGGCTTTGCGCTTGTACCAAAACCTTTTAAAAGCACATAATCAGCATGGCAGGACTTCTGCATTGATATACAATGACCTGGAGCGGTTGGAATACGTGCATCAAAACGGAAGCATTCCCAATGCTGATCAACGGTACTACAAGGCCCTTCACAAAACCGTTAACCGCTACCAAGAAGCGGACATAGCAGGCGATGCCTATTACCGGATGGCCAAGCTGGTGAACAACGGCTATGAGCCTACTCAATATGCAGACAGCCTGCCTTACAAAAAGGTGGCCTTACAAATTATTGACAAAACCCAACAGGAATTTCCCGGAAGCATTGGCGCCCACAATTGCCAGGAATTGAAAAAAACCATCCGCCAACCCATGATGGCCTCTACTTACGAAAGCACTTACCTGCCCAATGAGCCTGCCAAGTTCTTACTTGAATACAAAAACCTGGATACGGTCTACATGAGGATTTACGGTATGGATCAACCCGAATACATCAAGTATCAAAGATGGTCTGGCGAGCAGCTTGCGAAGATGCTGAAAAAAGAAGATAAGCCGATCAGATCAGAAGCATTGCCCTTGAAAGGCCCGGACGATCACCTTCAACACGAGCAAGAAATTCATCTTGCACCGCTTGATGTTGGGCGCTACGTGATTCTATTAGGTACGGAGGAAGATTTTAGCTTTAACAATAGCATTGGAGAATTGGGTACCTTCCAAGTGACCGGTTTAAGGCCTGTAAAAATTGATAGTAAAATAGATTCGAAACAAGGGCTTTACGTGGTGGATGCTAAAACCGGCAAGCCTAAAAACAATGTAGAAGTTAAGTTACATAGAAGAACTTACAACCGCGAAAAACAAGTATATGAAAGGCAGGAGGTGATCAAAAAATTACAAACCGATCGAAATGGCCGGATCACCATTGAAGAATTTGATACAAAAGAGAACTACTACCCAAGCTTTCATCAAGGAGATGATCAATTTTATGCAGCGCAGGGTCTTTCCGCTCGCAAGCGTACTGCTAACCAGAAAATTCAAAAAGAAGCATTTTTATTTACCGATCGCAGTATATACCGGCCTGGTCAGGATGTTCATTTCAAAGGCATTTTGCTGCGCAAACAAGCCAATAATACCAAAAACGAGCTTATAACGGCTCAGGAAATCACTACCAAATTGCAGGATGCCAACCGGCAGAAAGTTAAGGAGCAAACTTTTACAACCAATGAATATGGCACTTTCAATGGGACTTTTTCCCTGCCATCCGAAATTTTAACGGGTCAGATGCAGCTTATCACGCCTTTTGGCCAAACCTCCATCTCCGTTGAAGAATACAAACGCCCAAATTTTGAGGTAAATGTGAAGCCAGTTAAGGGCAGTTTTAAGGTCAATGAAAACGTTAACATTTCAGGTAAAGCCAAGTCTTACACAGGCGCAGGGCTGGATCAAGCTCGAGTCAAATACCGAGTTGTCCGCAAAGCCCGTTTCCCTTACTGGCCCTGGAAGTGGCGGCCGCAACCTGCCAGTCCTAAAAAAATGATCCTAAATGGGTTAACGGAAACGGATGGTCAGGGCAATTTTAACTTCAGCTTCACCGCTGAGCCAGATCCAACCATTGAGCCCAAAACCAATCCTATTTTCAATTATGAAGTAAAAGTGGACGTGATCGATGGAACCGGTGAAACGCATAGCGATCAAACCACTGTAAAAGCTGGTTACAAGGCTTTAAAAGCAGGTATAAAGCTTGACGAATGGAACCCCATTGATCAACCCCTCGAAGTCAAAATCGACCTTCGCAACCTGTCCGGTCAAAAAGTGAATCAGCCAGGCCAGCTAAAAATACAGCGATTAAAGGCCCCTGATCGAATGTACCGGCCTTTGAACTGGCAAATTCCTGACATTCGCAAATTAAGCCAATCAGCTTTTCATCAAAAATACCCGCATGATCCTTACAAAAAGGGAAAACAACAACCTTTAAATTGGCCTGTTAGTACGACGCTCTTAGAACAAGAAGTGGCTTCTAACGAAAAACTTAAATTCCCTGGAGAAGATTTGGGTCCCTATGAAGCCGGTTATTACAAAATCAACTATACCACCACCGATACTTTCGGCCAAAAGGTTCAAAGGCAGAAGGTTTTCAAAGCTTACCATGAAGCAACCTCAGAAACTTCTTTAAAGGAATTTTCCTACCTCATTCCGGTTAAAACCAAGGCAAAGCCAGGAGCAAAAGCCAAATTTATTTGGGGTTCTGCAGCTGAGGGCTATGCCCAATTGCAGATTGAACGGCAAGGCAAGGTCATTGAAGAACGCCATTTACAAGTGAACAGCGGTCAATCCATCATTGAGGTTCCCATTAAGGAATCCTACCGCGGCAACATCCAAATCAATTTATTTACAATCCATGAAAACAGGTTTTTTTCCTACAACCATAATGTTGAAGTACCTTGGTCCAACAAAAAGCTCAACTTCAAGCTTGAGACTTTTCGGGACGTCATTAAGCCCGGTCAGCAAGAAGAATGGCAGTTGAAGCTAAGAGGGCCTGATGCCCAAGCGGTTCAATCAGAGTTGCTGGCCAGTATGTACGATGCCTCATTGGGTGCGTACGAACCGCATGATTGGAATTTCAGCATTTACCCGGATTTCAGTTCACAGGTTAATTATCGACCGGTGGGATGTTTTAATCAAGTGAGGGGGCAGTCCCATTACGACCAATCAAGGCACGCATCTGATTATCGATCGAGGCAATATGAGTCGCTGTTTACCAGGAATGCATTTTATAGACCCAGGTACCAAAAAACCCTTCAAATGAACGTGGAAACCTCGGATCAGGTAGAGATAAAAACGGATGTGCAAAAGGATGAAGGAAAGGCTGCCTCCAAAACCAAGGCTCAAAAAGCCAAGGAGGAGCAAGCAAACGAAGATCAACAACCCAAACCCCAAATCCGAAAAAACCTGGAAGAGACAGCTTTCTTCTTCCCTGAACTTCGCACCGATGAAGATGGTCAAATTTCCTTAAACTTTACAGCACCTGAGGCCCTTACCAAGTGGAAGCTCATGCTCTTAGGCCATACGAAGGATTTGAAAAAGGGCTATTTGGAAAAGGAAGTGGTGACCCGCAAGGAACTCATGGCAGAACCCAATGCCCCAAGATTCCTGCGCATTGGTGATCAAATAAAATTTCCGGTCAAGGTAACGAACCTTACCGATGAGGTGAAAGAGGCCAAAGTGCGCTTAACCCTTAAAAATGCTTATTCCATGAATACCGTCTCTGCCCAATTTGGTTTAAAGGATTCTGTTAAAACCATTGGCATTCCCGCCAATAGCAGTAAGACAGTCAAATGGGAGATACAAGCACCTACCGGATTAGAAGCCTTTGCTTACCGGGTAAATGCAAGTACCAAAACGCATGCAGATGGGCAACAAGCCATCGTCCCCATCCTGCCTAACAAAAAGCTCGTTACTGAATCGCTGCCACTGTGGGTCCGCGGCAATGAAAGCAGGAAATTCAATTTTGACCGGATCCGCAAAACCAGCAAATCCAAAACCCTTGAGCAACATCGCGTAACGCTGGAAATGGCCTCCAATCCATCCTGGTATGCCGTTCAAGCGCTCCCAACATTAATGGACCATCCCTACGACAATGCTGAGCAGATCTTCAATGATTTTTACGCCAGCAACATTTCCATGCACATCATCAATGAATATCCCCAAATTGAGCAAATCTTTAAAAGCTGGCGAAAGTCAGACAACCTCCAATCCAACCTTCAACAAAACCAAAAGCTCAAATCCGTAGCCCTAACGGAAACACCCTGGCTTCAGGAAGCCAAAAATGAAGCGGAAAGGAAGCGACAACTGGCCCGTTACTTTGATCCCAACAATGTTCAAAGTTCTCTGAATACGGCCATCGAAAAATTGAAAAGATTGCAAAAGCCATCAGGTGGATTTCCCTGGTATGAAGGGATGCGGGCCAATCAATTCATCACCCAGCACATTGTAGCTGGTTTCGGCCATCTTGAAGAGTTAGGAATCAAGGAATATGACAACGCTGCTTCTACCTTGCTCAAACAAGCCATTCAATACTTGGATGGAGAGATGCACCAAGCTTACCAAAGCGTGCAACAGAGAAAAGATGAATTTAAAGCTTATGACCTGAGTCCATTGATCATCCAATATTTTTATGCCCGCAGCTTTTTTGATCGTGAATTGGATGCTAAATACCAGCAGGCTTACGATTTCTGGATGGCCAAAATGAAAAAACATTGGACCGACCAATCGCTGATGAATCAGGCAATGATGGCACTTGCCTTCAACCGTTACGGCATCAAGGATATTCGGGACAACATCATGATCTCCATCGATGAAAGGGCCCTTAACGATGAGGAAATGGGCATGTACTGGAAAGAAAATGAGCAAAGTTACCATTGGTTCAAAGCACCGATTGAAACACAAGCCCTCCTCATAGAAGCGTATGATGAAATATTACAAGACGAAGGTTCGGTTGAAGCCATGAAAGTTTGGCTCCTTAAGCAAAAGCAAGTGCAGGATTGGGAAACCACTAAAGCCACTGCTGAAGCGTGTTACGCTTTACTTAGAAGAGGTGGGAAATGGCTTACCAACCAGGAAGCCGTCAAAGTATATCTAAGTGGTGACCAATTCAAGCCCCGGGAGGAAAACATTGACGTTGAAGAAGGAACGGGCTACTTCAAGCATGCATGGGAGCAAGAAGCCGTAAAGCCCAAAAAATTTGACGACATTAAGGTTGAAAAGCAAGGTAAAGGCATTGCCTGGGGTGCTGTGCATTGGCAGTATTTTGAGGAGCTCGATAAGATCACTTCCTACCAAACGCCCTTAAGCCTTGAAAAGGATGTATTTAAGGTGATCACTACAGATAAGGGGCAGCAACTAAAAAAGCTTAGCAATAGTAAGTTAAAACCTGGCGACTTGCTAAGGATCAAGCTGGTATTGGAAACGGACCGCAATATGGAGTTTGTACATCTTAAGGACCTGCGAGCAGCAGCGTTAGAACCAGTCGAACATTCATCCGGGCATCAATATCAGGGAGGCCTTGGCTACTACCGCAGCATCCGTGATGCCTCAGTGAACTTCTTCTTCGATCGATTGCCAAAGGGGAGCTATGTATTTGAATATTCCCTTCGGGTGACCCAATCCGGAACTTTTCAAAACGGCATGGCCAACATCCAAAATATGTATGCACCTGGGTTTAACAGCCACTCGGATGGCGTAACTTTGGAAATCGATTAAATTATTTACTGTTTGGTTGGTAGCGGTAGTTTGGCAGCTATTAGCTTTGCACCATGCACTACATATTAGTGGTTTTTTTGATATCCAAGGTTCAATATTTGTTTAGAACTATGAACAAAAAAGTACAAACGCTGAATCAAGCAAAAAGCAACTTTCAAACCATTCAACCTTGACTTATGCGCATAATTGCCAGTAAAACATTTTGGGGCCTCATTATCATCCTGATCGGCTTTGCCCTCCTCATGAACCAACTGGTAGGCTGGGGAGTTCCGGTTTTTACGATCATTGTTTCCGTATTTTTAATTATGCTTGGAATTCAATTAGTGAACAAACCATACCAAAGTGGGCAAAGTGGCAGTGGTACAAAAGATGGCAGAGAGAGCACCGTAATTTTCAGTAGTGAAGAAAACACGATCAACCCCGATCATTTGAGACATGAATACAACAACATCTTTGGATCTCGCATCCTTAATTTCAAGCATGTAACATTGAATGAGGAGTCCATCAATGTTGAGATCAACACAATATTTGGCGACAGCCGGGTCTTCATTCCGTCAAATTTACCCTATGAGCTGAATGCCAACACCGTCTTTGGGCAAACCAAAACACCCGATGGTATAGAATCTTCTTTTGGGGAGCAAACATCAAAAAAAGATACAGAAGCGTCAAAACCTAAGTTAATCCTGGAAAGCAATACTGTATTTGGGGCTTTCAAGGTAACGGAAGTTTGAGCGATCATGATTGGTGCCAAACAGTTGAGTTAGGCAATACTAAATTTTGTATTTAGGCCGGCTTTCAACCAAAAATATCAATCCAGACTCAGCAATTCTGATCAGGTCTTCAATTACGCTGTCCAATTAATGAGAACCAGGTAAATATTATTTGAGCCTATGGTATTGGCTAAGGACTTGCTTTTATTGGCAATATCTTTTTAGTATCAGTAAACGTTGCTATGAATGAGCAAAGGACATAATTCAGGATAGTGGCCTTGATGTTTTTTCGATACCGAACAAATTAAAGGCTTTGAAGCAATGGCATTTTTATAAGCATATCCCAGAAGTTTCCCAATAGCAAACAATAATTGGCCTTGCGTTTTGAACCCTGTGATAATTTATCGAGCAATAACAATTATTAAAAACTTCCCTAAGTTATGGCATAAAACAAACCTATTTTTAATGTGTCAGGAAAAACATCAATGCCAAGTTTTTGGGGGGGTTATCAAAAGCCTCTTCTCCTAAAAAGATAAATTCCCCCTAAAATACATAACTGCTTGATAATAAAAACAATATACATTTTAACAGCAGGCTTTTAAAACTAAAAAATCCACTAATTTTTTAGTTTTGATACACGCCCAGTAAGAGCACCTGCACCTCATTCAACTTATTATAAGTTGAAATCCAGTTCGGATTTTTACTACCATTTTATACAAACAAATTTTTATCAACTTTAGCTATGTAAATAAGCCGCAAGCTAAGCTTCCTCAATATGCTCAATAACCTGGAGTTTGTTAGGGTCAAATGCTATTTTGTCCTTCAAATCTTCGCCATAGTCAAAGGTTGAGACGTAGCTGAAGGCAGCATTTTCCAAAGTTTCACCATTGACCTTAACATTGTAATACTCGGTATCCCCTTTTAGTGGGCAATGGGTAGTGAACTCAGTGGTCTCCAACAGGTCCGTTTTCACATCTTCTTTTGAAAAATAATACATGGGATCATAAAGATCAAAACCGGCTTCTTGAAGCTTAATGGCTTTAGTAGACCTGGCCACTTCTACACCATTTTTGGTCACGGTAACCAATTTGCCGGGTTGCTTGAGCCGCATGAAATGCCTGGGCTCATCCGGTCTGTGAATTGCATTTTTTACAAACGTAACTCCCTCTTGATCTGCCATAGGTTAAGAATTTAGCTTTTAATAAGGAATGTTCTTATTCCTTGTAAAAGTTTCATCAACCGTTTAAAAAATTAGAGCCGGTACTGTAAGACAGTCCGGCTCTAAACATCAGCAAAATTAATTTAAGTTATTTACTAATGATCAGTTTTTCCGTTTCAACCATGCCATCTTCTTTCGAAGATCTTAACTGAAGGAAGTAAACACCCGATCCGAGGGATTGAACATCTAACGAGTGTTCATTCTTGCCTGATTTCAGGTTGATGGATTTAAACTCAACCCGTTTACCTAAGGAATTGAGGATGCTCAACTCAACTTTCTGTCTTTGCTCAGTGGTAAATTTAAGGTTCAGTTCATCCTTAGCCGGATTGGGATATTGCTGGTAAGTAAATGGTAAACGTTCATACTGCCTTTTAATGCCATTGTTGATCACGGTGTCCTGATCGGGATCAACATCAAAGTCTGTGGTATCAGAGGGATCGTTGGTAGAAATGACAACGGTTCGATCATTGGCATTGAAGCCAGTTATCTCCACATGCACCTTGTAGGTATCAAAAGGAAGGTTATTAAATCCATAATTGCCGTTGGCATCGGAATAAGTATAATCCAATGGATCATCGTTGGTTTTCATCAGCAAGACTTCTACCCCTCCTTGCGGATCGCCAGGTCCCAACCTTTTGCCGGGTCCAGCCTCAGAAATATTACCGACAATTGAGCCCGGTCCATTGGCTAATGGTGTTCCTGTTTGTAAGGAGATGGGAGCTGTATGTACCTGACCATTGTCATTGGTTGTTATTTGAGTGGCATTTTGCCAGAAAACCTTGTCCTGATGATAAGTAGGAATAATGTTGTTTAATTGAGAGCTGGAAGCTGGTGATGATTTAACGACATAGGATCCAGCACTGACTGCTCCGAAGGTAAATTTACCGTTATCACTGGCCTGTAACTCAACACTATCCACTTTGGTGTAATCGCTTCCATTGACTTCCCAAAGGGAAACATCACCCTCATCAAGGGCATTACCACTTTTGTCCACTTCTCCCTTAATGGTATCAGGAACGGTCACCGATATAGTAATGGATTGGCAGGTGGTATCTGCATTACAGGAATTGGTAGCGATCAAGCAAGCATCATAAGTACCATTAGCAGAATAAGTGTGACTTGGGTTCGGATCGGTACTGCTATTACCATCGCCAAATTTCCATTCAAGACTGTTGTAATGCTGAGCATTATGACTAAAGGAAATGGTAAACTGATTTTGTTGATAACTAAAACCAGCATTGGCCAATGGCGAGACGGCCACCGTAGCACTCATGCTTGTATCTGCCTTAAAGCCATTACTTACAATGCATCGATAATCACCTGAATCGCTGAGCGATAAGTTATTCAAGACTAAGAAGCTATCGGTGGCATTGGGGATGTCATTGCCCTCAAATTGCCATTGATAACTTTGCGCATTGTTGGCATCAACCGTCAATGTCACTGCATTACCACCGCATAGGGCTGTATCTTCCGGTAGCTTGATAAAACTTGGCTCAGGGAAACCAAGGTTATAAAAGGCATCATTGTTTTGAGGATTAACATCCTGACTGGTATTGGAAATAGAAGCATACAATTGACCAACAGAGGTGTCAGCGACCCATTGAATCGATGATGTTGAGGTATCTTGGCCGTTAATTGAAATGCTGTTGCTACCTAAGGTGGTGGTATCGGCTCCATTTACGTAGTAAAAGGTTAAGGTTCCATTGCCTGAAGCACCGCCATAATTTTTCAATGTAGCGATGATGTCCACTGTTGATCCTTTAGTAGGAGAAGGATTGGACAGCTTCAACCCATTCGGTTCTAAAAATCCTAAGTCTGTTTGATTACCAACAACTAATCCACGCGTTGCCGCATTGTTAGTCTCATTGCTTTCTGCTACTTGATCAGTGGAATCTACTACAACCCGTATCTCATGAAAACCATTTTGGCTGGTGCTGAAGGAATCCGTAGCTTGGACTGTGCCATCAAGGCCAGGACCCAAGACCGGTACCATAACCGAGTTTCCAATTTGATTACCATCAACCAGGAAGGTTACGTTGAAGGAGTCTGCGGAAATATCACCCCTGTTTTCAAAGGAGGAGTAAAGTTGGATGTATTCATTGGTATCTGGATTAATTTCTGATGGTGAGATATGGTAGGATTGAACTACCAAATCCGGGTTATAAATATCTGGGGTTTGGGTGGTATCTATATTATTACCACTGGGCGAAGCACAGTTACACCATGAACCACTTCCGCTGGAAGTATATCCGCCTGTTACAGGATTTGAAGGTTGACAATTCGAGGTAGTAAATACATGATTGGTAGTACTACCTACAATAGAGAAATCTGTTATTTGCGCATTTACCGTGTAATTTCCTATGCTTGAGGGCACATTGATCCATACCTTAAAGTTACCGTTTTGATCCGTGTAACCTTTGAATACATCTCCGGTTTCCTGGATGGTTACTTTAACTTCGGCACCAGCTACTTCAGCGCTTGTATTAACATTATTAGCATAATTAGCGGATCCTTCCAAGTAGGAGAAGCCTCCTACACAAGGATTGGAGATCCCTAAATTACTGCTTACATTGATAGCGCCAGCTGTTGCAAAATCTCCTACTACCAATGGGCGAATCGCAAAGTTATTGAGCTCATTGGATTCAGGGATCACATTGTTTTCATCGATCACCACTTTGATCGGATAATACTCAGGGTTGGCAAAAGATTGAGTAATGGATACGGTGTCTTCTGAATTTGGTGCTAATGCACCAATGCTCTTTTGAGCAAGTAAGGTACCCTCTTGGTAAAAATTGACTTGGGTTTGAGATGCAGGGAAACTTGAGCTGTTATTAATGGTAGCCGTAATGGTTACATTTTCACCAGGAACCGGGTTATTATTAGAAAAGCTAATATCATTGGCATACAAGTGTAAGTCCAGTGAATCATCAACCACCCTTGGGCCACTTTGCAACTGAACTGCATTGCCTTTAGCAGGACTTTCAAGCACATCATAAGCCAGGAAGGAATAGTTAAGATCCTGATTGGGAGCAAAGCCTCTGGTAAAGGTATAGATTTTACCATCTGCATAATTGTTATCCGCAGGATCAAGCTCATTCATGCTGACTTGCATATCCATGGAACCTGTAAAATCCCCATCTCCATTCATATCAATACCCACAATGGGATATCCCTGTCTTGGCGGAATATTGTTGGGATGCTCGTACTTGACCTTATACTCAAAATATTGATCATCGGTGCCAACTTCTGGGTTAACACCACTTACCCCATTGTAAATCGTATCAGTGAGGTAAGTTAACTCAGGCCTCGGCCGTGTGAAAACTGTTACGGTATCTTTATCCGTGCAGTTGCCAACAGTGGCAGTTACCACATATTCTTGAGTATCCTGAGCAACTACGTTAATGGATTGTGAATTGACACCATTACTCCAGGAATAGGTATTACCCCCTGAAGCCGTTAAAGTAATCGTGTCTCCGAAATTCACTATTTGATCATTACCAGCATCAGCGGTAATGTTACATCCAGATCCCGGGGTTAAGAAACCCGATGGACCTGCATACCCACTGGTATCTCCATTAGCGCATAGTTCTTGAACGTAAACAT
>CAZLQF010000011.1:11936-83133 GCA_964561545.1 uncultured Sphingobacteriales bacterium
TGGGGGAAAGTACTTGAAAAACTTTCTGAATAAGGTAGGTTATAAGCTAAGCATGAAGTACCAGAGCCGGATGTTGAAAAAGTAACCGGGCCTACAAAATTACTCGTATCACCTGGTCCGCATATTTCGCGGACGTATACATCATAGGTTGTATTTGGTGAAAGTCCGGTAATTGACGTTCCGGTATTGCCAAAAGCCCAATTATAAGTACCGTTACCAAGGTTAAAGCCTGAAGGGCCATATTCAACGATCCATTGGTTACCGTTAGCATTAGAAGCCCAATTAAAATTGGTAGAAGTACTTGTTGTATTTGAAACAGATAAGTTAGAGGGAGCTTGACATGTAACCGGATTGCTTCCAATATCGTGGTTGATGGCATCAAAATCGATCCAAGTGCCTAACGTCCCATCTGAAATGTTACTTCCTGAAAAATCAGAAAACACGGAGATGGTAAGCGAATCTGGTATGGCATTATTTTGGTAAAAATAGCTTAAAGTGTCTGGGATCCAATTTGACGATGAACTTGTCACGAATTTAAAAGCACTGCCTACAATCGTAGCAGAATTGGTGCCTGAATTCCATTGAGTAAGTTCAAATAGTATTAAAGCAGTATCGGATCCTGCAATATTGGACCGATACATAAACCCGCATGAATCAGGTCTTTGGCTAAAGGCTGTTTTTTGAGTTACATAGCCATCAATGTTTATTGATGGGAAATTGGTTCCAACTACCCTTGCCCTTGCTGAGGAACTTCCCTGACCAACATTGGAGGTTCTTTCAACCACTGATTCAGAATTTAACTGAACAGGTTGTCCTTGTAATGTTAAATTAAATTGATCAGTACTATTCCAACCAACCGGATCATTGTTATTGGGGTTGTTGGTCCAATTTTCAAACCCAGTATTGGACGGTTGTGCCATCCCTAATGATGGAATAAGCAATAAGATACTTAGTAAATGCGTCAATAAGTAATTTACCCGTTTCATAGTTTAATATTTTAATTTTTTTCAACCTTTTTATACCAAAATGGAGGGAAAAGGTAAACAGTTAATAAAAAATTTTTTCTAAAAAATTTGCCTTAATACCTAAATGCTTGATTATCAATATTTTATTTTTTAAGAAGGTTGCTACTTTATTAAGCCATCTTAAAATCCGGGATATTTACGAGTATTTTACTGATCCTAAGAATTAAACTTATAAATCATAATTTAAGAAACTCGAATTTAAATTTTTTAGAGCAAATAATGCTCTACAAATAAAACTTCGAGAATAACTAAAGGAAAATCAGCTATTTTAACAACATGAAAATTAACCTTTAAAGGCTGAATTATAGCAAACTTCATTAAAAGTTTACTTTTTTTAGGCCTTTTACCCTGATTTTAAAGAAATTAAAGGGCAGTAGGTTTTTTAGCTAAACAACAACTAATATAAAAGGCAGGCTTTAGAAAACAATTTGGCATGGTCTAAGCTATAGAAACTTACCCCTATTTTTAGGATTTTTTGAGCAAATCAACCATCCGCAAGCCGTCCCAAATTTATTCGCCAATTCATAATTTACCTTCAAATTTGATTTCAATCTTTGGAGTACCAGCTTTTAAACCAATAAATGGCTACCAGGCTTTTGGCATCCATGATGTTCCCTTCATCCATCATGCTGTACAATGTATTGACTGGAACTTCAACCACCTTTAAGTGCTCATTTTCCTCATCATTTCCCCCACCCATATTCTTTCGATCTCGATCGTTTACTTGCGCATAGTAAAGAAAAAACTTTTCCGAAAAAGTGCCCGGAGAGGCATAGCATTGGTTAATGAAAGCTGGATTTGAGATTTGATAGCCGGTTTCCTCGTATGTCTCTCGAATAATTGTTTCTGAAGGTGCCTCTCCTGGTTCAAGTATACCGGCCGGAATTTCCCATAAATTAGGAGGGTCATCTTTTCCAAGTGCTGCAACCCGGAATTGCTGCACTAAAACAACGGCATCCCGATCTTCATTGTAAAGCAATATAGCAGTAGCATCCGGCCTTTTAACCAAATAACGGTTCAGGGTTTCTTCTGAATTTTCTGCAGCAAATTTTAATTCCTCAACGCGGAAAAAATGGTCGTATAAAACATTGCGGTCTAATAATTTCGGATTCTTCATAATGATAGTCTTTAAAGGAGGAATTGAATAAAAAGTCATTCATTAGAATATGATCTGACACTCTTCCAACAATGGCTTGAAACTATAACTTAAGGTGTTTATCTATTCCTTATTATCAAGATTTTTACACCCAAATGTTTTTAATAAAAGTATAGAAACAATAAAGCCGCAATACATCATTGCATTGCGGCTTACTTTGATTATAGTAGAGGGTCGAGGCTATAAGTAACTATTCATAAGCTCAATAAATATTTACTTCCAAATTTACTTATCAAGCTTAAATGCCCAACCCTGAATTACTAATTTACTTGATCGACCACTGCTTTAAATGAATCAGGATGATTCATGGCCAGATCAGCCAATACTTTTCGATCAAGCTGGATGTTATTCTCCTTGAGCTTATTCATGAATTTTGAATAAGACAAACCATGTTGTCGTGCTCCTGCATTAATTCGCTGAATCCACAACGAGCGGAAATCCCGCTTTTTACGCCTACGATCTTTGTAAGAATAGCGTAAGGCTTTTTCCACCGAATTTTTCGCGTGCCGGTAAACGTTCTTTCTTCTGCCAAAATGGCCTTTAGCCTGATTGATAATTTTACGCTTCCTTGCCCTTGTAGCAGGAGTATTTGTTGATCGTGGCATTGGTATTCTATTTTAATTTCATATTAGTTTTACAATTATCCTTTCAAATTCAACAGCTTTTTAATGGCTGTTTCATCATTTTTATTTAATTGTACTTGCTTCCTCAACCTTAGTTTTCGCTTTTTTGTTTTATGGTTTAACAAGTGGTTATGAAATGACTGGTGACGCAGGATTTTTCCTTTGCCAGTAACCTTAAAGCGTTTCTTAGCGCCTGAATTTGTTTTTA
Source organism: uncultured Sphingobacteriales bacterium (assembly GCA_964561545.1). GTDB lineage: Bacteria > Bacteroidota > Bacteroidia > CAILMK01 > CAYYUA01 > CAZLQF01. Next base: position 14,949 of record CAZLQF010000011.1, read on the forward strand.
CTTTGGGCATTTCTTGAATTTTATTTATACAATTATTTTTTGGGTTTTGGACTCATAAACAATATCATCCGCTTTCCTTCCAGCTTAGGCATTTGTTCTACTTTGCCCAAATCTTCCAATTCCTTGGCAAACTTAAGGAGTAGATATTCTCCCCTTTCTTTATGAACAATAGTTCGACCTTTGAAATGCACATAAGCTTTAACTTTAGCACCATCTTGTAAAAACTTCCGTGCATGGTTGAGTTTGAAATCAAAATCATGATCATCAGTATTTGGGCCGAATCGTATTTCCTTTAACTGAGTCTTGCTGCTTTTTTGCTGCTTTTCTTTTTCTTTCTTTTTTTGTTCGTATATAAACTTGCCAAAGTCGATCACTTTACATACAGGCGGATCTCCTTCACTATAAATTTCAACAAGATCAAGATCTTTTTCGCCAGCCAATCTTAAGGCCTCCTCTAAGGGGTAAATGTCATTGTCTACTTCATCTCCTACAACCCTAACCTGGGAAGCTCGGATTTCATCATTAATGCGATAAGATTTTTTAGGATCTTGTGCTTTTTTCTTTTTTTGTCTTTTTGGTGCTATAGTTACCTCCGCTTTTGGTTTTAATCAATTGGTAATTTTGCTTCGTCTTCGATCTTTCCAGCAAAATCCTGAAGGGTAAAAGTTCCTAAATCCCCTTCACCATGTTTCCTTACAGCTACTGCTTCATTTTGTTCTTCACGCTCTCCTACTATTAACATGTAGGGTACTTTTTGAACTTCAGCATCTCTGATTTTCCTATTCACTTTTTCACCACGCTCGTCAACGAAAGTGCGAATTTCTAAATTATTCAAATATCTACCAATTTTTTGTGCATAATTTATAAGACTGTCTTTAATAGGTAGTACGGCTACTTGTTGAGGGGCTAGCCATGCGGGGAAATTGCCGGCATAATGCTCGATCAGGAACCCAATAAATCGTTCATGAGTACCTAATGGTGCACGATGGATACAAATGGGGGTAGCTTCGTTGTTATCGCCTGTTACATATTTTAAGTTAAAACTTCTTGGCTGGGAAAAATCCACTTGATTGGTGGCCAAGGTGAATTCCCTTCCAATAGCGCTCCAGATCTGTACATCAATTTTAGGCCCGTAAAAAGCAGCCTCGTCAGGAATTTCCTGGTATGGAATATCAGATTCCTGAAGGACCCTGCGGACCATGTCTTCAGTTTTCTTCCATAATTCCGGCTCGTTTACATATTTATCTCCAAGCTTATCAGGATCGTGGGTGGAAAAACGCATTACATAGGTATCAATGTCAAATACTTCAAAATATTGAAGGTACATTTCATTGACCCGCTGGAATTCCTGTTTAAATTGTTCCTCGGTACAATAAATATGGGCATCATTCATTTGTAAGGAGCGCACCCTCATTAAGCCAAAAAGCTCACCCGATTTTTCGTAACGATAGCAGGTTCCATATTCTGCCATTCTAATGGGTAATTCGCGATAACTCCTTTTTTTAGAAAGGTAAATTTTATGATGATGCGGGCAGTTCATGGCCTTCAGGTAGTAGGTGCTTCCTTCCTCCAATTCCATAGGCGGAAACATGCTGTCTTTGTAATGTTTAAGGTGGCCGCTGGTTTCATACAATGCATCCTTTGCAATGTGGGGTGTTTTCACCCTTTCATAACCGGCCTTCTCTTCTGTCTTTTTAGCAAGGGCTTCGATTTGCTCAATCATGAAGGCCCCATTGGGAAGCCACAAGGGCAATCCAGCGCCTACATCATCATCAAAGGTAAATATCTCCAATTGCTTGCCTATTAACCGGTGATCCCTTTTCCTTGCTTCTTCAAGCCACTCAAGGTATTCGTCCAGAAGCTTTTGCTTGGGAAAGGCAATACCGTAAACACGGGTGAGTTGCTTATTGCGTTCATCGCCCCGCCAGTAAGCCCCAGCTACATTCATCAGCTTGACTGCTTTAATGTAACCGGTATGCGGAACATGCGGTCCACGGCACAGATCAACAAAATTTCCCTGCTTGTAAAAAGAAATTTCCTTGTCTTCTAATTCATCGATAATTTCCTGCTTATAGGGATTGTTTCGGTAAAATTCCTTGGCTTTTTCCGTTGATACATCTTCTTTGGTATATGGATTTTTCTCACGGGCAAGTTCATGCATTCGCTGTTCAATCCTGTCAAAATCATCTGTAGAAATTTGATGATCTCCTAAATCCACGTCATAATAAAAACCCTGTTCCACAGGAGGTCCTATGGTAAATTGGATGTCGGGGTAAAATTCTTGTAAAGCCTCGGCCAATAAGTGGGCAGATGAATGCCAAAGTACTTTCTTACCTTCTTCATCTTCCCAGGTCAGGATTTGAATTTTTCCGTCCTTGTATATAGGAAGGTCGAGATCTTTTACTTCATCATTGATTTTGATGCCTAATGCTTCTTTAGCCAGTTTCGGATTGATGGCCTTTGCCACCTCAAAACCACTGATGCCCTCTTCAAATTCTTTAACAGCTCCATCCGGAAGTTCAAGCTTTATCATAGTTATATCGTTCTAATATTCGTGCAAAGATACAGGAAGAATGTTTTGATTGAAAAATTAAGGGCCTTTCGTCAGGAATTGTTTTCGGATAGCTCCGCCAATTTACTTAAAGCAATGTCATTGCCTGGTTCAAGTTCGAGCACTTTTTCAAAGTCTTCACGAGCTTTTTTACGTTGGCCCATTCTTTTATAAGCAGCGCCTCTTCCAAGGTAGGCTTCTACATATTGCTCATGCTTTTCAATCGCATTTGTAAAATTTGGGATGGCTTTTTCATATTTACCTTGATTGAAAAGTAAATAAGCAAGGTTGTAATTGGCTTTTAAATGACGCGGAACCATCGTTAATATCTTTTCATAATCTTGAATTGCTTTTTTTATTGCTCCTTGATCCTGATAGGTCATAGCCCGGGCATAATGAGCCTCAACACTATTATTTCTGATGTTAATAGCATTGGTAAAATACGAAATCGCCTTTTTAGGATTGCTTTGCCGTTGCAACATGCCTAATTGAATGTGAACCTCATAATAATCGGGATCCATCTCCAGGCTTGTTTGGAAGTTAGAGATGGCATCCGCAGTATCCCCCATTTCCTTATAGTTCATGCCTTTTAAATAATAACCCTTGGCGTTAAGCTTATTAAGCCTTAGCGCTTCATTGATGTTCTGAAAAGATTGCTTGCGGTTTTTTAAGTAAAAGTGGATTTCTCCCAAAAGCATGTAGGCTTTTTCCATCTCTTGGTTGTAATCCAATGCTTTGTTCAAGCTTTGGTTAGCATCCTGGGCATTGTTGCGCTCCCAAAGAATTTTTCCTTTCAGATAGTGGTATTTGGCTTTACTGGAATCTATACTGATAGCTGACTCCACATCCTTGATGGCAAGTTGGGGATGGCCTTTTTTAAGGTAAACTTTTGCCCTTTTGTAATAATTTTTGGGATTTTGAGGTTCGTTGGCAATTCGTTCATCAAGCTTTGTGTTAAGTTCAGCCTGTATTTTTTGAGTATCTACCTCTTGATGAGTTGGGTTGTTTTTTTGGTTTTCGGTATCCTTAGAATTTTTGCTTTGACATCCAAGCATCATTAAACCAATGCCAAGAACAACAATCCAGGAAATGATGCCATTTACAAAAACTTTAATCAACCATAGAAACCCTTTTAAATTCAATGTTCCCATTAAATAACTTGCGTTAAGTTTTATGATGTTCGTGGGGGTGGCCCCAAACTTTCTACCATATGAAGCGATTTGGAATTAAAATCGCCAATCCAGGTCATTTCGATATTACCTCACCTTCCATTCTGTTAAAGGCGTTCTCCATCAGCTAAAATTAAGACACCTTTCAACCCTAATCTTTGATGTTTGCGAAAAATTCCAAATACCAAGCCAAACATCTTTTATCCCGACTCATTCATTGGTTAACCTTAAATTGGAATTTTTGCCAAAGTTTAAACTTTTTAAAAATCCTGTTGCGTTTAGGCAGCATTATGAAAAAACCGCTGATTCTTCCTTATAATAACCAAACCATACTAAATCTGCTACAAGTTCACGTTTTAAAGCTTGTATGATTCTCATTGTTTAATTAAACCCCAAAGGTTTGAAATTTGGCTGGGTTCCCCATGCATTGTTGTAAATCGATCAAAATTCCTGTACGACCTTTTGTAAGTCCCGCAGTACTGATGTTAGTAAATTAATAATCCGATTTGTTAAATATAGCATTGGCCTTTTCATGAAATTTTTCGGGTATTTTTATGCACACCATAGCACTTTTAAGCAATAACATTAGATCCTAATTGAGAAGTATTCACCCAAGCTTTTAAAGGTTTTTCACATAATATTACAAAGACCTGATTGTTGTTTGTTTACAAACTAATAACAACAACTGCCCCAACCAACCTTAAAATATTAAAAGCTTAATAGGCCTATTAGATAGATGAGTTTGCTTTAATTGTAGATGAAACCGAAAAATTTGTAGATTAAAACTTATTAAATTAAAAAAATTTAAATTTTTGCTACCTGAATTTCAATAACTTACAATAAGATGGCTTGCCATTGTTTGGTAAATTACATTGAAATGCCGTACCTTTATACCAGATTTTCGATGAAAGTGGAAATTTTATCGATTAAATATCTTTAAGAATAGACGAAAGAAAGAATTAAAAAGACTAAGCTTCTCAACACTCATGGGAAAGGAAAAATGGAAAACAAGTGAGGACATTTTATTTACGGTTACTTAAATAACTCCCGGATTTTCCGGGAGTTACCTCACTTAGAAAGCTTAGTTAAAGCATCAACGAACTCAGGGAATAAAAAATTGGAAAGAAAATGGGAAAACAAAAAATTTTACGAAGGACGTTAGTTGGCTTATCTATTATGTTGTTTCTATTTCCGCAATTGACAGAAGGGCAAAGTAATTGTTCCTCAATTGACTTTACAGCCAACAAAACTTTGGGTTGCAAACCAGAAGTTGTCAAGTTTTATGCACAAGGGCATGATCCAACTTCTCAAAATGATTGGATCATTGCCAATGACACTTTCCCGGATCGAGATACCCTTGTTAAAGTTTTTTTAACTCCAGGTAAGTATGACGTTAGCTTGGTCAATACCAACAATAGCAAGGAATGTGTGGTACAGAAAAAGAATTTCCTGGACATTGGTAAAAAACCCGAAATCAAATTTACAACCCAAAAGCAAAACTTTTGTAGTAATCCTGATACCGTAGCTTTTCAGGGTCAAAACTCAGCGGTAACAAAATGGAATTGGTATATTGGTAATAATAGTTACAAAGATGCTGGCCCCAATTTTGAACATGCATTTCAAAGCACCGGTTATCAATCAATTAGTGTTGAGGTAACCAACAGTTCTGGTTGTACCAATTTTAAAACTTTCGATTCAGCAGTAAGAATACACCCTGATCCTTCAATTAATTTTACCGCAAGCCAAAAACAAGGGAATCCACCATTTAAAGTAGATTTTCAAGCTCAATTCAACAGCTCTGAGCAAAGTATAAATTCCATTGCCTGGAGCCTCCCGGGTGCTAATCCAGACACCTCTAATCAAACCAATCCCCAAGATGTAAATTATACCAATCAAGGAACATACGATGTTACTTTATCAGCCATCACAGATAAGGGTTGCCAATTAAAGGAAAGTAAAAAGCAATTCATTGTTGCCACAGATAGTATAGGACTTGCTTTTGACGTAAAACCAAAGGTGGTTTGCCCGGGTGAGTCGGTTAAATTAATCAATAAAACCCAAAGTATGGCCAATAATTCATTACTTCAATGGAAAGTGGACGGATCATCTGTGGGTTCTCAATTTAATGATACATTAGTGCTGGGTAGCCTTAGCCAAGGTAATCACGATGTTACTTTAGTTTATGAGAAATTTGGTAATCAACAAACATTAAAAAAACAAAATGCCTTTCAAGTTCAACAATTTGATGCAGAATTTAGCGTAGATAACAAACGTAATTGCAAACCCAATGACCCAATTGCGTTTAACAATAATTCTACCGGCGCCGGGGTTAATTTATCTTACCAATGGATTTTCAGTGATACAAGTGGCAACCAAATTGGGCAATCAAACTCGAAAGCTCCTCAATTTAATTTTAATCAATACGGGAATTTTAACGTTGAATTGGTGGCATCTGATAACCAATATGGTTGTAAGGACACTTTCCAAAAGGAAGAAATCGTTCAAATTCATCCATTTCCCAGAGAAGTAGAGTTATACCCCCATACTGTTTGCCGCAATCAGCCAGTCAAATTAACCTATCCGAAGGACTCCTTCAACTCCAGTGATTCCTTAAACTTTATTTGGAAAGTTTATGATACATCAAATACTCAATTGCTTCATCGGTTAGAAGGTGAGGGTAGAGAAGTAAAATTACCTGATACGGGAACATACCATGTACGCTTACATTTAACCTCTGATAATGGTTGTGGAGACACCCTTGCACCACCGCAAGGAGTTGGTAAAATACATGTTACCACACCAACAGCAGATTTTAAAGGACCTCAGCTTATTTGTAGTGGCGAGCAAGCATTCTTTGAAGAAGATACCGACCCAAGCATTAAAGGAATGCGAGATTTCTGGACCCTGACCAATACCAATGACACCAGTATCCAGTACAGCGACCAAAAGGAAAAATACAGACCTACAATTAATGAACCTGGTATCTATGATGTTGATTACCTTGCTAAAAATGATTCATTTTGTTCTAGCAGGCTTACTAAAGACAATTACTTAAGCGTAAGCGGTGTAAAAGCTGATTTTACACATCAAACGATCAGTCATTGCCTTCCCTATCAAGCTAAGGTTGAAGCCAACGTAACAGCAAATTATCATTTTCAAAACGCTTCGGATACACTTAATTATCAATGGGACGTTCAACCTTCAGGTGGGGTTACTATTAATAACCCTGATTCATCAGCAACCCAGATAACTGCCAGCCAAGAAGGATGTTATACCGTATCTCTTACCATCATCAATAGCGATACTTGCCAGGAAGTTATCACCAAGCAGAACCTATTTTGTACAGGTCCGATAGCAAGGTTTAGCATGCCCCAGGATATTTGTCATGGTAACGACATTAACGTAACCCAAAATTCTGATTATGCCCCATTGAATTACAAGTGGTCAAGCAACAATGAGCAAAATGTGGATTTTCTTTCTTCAGACACAGCTCAAGCACCAAGTATACAATTTACCGACAGCGGTCAATATGACATCGAATTGGTTGTTGAAAATCAATATGGTTGTAAAGACACCAGTAGTAAATCCATAAACGTCCAACGAGTAGTTGCAGATTTTTCCACGGATGATAACATAAATTATTGTGCTCCGGCAAGTGTTGATTTCGATATCAACTCTACCAATGCAACATCCCAGGTATTTAAATTTGGGGACGGCAAAACTACCTCGATAACAGGGGATAACATTCAGCATGTTTACAACCAAAATTCAGGCGGTATCCAAAATGATGGATTTGATAATACGCTAATTGCCCAAAACAATCTTGGTTGTAAGGATACTTTAGAAAAACCTTCCAATGTTAAAGTAGTAGGACCAGTTCCTGATTTCTCAGTTTCCAAAAAACAAGGTTGTGAACCGCTTAATGTAGAATTTACCAACAAGAGTAAGAATGTAAGCCAACTTTACATGGATTATGGCAATAATTCAAACCTTGATTCAGGCAATTTTAAAAATCACACCTACACCATCAATAATTCCTCTAAAAATAGCCAGAGTTACAAGCCAGTACTTATTGCGATCGATGAAAATAATTGTAACGCTATTTATGAAATGCCAGATAGTATTACCGTCAAAAGGAGTCCCGATTCAAAGTTTAGTATTTCAAATAAAAAAGGTTGCGAACCCTTATTCACTGATTTGAACGATCAAAGTTCACACCAGATAAGTAGGAAATGGGATTTGGATAATGATGGTCAAATTGAAGATACCATGGCCAATCCTTCCTACGAATTAAATCATGGTAATTACGATGTTAAGCTTACAACGACAGCCGCTAACGGATGTACGGATACATTGGTTAAAAAACAGGGCATTCAGGTTTTTGAAAAGCCTGAAGCGGATTTTAGACTAAAATCTAAACAAAATTGTCCGGGTTCTAATGTTAGGTTTATCCATCAAATTAAAACCAATACCAGAATCACAAATGTTCATTGGGATTTTGGAGATCCCTCCAATCAAACAGACACCTCAGGTTCTTTAAGACCTGCTCCATATACTTATAAAAAGCCCGGTACTTTTACGCCTTCTTTACAAGTTACCAATAAAAAGGGGTGTAAAGATACGGTTGTGAAAGAAAATATAGTGGAATTACCTAAAGCAATTCAAGAAGAACCTTCTATAACCCATGTTACTAATTCCAATGACCAAGCCACAAAGATCCAATGGGAAAAAAGTGGCGCCAAAGAATTTAAGTACTATGAACTTTCCATGCATACCAATAGCATTCAGGATAGCACATTGTTGGTCAGCGGCCAAAGAAACAAAACATCTTATAAACACTTTGTAGATCAAAAGCTTGAAAATAAGGCAGGTTTGGGTTATTCACTTCACTTAATAGATAAGTGTGAAAATGAAACAAAACCAAGTAATGAACATCAGATTTCATTCCTTAAAGCGTCAAGCAAAGGGAATTCTGCCATAAAATTGGATTGGAGTAAATACAAAGGCTGGGAAAAAGTTGATCATTATTCAGTTCATCGAATGGATGATAACCAATCCTTGCAAATCGGGCAAACAGATGAGGATCAAACAAGTTTTGTTGACAGCAACTTGTGTGGTGGCCAACAGTGCTACGTTGTGAAAGCACATCACGAGAATGGCGTCTATGTTTCTCAAAGTAACGAAGCTTGTGCCAATACCAAGCCTCAAAGCTTTAATGCAGAGACTTTATCTCCTAACATCAGCGTGTTCGATAACGAATCTATTATTCTACAATGGGAAAATGCCGGAGATGTAAATGTATCCAAATACATCATAGACAAATATGAAGAAGGCAAAGGCTGGTATCCAAACTACACCACAACCAAGATCTCCAGGTTTGAGGACCGAGATGTGGATGTAAATGAACATTCCTACAAGTACAGGGTAAGAGTTCAGGATCAATGTGATCATGTTTCTAAAGCAAGTAACGCCCGCAATACCATCCTTTTAGAGACGAACATGAAAAACGATAACGTGCATCTGAACTGGAATAAATTAAGTCACAAAGGGTATGAGGCAAAAGAATATGAAGTACAACTGGAGAACGAAGATGGGCGATTCAAAACCCTGAAGAAAACGACAGGTGGTCAAACAAAATTCGTTGACAAAAAAGATCATATGGAGGTAGATTCGGCTTATTGCTACAGAATTGCTGCAGAAACAAAGGATGATAACACTACAAACCTTTCCAATACAAGTTGTGTCCTGATTCCATCAGAAGTTTATGTACCAAATGCTTTCAGCCCCAATGGTGATGGTTTGAACGATAAATTTAGAATTACTACCACCTCTTTACAAAAATTGGTTAAAGGAGAAGTTAGCCAATATGAACTTGAGATTTACAATAGGTGGGGCAATAAGTTATTTAGTACCACTGATCCTGATGAAGGTTGGGATGGTAGAAAAGACGGTACCAAAAACCCGCAGGGAACATACCTCTACAAGGTTGAAGCCCAAGGATATGATAACAAAAATTACTACATTGAAGGACAGCTTCAATTGATTCGTTGATTTTCTCTTCTTCCATGGCCCTGGGTTTTCCTAATTTTTCCCGGGGCCATTCTTTTTTTGATCTTAAAGAACACAACATTTAGTGGTTCTACATTGTTTACCTGGAGGAAGGTTTAAAGAAAATTATTCTAAAATTGTTATCCACCAAGCTCCAAATCCTATTAAATCAGGAACATTTTCAAATAAATTAAGCTATAAAAGTTGCTTTTTTGAACCTCTATGCAATAAATCGCAAATTTGGTTGGATGTAAATGATTGGTTCTTTGCGCTAAGTTCTTTTTTCTTAAATTTGAGCTAAATATTAAACCCATTTTATGATTTTCAAACCTTATTTGTTGATCCCAATTTTATTATTTGGAATAGTTGCATGCTCGGGATCCCAAAATCAGGGAAACAACAATCAGTTAGATGCTGAAATTATTGACAACCCTAAATCAGCAAAAGAAGCGGCATCTGATTCCGAAAATAAAAAGCCGGAATTTCAATTCGAAAATGAGGAACATGACTTTGGCACAGTCAAGCAAGGAGAAAAAGTTTCGCATGCTTTTAAATTTAAAAATGAAGGCAACAAAGCCTTGGTTATTTCAGATGCTTCTGCAAGTTGTGGGTGTACCGTTCCTCACTATCCCAAAAAACCTGTTAAAAGTGGAGCGAGTGGTACTATTGAAGTGGTATTTGATAGTGAAGGTAAGTCAGGTAAATTCAATAAATCTGTTACTTTATTAGCCAACACGCAACCCAAAAAAAAGAAACTCAACATCAAAGGTGAAATCAAAAAATCTAACTAAAAGCCATTTATGCAATATTTAACGAACATCATTCTTCTAATGGGGCAACCTGAAGGTGGCGAATCCAACCCCCTTCTTTCTTTTCTTCCTTTTATATTGATCATTGTCGTCATCTATTTCTTCATGATCAGGCCTCAAGCTAAAAAGGCCAAAGAGCAAAAGAAATTCAGAGAAAACATACAAAAAGGCGATAAGGTAGTAACAATTGGCGGGCTACACGGAAAAGTTCTTGAGGTAGAAGACAATACCTTTGTTGTAGACATTGGTAGTAACCAAAAGGTAACCCTTGAAAAATCAGCCGTTTCCATGGAATCGACCCAAGGAAGTCAATCAGCTGATCAAAATAAGGAAGTGGCCTCTAATGAAGGCGGAAACAAGTAATTAAGCAAATCAAATTGGCTAAAGGTAAAACTGCTTTTGACAAGTTTAGCTACTTTTTTAGCTCCTTTTCCAATACCCAAACCCTAATCTTTTTAGTTTGCTTGTTGGTGGCTTTACTTTTTTGGTTTCTTAAAGCGCTTGATGATACTTATACAACGCAAGTTTCAGTCCCCCTTGAACTTCGCCATCACCCGGATAATCAAGTTTTGCAGGATGAGCCACCCGACCAGGTATCATTGCAGGTACAAGGCACCGGTTGGAATTTATTAAACCTTAAAACCAGCGCAAGCTCTTACGGCTTTATCATTGACCTTCAAGAACTAACCAACACCAATTCAACTATTCAGCTTAACAATAATGCCCCATACCTTAAAAAGCACTTACCTACCGGGATGGAAATTCAAAACATTTTACCGGCTGTAATAAATATAGACTTTGATCAAAAAGATGCTAAACAAATACCAGTACATTTGAATGGTGACATTACTTATGCCCCTCAATACGGAATTTCCGACTCAATTACCATCCAACCACGGACGGTAAGTATCTCAGGGCCTAAACAACTTTTACAGGATATTGATCATGTAAAAACAAAGGCTTTTTCATGGCATGACCTTAAAGCCACCAAAAAAACACACATCCCACTAAAGCGTAAGAATAACCCTAATATCAATTATTCGCATAATAAAGTTCAGTTGACTGTTCCCGTCAACCAAGTAACGGAAGGCACTTTCCAAGTACCTGTAGACGTCCGTAGCAACGTCCCTGATTATAAAATTACAGTCATTCCTTCAAAGGTTAAAGTTGTTTACCAAACCACGCTCAATCATTTTGAATCAATCGATGCCAGTGATTTTCAGCTCTATGTTGAGGACCAGGATTTCGATACAACATTATCTTATCCTCAAAAACTTCCTGTAAAAGTTTCACAAAAACCCCCTTTCCTAAACCATTTCAAGTTAATGCCTGACCGTCTTAACTTTCTTATAAAACAATAACATGTTAAAAGTTGGCATAACCGGAGGAATAGGAAGCGGCAAAACCACTGTATGCAAGGTTTTTGAATTATTGGAAGTGCCGGTTTATTATGCCGATGACCGAGCTAAAAACCTTTACCATGAAGATCCGCAGTTGAAAGAAGCATTAAAAACTACGTTTGGCAATGAGATATTTGACCATAATAACATGCTTAATAAAGCCAAGTTAGCGGATTTGGTATTTAATAACACTTCTGCAATGGCTCAGCTTAACAATTTAGTCCACCCTGCTGTGAGGCGGGATTTTACACAATGGGTGCAGGCACAAAATGCCTTCTATGTAATCCAGGAAGCTGCTTTATTAGTAGAAACTGGTTCCTATCAAAACCTGGATGGTTTAATAACCGTAACCACCCCTTTGGAGATTCGCACCCAGCGAATTGTGCAAAGAGACCAGACAACCCGAGAAAAGGTTTTGGAGCGAATGAACAACCAATTGAACGAAGAAGACAAAGTAGCAAAAAGCGACTTCACCATCGCTAATGATGGCAATAACTTGCTGATACCCCAAGTTCTTGATCTGCACCACCAGTTTAAATCAGGCCAGGCATGGTAGTAATTTAAGCATAAGAAGGTTCAATCAATTGGTCCTCATAAAGGCATTCCCATTAGTTTTTAAAACTTTATTAAGGATAGCATCAATAAAATATAAATACCTGAATTTCACCAATTTATTTACAGATTAATTTGGAATCATAACAGTCATTTATTGTTAGTTTAAGTTGGGAAATCAATTCAAATGAATTGATGCTTGATGTATTGCATGAGGATCCTTGCTACAATCCACAGAATTCCCGGAAATTGTTGAAAATTAAGGTGTAAATAGTATACGAATCCTTCTTTAATTCGTATTTTCACGCTTCCAAATAAAAGACTATGGCAGAAGAAGAGCAGGTAAAATACCAACAAGATTACACAGCAGATCAGATTCAAATCCTCGAAGGCCTTGAAGCCGTTAGAAAAAGGCCGGCCATGTACATTGGCGATATTGGCTCAAGGGGATTGCATCATTTGGTTTACGAAGTAGTAGACAATTCCATTGATGAAGCTTTAGGTGGTCATTGTGACCGCATCGAAGTTACCATTCACCAAGATAAATCGATTACAATCCTTGATAATGGAAGGGGGATACCTACCGAAACCCACTCCAAGGAAAACCGCTCTGCACTTGAAGTAGTCATGACCATGCTTCATGCAGGTGGTAAGTTCAATAAAGATTCTTACAAAGTTTCCGGTGGGTTGCATGGGGTTGGCGTTTCATGTGTCAACGCCTTGTCAAGCAACACAAGGGTGGAAATCTACCGGCATGGTCAGATCAATGTTCAGGAATACGAGAAGGGTGTTCCCACCCATCCCATTCAAGTTATCGGGGAAACAGAACAAACAGGGACCATTACCAATTTTAAACCGGATGATTCCATTTTTATTGAAACCGATTTTCACTACGACAATTTAGCCACCCGTCTACGGGAATTGGCTTTTCTCAACAAGGGTATTAAACTCACCCTTACCGATGAACGGGAACATGATGAAGAAGGCAATAACCGACACAGTGTATTTTATTCAGAGGGTGGACTTAGGGAATTTGTACAATTTATCGATGAAACAAGGGATCAGATCATCCCTGAACCCATCACTTTTGAAGGAGAAAGGAATGAAATACCTATTGAGCTATCTTTCCAATACAACAACTCCTACAGTGAACATATTCATTCTTACGTCAACAACATCAATACCATTGAGGGTGGTGCACACGTAGCTGGTTTTAGAAGGGCCTTAACTCGAACGCTTAAAAATTACGCTGATCGGTCCGGTCTTCTAAAAAATGTTAAAGTAGACATCAGTGGAGACGATTTTCGAGAGGGGCTAACAGCGGTTATTTCCGTAAAAGTAGCGGAACCACAATTTGAGGGGCAAACCAAAACGAAACTTGGCAATAAAGACGTAATGGGGGGTGTTGATACTTTTGTATCGGAGCAGCTCAATTCCTACCTTGAAGAAAATCCCAAAGCGGCCAAAGCCATTGTCGATAAAGTGATCATCTCTGCCCAGGCACGTCAAGCAGCTCAGAAAGCTCGTGAAATGGTTCAACGCAAAAGCAGTTTTAGTGGCGGAGGGTTGCCTGGTAAACTTTCCGATTGTTCTTCAAAAGATCCTTCACAAACAGAAATCTATTTGGTAGAGGGCGATTCTGCTGGCGGAACTGCTAAACAAGGACGGGATCGAAAATTCCAGGCCATCTTGCCATTAAGGGGTAAGATCCTCAACGTAGAAAAAGCCCTGGAGCACAAGATCTACGACAATGAAGAGATCAAAAATATGTTCACTGCGCTTGGCGTTACCATCGGTACAGAAGATGACGACAAAGCTTTGAATACCAAAAAATTAAGATATCATAAGGTCATTATCATGACCGATGCAGATGTGGATGGCAGCCACATCAGAACGTTGATCCTAACGCTTTTCTTCCGTTACATGAAGCAATTAATTGAAGAAGGTTGCTTGTACATTGCCACGCCACCCCTCTATCAAATTAAAAAAGGCAAGCAAGCCGAGTACGTCTGGTCAGAAGATGACCGGCAAGAGGTGGTACAAAGACTTAGCCCGGATGGATCAGAAAGCAGCGTAAACGTACAGCGGTATAAAGGCCTTGGCGAAATGAACGCTGAACAACTATGGCACACGACCATGGACCCTGAGAATAGAACACTCCGGCAGGTTAGCATTGAAAGTGCGGCTGAAGCTGATCGTACCTTTTCCATGCTGATGGGTGATGACGTACCGCCCAGAAGGGAATTCATTGAAAATAATTCCAAGTATGCGAACATTGATGCTTAATTCAAATTCCCCTCATGCAATATCGCAGGCTATCATTAGAAGAACTGAAGGAGCTTGAAAAGGAATTTACCCAATTTTTGGCAGCTAATGATGTTTTTCCTGATACTTGGGAAAACATGAAAAAGGAAACGCCTGAAAAGGCGGAACAACTCATTGAGCAATTCAGTGATTTGGTTTTTAATAAAGTTCTGGGAAAAATTGAATACCTTGAGCACGCTTCTCCCAAGGAATTAAAAATCTTCCACTTCCAAGAGGATAAAATTGAGATGGTTGGATTGGCAGTAGATCCAGCCAATACCACCATTGACTTAACAGATCAAACCATCATTGATCAACTGGCCAAAGATTATGAAAGCTTAGCCCAGGAAGGAGATGTGAAAGTTTTCAATACGGAAAAAGGCTATTCGAAAGATCCAAAACAAGAAATCTTTGAACTTTCCGAGTCCGATTGTTATGTAGTGGATGGGACGTTGTTTAATACTTTGAAAGCATTTAAAAGCTAAATCCGCTTCTGGTCTGGATTGACAACCCAAAAATGAGTTGCTGGCAAACTGTTAAAAGGCCTTTTAACCCGGTACCCATAAATTGGTTACCCGCAAAGCGGTTGGCGCTAATTGCTAACTTTTAAACAAATCAAGCTGTTTGTTTTGGGAGGGCCTCCGAAAAGCTGAAAGGTTGTACTCAAAGGTGTCTTTCGGTAAAAACCGCTTTTTGTTAAGTTCAAATAGGTTTTGGATCATTTTGGCAATGTTGCCTTCTCCTTGGATGCGGGTTCCCCACCGGCTGTCACTGATTTTGCCGTCATGGCATTCGGCAATCTGGTTTAACACTTTATTAGCTTTATGAGGATAATTGCGGTAAATCCAATCCCTGAAAATATCACCAATTTGACCATTTAACCGAACAATGGTGTAACCGGCAGAAATAGCCCCCTTCGCTCCTACTGCCTTTAAGATTTCGGGAATTTCATGATCATTGATACCAGGTATAACCGGGGCAACCATAATACCAACAGGAATATCGTGGTTACTTAAGGTTTCAATGATTTCCAAGCGCTTTTTTGCTGTTGTGGTCCGTGGCTCCATTTTTCGCCTTAATTCCTCGTTAAATGTGGTTACTGATACATGAACTTTGACCAGGTTCTCTTGAGCAAGCTCGCTTAAAATATCCAGATCCCTTTTAATAAGGGCATTTTTAGTTATAATGGAAACCGGGTGTTTAAATTCATTAAAGATGGCAAGCATCTGCCGGGTAAGTTCCATTTGCTTCTCGGCAGGTTGGTAGCAATCTGTATTACCCGATATGGCAATGGGATAAGCTTCCCATTTAGGATCATTTAAAAATTGGCGCAGAAGCCTTGGTGCATTTTTTTTGATGATAATTCGGCTTTCAAAATCGGAGCCTGCGCTATACCCCCAATACTCGTGCGTATTTCTTGCATAGCAGTATATACAACCATGCTCACAACCCTGGTAAGGATTAATGGAGTACATCATTCCTACATCAGGACTGTCAACCTTATTGACAATTTTTTGGGGATGGTCCTGAAAATATTGGGTATCAGGATATTGGTCTAACTCAAGTTCAATATCAGCAGCGGTTTCCTCATCGCTTAAATAAATTTGCTCAAACCGATTGGGTGGATTAAACTGGGCACCTCGTCCCTTCTGAGAGCGTTTTATCATTGTTTAACCGGATAACCTTGTTTTTGCCAATTTAAAATGCCGTTTTTTAAACTATAAACCTCATCGAATCCTTCTTTTGCCATAAAATCTGCAGCCTTACTGCTTCGTTTACCTGAAGCACAATAAACATAAAAGCTTCCTTCTCGATCAATTTGCTTGATCAAGGTTTCAAAATCAGGTGCTCGATAATTAACGTTTTTAGCTTGCGGTAAATGCCCCTTCTCAAATTCTTGTTGGGTTCTAACATCTAAAACCACCGCATCATCATTTTTAATACCAGCTTTAAATTCCTCGGGCGATAAAGTGATGGGTTGTTTCTTATCTTGGTGATCGCTATCTTTAGATGTTGAGGAATCATTGTTATTGGATGCAAGGTTACATCCATAGCAGATGGTAACAATAAGTGCTAAACCAATGTATTTCATAACTTGAATAATTTAAACGAGTTCATAACCTTGGCTTCTCCACGCAAATATGCCGCCTTCCAAAACGTACACATTGTTAAATCCTAATCGATTCATCAATTTCATGGCAGATTCACTTCTCTTACCGTCATCACAATATAAAAGGTAATAACCAAATTTGCTCATATCTGCCACTTTTTCAGGGAAACTGGGTTCATTAATGTCCATTAGGTAAGCCCCTTGTATATGTCCGTTTAAATACTCGGCTTTTGTTCTGACGTCAATAATAGAGGGATTTACATCAGTTTTAAATAGCCAAAAATGCTCCAATGGTATTTTCTGTTGATTTTTTACATTCAATTGCATTGCCCCTAATTTTTCTTCAATACAATTTAAGAAAAATTGAGGTTAATCTTTTAAAAAAATTACATACTTTCCTATCCCTTAAATACCTTGTTTTAAGGACCATTATTTTGACAGATCTCTATAAAACCCTTTTATTTGTAAATCATTTATTAGAGGCAATACATATTTTAGGTGCCCTTTTGTTTGTTATTTAGGACTTACTTTAAAAATGAAAATTGCCCATGGCAAAAGTCAAATACCGGTTTAATCCTAATAACCTTACTTACGAAAAGTACCAACCCCATTTTTGGGAAAAGTTCCTAAGGATATTCGGATTTTTATCCACCTCTATTTTATTCTCCTTCATTATTGTATTTATCCTGTTTTACTTTTTTAAATCTCCTAAAGAGAAGCATTTAGAACGTAAGTTGGAGCAGTATTCCATGCAATATGAAATGATGAATCAACAGGTGGAAAAGCTCAATAAAGTAGTAAATAACCTCGAAAGACGGGATAAAAACATTTACCGCGTTATATTTGAAGCAGAGCCGATTCCGGAAAACGTGAGAGATGCAGGTTTTGGGGGCATCGAGCGGTACGATAACCTCAAGCACCACAATAATAAAAAGGTGGTTAGGAATGCTGCGAACCAAATAGAAGCGCTTTCTAAAGAACTTTCTGTACTGAATGATTCTTACAATGAGCTGGCCAAATTGGCCAACAACAAGAAAGAGATGTTGAATTCGATACCCGCCATACAACCGGTTAAGAACAATGATCTTAATAGGATCGCTTCGGGATTCGGCAAAAGAGTTCATCCGATCTATAAAACCAAAAAATTTCACTCTGGGCTTGACTTTACAGCATCTCGTGGCACTAAAGTATTTGCAACCGGAGACGGAAAAGTGGTTGAAGCCGAGTATTCAAGGCGTGGCTACGGCAATCGGCTTGTCATTCAACATGGTTATGGCTACAAAACTCGCTATTGCCACTTAAATAAATTTCATGCAAAAGAAGGTGAAAAAATAGAACGTGGTGAATTAGTAGCTGAAGTAGGAAATACGGGACTTTCTACAGGACCACACCTTCATTACGAGGTGATTAAAAATGGCAAAGCCATCAACCCCATCAACTTCTTTCACAATGACCTTACACCCGAAGAATATGAGAAGGTGCTAAAATTAGCGAATCAAGCAAATCAATCCCTTGATTAATGGCTGCCCAATACAAACAAAAACTATATTACAGTATTGGCGAAGTCAGTAAAATGCTTGGCGTGAATGCCTCTTTAATTCGTTATTGGGAAAAAGAATTCGATCACATCAAACCAAGGAAAAATAGAAAGGGCAATCGGCTTTTTACAGAAAAAAACATTGAAAACCTTCGATTTATTTACCATTTGGTTAAAGAGAAAGGCTATACCCTTGAAGGTGCCAAAAAAATCCTTAAAAGCCAGTCCAATGAAGCTAGAGAAAATTACGAACTTCTAAACACCCTCAGATCAACAAGGCAGTTCTTAGTGGATATTCGAAATGAAATTGATGACCAAAACCCTCAATAAAGGCAAGCTGCTTACTTGCGCGTTACTTTTCACATTTATTAGTTCCCAACAACTTTCAGGTGAAAATCCGGTTGATTCTACTTCGAACAACAATGCATTATCCATCATAGGTGTAGGTGACATCATGTTAGGCACCAATTTTCCAAGCCCTAAATACCTGCCACCAGATGCTATGGCTTTATTAAATCCTGTAAATGAAGAACTTCAGGATGCAGATGTAACTTTTGGTAACTTAGAGGGTGCTTTACTTGATTCGGGCCAATTGGTGAAAAACTGTGAAGATACTACCAAATGCTATGCATTCCGAATGCCCACTAGTTATATTCATCCGATCAATTGCGCGGGAATCGACCTTATGAGCCTTGCCAACAATCACTCTGGAGACTTTGGAAGGAAAGGCCGGTTAAGCACGATCGAAACGCTTCGATCCGGAGGAATCCATGCTGCCGGCTTAACTTCGAAGCCAGCAGTAATTTTTGAGCGCAAAAACCTGAAAATTGGGATGGCTGCATTTTCCCCCAACAATGGAACGCCCCAAATAACTGACCTGGAAAGGGCAAGGGAATTGATCAGTAATCTGACCAAGGTTTGTGACGTGGTCATTGCTTCATTCCATGGAGGTGCAGAAGGTGCTGAAAATCAAAACGTACCTCGCGAAACAGAACAATATTATGGTGAAAACCGGGGCAATGTATACAAGTTTGCTCACACCCTGATTGACAATGGTGCAGATGTGATCTTTGGGCACGGTCCTCACGTTCCGCGTGCTTTAGAACTTTACAGGAATAGAATCATAGCTTACAGCCTGGGTAATTTTGCGACCTATGCAAGATTTAATGTTACTGGTGTCAATGGCCTTGCGCCAATCCTAAAAGTATGGGTGGACCAAAGGGGTCAGTTCAAAAAGGGCAAGCTCATTTCTGCTATACAAAAAGGGGAAGGCGGACCTGTTTTGGACCCTCAAAATCGAGCTGCAAAAAAAATTAAGGAATTGACCCAAGCGGATTTTCCCCAATCTTTAATTCAGATCACTGAAGAAGGGCTTATTTCAATAGACCAAAAAAATGACTAAGTTGAGCATAAAAGGGAAAATTGGTAGCCTTATGGCTCGCTTAAAGGCTTCTCGCCCCATTCAATCAAATACTTCCTTTAAACCGGAGCAAGCTCAAAATATTTTATTGCTTAGTAAAACAGAAAAGCGTTCCGATATCAAGTCTTTTGAACAATTCCTGCAGGCTTTACTCAATCAAAATAAATCAATAACGCTTGTAGAATTTTCAGAAACCGCTTATTTTCAAGATATGCTGCCAGATAGTAAGCATTTGCATCTCAATAGTTCAAGCCTTAATTGGTTGAAATTACCAGGTAAAAAAGCGCTCGGCTCAATTCAATCAGAAAGTTTTGACCTTATCATTAGTTTTTGTGAAGAAGATTGTTTTCCGGCTTATTACACGGGCATTACCACACCTGCTAAATTCAAGATTGATTCCTACAATGAGGAATTTGCTGATTATTTTGATCTCATGATCAATTCAAAAAATATTGATGAAAAGATCAACATCCTTAATCAACACTTAAAAGCCATTCAAAAGCACTGATATTATGAACATTCAGGGAACAGGAGTCGCCATGATCACGCCATTCAAGGAGGATTATTCGTTAGACGAAGACGCACTCCGAAATATCCTTCGCCATTTGATCAATGGTAAATTGGAATACATTGTAGCTCTGGGAACTACCGGGGAGTCAGTCACTTTAAATAAGGAAGAAAAATCGCAAATTCTTGCCATTACCAAGGAGGAAGTAAAAGGCCAAATACCTATTGTTTGTGGGCTCGGTGGTAATAACACGAGTGCAATTTTGGAATCGATCGAAAATACGAATTTCAACGGTTTAGACGCCATCCTGTCTGTAAGTCCGTATTATAACAAACCTTCGCAAAAAGGCCTTATCAAGCATTTTGAAACCATTGCCGATCAATCGCCTGCTCCGGTTATTTTGTACAACGTACCTGGCAGAACCGGCAAAAATATTATACCCGAAACAACCTTAGAACTTGCCCAACATAAAAACATCATTGGCATTAAAGAAGCTTCGGGCGATCCGGAGCAATGCATGGAGATCATTGCCAAAAAACCTCAGGACTTCCAAGTCGTTTCAGGTGATGATCCGCTTACCTTGCCCTATTTAGGCTTGGGCATGGATGGCGTAATCTCTGTTTCCGCCAATGCTTTGCCTTATGAAATGTCAGAAATGGTGAGGGCTGGCCTTCGCAATGACTTCAACAAAGCTCGCGAACTGCATTACAAATTATGGCCTTATTTCAAACCTGTTTTTGGCGAGGGCAATCCTTCTGGCATTAAAGCTTTGATGGCCATTAAAGGTTTTTGTAACAACAACCTCCGGCCTCCACTGGCACCAGTCAGTGATGAACTTTACGACCAATTGAGGCAATTGGAGTGGTAATCCTTAAAAATCTAATCCAATAAGGTTACAAGATCATGACCTCTATGATTAACAAGGATAACTTTTAAGTTAGGAGGCTTGTCCCAGAATTGTTTTCTCGGCCATATTAAGAAAAGTTCCCCAACACTAAAACGGAAATACGGTAGCAAGCCTATTGTAGGTTCAGATACCAACCCAATTGCCTATGTTAACATAGCTTAATGCGGTAGCTTATGCCTTACCAAACCATAAACATAGGTCCCCAATAATGCTGTTGCAATGGGAACCAGGATGACCAAATAACCTTTGCCAAACAGGGCAAAAAGGGGTCCAGGGCATGCACCCGTTAAGGCCCAGCCAAAGCCAAAGATCGTACCTCCGATCAAATACCTGGGAATGCTGAAATCTTTAGGGGCCAATGCGAGTGGTTCTCCTCCCGCTGCCTTCCAATTCAACCTTTTAGCAATGTAAAAGATGATGGATAAAATGATTACGGCACTAAAGATCACCCCGAACATGTGAAAAGAATCAAAGCGGAACATCTCCTGAATCCTGAACCAGGAAGCCACTTCAGCTTTTATGAGTACGATTCCGAATAAAATGCCAAATATGATATATTTTAATTGTTGCATGGTTTAATCTTTTTTAGAATATAAGTGGATAAATCAAGTGAGTGATGAACAAACCGCCAATAAAGAACCCTACAACAGCCAATAATGATGCAGGCTGAAGATTGGAAAGGCCCATGATGCCATGGCCTGATGTACATCCACCAGCATAGCGAGATCCAAAACCAACAAAAAACCCCCCTAACACCAGCATGATAAATCCTTGAAAAGTCACAAGATTTTCAAAACTGAACAGACCACCAGGTAAATAATTGGAAAAATCTTGAACGCCCAGTGCCTCCAAGTCTGCTTTGGTAGCGGGGTTAATTGCAACAGAAGGATCTGGGGTTAGAAAAGTTGAAGCCAAAAATGCTCCAACGGCAATACCTCCAATAAAAAGTAAATTCCATGATTGCTGCCTCCAGTCAAAAGCAAAGAATGAGCAATTCGAACCCGCACCGCCTATGGAGCACATGGTTCGCAAAGAATTTGAAACCCCAAATGATTTGTTGCCTAAAAATAACAATAGTAAAACCACGACCGATATCATAGGACCGCCAATGTACCATGGCCAAGGTTCCTTTATTGCATCGAATAATGTTTCCATTTTAAAGCTTTTTTGTTTATTAAAAAAATGATTGTCAATAATTTATAGCAATTATGCTTACCTTTGATTAGAATCAACCGTTCTTCCTTGATTTATGAAACGTCATAAGATCATTCAAAGAGATTTTGATTGACAATAAAGGATGATGGACCGTAATTAAAGTTTTAAAGTAAAACGGTCTTGGAAAAAATGGATCAAATAGCCCCCTTCAACCAGTTATTGTTTATTGCATCCCAATGCCTGTTAAACCTTTAATTTGCTTTAAAACAGAAAGGAGGCCTGATCCATATTCGCTTAAATAAAAAGCGCTATACCTTTCTGGATATGCCTAACTTTCGGTTTCACCGCTCCAATCAAGTATGCCACCTTGAAGGTTGTAAAGCGCTCCATCAAAACCCTGGGATGCCATCAATTGGCAAGCCCGGGCACTTCTACTTCCACTACGGCAATAGATATAGTAATTCTTATCCGGCTCTAACTCATCAATCTTATCAAAAAAATCAGAATTATGAATATCTATGTTAATCGAGTTAGGAATGTGCTTATTATTGTATTCGTCAGGAGTCCTCACATCAAGTAGGACTCCATCTGGATCTTGCTTCAATTTTTCCTGAAATTCTTCACTATTTAGGTTCTTAAACATAGTTGCGTTTATTTGGATTTAAAATGCTTTTAACAAATTTAAGAGGTTTTATTTTATTGAACTTTAGTTTTTTCCCCTTGAAACGATTTAATTCCTTCACTAATATCCTTGACCTCCAATTCCTTAAGATTAGATTTTAAAATGCTGGCAGCTATTGCTGAACGGTAACCTCCGGCGCAATGTACCGCTACCGGCTTATCCTTAGGGATTTGGTCATATGCTTCTCTTAAATTGTGCAAAGGAATATTAAGAGAATTTTCGAAGATTTTATCGGCTTCAACTTCACTGTTGTTGCGAACATCAAGGATTGTGTGGTTTTCGTGGTCCGTTTTGATCTCATCGGGATCGGCCAATTCGATCTGTCCCTCTGCAAAATCCTGCTCCAGAATTTTAGCCCCCTTAATTAAAGCCTCATAACCAATTTTAGCAGCTTTGTAGATCACAGCTTCCAAGGCCCTTTCATCTCCAGCTATCAGGTAAAACTTTTCTTTAGGGTCTACCAGCGAACCCAGCCAGGTTTCAAACTTGGTATCATCGGGTAGGTTGATCGCACCCTGAATATGGCCTTTCCTAAATTGATCAGCTTTTCTCGTATCCAGGATCATTACTCCATGTTCGAAATCCTCATGCTCATCCATAATAGGTACTTGCTTAATGCCCTCATCCAACGACTTGACCCCTGAAGCATTGATCGATACATCATAAGGGAAATATTTAGGAATGTAGGGTTGCCCTTCAAGTAAGCCATCCACAAAAGTGTTTTCATCATCTTCTTTCATCGCCCAATTGCGTTCCTTCTCTTTGCCAATGGTGCTGTAAGTTTCATTACTCATGTTTTTGCCACATAGTGAGCCTTTACCATGAGCCGGATATACCATGACTTCATCGGGTAGATTTCTAAAGACATTTTTGATAGTAGCGTGCATCTGCTGAGCCAATTCCTTTCTTTGAGCCTGGATATTACCGGCCTCTTCTCTTAAGTCAGGCCTGCCTACATCTCCTACAAACAAGGAATCTCCGGTAAAAACTGAATGGGGCTGCCCCTGTTCATCCAATAATAAATAGGAATTATGGTCAGGCGAATGACCCGGTGTGAAAAGCGCTCTAAACGTTACATCACCAAATTTGACCTCATCACCATCTTCCAAACCTTCATGAGGATAATCCACTTTCATTTTGGGATTCACATAAATCTTGGCGCCATGTTTCTCATAAAATTCCATGTGACTGCTTGCAAAGTCAGCATGGGGGTGCGTTTCAAATACTGCCGTAATTTCGGCATCATTGGCATTGGCAAATTCCTCGTAAGGTTGAACATCCCTGGCTGGGTCTATCACTGCCATTGAACCATCGCTAATAACAGCGTAAGAACCGTGGGCCAATCCTTCATCAAAAAACTGTTTAACTTTCATAACACTTAATTTTTTATTTAAATTTATAAAATACTGTTCAAAAAAATTACTTTTAACAAAACTTTATTACTTAAATCATAGTACCGTGCATAACTTCACGTACTATAATGTAGATAGCCATAACCAGTACAAACCAACCAAAAGCTGGTTTTAACTTTTGGCCTGAAATGTATTTGCTTAAATAGCTCCCAAGAAAAATACCGCCTACTGCGATGGCTGAAAATACTGTCAATAAGCTCCAGTCCAAGACATATTCATTGCCTACATCACCTAAAAAGCCCAAAAGGGACTTGGCAGATATAATCAACAAAGAAGTTCCCACAGCTAATTTCATAGGCAATTTGCCCAATAAAACCAAAGCCGGAATGATCAAAAAGCCTCCGCCAGCACCCACAAGTCCAGTTAAAATACCAACCACTACTCCTTCTATAACAATCAATGGGAAGTTAAAACTGGATTTGGCTTCAGCTACTGATAACTCGGCTTTCTTACCTTGACGGATCATGGAAAACGAAGTTGTGAACATCAGGGCAGCGAAAATAAACATCAAAAGCATGCCCTTGGTTAATACAAATGAAGAGGCATCAATTACAGTAGCTGGTATACCGGGTATCAAAAACTTGCGGGTAAAATATACAGCCAATAGTGCCGGTATCGCAAACACAGCAGCGGTTTTAAGATCAAGCAATCCTTTACGTAAGTAAGTAAACGACCCCACTAAACTGGTAAGGCCTACAATGAATAAAGAATAGGCGGTTGCCAGAACTGGCTCAACATGTAATAAATAAACCAAAATAGGTACTGTGAGAATGGAGCCTCCTCCACCTATAAGTCCTAAAGACAATCCGATTAGTAAGGCTCCGGTATATCCTAAAATGTTGAGTAATTCCATGGTTTCATTGCTTCTTAGTTGGTACTATTGGTTAAAAAAAATCGGCTTTAGGAACGTATCCATGCTTCATTAAAATATGTCACATTGCTGCATACATGAGATAATTTTAGCAATTTGCTTGTCAGCTAAACTGTAAAAGATCTTCTTCCCATCTCTTTGCGTGGTTAGCAATCCTAAATCCCTCATTTTAGCAAGATGATGGGATAAAACAGTTTGTTCTACCTCAATTTGATCCATAATTTGTTGAACGGACAGCGCTTCGTAATCCTTGAGCAGATCAATGATTTGAAGCCTCGCTGTATGACCAATGCCTTTTAATACATAGGCAATCCGATTGATGCGTTCAACTTCTGATTCCCTGTTTTTTTGATTGTTTTCGATCACCATATCCTTTATTTTGTCCTGCAAATATATGAACATTTGTTCAATCCAACAACTATTTAACCAATTTGTTCCGAATTTTCCTTATATTGTTGGCTTACAATATTTTACATATTATTTAATTACTGGCTTACTTGCTAAGTAAAGCAAACATTAAATTTTACCTTTATTTAGTTGCTTTAAACAATAAGTATTTATTTTTGCACCTTCAAAGCGACTAAAGGAGCATAACCATGAAAAAGCTTTTATTCATAGTAGCAATAGCATTCAGCTTTCAAGCATGTGGACCTACGCCTTACAATGAAGAAGCGGTTAGTGAATATTTGAAAGATACCACCATTTTTGTTAACCATGATACGTTTGTTAACAATTCCAACTTAAATCACAGTCAAAAAAACATCATCACGGTTATAAGCACCAAAGATTTGCCCAACCGTTCTGTTAATGCCATTAAAGCTTACTTGAAAGACAAGAATGAAAACGCTCAAGTCAAATATTATTACAAGCCAGACGCTTATTAGGTTGTTAATTTTGGAAATCGTGCTAATGAGTAACTGTGGTTTTTAAGCTCGATCTAAGAAACAATCGTTATCAACCATCCGCCCTTGGCTATTAGTTTCTTTTGAATTAAAATCAGATTTGCATAACGCTAAACATTTTAAGAACCTTATCAATTACTCATTGAATAAGTAAGCCATACTATTAATCAAAATTACTTTACTTTGCGGCGTTTTAGAACCTTAAAAATACAATGCAATGGCATATGATTTATTAGTGGTTGGTAGCGGTCCAGGAGGTTATGTAGCTGCCATCCGTGCATCCCAATTAGGAATGAAGGTAGGAATTGTAGAAAATGAAAATTTAGGCGGCATTTGCTTAAATTGGGGCTGTATACCTACCAAGGCACTGCTGAAATCCTCACAGGTATATGATTACATCAAACATGCCTCAGACTATGGTATCACCATTTCTGACTCCAAGGTAGATTTACATGGCATGGTTAAGCGCTCCAGGAACGCAGCAGGCCAAATGTCCAAAGGCATCGAATTCTTAATGAAAAAGAATAAGGTTGATGTGATTAGAGGACATGGCAGGCTTACCAAAGATAAAAAAGTGGAAGTAGAGGATGAACAAGGCCAAAAGCAACAGCACGAAGCCAAAGAAATAATCCTTGCCACAGGCGCCAGGGCTAAAGAACTTCCCAATGTTAAGATCGATGGCCATAAGGTCATCGAATATCGTAAAGCCATGACTTTGGAGCAAAAACCTGAAAGCATGGTTGTCATAGGATCAGGAGCCATTGGTACCGAGTTCGCTTACTTTTACAATGCGATCGATACCGAAGTCACCATGGTTGAATACATGCCCAAAATTCTACCCATTGAAGACGATGAGGTATCCAAGCAATTGGAACGTACCTTCAAAAAGGAAGGCATGAACATTCTTACCGAATCAACGGTCCAAGAGGTTGATACCAGTGGCGAAAAATGCAAAGTCAAGATCAAAACCAAAAAAGGCGAACAAACAGTAGAAGCAGATGTGGTCCTTTCTTCTGTTGGTATAACGCCTAATACGGAAGATCTGGGCCTTGAGAATTTGGGCATTAAAACCGATGATGGCGGCCGGGTTCAAGTAGATGAATTTTACCGCACCAATGTAGATCATGTATATGCAATTGGCGATATGCTTCCAGGACCTGCTTTGGCTCACGTTGGTTCGGCTGAAGGTATTTGCTGTGTAGAAAACATAGCAGGCGAAAAACCGGAGCCCCTTGATTATAACAACCTCCCATCGTGTACTTACTGCTCACCGGAGGTAGCCTCTGTGGGCTATACCGAACAGGGTGCCAAAGATGCAGGTTATGAAGTAAAAGTAGGCCAATTTCCCTTCAGTGCTTCCGGCAAGGCCCAATCTGCCGGCCATAGCGATGGTTTTGTTAAGGTAATATTTGATGCTAAATATGGCGAATGGCTTGGTGCCCACATGATGGGGTATAACGTGACCGAGTTAATTGCGGAAGTCGTTTCCGCCAGGAAGCTTGAAACCACGGGTCACGAGATCATCAAATCAGTACACCCGCATCCTACCATGTCAGAAGCTGTCATGGAAGCTGCTGCAGCAGCCTATGACGAAGTCATTCATATCTAACCAATCTATAACCTTCGGGGTATCCCACCCTCGAAGGTTTAATTTTTTTTACAGGCCACTTTTCGTTTTATAGAACCGTCCTTGAGATCAGGTTGGTATTATTTTTGACCTTCCTGCAAAAAAAAACTATAGTTATGAAAAAAGTTTTTATGATCTTAATCGCTTTGTTTGTAATGCCTGCATTACTAACAAATGCTCAGAACATTCCCAACAATGGCTTTGAAAACTGGAGCAACAGCACATTGTACAATAACTTGCAAAACTGGAACACAACCAATAGCGCAGCCTATTTAAGAACAAACCTGCCCAATGCCCAAAGAAAAGAAGATAATACTTCTGGTCAATACGCTGTTAAATTAACTTCAAGAAATTCTGGCGATGAAGTGATACCGGGTGTTATAGCCTTAGGGCCTGACATAAAGACATTAAGAGCCGAAGATGCAACGCTTCAGGATTTATTGGATATTCAAAAATACCCTTATTCTGAAATACCTGATTCCATTGTTTTCCAATACAAAGCCAATATGGCAGCCAATGACTCGGCCAGGTTGTTGATCATGTATAAATCAAACAATTCCCCTTTTCCAGGGCCCAATCCTGGCCCGGATTATAACATTGGTTTAGATACGATAACGCTGGGATCCACCAGTTCCGATTATCAGCGATTTGCCAAATCACCTGATTTAGCGTCTGAATTTCCTACTGCACCACCTCTTCAAAACCTCGACTCCATAGCTATTGTAATGGCTTCCAATAAATTAAGCAACCCAGTAGCTAACTCTGAATTCTACATTGACGATTTTCAATTTACGGGCACCCCAAATGCAACGCTACCCAATAATGACTTCGAGCAATGGGAACCGGTTGTTTTAAATGAACCTAACAACTGGCAAACAACCAATAAATTTCATATTCTTAACAACACCCAAAGTGCTTTCGAATCAACGGATGTT
The DNA here is from genome assembly GCA_964561545.1 of uncultured Sphingobacteriales bacterium. GTDB lineage: Bacteria > Bacteroidota > Bacteroidia > CAILMK01 > CAYYUA01 > CAZLQF01. The sequence goes on from CAZLQF010000011.1 coordinate 43,848, forward strand.
AACAGTGGTAATGCTGCCATGAGGTTAGAATCCAAACCCATCGACGTTGAGTTAAATGACAGTACTTTTCAAGACACTTTATCTGTGGCAACAACCGCTAATTTAAACCTGCAAGCGTTTGAATTTTTCGGAGGTGTTGGTATTGACTTTGAACCCTCTAAGTTGATGGGCTATTATAAGTATACTCCTGCTAAAGAAGACTCCGGGACCATTGGTGTAGTTTTAACCAAATTTGATAACAATAACAATAAAAAGGATACATTGGGCGTATTTACCAAGAATGTGGGCGTTCAATCATCTTATGATTCCTTCTCCATAAGTTTTGATACCCTCAACCAAAAACCTGACACCTTTAATGTCATACTAAGCGCAAGTAATAACAACTCAAATTATGCCGCAGTAGGAAGTCAGCTATGGATTGACGATTTAGCACTTGATACCGTTGAGACTGTTGATACATCTACCAATAAAGAGCCCAATGAACCTCAAATAGAACATGCCGTATACCCCGTTCCGGCAAAAGATAAAGTAACTTTCAGGTACGAACTCAACAATGGCGAAAACGGATCGCTTATCATTACCGATTTGACGGGTAAAACCCTCCAAAAGACGCAACTAACCCAAGCTAATGGAAACCAAAAGCAAACATCCATTCAAATTGATGGTTGGCATCAAGGCATTTACCTGTACCAAATTAAAACAAAAGGTGCGACCAAATCCGGTAAATTTGTCATCGAATAAAACCCAAGCTTACCGCTCCGGAACGCTTTAACCGGAGCGGCTTTTCATTGTTTTTAATAGATACTTAGCAATTATCTATCACCCCTCTTCTTAATCAACTTGCGAACAGTTAAGTTTTTTTCGTTGTATTTTTAAACGGAAGATTAAAACAGAAACCTATGGCAGGACACAACAAATGGTCTAAGATAAAGCGTAAGAAGGGAGCCAATGACGTTAAAACCTCCAAAATATTTTCCAAGCTTATCAAAGAGATCCACGTAGCAGTTAAGCTGGGTGGTCCTGATCCCGATGGCAATCCAAGATTAAGAATGGCCATCCAAAATGCCAAGGGTGAAAACATGCCCAAGGAAAACATCCAACGGGCTATCAAAAAAGCAACAGGAGATGAAACAACTGATTATAAAGAAGTAACTTACGAAGGTTATGGACCCCACGGCGTTGCCATTTACATAGAAGCAGCCACTGACAATATTAACAGGGTCGTTGGTAGCATTCGCTCTATTTTTAATAAATACAATGGCAATCTTTCCAAAAGCGGGTCATTGGATTTTATTTTCGATCAAAAAGGCATTTTTACCTTTCCCCTTCCCGAAGAGTTCAGCCTTGAAGACCTTGAGCTCGAGCTTATCGATGCCGGAGCTGAAGACATCGAGGAAGATGACAATGAAATTACCGTAACAACTGCCAAAGAGGATTTTGGCAATGTTCAGAACAAATTGGAAGAGCTGGGCATAGAACCCAAAAATTCGGGTTTAAAGCGAATTCCTAAGAGCACCAAGTCAATAACGCCTGAGCAATTCAGCACCATTACTAAACTAATAGATGCGCTTGAGGATAATGAGGACGTACAAAACGTTTATCACAATATTGAGTATAGCGAAGAATTGGCTGAACAAGTTTCCTGAAGTTAATTAAAGAAAGTGTTATAATGGCATAAGGAAGCTTTTGATAAAAAAAGCTATCAATCAAATAAGGTGTTACAAGAATTGGTCTACCATCCCCTATTTATTTTTATGGCTTAGCCATTATTCACAATTTTCCGGCTTACCATTGTCATCTTCAGGCACCCCAAACCATACAACGGCGTAACTTCCTTTTATAGCAACGCCCATGGCTTTCCAATCATTATCTTTCCATTGTTCCTTATTAACAATTACATTGTTGTGCCCTTCACTAATTTTCCAACTATCGAGCGCACCATGAGGTGTAGCCCCACCCCGGTTGATGTAGGCGATTTCGTAACCATTAGGGGTATAATCGGTAATTTCACCGGGTTTACTCCGCATGTATTCTGCATTGGAATGATCGGTTTTGTAGCAGCATTTGGTCCATTGCTCCTGTTCTGACCAACTGTGTAAGTTACATCCACCACTAAGATGGGGTTCGTTATTAATTAAATCTCTGACATGGTAATCAGCGACCTTTGTTAAGGCCTTTGATATGGGTAAACCAGGCAAACCTTCGCTATCCCTGTAATCTTTAATCAATGATATCAACTCCAGTTCTTGATCCGTATTACACCCAATTTAATCAGCAGGGGGATTGTTGTTAGTAGAACTATCAGCATTGCTATTGGTCGTATCCGATGAATTATTGTTAGACCTGTCTAACGAATTGTTGTTTTGAGCAGGAATGTTTTGACTTATATCACCGTTTGAATCGTCATCTTTCTCACAAAAGCCATTCCAATAAGAAAAATCAGGATAATGCCAGAAATCTGGAAAAGATGATTAGTAGTTTAATGATTTTTTAGGGTTAGTAAGCAAGAACGACTCTGCTAAAATCTTAAAACATTAGCAAAAGCAGCCAAAATGCAACTTTTCAAATTCTTTTCATGGAAGAAGTTCAATGATTAAAAGTTGTTTTGGAAATTGCCATTGCTTAAAAATGGCTTTTATAGAAATTCACCAACCCATTGGTAGAAGCATCATGGCTGGTCAATTTCTGTTTTGATTTTAATTCAGGCTGTAGGTTCTTGGCCAGCTGCTTGCCAAGTTCCACGCCCCATTGGTCAAAGCTATAAATGTTCCAAACAATGCCCTGAACAAAGACCTGGTGTTCATACATAGCGATCAACTGACCCAGAATATATGGGTTTAATTCTTTAAATAAAATAGTGTTTGTTGGCCGATTTCCTTCAAAAACCTGGTATGGGGCTTGTTGTTCAATTGCTTCATTCGAACTACCTGATGCTTTCATTTCCGCTTCCACTTCTTCGTAGCTCTTACCTTCCATCAATGCCTCTGTCTGGGCAAAAAAGTTGGACAATAACAACTGGTGATGGTGTTCTTCTTGGTGATGGGGTTGGATGGGGGCCAGGAAATCGCATGGAATTAACTGCGTACCTTGATGGAGCAATTGAAAGAAAGAATGTTGGCTGTTGGTACCTTGTGAACCAAAAATGACTGGACCGGTATTGTAATCAACCATTGCTCCATTGCGGTCCACAGATTTACCGTTGCTTTCCATATCAACTTGTTGCAAATGCGCGGGCAATCGGTTTAAGTATTGATCGTATGGTAGAACAGCTTTTGCTGAAGCATTAAAAAAGTTGTTGTACCATATTCCTAATAGGCCTAATAACACAGGAATGTTATCTTGATATTCTGCTTGCTTAAAGTGTTGATCCATCGAATGACCGCCTTCCAAGAGGCTCAGAAAGTTATCGAACCCAATAGAACAAGCTATCGATAGGCCAATAGCAGACCAAAGGGAATACCTGCCACCTACCCAATCCCAGAATGGGAACATGTTTTCGGGACTGATCCCAAAAGCCTTTACTTTCACTTCATTCGTGGATAGCGCAACAAAGTGCTTTTCTACAGCAGACTCATCCTTAGCGTGCTGAAGCAACCAGGCTTTAGCAGTATTAGCATTGGTCAAAGTTTCTTGCGTGCTAAAGGATTTGGAGGCAACTATAAAGAGCGTAGTCTCAGGATTCAAATTCTTTAGCGCTTCCACCATATCGGTTCCATCTACATTGGATACAAAATGCACATTGAAGCCTTCTTTTTGATAAGGCTTTAAGGCTTCCACAACCATTTCGGGCCCCAAGTGAGAACCCCCGATTCCAATGTTGACTACATCCTTTATGGCTTTTCCACTGTACCCTTTCCATGTGCCATTGTGAAGCTTATCGCAAAATTGCTTCATTTGGTCCAATACACCATTAACTTGGGGCATAACATCCTCGCTCTCTACATATATAGACTGATTGCTTCTGTTTCTTAAGGCAACATGTAAGGCGGGCCTCCCCTCCGTTTCATTAATTGGATCGCCTTTAAACATGCCATTAATGGCGCCTCTTAAATCCATTGTTTCACCCAAACCTACTAAATGATCCAGCGTGGTTGCATTGATCCGGTTTTTGGAATAATCCACTAATAGATCCTCAAATTGAATCGAAAACCGTTGGAAACGATTCGGGTCTTCAGCAAATAGATCCTTCATGCGTTGATGCTTGATGGCTTGGTAATGTGCTTCAAGCTGATGCCAGGCTTGCGTTTTTAAGGGATTTTTCTTTTGTAACATGATTGTTGTTTAGTAAATAAGCAAAAATAACAACTTAAAACGTGTTACTTCAAATCAATAAATGTATCAACAATGCAAATCCCCTTTTTGATGTTCCTAAACAATAATTGTTGTTCCATTCACCAACAAGACCTATCAAGGTATTGCCACTGATTGAAAGTTTTGGTAATTAATATTTGGATGGCGTTTCAATTCGGTTGCGCTGGCTAATATTTTTTTGAATTATTGTTATGCTTAAAAATTTTATTATTTTTACAAATGCTAAAACAAAAAATTGATAACTTATGAAAGCTTTAAAACAAATTTTTACAGGGATTTTATGCTGCACGTTAACACTGGTTTTAGTGACCAATGTAACCGCTCAGGACCGCAAAGAAGGCCCAAAAGATCCGGAAGTGAAAGCCAAGAAGCAAACCATGATGATGAGTAAGAAGCTCGATCTTAATGATGAGCAAAAAAGCGAAGTTCATGAAATTAACATGAAATATGCTGAACAATCTTATGAGCTTAAACAAGAAATGACTGAAGAAGGTGCAAATGAAGAGGGTGAAAATGAAGAGCTAAAAATGCGTCACAAGCGAATGATGAACGAGAAAAGATCTGAAATCCAAAAGGTTTTAAATGAAGAGCAAATAGAGCGTTTCGAAGAAATGCATAAGAGCAAGCATGAGAAAAAGAAAGGTCTTAAACGGGACAAAAGAGAAATGGAAGAAAAAGAAGAAGAGGAAATGGAAGAAAGCGAAGATTATTAGATCCAACAACCTTTTACCGTTTAAATACCAAATATTAAAACCCATGCTTCCAGTTAACCCTTAGCATGGGTTTTTTTGCTTAAGATTTTAAGGTAAAGGCAAGCTTAATGGTAACCTGCCAGCTTTCAATTTTACCGTTTTGAATTGACCCTCTTTGATCCTTTACTTCAAACCATCTCATGTTCGCTACCGTTTCCGAAGCTTTTTCAACGGCATTCTCAATGGCTTTTTCAAGACTTTCAGTAGATGTTCCTGTAATTTCAATCGATTTGTAAACATGCGCTTCTTCACTCATAAATAAGTTATTTTAGGTTTTACAAGCCGTATCAAAATTAAAAAATTAAACCAAATAGCGAATTCTCTGGAAATTATCAATCGTATTGTATCGATCCAATTCAGGCAAATTAAATGGCATAATTAACAGGCCTCCAATTTAGGACAGGGATTGAACAAAATTACACTTGCCCGAAAAACCAGGTCCGGTTCAGATAACGAGTCCGTCAAGTTTTTATGCATTGTTAATTGAAGCATGTTAATTGTTAATTTTGCATTTCATTTAAAGGCCTGATGCTTTGATCAAATCGCTTGAAGAAACCCAATCTATTGCCAGAGAGGTATTGGACAATGAAGCCAATGCTTTAAATAACCTTAAAAACTTCCTGGACGAGGATTTTTATAAAGCCATTCAGCATATTTACAATTCACCGGGTCGGGTCATCATTACGGGCATTGGTAAAAGTGCGATTATCGCAAATAAAATCGTAGCTACGCTTAACAGCACGGGTACCAGAGCTATTTTCATGCATGCTGCCGATGCTGTTCATGGCGACATTGGGATGGTTCAAAAGGATGACTCGGTCATCTGTATCTCCAAAAGCGGTAACAGCGCTGAAGTCAAGGTTTTGATCCCTTTATTGCAACAAGCCGGTAATTGTATGATTGCTATGGTAGGCAATACCAACTCCTATCTGGCAGAAAATGCAGATTACGTACTGAACACGAGCATCGAAACAGAAGCTTGCCCCAACAACCTTGCACCTACCACCAGTACCACAGCCCAACTTGCCATGGGCGATGCGTTGGCCGTTTGCTTAATTAATTTCCGGGAATTCAGTAAAAAGGATTTTGCCAAATACCATCCAGGAGGTTCATTGGGCAAAAAGCTCTATCTGCGGATGGCCGACCTTTACCAACAAAACCCCAAACCGCAGGTCGATGGGGATGCCAACCTCAAAGAAGTCATCATGGAAATTACAGAAAAAAGGCTTGGAGCAACTGCTGTTACTATTAATGGCCAAATGAAGGGTTTAATTACGGATGGGGACCTTCGAAGAATGCTCAATGATGCGGAAAACATTAATAACATCCGGGCCAAAGATATTATGAGCCAAGAACCCAAAACCATCAATGAAAATGAATTGGCTGTTAATGCCCTTGAAGATCTAAGGGAAAATAAAGTATCTCAATTGGTGGTGGTTAATGATCAATCTGAATACTTAGGAATGGTACATTTTCACGATTTAAACCGAGAAGGAATTTTATAAAAAGAACTACTAAAAAACAATCATATCAATGAGCGAGCATTTTTATACCGTAATTATGGCAGGAGGTATTGGCAGCAGGTTTTGGCCTTTAAGTAAAAGTAATTATCCCAAGCAATTTCAGGATATCCTTGGAACTTCCAAAACGCTGTTTAAGGCTACTTACGATCGTTTTACCCATGTTTGCCCTAAAGAAAACATTTTTACCGTTACCAATAAGGATTATGCACCATTGGTAAAAGAGCAGGCACCGGATATGACCGATGATCAAATCCTTGGAGAACCCATTGCCAGAAATACAGCGCCTTGTATCGCTTACGCAGCGCATAAACTTGTGCAAAAAGATCCGCAAGCCACTATGGTAATCGCACCCTCTGACCATTTGATCTTGAACGAGGACAAATACGTCAATAGCATTGATAAGGCGCTTAATTACGCCCATGAACATGACATACTGATCACTTTAGGCATTCAACCCACCAGGCCTGACACCGGTTATGGTTACATCCAAATGATGGAAGATAAGAACATCGGGGACCTTAAAAAAGTTAAAACTTTTACCGAAAAACCCAATTCGGAATTAGCCGAGCATTTTATAAATAGTGGGGAGTTTCTATGGAATGCTGGTATCTTTATATGTAGTGCTCAATCCATTTTGAATGCATTTCGTAAACACCTGCCGGAGCTTTATGACAATTTTCAATCGTGCAAAGGTGCTTTAAATACCAAGGAAGAAGATGCTTTTATTGAGGAAACTTACCCCACCCTGCCATTAATATCGATTGATTATGGAGTTATGGAAAAAGCCGACAACGTCTACGTGCTACCGGCTGATTTTGAATGGTCCGACATTGGTACCTGGAATGCCATTTACGAATACCTAAATAAAGATGAAGAAAACAATGCCATCAAAAGTAAAGATGTTTTTGCCCGTAATACCAGTAATTGTATCGTTAATACGAAAAATGAAAAGCTATTTGCCCTTAACAATGTAGAGGACCTCATCATTGTGGAATCAGATGATGTTGTATTGATCGCTAACCGCAATCAAGAACAGGAAATCCGTCACCTCGTCAATGAGATAAAAGCCACTTTTGGAGAGCGGTATATTTGAAGTTGGCGGTGAGATTATAAAAAGCAGGTATTGGATGCTGGATATTGGAACCCTTAACCTGACCCCCAATACCTAAAACCTGACAACAAAAACGTTGTAAAACAAATCATTCCTTCATGAATACAAGTACACCATTACTAACATTTGGCTTAATAGTTTTTTTTTCATTGTCCGGTTTATGCCAGGAATCCTACAATCCTTTAAACAAGCCCAATACCTACCGAAGTGATAACAATCCCTATTATTGGAACAATCAAAAACCGCACAAAGGCTACTGGCAGCAAGATGTTCATTACCAGATCAATGCAGAAATTGACGATGAAGCCCGCACCATCGATGGTAAACAAAAGTTGACTTATTGGAACAACTCCCCCGATACGCTTAAAACCGTTTATTTTCATTTATACCAAAATGCATTTCAACCTGGTGCTTATTACCACCAATTAAAGCTTGCCAATAAACGAAAACCCCAATACGGCATTTATGAACAACAAGGTTTGGGAACAGTTATCGAAAAATTTAAGGTCAATGACCAAGCTGTTGATTTTAACATTGACAACACCATCTTAAAAGCTCAACTTCCAAAAGGCCTTCCGCCAGGAGATAGCCTCCAGTTTGACATCAACTTTACGACCTTTTTTGGATCCGGCCGCGAATGGAGGCGCATGAAGATGTACAAGCATCATGGTGTTAAGCATTTCAACGGGGTGCATTGGTACCCTAATATTGCCACTTACGACCGGAAATTTGGATGGACCAAAGACCAGCACCTTGGCAAGGAGTTCTACAATGATTTCGGAACTTTTGATGTAGAGCTCACTTTTCCAGCAGAGTACGTGGTGGAGGCTACCGGGAACCTCACCAATCGGGATGAAGTATTTCCAGCCTCACTAAGAAAAAGGGTGGACATTCGCAATTATGAAAATGACGATTACAAGTTTGAAATGCCTAAAACTACTGAGAATGGGGATTCTACTCGAACCTGGACCTACCATGCCGAGAACGTTCACAATTTTGCCTTTACGGCTGACCCCAAATACCGCATCGGTCAAGCTACTTCCCCTGGAGATGTTAAATGCATTGCGCTCGTTCAAGAACATAAAGCCAGGCAATGGTTGGGAGAGGCGGATTACATCGCTGATATCGTTGAACACATGTCAAAAGGCTTTGGCGAATATGCCTACCCTAAAATGGTAGTAGCAGATGCCAGAGATGGCATGGAATATCCCATGCTTACCCTATGTGGTGGCAACCCTCCGGGCAATCATGACTTAATCGCCCATGAAATTGCACATAATTGGTTTTATGGCATGATGGGAAACAACGAAACTTACCGGGCAATCATGGATGAGGGTTTTACCCAATTTTCCACTGCTTGGCTTTTAAATCGGGTTGACGGTGCATATCACTCTTCTCAAAAACCTCAGAACTTTTACGAGGAATGGTTTATAGATTCTATAAACAACCGCGATCATGAAGTTTACACCTGGTACATGGCCAAAGCCATTAAAAACAAGGATGCCGTCCTGACCACTCACTCAGATTACTTTAACAGTGCATTAGGCCATGGCGGTGGCTACAGACAAGTTTATTACAAAATGGGCACCATGCTGTTCAACCTTCAGTACGTTTTGGGTGAAGAGCTATTTCTAAATGCCATGCAGAACTATGTAGAACAATGGACCATGGCGCATCCGTACGATCGAGACTTCCGGCAATCTGTGATCGATTATACGGGCATTGACCTTAACTGGTTCTTTGACCAATGGCTGAACACCACTAAGAGCATAGATTATGCGGTTAAAAAGGTGAAAAAAGGCGAGAATGCCGGGCAATACAACATTACTTTTAAGCGTAAAGGCGAAATGCAAATGCCCATTGACTTTAGGGTTATAACCCGGAATGGGCGTAAATTTGATTACTACATTCCCAATACCGAGTTTGAGAAAGCTACCTCAGCCAAAATCCTTCCAAAATGGACCGGATGGGGGAAGCTAAACAAAACTTATACAGCAAATATTAACATTCCAGGCCAGGCTGTGGTTAAGGAAGTCATCATTGATCCTTCCGAGCGCTTGGCCGATGAATACATGCCCGACAATAAAACAGGAGGAAACATTGAGATTGGTTTTGACGACCATTTGGACCAATATCCGGATTGGAAGAATTACCATATTAACTGGCGACCAGATGTATGGTATAACGAGGTCAATGGACTCAAAGCCGGTTTACATTTCAATGGCGACTTCTTAGCCTACAAGCACCAATTTCACTTAACCGCTTGGTATAACACCTCTGTTTTTGAGCAAATTGAGGATGATCAACTATTACGACAAGACCCGGACCGCTTCCCTGTTAATTTTAATTTCAAATACAAAAATGCCCTGCATCAACTAGATCCTCAATTAGACCTCAAGATAGAGGGCAAGGTCCTGGACGGATTGCATGGAGGTTATACAGGGCTCAGCAAAAATTTTGGTGATCAGGATCGAATAGACTTAGGCGTCAAAACGTCTATAAGGCCTGATGTTGAAGACCTTGACTTTTTACTGTATCCAGAATTGTGGGAATCCAATCAATGGAACAATGCTTTGAAAATAGGCTATACCCACCCCTACAATTATTTCAATGGCAAAGGAACCATTAATTTTGATATCCAGAGCAGTGCTTTTGGCAGCGATTATGATTATACCAGACTTCAACTTTCTGTCACTAATCGTCTTAACATTGCCGGCTTGAAGTTAAGAACCCGAACCTATGTGGAACATTCACTGGGCGACAACCTGGCTCCTCAATCCCGGCTATATGCAGCCGGTGCGAGACCTGAAAAGCTTATGAACAATAAATACACCCGTTCCAAAGGATTTTTTCCCGATGACTGGATTGGCTATGGCAACAAAACCAATCATTTCCATTATGGAGGCGGCTTGAACCTCCGTGGCTATAGCGGCTATGTTTTACCTACCGAAGATGGAAGTGGTTTAACGTTTAACGGATATTCAGGAGCAGCCCTTAACGCAGAGGTTGAATTTGACCAATACATCCCTTTTAGATTGGACTTCATCAGTTCTTATATTGATTTCGATGCCTATTTATTCGGGGATGCTGGCGTTATTAACTCCAATGACCTGGGAAGCGACCTGAATTACGATGATGTTAAAGGCGATGCTGGCTTTGGAACGGCTCTAACCATAGAGAATTGGCCTTTGGTTGAGACCGTTAAGCCCCTTACCATCAGGTTTGACATGCCGCTTTACTTAAGTCACCGACCTTTTGTTGAAGCTAATAATTTTCAGTTCCGTTGGATCTTAGGGGTTGAACGGGCATTCTAACTTAAGCCTTCTTTATTCTAATAATTTTACTATAGACCGAATTATCCTTGATGTTTTTGAAAAACTTGACCTGCTTGCTGAAACCATTGGTTAGTTATAAAAATTAAAAATTTGATTTCTTTTATAGCATAAAGTGAAACTCGAAAAGTCATGACTAAAAAATTCTTAGCACATTGTTCACTGATTTTAATGGTTGGCCTATTTAGCTGTTCAGGCAACCAACAAAGCAATAAGTCTGATCAAGCTAATAAGAGAAAACAGGAACCAGCTAAGCGGGTAACAGAAAAGGATCCAACCCCTAATAAAAAACAGCAAGAAGATTTCGATCATAAAGCTGGGCATTTTTACAAGGAAAATCCTTTTCCCGGGTCCAACTTAGATTTGAGCTTGTACCTTCCCAAATCTTATGACAGTACCGAACAACATCCTATAATTTTCTTTTTTGATGCGCATGCCAGAGGTTACTTGCCCTTGAAAAAATACCGGGATTTGGCTGACACCTTTGGCTATATTTTCATTGGCTCTCAATACTTTAAAAACAACCTCGACCGTAATAAAGTCAATGACCACATCGACCAATTATTAAATACAGCTCAAAAATTTCTCTCTATCCATGATTCAATGACCTATACAGGAGGGTTTTCCGGTGGAGCTCGCATTGCTTCACAAGTGGCATTTATGCAGCCCGTATTTGATGGTGTTATAGCCGCAGGAGCAGGATTGCAGGACCAATCTGCTCCTAATGCTCAGCCCCTTACTTATATTGGCATTGCAGGGCTAAGGGATTTCAACTACCTTGAGGTCAAGCAGACCTATGAAAATTTTAAACAAAACCATGACAATGTATATTTCTTTCCTTTTACCGGTGGTCATGAATGGCCTCCTTTAGAAAAGCTTAGAAAAGCAATGTTGGTATTAACCATTCAGGCCCACCAAAAAGGCTATTGGGACCAAAAACCCTTAGTGAGCAACCAGTTTGATTTACTGGTCCAGGGTTTTCAAGAAAAGCTTAATCAAGGTCAAAAAATTGATGCCTGGCAAGCAGGTGAGGATATTATTACCATTTTTAATTCCATCAAGGATGTTTCAATTATCGAAGAAAGGGTCAACCAATTGAAAGCCACTGAAAAAGTAACATCTTACCAGCAACAAATAGACAATGTAGTGCAACGAGAAGATCGGGAAAAACGTAAGCTTTACAAAGCATTCGAAGAAAGAAGCCTACATTGGTGGGAATCGGAAATATCCAGTATGCAAAGAACAAAAAACTACGGAAGTCGCCATGTTAGTAATTTAAATGCCCGCCTTTTGAATTTTATTAGTATGATGGCTTATTCCAACCTTGAAAAGGCTTTTTCTAATAAGCAATTCAACCAAATTCCAAGGTTATTGAAAATTTACGAAACAGCCGATCCCGAAAATCCGGATGTTTATTACTTTAAAGCCAAGCATGCAGCCCTTAACAATCAATCGGGTCAAACCCTTGATCATTTAAAAACTGCTATTAAGAAGGGTTATGATGAACCTAATAAGCTCAAAAACGATCGCCTTTTCAGGAATCTGGATGGCAGTAATATTCAATCCTTAGCATCCCAGGCAAAAAAGAATAGATGATCAGGAAATCAACAATGGCTTATTGTTAAGAATTTATAAAGCGGGGGATAAAACTCAGCACTTTTCACTAATGGATGTTGTTTGGTTTTTAAGCTTTAGCCTATAGGCTCAGGCAAAATGGGGTGAAAAATAATATTTAAAATTACAGCCGAGCTTATGAGTTTCTTCTTACTTTTAGGTTTGTATGGTCATTGCTAACTTTTCAGTGGACGCCATGCATCCATTTCTTCAATAATGGAACCAATGCAACAAGCAATACTCCAGCAATTACAGCAATTAACGCCAGTTGTTCAAAAACAGTGGTAAAGCTTGCCAAGTTATCAAACTTCTCAATTATTTGGTTAGGCAGCTTAGATAGTTGTTGTTGGCTTAAAAAGCCCTCTGATTCGGCAAGCGCTCCTGCTTCTCCACCCGCTTGGCCGGGTTCACCTTCAGGGACAGAAGTTAATTTGGCAATGGCGCCAGCAATATTATGGGCAAATGAAATAGACAGGAACCATGCCCCCATCACAAATCCCACAATCCTTGCCGGGGAAAGCTTAGTGATCATGGAAAGGCCTACAGGAGAAAGGCAAAGCTCTCCGGTGGTATGAAGCATATAGCCAAAAATAAGGAAGACAAGTGGCACCAAACCTTCGCTACCAGCAAAATAGTTGGCACCAATGGCAAAAACACCAAACCCCAATCCAAGCTGAACAATGCCGAGTGCAAACTTAACGGGCGTATAAGGTTCAATTTTAATTTGCCGCAATTTGACCCACATCAAGGAAAACAATGGAGCCAGTAAAATTATAAAAGCAGGATTAACGCTTTGAAAAGTTGACGTAGGTATCTCACTTCCCAGAATGGTTCGGTCGATATTGCGTTCAGTGAATAAGCTAATGGAACTTCCTGCTTGTTCAAAAAATGCCCAAAACAGGGTGTGAAAAAACGCAAGGATAATGATTACGTAAATCCGCTGGCCTCCAGCCTTGTCATTTTTATAGATGGCCTCAAACAGCAACACGCCTAAAATGATAACACCTAACCCTCCGAGTATATAACTCATAAAATCATTCTGATTCACCAGCAAAGCAAATAATGGAATGGCTAAAAACGCCCCAATGATGATAAGCTGCTCCATATTGAGCCCCAAAAATCGCTTGGCTTTTAGTTTTTCAGGATCAGGCGGTAATCCTTGATCGCCTAAATTGTTCATCCCTCTCCAAAAGACTACTAAGCCTAACAGCATGCCAAATCCAGCCAAGCCAAATCCATAATGCCATCCATAGATCTCCCCGATAGAGCCACAAGTTAAAGGAGCAAGAAATGCCCCCACGTTAATGCCCATGTAAAAGATCGTAAACCCAGAGTCTTTTCGCGGATCGTGGTCGTCATATAATTTGCCAAGTAAACTCGAAATGTTGGGCTTAAAAAAGCCATTGCCAATGATCAGCAACGCCAAAGCCGAATAAAAGAAATAAATGTTTTCAAAGGCCATTGTAAAGTGGCCGAGCGCCATCATTATGGCCCCAAACATGATCGCTTTCCGATAACCTAAAAAGCGGTCAGCCAGCATGCCTCCAATCACTGGAGTTCCATATACCAATGCTCCATAAGCACCGTAAATACCATAAGCTTTTTCATCAGCAGCTCCTTGCGCCATGGTCTCGAATAGCTCTTTCGTCATGTACAATACAAGCAGCGCACGCATCCCGTAAAAGCTGAAGCGCTCCCATAACTCAGCAAAAAATAAGGTGAACAGGCTTTTAGGATGGTATTTGCTTTGGATCATGATCACCCCGGTCACCCAGGCAATAACGGCCAGCCAGGCAAAAATCATGATGATAATCGGAGTCGGCATAGGGCTTAAGTTTTGTTTAACCTTTTACGAAAGCCAAAAATCTAAAAGCGGGGTTTGCTCCATAATTGAGCAATCCCCCGCTCATAATCAGTTTTGAAGGATTTAATACCTAAACTTAACGATCATCCTTGTTATCGCCTTTGGGATCATCGCCTTCTTCTATTTCCCGATCCGCCACTTCATAGCCTTCTTGCTCTTCGTGATGGGTTCCTTCTAATTCTTCAGCTCCATGCGTTAGCTTTTTAAGCTTCCTTAGGAATAAAAGCAGTAATATTCCAAAAGCTGCGGTAAAGCCAAAAATTGTCAGGAATGTTCTGAATTCACGGCCATTTGCTAGTTGGAAAATGGTTAATTCGGTCTTAAACTTCGGTGGCTCATTCTTGCCCAGCTTATGCTCAGGAACTTCTATAAACCGCATCATCGCTTTCGGAGTACCCTCTTCCACCTGGTCGTGCCGGCTGATCAATTCTTTTGAACCATCTTCAGGCAAAGCAAGGAGCTCATTATAATCCTTTCCGTTTTTCATTAGCATAACATCCCCATCTTCAACCTGCATTTCGCCAGAAACCTGGAAACTTCCCTCCTGTTTTCGCTGATAAACACTATCGGATACAAACCCTTTTACTTTACTTTGGTCTACTTTCACCGTAACAGGGTCAACCTGGGAACTTTGCCCAACTATTCCGGCCAGTTTATTGCCAAGACCGGTGGCAGCAAAGTAAAAGCCCATCATGATTGAGACGTATTTGACCGGCGCGATCTTGGTAATAAAAGACAAAGCGACAGGAGATGCACTAAGCTCACCAAGTGTATTGAGTAAATAGCAAATGATTAACCATATCAAAGCGCCTTTAGCCGCGGGGCTAACACTAGCTTCCATCGAGGCCAGGGCCATGAATATGAAGCCGGACCCCATAATCATCGTCCCAACGGCCATTTTAAATAATGAAGAAGATTCCATCCCTTTTTTCTTCCACCAAATCCAGAAACTGGCTACGGCCGTACCAAAAATGATAATGAAGAAGGGATTAACAGACTGAAAAACGGCTGCAGGAATCAGATAAGGATCTGTCAGCAGGTTTGCCCTTAAAATAATATAAGCAATCAAAAAGACCAATCCAGCCCCACCAATAATGTATCCACTTGCTTGCTTTTTAAAGAGTTTATACAGGCCTAAAATAATAGCCAATATAGTGCCTCCATAGAAGACAATATCAAGCACACTTAACGAAACCAACCGCTGCATTTTTTGCTTAGCATAGATGTTGAGTAAACCGCCAGCTTGCTCAAAAGCACCCCAGAAAACAATAACGATCAAAAAGGAGAGCAAAAGGACAATAAAACGATCTTTCTCGATCTTATTGACATCTTTGTAAACCATCATCATCATTCCCGCGGAAATGGACAGGAATATGAAGAGCGCAATGTAGGCGTAACGGTTACCACCGGGCCCCAATAAAGTAAAGCCTAATACGAAACTGGCAATAACCAAAATAATTGTGATGATTAAGTGCAGCGGGCTATTCAGTAAATTTTTGAAAAGCTGTCCGAGCGAGGCGGATTCCTCCCCACTTTCTTGACTTTGTTGAGAAGGCGGTTCTCCTATGCCTTGAAGGTGCTTGAGCCCAAAAACATAAACCAATAAACCTATTAACATACCGATACCTGCCATACCAAAGCCGTAATGCCAACCTACTGTTTCACCAACAAACCCAACTACGAGGGAAGCCAAAAAGGCTCCTATATTAATGCCAATATAAAAGATGGTAAAACCACTGTCCCGCCTGATATCACCAGGCGCATACAAGCCACCAACCATAGTGGATATGTTGGGCTTCAGGCCTCCTACACCAAGCACGATGAGAATAAGGCCCGTCATAAAAGCCCATGTTGCCTCAATGGCCAATATTGAGTGGCCTGCTACCAAAATTAAGCCACCAACTAAAACGGTTTTCTTTTGCCCTATGAATTTATCGGCCAGTATACCTCCGGGAATGGAAAGCACATAAACCAGCATTCCGTACCAGCCGTAAATCTCGAAGGCAAAACCTTCATTCCAGCCAAGTCCCGGGTTATCCCCGGTTATCTTTGTGGTCATGTAAAGGGTTAAAATGGCCCTCATGCCATAGAAACTGAAACGTTCCCATAATTCAGTAAAAAAGAGGATGTAAAGGCCAATTGGGTGGCCGAACAACTCTTTTTGCTTAGTTTGTTCTTTGTTAATGTCAATGTCGTTTGCCATAATATTTCAATTATCAGGTTTCAATTATTAGTTCGCAATTTTAAGCTTTTAGCTTCAAGCCACAATGTTTTTTGTTTATAGAAGCTTCTGTTTGGTTAAAAGAACTAAGGATGGGTTTTTCAGATATGTTTTTCGAGTTCCCTTCAAATGCTACCTTTTAGAATTATTCTGTTTTTTGATAAGCTTTCAATCCGACTTGATAGAGCCACCAGCAAATAAGCAAGATTAAAATAAGCCCAGGCCAACTTCCGATGGGATTTTCCAACAATTTCAAAATGTCCCGCTCTCCGCTTAGTGCTATTGGCAGCGCAATAAAAATTCCAATGAGCGCTTCCCCAGTGATAAGCCCTGAAGCAAACAGTAAACCGCCCCTGTTAGAAGCCAGAATCGCTCTGTTGTGATGATCCTCTGTATTAACTTTGGCTTTGCCATGATGATAGCGGTTTAGAAACCAAGCGATGATGCCTCCCAATAATATCGCAGTGTCCAATTCAAGCGGTAAGTACAGCCCCACAGCTACAGCTAAAACAGGGGTTCTAAATTCCGAACCTTTAGCTTCGAGGACCTGATCGAGAATGATAATGCCTACTGCTATAAGCATCCCCACAATAATGATATTCCACGGAAGATCGCCACCAAATACGCCTTCTGCTACACTTTTCATTAAGGTTGCCTGGGGTGCCAATAATGGGGTACCTGGCCCAAAGCCATAAGAGGTATTCAAAAGGTTCATGGTAACTGGCAGTGAAATAGCGGCAGCAATCACACCGATCATTTGCATTAGTTGTTGTTTCTTGGGCGTAGCTCCCAGAATATTTCCTGCCTTTAAATCCTGCATGTTATCGCCTGCAATGGCAGCTGCACAACAAACCACGGCCCCTACAAGAATAGCACCGGCCGGTCCTATACTACCTCCTGTGCCCATCAAAGCTAATAAAACAAGGGAAGTGCCTAAAATGGTAGCAATGGTTACGCCTGAAATCGGATTGTTGGAGCTCCCTACCAATCCGGCCATATAACCGGCCACAGCGGAGAATAAAAATCCGGCAACCACCATTAGCACGGTCATGATGATAGTAATATCAACTTCTTCAATTTCTCTGTAGTAAATGATAAAAACAGGGACCAGTAAAATACCGATCATGATCAAGACATAGGACATGGGGGTATCCATTTCCGTCCTAAGGATTCTACTGGCTTCTTCTTTCGTTGTTTTGAGGGCATCTATCCCGGATTTTATGGCACTTACCAGAGATTTACGAATGCTTACCAAAGCCCAAATACCACCTACAACCATCGCGCCTACCCCTAAATAACGAAGTTTATAGCTCCACACTTGGTAAGCCAAATCCGCTGCAGCGACTTCGCTTACAGGCCCTTTTAAGGAAGTATTCGCAACTAATTCCTGTACCAAAGGCTCATATTCCTGAAACCCTACATATAAAGGAATAGCAATTAACCAGGTAATGGCCCCACCAATAAAAACCAATACGGCTATGTTAAGCCCAACGATGTAACCAACGGCCACGAGTGCTGGCGACAAGTTAATGCCAAAGTAAGCCAGTCCTTTTTGATTGATGAGCGTAGATGAAACAAATTTATCACTCCAGATATTAAACCCTGCTTGAAATAGCTTGAACAAGCCACCCGCCAAAGCCGCTTGCACCAAATACTTAACAGCACTGCCACCTTCATCACCGGATTTTAGTACCTCAGCTGTGGCAACGCCTTCGGGAAATTTAAGTTTTTGCTTGATGATCAGGGCATTGCGAAGTGGAATGGTAAACAAAACACCAAGAACACCTCCTGAACCACATATTAAAGCCGTTTCCCAAAAATTAAATTCATTCCAGTACTCCATCAGAATCAATGCCGGCAAGGTAAAAACCACTCCGGCAGCTAAGGATTCACCGGCTGAGGAAGCCGTTTGGACCATATTGTTTTCAAGGACATTGGCGTTTCGGAATAAGCGCAGCAAGGCCATGGAAATAACCGAAGCCGGAATCGATGCAGAAACCGTCATACCGGCAAACAAGCCAAGATAAGCATTCGCACCTGAAAGGATCATGGATAAAAGAATACTGAGGACAATTGCCTTAAGGGTTATTTCGGGTAAAACCTTATTGGGACTGATATAAGGTTGTTTATTGTCCATCTGGCAGCCTTTGAATTTTGAGCTAAAATAGGGTTTTTAACTACTAATAACGAAAATGGATGGGATACCAAATTTTAAAAAATAAGCTAATTAACTGGTTGTTAATACATTACAACTTTTTTAACAATCTTTTTACTAAGGGCATCGAATTTGAGCAAATATACCCCAGCCTCAATGGTTGTATTGTTCAAATTAATGGTTCGATAACCATTGACTTCTTCTTCATATACTTTTTGGCCATCGGCATTGAACAACCTCAGGGAGCCTTTTCCAGTGTAATGAGGGAGCTCAATTTTTACGGACCCGCTAAAAGGATTCGGATAAACCATAATAGAAGCTTCATTAGCATTTTCATTGCCAGTGGCTGTAGCATCTATCTCAACAATACGGTCATCTTTTGAACCCGGGTTTCCGCGGCCATCTTTGTTGCTAGTGGCGATATAAACCTTACCATCCGGAGCTACTAATACATCCCGAAGCCGTCCAAATTGATTCTCAAAGAATTTATTGGTATTCACCACCTGATTGCCCTGGGCATTCAGTTCAAGTTCAAACAATGTCCTACCATCGTTTTGACTAAAACCAAGCGTGGCCATCAATATGGAGTTGTTCCATTGGGCAATTCGACTCTGGCCATAATAATCTATTCCACAAACTGCTTCGGGTGGGGTCCATGCCTTAAGAGGTTCTACCACATTGGAATCCTGGCAAAAGGCCTGTTCACTGCTATTGTCACAGAATCCTTCCACTTGGGGCCAGCCATAATTTCTGCCCTTCTTGATGATGTTGAATTCATCGTCATTACTCGGACCGTGTTCAGAACTATAAATGATGCCGTTGGCCATCACCAATCCCTGCGCATTTCTATGCCCTTTTGACCACATGGGATTACCTGGAATCGGATTGTCAGCAGGTACGGAACCATCCAGGTTTAAGCGAAGTACTTTACCATTGACACTTTGATTGTCTTGTGGGTATTGATTCTTTTTGCCAGCATCACCTGTGGTAATATATAGATTTCGATCTGGTGAAATCATCAATCGGCAACCATCATGGATGTTATTTCCCTCAATATCATCAATGATGGTTGTTGGATTTTGAAAGGTATCATTTGCATAGGTGTAGCGCATCACCTTCACTTGGTAATCGTTATTGCTGTTAAAGTAATTGTAAGCTATGAATACTTGAGAGGTATCCTCAAAACTTGGATGCAACACCATTCCCATCAAACCGCCTTCTACTTGCTCCACCACCTCTTGAATTTCAGCAATTAATTGAACATCACCTTTGACTGGATCGACTTTTTTAACAGTTCCTTGCCGCCCGGTAAACCATATCCAATCATTCGGTCCCCAAACCATTTCCCACGGGGTATCAAGATTGGTAGCCGCATCGCGGATGTTGAAATTACCTTGAGCTTGACAGTTATAACCAGCCACAACCATTAATATTAAAAGACTGGGTATAATTTTGATTAAATTTTTAAAAATCATCTTACTCACTTTATATAGTTCAAGAATTGTTCAGATCTGATTTTATCCGTTTATTTTGAAATATAGGCCTAAGATATCTCAATTTAAAACAAAACCCTCAGCAATTTTTTGAAAAAGTTGGGCTGCTTGCTTGAACTATAGGAATACCCTTTGGGAGGTTTGCATTATTTTTTCTTGATGCTCATGGCTTGGCTCTAAAACCTAATTTTTCAAATTTTCTTCAAGAAATTTAGTAATTCTGCTAAAAAGATGATAGCGCGTTATCCCGCCATTGATACTATGGGCTTTATTGGGATAAAATTCGGAGTTGAACGCTTTGTTGGATTTTATTAAATTTTCAATCAGTTTCATGGAATTTTGGGGGTGAACGTTGTCATCATAAGTACCGTGCACCAGAAGAAAGTTATCTTTTATAGAATCTATTTTGTTCAGGACAGAACTCTCACGATAACCTTCCTGATTTTTTGAAGGCTTCCGCATGTAACGTTCTGTGTAAATGTTGTCGTAAAAATGCCAGTCAGTTACAGGTGCCACTGCTACACCCGTTTTAAAAACGTCTGAACCTCTGGCCAATGACAACAAGGTTAGATAGCCGCCGTAGCTCCAGCCAAAGATGCCTATGCGCTCCTCATCAATATAATCCTGGTTGCCAAGGTATTCTGCAGCCTGAACCTGGTCAATGCTTTCAAATTTGCCGAGGTTCATGTAGGTCATTTTCTGGAATTGTTCGCCTCTTCCACCAGTTCCACGGTTGTCGACCGAAACCACCACATAGCCATTCTGGGCCAGCATCTGGTAATAAATAAAGTTGGTCCAACCCCATTCATCCGTAACCGTTTGCGCTCCCGGCCCACCGTAAATGGTAATAAATACAGGATATTCCTTTTTGGGGTCAAAATCAGGCGGCCTCATCATCCAGCCATTTAGATTAGTACCATCCTTGGTTTCGAATTGAAAAAACTCCTTGTCTACAAAATTGTAATCCTCCATTCTTGACTCAAGCTCATTGTTCTCTACCAATTGCCTAACCTCAGCTCCTCCCCGCTTGTTTAAAGCAACCTTATGGGGTTCATTGGCGGCATTGTGCGTCCAGATATGGTAATCATATGTTTTACTGAACTTGACAGCATTCGTGCCCGGCTTATCAGCAATGGCTTTATGATCGTTTCCATCAAAACCTATTTTATGAACCTGACGCTGCATAGGATCCGGCTGAGCCGATTGGTAGTAAACCTCCCTTCGTTCCTCATCAATTCCTAAGAGCTTGGTGACAGGCCAATCTCCTTTTGTGATTTGGCGGACCTCTTCGCCATTGTTGTTCATCAAATAAATGTGGTTGTAACCATCTTTAGTAGAGGTCCAAATAAATTGATTGTTGTTCAGGAAAGTGAGATCATCATCTACGCTAATGTAGGCATCATCCTTTTCTGTATAAATTAAATTTCGATCTCCGGTTTGCGCATCTACAAAATACAAATTCAGTTCATTTTGCCTACGATTCATTTTTTGGTAGGAAAGCAAGTCTTCATCATTCGTCCATTTCATCCTTGGGAGGTAAATATCGGTTTCATCGCCTGTTGCCACATCTACCGTCTTGCCATCACTTAAATGGTAAATATGCAGTGAAAGGATGGAATTCTTTTCACCGGCTTTTGGGTATTTGTAGGTGTATTGCTTGGGATAAACATCATCGTATTTAGTAATGGTGTATTGCTTAACCCTTGATTCATCAAATTTGTAAAAAGCAATTTTTTCACCATCAGGTGCCCATTCAAAAGCCTTCACCAACTTAAATTCTTCTTCATAGACCCAATCTGAGCGGCCATTGAGTATCTTGTTCTTTTTACCATCATTGGTAATCTGAGTTACTTTGCCATTGCTGATGTCCTGGATGTACAGGTTGTTTTCATAAACGAAAGCAACATGGGTTTCATTAGGCGCAAAACTGGTGTACATTACATGGGCAGTGTCAAATACCCGCATTTGGCGGTCTTCTTGCAAATCGTACACATAAAATTTGGCTTTGGTTGAATGCCGGTAAATGGAAATGGTTTCCGTTTTTAAAAGCAAGTAACGACTGGAAGGTGAGAATTGGTAATCATCAATTTTAAAATCTTTAGAACCCATTTGCCGTGTATGAAAAAGGGTATCTTTCGGTTGTTTTGATTCGTAGTGGTATTTCAGGATGAATTGATAACCGGATTCTTCATTGGTTTGAAGTTTGGAATAGTGGTTCCCATTATCCAGATGGTTGACCCCATCAAACGTTTCAGGGAAAAACTTGCCACTAAGCCAAACATCTTTTAAATCAAGCGATTTTTCTGCTTCCTGGGTTACGCCTAAAACCGGGATCATCAGTGCAATAAGCAAATAGAATGTTGTTCGCATGGATCCTTCTTTTTATAGTGAAGCAAACATATAAAATTGTGCAGAAATCATAGAAGTTACTGTTATCTAATACCGGTCATCATGAAGTTGGCTGCTAAATGGTATTATTTATTGACCTTTATCAATAAGATGTTTTTAATTTGCCACAGGTAAACCCTAAGAAATGTGGAAAGCTTAAGAATTGAAGAGGCTTTATGTAACTATATTGTTTTGTTAAAATGAACTTTAGAGATACTAAAAGGCTAAATGCTCTTTTATGGAAGAAGTTCAAACGAGGTTAATTATTGCTATTTTTGCATGACATTTAACATTTAATATCAAAAAAAATTCTACTAATTATTCAACAATAGTAATGAAAATTCAGAATACTTGACCCATTCCTAAACATTCTTATCCTATAAACCAGATATAGAAGTATTAAACTTCGGATAAAAATCAGAGATTTTTGAGCATTGGCCCGTCCATTGGGGGTTCAATACATCTTGACAAAGGAATTCAGCCATACTTGTGCTATATTATACTTTCATTAAGGGCTGAACCTTTAACCTTTAAATTCGTGGTAGAACCATAAAAAAGAAAGCCCGCTCCAAAACTTTGAAGCGGGCTTTTTTAAATTATTGAGAGGTTTAATTACTAACGCATCATGACTTTCTTATGAAATTGTTGTTCATTGCCCACAATTTCGAGGTAATACATTCCTTTGGATACCTCATCTATATTTAATTCAAAGCTATGCTTACCTTCTTTCCAGCTCTGGCTTTCGGAGTGGATCATTTGGCCTCTGCTGTTCCTAACATTGATATTGTACTGCCCGCTTTGTTCAATGGTTACTTTGCCTTTAACAAGGTTTGAAGAAGCATCTCCATACAACCGGATCCGGTCTCGTTGCATTGCTTCATTAAAGGCTACGCTGATCACCTTCGAATAATCAAAGCTGCCATCGTGATCCACTTGCTTCAGCCGGTAGTAATTCATCGTGGAAGGACGCTCATCCATAAACCGGTAATTGGTTTCTCTTAACGTAGTGCCTTGCGCTCTCACTTTTCCAATGGATTCAAAAAATTCCCCATTACCGGAATGCTGAACAATGAAGTGGGAAGCATTCTTTTCGCTGGCCGTTGCCCAGTTGAGTTGAACATTTTCATGTTGCTTTTCCGCATTAAAATTGACCAGTTCAACAGGCAAGGGGTTTTCATTGGAAATTTCGGACCCAAAGGTGAATGGGCTAAAACTACTTACATTGTTTACCGTAATACTTCCTGAAGTTGTATCACCTGTAATAGCATCCTGCCCCAGGTTTTCCCATTCGCTTCCATTCCAGTGGGCCACTCTTAAATCGGATAAATCGGAGATCTGACTAACACTTCCGTCTGCCCAGTAAGGAGTAACATTTACCGAGGAACTGCCGTTGGTTCGGCTTAAATCCCAATACTCAATGCTACTTACATTGTTCAGACCGGAGCTTCCTGCAAAGTTGGTGGTATTGGTATAAGAGGTATTATTGAATGAAGCGGAAAATTCATCGGTGGTGCTTGAAGGAGCTGAAATGCCAATGCGGGCATACCGGCCATCTGCACCTATCGGGAATGTAAAAGCATCATCTCCTATTTTCGTGACCTTACCTTCTATGTAGCTTGAGCTACTGCTACCGGAAACAGTTGCATCGTCTGCAAAAATGATAGAATCATTGCTGTTAGGTACCGATACAATGCCATCGGTAAGGGTCATGGAATTGCCAATGGTTAGTGGGTCATTAACCGTAACATCAATGCCATTTCCATTAATGGTTAAATCTTGGATGGTGGGATTTTCATTGGCGGTAATGGTGAGGTTTTTATCGATGGTGATGGTTTCGTTGATATTGCCTGGTGGAATATTGACCGAACCGCCTGCTGATTTCGAGGCTATGGCATCACTCATCACTGAGCCGGAAACATTGGCATTTCCTGAGCCTGCAATATCCATAGTATTGTTGTTAAAAGTTGTGGATGAGTAAGTTAAAGTCAATGTACCATTGTTATTGAAATTCCAATTATGAATTCCTGTATTCCATCCTTCTATGGTGTTGCCTGTAGCATTGACCGTTAAGCTTCCACTGCTCGGATATCCGACTAAATGCTGAAGGCCTGTAGATGAGGAGAAAGTAGGGCCATTAACCGTAATTTGGTTGTTATCTACGGTGCAGGAATGGGAACCCGATTGGCCCCATAAATAAATGCCCTGAAAATCGTCTATGTTAAAATTATCCTCAAGCCCAGATTTGCTGACATCTATGTCATTGTTAGCAATTGTACCGGAAGCATTGTTAAAAAATATCGGATTTTTAACCTCATCAATGTCATTGTTGAAAACATCAACATCAGGGACACTTATACAAAGGATGCCAACGACATCCGCATCATCATGGGAGATGTCTTTAATGTTGTTGTTTTTTATGGAACCGTAATTAACGCTATTTAATTGAATTCCGTTTTGACCGGTACCTGTAGTAGGACCATGGCCTAAGACGGTATTGTTGTGAAAGGTAACATTTAAATCACTACCAAAAAAGGCTGCGGCTCCTTTGGTGAACTTACGCATGTTCGAATTGGTCACTTCAATACTCCTTGAGGTTCCATTGGAAGCATCCCCAAAAATGGGCACCCCATCCTGGCCGCTGAATGGCAACATATTGACAAAAGCGCACCTATCAATATAGCCGTCAGCATCTACAAAGGAGATACCCTGAAATTTTTTGTTATTGTTGTTTTGGTTATCACCATCAAGTTTTAGGTTCTGAAAATTGACTTTGCTACCATTTTTAACATGGATGATCGTTTTCCTGATAGACCCGTTGTAAGTAAAACTTGTATCCAAGGAAGACGGCGATTTAATAATAGCACTGGATGAATCAGCACCTTCAAGCGTTACATCCTGAGTAATGGTAATTTGCTCGGTATAAGTACCGGCATTGATCTGGACAACATCCCCTGCAGCTACATTATTGACTGCATGTTGAATCGTAGCCCAGGGCGTTGATTGGGAACCATCATCTGCATTATTACCATTATCATCCACATAATAAGTAGTTACCCTAAGCGGGCTGGCATCCCGGTTTTTGGTTCCGATGGTGTAATAACCATCTTTTAAAGCTACTCCATTGAAATTAACATCACTTCCACTAATAGAGCTGGCGCCATTGACTTCTTCGGTAAAATTGCCTGAGGTGCCATTTCTGTATAAGAGTACATAATTGGAAGCAGTACTGGGTGAGGCACTACCGCCACTGAGATCAAAAGTGAGATCGGCACTGACGGTACCGGTTTCATCCATGTACCAGATCCTGTTCAATCTTTGGAAATCTGTATAGCCGGAAGAAGAAGGTTCATCGCTGGTGGTTTCGCCCTCCAGATCATTATGGCCAAAAACGGCATAATTGCTCTTAGAAGAAAGCGAAGAAGAGGCCGTTAGCTCGCCCGAAGCTAAGGAATTGGTTTTGGCCTCATAGACGGCTGCCAAGTCATTTTGATCTTGTACTGTCGTATTGCCAATGACGGCGTTAGAGCTTATCCAATCATTGTTTGGATCCATGTTTGTTAAAGTTCCATCATTGGTACCAGCATTATCTGTTAGTGTGGAGCCACTGGAAGCGTTGAACTTATAATAAGCTTCTAAATTGCTATAGTTGGAAGCATTGATCTCTTGGTGCATGAGGCCCCGGATTTGCTGCTGGCTTCTGGTTTCGCTCCAAATACGGGTTTCATCTAAAGTTCCGCTAAACCTTCTGTCTTGAGAACCATTATTGGGGGACGCCAATCTCAAAGGAGCACTACCCGTCCAAACGGTATTTGACGTAAAATTCAAACTATGCACAGAATTGCCATCGATAAACAGTTCAGCATTGCCATTGTTATCATCCACAACTACAGTCGCATGATGCCATTGATTGTCCCGGTAATCATAATTACTGCTATTGCTTGAACTTAAAGTAAAATTGACATTATTACCATCTCCGGTTCTAAAAGAAACAGCACCGGGCGCTGATCCGGAAAAATCGAAACTATTATCTATCACCAACCAATAATTCCGTGTTTCAAAAGGGTTTTGAGAATTCTTCTGCCGATTCATTAATACAGCAACACTATCCGGTTGACTGGTTTTTGCTTTAAACCATGTCTCCAAGGTAAATGTGGCTTGGTCAATAGAATTGTCATCCGGGGCTTCCACGTAATCATCATTCCCGTCAAAATCTAAAGCATTGCCCGGTTGCGCTTTTGTAATATTGAAACAAAAAGCTAACATGGTACTAAGCATCATCGCTTTCGTTAAGTTGACATTGTAAACCTTTTTTAAGTATCTGTAATTGAATTTCATATAATTAAGATTTTTAATATTAAGACTATCAAATGTACAGTTCTTTTGAAATTATACAGCAATATTTAGATGAACTTAATATTTTAATAGATGAACTTGAAAATATTAAGGGTGAATTATCTTTTGTAGAGCATTAGAGTAATCTTAGAACTCTTTATCCGATCGTGAATCAGTTGCTCCCCATATTGAACTGTTACCTCATATCCATACCCGGGAAGGTGGTATGGGTTTCGTTCAGGTCATTAATGATTGGTTTTAACGGATCATTGGCACGTGGACTGGATAAACTTTCCAAATTTACCTTATATATTTTGTTGGCTTCATCATGCACCAGATTAGCGGGGGCGTTTATAAGCTCCTTGACAAGCATTCAGCCTTCATTAGGGTTTCTTTTACAATGGGGCATTAGCAGGTTAACCATCGGGATTTCCACACGGTAGCAGATCATTTTAAGGATTTTTTGAAAATGCTTACTTGATCGTTTTACAACGTTGTAGCGACGCTAGGCAAGCATATCTTTCATGGCAATTTTGTAAGTAAGACATTTTGAGTTTGCGAGGATAAAAACCTTAACCATCTGTAATTAACTACTTAAAGAAGTGTAAGCACATGAGTTCTGAATTTGTAAAAATGAATATTAAAAGCAACCATTCTGTTGATTCAGTCGTCAAGGAATTTTATTAATTATTAACTCGTAGTTGATTAGTAATTAAATAACTTCTATTTTGAAATTGTTAAAACTTGAATGCCTTTATCCAGGCCTTTATTACCATATTTGAAAGAATATTCTATTTCATAAAAACTTAGCACAGTATGCACATCATTACAAAAAATATTTTAACCATTTTTGTCTTATATTTTTGTTTGGGCCCAAACTTGAGCGCCCAGGTTATTCAAAATCAAAATTTTAATGGCTGCTCACTGCCCAGCGGCTGGTCTACTACAATTATTAATGGGAATGCAGACTGGTCCTTTGATGATAACACAAGCGGCAGTAATTCGGGCAGTTTTAATGGCTCCTGCATGGCCTATTTTGATGATGATGAACTGGGAGCCAACGCATCACCCTCAACAGTTGAATTAATATCACCCGTTGTTGATTTAACCCCTTACGCCAGTGTAGAACTTGAATTTGATTACAATTACAAACATGCCTCGGGTTCTTCATTTAAAGTGGAGGTATGGGATGGTAATGCCTGGCAGAATGTACTATTTGTATCCTCAAATTCCTGTGGTACGTGGAATACTTGTAATTACCCCGTTGCTAACATAGATGTATCCAACTTTATCAATAATCAATTCCAGGTTAAATTTACCTACGATGATGGAGGTAACTGGGCTTGGTATGCCGGAATCGATAATTTCCAGCTTTCCCCGCCACCCCCTTCTTGTTTGCAACCATCCAAGGTAAATGTATCGGCTGCGACCGATAGTGCTTTTGTTAGTTGGTCTGCCGGTAATTCCAAAAACAATGAATGGGAAATCAGCTATGGCCCATCTGGCTTCACGCCTGGATCAGGAACCCAGATTAAAGGCATTACTTTCACCAATTATGCTTTAACGGGCATTCAACCCGGAGCTGATTATGACCTGTACGTTAGAGAAATTTGCAACCCCGGAGATACCAGCAATTGGTCCGGTCCTCATCAATTTGCGACCAATTGTGCTTCTATTACTTCAGTGCCTTATTTCAACAATTTTGAAGGTTTTACGGTCAATGATGATGCCACCGGCTATGTATGCTGGACGGCTTCACCTTCTAACACCACCAATGCTTATCGCTGGAATGTGGATAGCAATGGAACGCCCTCAAACGGTACGGGGCCTGTCATCGATCATACCCTGCAGAGTTCAGCGGGAATTTACTTATACACTGAAGCCAGTTCCCCGGCCAGTCCAGGGGATGTAGCGGAGGTTACTTCCCCCAACATTGACCTTAGCAATCTCAATATACCTTTAATGTCCTTTTGGTATCACATGTTTGGCGGCGGCATAGGTACCCTTCACGTAGACATTCATGATGGCAATAGTTGGAACAATGCCGTTTTTACGCTGAATGGTCAACAACAGGGATCACAAACAGCACCATGGCAAAATGCAGAATTGAATTTGTTCAATTATAGCAATGATACGATCCAGATTCGATTTAGAGGCATCCGAGGGTCAGATTTTGATGGAGATATAGCCATTGATGACATTAATTTTAAAGAAGCACCTCCTTGCCCCATCCCCAACAATTTTCAAGTATCTAATGTAACCCAAAACAGTGCCGACTTATTGTGGAACAGCACTGATACGACCCATAAATGGGAAGTTGAATATGCTCGTGATGGTGTTAATTTAGGAGATGGCCAGAGTTTTGAAGTTAAAAATTCACCAGACACGACCTTGGGTAACCTTACCAGGGGCACGGATTATAATGTTTACGTTCGCGAAATTTGCGGTCTTGGCGATACCAGCCTTTGGGAAGGTCCGCTCAATTTCAGTACTGTTTGTCCCAACCAATTCGTATTGCCTTACAATGAAGATTTCGAGAATTTCTACATTACGGATGATGCCACGGGTATGCTTTGTTGGTCTCCCAATCCTTCTAACACAACCTCTGATTATCGCTGGAATCCCAATCAAGGTTTAACGCCTACGTCAGCATTAGGCGCAGTGAATCCTACAACCGGGCCTGATGGAGATCATACCTTTCCAAACGGCGGGGGTACTTACCTTTACACAGAAGCCGATGATGCCAGTGGTTTTGGAGGTGATGTAGCAACCGTTACCACCAAGGATGTGGATTTAACCAATTTAAGTAACCCAAGGATCACCTTTTGGTACCATATGTATGGAGGTGATATGGGAGATCTGGAGCTTGAAGTCAACGATGGTACTGGATGGACCAGCCTTTTTCTGAGAAGTGGCCAGCAACAAGGGAGTGCCAGTGCGCCTTATCAACAAGGGGTTGTTAATTTAAGCAGCTATACCAATGACACCATTCAAATACGATTCAAAGCAACATCCTCCGGAGGTTTCTTTGGGGGCGATGATGGAGACATGGCCATTGATGACATCGAAATAGAGGAAACCCCTACTTGTTTTGCACCAAGTAATTTAACCACCGAATCCCTGCTGCAGGATTCTACCGAATTGGTGTGGAATACCAATAACAGCCCCAACAATGCGTGGGAATTGGAATACGGATCTCCAGGCTTTAGTGTAGGCAATGGAACCCGTATTACAGGGCTTTCGGACACCTCTGTTGTGCTGTCTAATCTTAACACTTTTACCAAATACGATATTTACATAAGGGAAATATGTAGCTCAGCTGATACTAGCAAATGGGAGTTTATGGACCGTATCACGACCTTATGTGAAAATACAATAACGGCGCCCTACAATGAAAAATTTGAAGATTTTATCGTAGCTAACAATGCAACTGGCTTCTTTTGTTGGACCCCCAGTCCTTCCAATACTACTGGCGCTTATAGATGGAACGTAGAGTTTGGAGGCACTGAAAATTCAACAGGTACCGGACCAGAATTTGATCACACCTTTCCAAGCTCTTCGAGTGGAAAATATGTTTATACAGAAGGCAGCTCACCATCCAGTACGGGGCAGGTGGCTGAGTTAACTTCTAATTTTATAGACTTGAGTCAACTCAACAATCCAGCCTTGGAATTTTGGTACCACATGTATGATCAAAATAGCGGGGAAATGGGTGATTTGAGCCTTGATATTTTCCATAACGGAACCTGGAATAATGGCGTATACACTCTTTCAGGCCAGCAAAGCTCGGATGAGTTCGATTGGAAAAAGGCTGATATTCCCCTTAAAAATTATTTTAATGATACCATCAAAATTCGGTTCTCAGCTACTCGGGGCAGTGGTTATCGAAGTGACATCGCCCTCGATGATTTATCCATCAAAGAAGGACCCAGCTGCGTAGCACCATTCAATTTTGTTAAGACCAATGTAAGTGAAAATTCAGCCACCATAAACTGGAGTAAAATAGGCAATCCCGACAGTTTTCAATTAGAATATGGGCCTCATGATTTCCAATTTGGCAAGGGTACCAGGGTATCTGGTATTACCAATCAGACTTACAATATCACAGGTTTAGACCAAGGGCAAAAATACGACTTCTATCTCAGGCAAATATGTAACAATGGCGATACCAGTAAATGGAGCGAAGTGGACAATTTTACGACTGCTTGCCCGTCTATGTTTGGTTATCCTTACTTTGATGATCTTCAAAGTTTAAATCCAGGCAACAATGCAACTGGCTTTTTATGCTGGACCCCCAATCCCAGCAATACCAATTCGAGTTACCGATGGAATGTGGCAAGTAATACCACCCCATCAAATAATACAGGGCCTGATAATGATCATACACGAGGAGATCAGGATGGGGTTTATTTTTATGCCGAAGCCTCAAGTGGCTCTCAAGGCGATGTAGCTACTGTTGAATCCCCCTTAATTGACCTATCAGGTACCAACAGCCCGCGCTTAAGTTTTTGGTATCATATGTACGGGGCTGATGTTGGTAGTTTGGATATTGAAGTTTGGAATGGCAGCACTTGGAATAACTTGCTGACCATTTCAGGTCAGCAACAAGGTTCCCCAAGTGATCCATGGCTTAACAAGACATTGGTTTTTGGTAGCTATGCGAATGACACGGTTAAAGTAAGGTTTAAAGCCAACCGCGGTAATAGCTTTCAAGGGGATATTGCCATCGATGACGTTAAAATCACTGATTTCGTTGACATTGATTTAAAGCTGGAAGAAGTGATTGCCCCTGCCAACGGGCGCAAATTAACTTCTCAAGCTTTAAGTGGTTCGGAAGATGTCCAAATTGAGATTGTTAGCAATGGCAACCTTGACTTATATCCTGGCGATAGTTTTAATGTAGGCTATCAACTTGATAATTCAACGGTAACAGAAACCCTTGTGCTCAATGATACATTGGCTGCCTTTGATACGGTTACGTACACATTTAATTCTGATGTTGATCTTGCCAATGCAGGCAATTACAATTTCAGGGCCTGGAGTGGCTTGCAGGGAGATAAAAATAAGAACAACGACACGGTAGCCAAAACCGTTAAGCACTTACCCAATGCTCCGGTTACTTTACCATACAATCAGGGATTTGAATCAGCCGGAAATGCTACTTATACATCCAATTTTGTTGGAATCCAAGGGGCTGAGAAGGTGGATTTTGCTCCTGAAACTTCCAACGGGCGCCTTCGGACCAATGCAGATGGCAATGGCGGTTTTGCCAAAAATGGACAAGGCGCTGCCACCCTGGATCAAACCTCTTTTGGGGCCGATCAAACCAATTACCTGATTTTTACGCTCAACCTTGGTCAATTCAGCACTGAAAAGCTTTTACTTGACTTTGACTTCATGCACCATGATGAAGAAAGTGATCCTAACGATCGTGTTTGGATCCGGGGCAGCGATACCTCCAATTGGTTGATGATCTACAATTGGGATCAGTTTAAACCCAATCAAGCCGGTACTTACAACTCGGTTCAAGGGTTGGAGATCAAGCCCCTTTTGGATGCTTTTAACCAATCCTATACTTCAAGTTTCCAGATCAGGTTCGGCCAGGAAGACAACCAACCTGCTACAAGCTTGCTCGCAAGTGATGGTTTAACCATTGACAATATCGAGGTAACCCAATTAATAGAACGGGATGCTCAGGTTAGCAAACTTACGGAACCCTTGGATGGAGGTTGCGGTGACACCAATACCGTTTTTGGGCTTGAAATCACCAATCAAGGCAATAATCCCCAATCAACCATTCCTTACAGGCTTGAGTTGTCAGGCTCAAAATCAACAACCTTAACGGATACCCTTAATACGTTTTTACCATCCGGAGCATCGGATACGGTTTTAGTCTCATCCGGCATTAACACCACCAATGGAGATAGCTTAAATCTTAAGGCATTTACTCAATTATCCAATGATCAAGTGCCCGATAACGACACTTTCCAAGCCGATTTAAATTTTGACCCGCTTCCAGCTAAGCCGACCGCTGCCGGCGATACCATTTGTTCAGGGCAAAGTGCCATGCTTACAGCTGCTACTACCCAAGGCAATATCCGATGGTACGAAAATGATAGTACCGATAATGAAGTGGCCATAGACGATACCTTAAACATAGGCTCCATTGCCAACAACCAAACTTATTATGCAGCTTCCTACACCAAGTGTCAAAGCTTGAGGGTATCGGCAGATGTGGTAGTCAATCCAACGCTGACCAATTCATTTGTTCAAGGAAGCCCCTATCAGGGAAGGAAGAGTAATTCGACCAGCATTGACTCGGCCTGCACCGGGGACACGCTTACTTATGAAATTACCCCGCCATCTGGATTTACCAATGCAGACCACGGCAATTCCTGGCAGTTGTCTAATCTCACCATTGAAAGCAAGACTGGCATAACGGCCGCCAACTTTGCAACTTCATTACCTGCTGCCGGATCCAATGCTGAAATTACTTATATTCCAGTTACAACCGAAATTGACAGCCTAATGACCATCTCTTTTGAGGTTTCCAATAACCAAACAGGATGTGATACCACTATTAGCCGGTTTGTTAAGGTAGGATTTAAGCCATCAGCTGCTTTTACAGCGTCCAGTGGTTGTGACTCTGTCATTCAGTTTACCGATCAATCAACTACGGGTAATAACAATATAGATTACTTGTGGCAGTTTGGCGATGGTGATACATCGCAAATGCAAAATCCTACCCATACTTACCAACAGCAAGGTACTTCTTATCAAGCCCAACTAACCATTTCGGCCAAGAGCGGTTGCAGCGATCAAGCCATGCAATCTATTGACATCTATGAGACGCCATCCGCTGATTTTACAGCGCAAACAGCCTGTGAGGGTGCGCCGGTTAATTTTACCAATCAAACTTCCTTCAATGGATCTGGCCTAAGCTATCAATGGGATTTTGGCGATGGAGATACTTCTACACAATCCAATCCCACCCACACCTATCAAACTTCCGGAACCGTTGATGTCACCCTAAAAGCCATTACCAATGATGGTTGTATAGACAGCGTTACCAAGCAAATAAACATCCCCGATAAACCCGAAGCAGCATTTACCAAATCGAATGTTTGTTTAGGCCAGACCGTCAATTTCAGCAACAATTCGACAGGTGGCAATGGTAATTTATTCACCCAATGGACCTTTGGCGATGGTAGCAGTTCATTTGCGAGTAATCCGTCTTATGACTACGGCGCTACCGGGACTTATAATGTTCGGCTTATTGTAACTACCTTCCAGAATTGTAAGGACACGGTATACAAGGATGTAACCGTAAGTCCAAACCCAACGGCTGATTTTAGCACTTCTAATGTTTGCCAGGGAGATAGCATGCAATTCAACAACCAGTCTACGATTAGTAGTGGGCAGTTGAATTATACTTGGGATTTCGGAGATGGAACCACATCCAGCGACACCAATCCTGCTAAATTGTACAGCAATTATGGTAGTTATACCATTCAGCTCAATGTTGTGTCGGACAGCGGTTGTACGGCCAATACCTCAAAAGATGCCTATGTGAATCCATCGCCCAATGCAAGCTTTAATGTGAATGATGTTTGTAAGGGTAATACCAATCAGTTTACCAACAATTCAACCATTGCTGCAGGTACGATAAGTTACCAATGGGATTTTGATAATGGAAGTGGCTCAATGCTAAGCAGTCCATCTTATACTTATCCCAGTGCGGGCAATTACAATCCCACTTTAACAGCCACCTCTGACAGTGGATGCGTTGATTCGGTTACCAGTGGCGTGGCCATTAACGATAAACCGCAAGCTGCATTTACAGCTTCCAACGTTTGCAATGGCGACAGCGTGAATTTCAACAACCAATCCTCGATTGGTTCGGGCAGCCTTGGCTATTCCTGGGATTTGGGAGACGGCACGACCTCGAGTAAAGCCAACCCGGTTCATCTGTATGGAGGTAACGGAAGTTATAATGTTCAACTCATCACCACTTCCAATGAAGGTTGCGGGGATACAACTTCAAGAACAATTACCGTCAATCCAATACCAATAGCGGACTTTACCGCTCCCACGGTTTGCGGTAGTAGTGATGTTAACTTTAACAACAATTCAACCATTGCCAGTGGTACCGTTAATTACAATTGGGATTTTGGCGATGGCGCTACTTCATCCCTTGAAAATCCAAGCCATGCTTATAGCAGTTTTGGAGATTACTCAGTTGATTTGACGGTTACATCGGATAGTGGTTGTGTAGCCAATCAACAACAAATGGTAAGGGTGAATGAAGCTCCGGATGCTGATTTTGCGGCAACCGATGTATGTATTGACGATACCACTTCATTTACGAACAACACTTCTTATAGCGGTAACGATATTACTTATTTGTGGGATTTCGATGATGGTAATATCGCTAATGCCGTTGCGCCCAATTATCAATTTAATTCGCCCGGTAGTTACCAGGTTACCCTTGTTGCTTCAACGGATTCCAATTGTGTGGATTCGATGACTAAAACAGTCGAGGTTTATGAAGAACCTTCAGTGGCATTTGCAGCACCTAATGTTTGTGATGGAGCCACCACCCAGTTTAACAATAATTCAAGTATAGGTCAGGGGTCTTTAAGTTATACATGGAATTTTGGGGATGGTGGCAGTAATAATGCTTCAAATCCTGATTACACGTATACTTCAACCGGTAATTACGATGTAAAGCTTGTGGCTACTTCTAATCAAGGATGCCAGGATTCGCTCACGAAGTCCACAGAGATTTATGAAGTACCAACCACTGATTTCGTCACCACTAATGATTGCCAAAATGAAACCATACATTTTTCCAATCAATCCTCGGTTGCTTCAGGCACCCTGAATTACAGCTGGGATTTTGGTGACGGAACTACTACCACAGATGAAAGCCCCGATTACCAATACAGTACTTCCGGAAATTACAATGTTCAGCTTGTGGCCATTACCAATAATGGATGCAAGGACACAACAACCAAGCCCATAACCATCAATGAAGCACCGGTTGCGGATTTCTCTGCTGGTAATGCTTGCGAAGGCCAGGTTGTTAATTTCAATGATCAATCCAGCATCAATAGTGGAAGTTTGAGTTATGATTGGGATTTTGGTGATGGCAGTTCTTCGACTGCTGCCAATCCAACCAATACTTATAATATTTTTGGCGCCATCAATGTGCAATTGAAGGTCAGTTCAAGTCAAAATTGTATTGACTCAACCACTAAAAACATTACCATCAATGAAGCACCGGATGCTGATTTTACAGCCCGCAATGTCTGTGATGGCGATAGTGCTGATTTTCAAAATGAAACCGTTTATTCAGGCAATGATATAAGTTATGCATGGACCTTAGGAGATGGCACCACATCTACTGCCGCCAATCCCAGCCATCTTTATAGTGATTCCGGTTCCTATGCTATTGACCTGACCGCTACTACGGATAGTGGTTGCGTTACTATTGCGCAGGATACTTTAGAAGTTGAAAGGTCAATGACCGTGAATTTTACCACGAAAGGCAACAAATGTAATGAGGGGGTAAAATTTGTCAACAATTCCAACATTACAGGTGGTCAAACCAATTTTTCCTGGGAATTTGGAGATGGTCAAACATCCACAGGCATTGAGCCTGAACATCCTTATAGCAATGCAGGAACCTATACCGTAAAACTAACCGGTAATGCACCCATTGGATGTGGTGTTGATTCTATTGAGAAAACCATCTACGTAAATGAAACACCCCAGGCAAGTTTCTCCGCTTCTAATGTTTGTGAAGGAACGCCTGTAGCATTCAGCAATCAATCATCCATTAACAATGGCAACTTATCTTATGCATGGCGTTTTGGTGATGATAGCACCAGCATGCAGGCTTCACCCAACTACCTTTACGACAGTTACGGTAGCTATAATGTAGAACTTGAAGCTATTTCTGACAGTGGATGCGTTGATACTGCTTTCAATACCATTGCCGTAAACGAAGTACCAACCGCGGATTTTAAGGTTCAAAATGTTTGCGAAGGAGATTCTGTTAAATTTATGAACCAATCCATCATTAATACCACAGACTTGACGTACGCTTGGAGTTTTGGGGATGGCAATGCCTCAAGCGCGCAAAACCCAACTCATCTTTATGGCTCATTTGGCTCTTACAATCCTGTACTTACAGCTACGTCTGACAGTGGTTGTACAGCATCCATGAATAAAAATGTGGTGGTCAATGAAACGCCTCAAGTACAATATACGGCATCCAATGTTTGTAATGGGGACACCGTAGGTTTTACCAACAATACGCAATACACCGGTACTGATATTAGCTATACCTGGCAATTCGGGGATGGTAACCAAACCTCTTTAGAAAATCCGAACTACCTCTATACGGGTACCGGAAATTACAATACCTCGCTTGAGGCGGTTACGGACAGTGGCTGTGTTGATTCTGCCGATCAGCCGGTTGACGTTTATGAAAATCCATCGGCCGCCTTCAATGTTAACAATGGTTGTGAAGAAGCCGGTATTCAGTTTAACAACCAATCCAGCATCTCAACAGGTAATTTAAACTATACTTGGGATTTTGACAATGGCAAAACCTCTTCTGTCAATAATCCATTGCGCGTATTTAATGCTGCTGGCAATTATGATGTTCAATTAACTACTACATCCAATCAAGGATGCCAGGATACTGCAATGGAACAATTGGTTATTAATGAAAAACCCGAAGTGAACTTCAGTGCAAATAATGTCTGCAATGGCGATTCGGTCAATTTCCAAAATCAAACCAGTTACAGCGGAAACGATATCAGCTATAGCTGGGATTTTGATGATGGCGAAACCTCAAACAAAGAAAGTCCCAAGCACCTTTACAGTACATTTGATAGTTATTCCGTAACACTTTATGCGACAACAGATAGCAATTGCGTAGACTCTGTTACTAAAACCATTGAAGTTTATGAAAACCCGGTTGCACTTTATAATACCGGCAATGAATGCAATGGGGATTCCGTGAATTTTGCCAACAACTCTTCCATAAGCAATGGCTCCCTTGCCTATAATTGGGACTTTGGAGATGGTAATTCAAGCACTGAAGTCAATCCTGATTATTTATATGGAGATACTGGCCAATACCAGTCCCAATTAATCACAACTTCTAACAATGGATGTTCGGACACCGCTTCCCAAATGGTGACCATTTATGAGGTACCTCAAGCAGGTTTCTCTGCTGGCAATGTATGTTTTGGGGACACGGTCGGATTTACCAACAATTCCAATATCAATACTGGAAGCCTTACCCATAATTGGGATTTTGATGATGGCAGTACTTCTACGGAAGTTAATCCAGATCATTTCTTTACTTCAGCTGGTACTTACGATGTAAGTTTGGTCGCCACTTCGGATGAAAACTGCCAGGATTCAGTGACCAATAAGGTTGATATTTATGATGTACCGAATGCCGGATTTACTGCCACTAATGTCTGCGATGGAGATACTGTAACCTTCAATAATAACTCAAATATTGGCATTGGCAGCATTGCTTCTTACAATTGGGATTTTGGGGATGGAAGTACCTCCACAGATGCCAGTCCAACCCATGAATACACCAATCCGGGTACTTATAGTGCTGAATTGATTGCTACTTCTAATGAAGGATGTACAGATACGGCCAACCAGGATGTAACCGAGCATCCCAAACCTTCTGCTGCTTATAATGCCAGTAATGGCTGTCAGTACGATACTGTAAGTTTTACCAATAATTCAAGTATTAGTTCCGGTAACCTCAATTATAGCTGGGATTTTGATGATGGCAGTACCTCTACGGAAGTTAATCCGGATCATTTCTTTACTTCAGCTGGTACTTACGATGTAAGCATGATCGTTACTTCAAATAAGAATTGCCAGGATTCAATAACCAATACTGTTACTATTTATGATGTGCCCAATACTGCTTTTACTGCCAGCAATGTATGCGATAATGATTCGGTTGAATTTACCAATAACACAAGCATAGGTGTTGGCTCGGTCGCTTCTTACAATTGGGGTTTTGGCGATGGAAGTACCTCAACAGATACCAGTCCAACGCATGAATACACCAATCCGGGTACTTACACCGCTGAATTGGTTGCTACCTCGAACAATGGTTGCACAGACACCGCAACGCAGGACG
>CAZLQF010000012.1:0-78426 GCA_964561545.1 uncultured Sphingobacteriales bacterium
TCTAATATCCGCCTTGGTTGCCGGATAATACCTGATGAATCCATCCATAACCTCAGGTTGAGGATTTTGAAGAATGATTAAAAGCGATGGAATGTTGCTTTTTGCTCGCTGCTTATTTTAGGTTCAAGCGCCATTTACAAAAAGGTTGATACGTCATAATAGGTTGTTATTTGTATACAGAACTTGAAACACGTGGTTAGCCTTAAAGTAACCTGATATCTTGTGTCTTGGTACTAATCAAACATCGTTTTTTTCACAAATCCGGTATCTTCCTTCACAGGGTTTTCCGCTGCCTTTTTGGCCAGTTTATCGCAGCGCTCATTTTCTTCCTGTCCGGCATGGCCCTCAACCCAATCAAGGGTTACACTATGCTTCCGATATTCTTTTAGAAAAGCTTGCCACAGATCTGGATTTTTCTTTTTTTGAAAGCCCTTTTTTTCCCAATTGAATACCCATCCTTTGTTTACAGCATTGGCCACATATTTGGAGTCGGTGTAAATATACACCAGCCAATTGTTTTCTTTAAGTTTACGCAGGGCTTCAATTACGGCCATAAGTTCCATTCTGTTGTTGGTAGTTTTGTAATAGCCTTCGGAAAATTCTTTCCTGTAATCACCGTAAGCCATAATAGCCGCCCAACCTCCGGGTCCCGGGTTGTTAAAAGCCGATCCATCGGTGTAAATAATTATTGGTTTACTTTGCATTGAATTATTAGATTGATCAACAAAACTAACCAAAAATGGAGCAAATTGTACTTTCATGGAGTGGGGGCAAGGATTCGGCAATAGCGCTTAAAAGGTTGTTAGACGCTGAAGTTTATGAAGTGGTCGGCCTATTAACTGCTTTTAGTGGTATTCAAAAAAAAGTTAGCCTGCACCATACGCATTATGACCTTATAAAAGCACAAGCTGATGCCATTGGCA
Organism: uncultured Sphingobacteriales bacterium; assembly: GCA_964561545.1. GTDB lineage: Bacteria > Bacteroidota > Bacteroidia > CAILMK01 > CAYYUA01 > CAZLQF01. The sequence continues at coordinate 924 of CAZLQF010000012.1, forward strand.
TCCCTTTGATCCCCATTTATTTATCGGAAAATGCCAAAAACGAAGAGTACGAAAAAAAACACATGGAGCAATTCAAGGAACTTAAAGAGCAACATGTTTTCAAAATTGCTTTTGGCGATATCCATTTGCAGCCGATCCGTGAATACCGGGATCAAATGCTGCAAAAAGTAGGAGTGCAAGGCGTTTACCCAATTTGGGAGAATGATACCCATCAATTGATGCGTGAATTCATCAATGCAGGCTTTAAGGCAGTTACTACTGCCATTGATAAAATTGAAATGGATGATGAATACCTGGAAAGGGAAATTGATAATCAGTTCCTACAAGATATTCCTAATGAAATCGATCCTTGCGGGGAAAACGGGGAATACCATTCTTTTGTGTACAATGGCCCTTATTTTAAACATCCGCTTCAGGTAAAATTCAATCACGTTTTTGAAGCTGATTTCAGGCCCAAGATTGAAATGAAGTTAAAAATAGGGCAAATGACGTTGGTTTAAAGCTTAGAAAATAGAACTTAGATGGTTAGAAAGTTGCCCGGTACTCTTTAATAAAAAAATGGTTTTCATTTTCAATCAGCCAAATATCAACCAACGGATGCCTGAAACCAAAAGCCTGATACCCCATCAAATACTCACAGCATGCAATACTATTCGCCTTTAAAACCTGGTTTTCTTTTTTCAGTAAATGCTTGAACGCCTTCTGCGTAATCATTGCTATTACCGGCTATTTCTTGGCAATAAGCTTCATATTCAAGCATGGTATCGAGGTCAGCATGGGTTGATTTATCGAGCATTTTCTTCATTAAAGCAATGGCTTTGGTGGGCGCGTTGGCATAGTATTCTACCACCTTGTTCGTTTCCTCGTCCAATTGATCATGGGCTACAACACGATTAACAATACCCATTTCATACGCATCCTGCGCGGAGACCTTGGTACCCATAGTGGCCAGTTCAAATGCTTTTTTAACCCCAACTAACCTTGGTAAAAAGTAAGAAGATCCTGAATCCAATACCAAACCTACATTGATAAAAATTTCGGTAAGCTTGGAAGCATCCGAAGCAACGATGAAATCACAGGCCAATGCCAGAGAGCAACCGGCACCTGCAGCTACTCCATTTAAGCGGGCTACCACCGGCTTTTCCATGGTACGGATGGACTTGATGATGGGGTTGTAGCGCTGATGTAAGGAATCGCTCAATGAACGGTTCTCTTTGGATGATATGTCTTTTAAATCCTGGCCTGAACAAAATGCTTTGCCTTCTCCTGTAATCACAACTACACGATTTTGATCAGATTTAGAAGCCGCTTTAAGAGCTTTTTGAAGTTCAAAGCTTAAATCGTCATTGAATGCATTGTAAACATCCGGTCGGTTAAGTGTTATGTAACATGCGTTGTCCTTTTCTTCGTAATTAAGGGTTTTAAAATCTGACATGGTTTAAGATTTGTTTTTGGTGTAAAAGCAAATATAAAAGGGATATAGCTATTTAAAAAGCTATTTATGCAAGTAAATGTCAGGTAGAGTAGGGGATTGAATTGATTTCCATTGTATAAAAATGCAAGTAACAAAACTTGAGAAAGCCCTGGTTCAAATCAATTCATTCTTTTTGATCCCAAGCTTCCTTTTCCATAGAATTTAGATCTTCTACGACTTGTTCATAAACTTTTAGCAATACGTCTGGGTTGTTCTTATAATACTTCATGCTTCGCTTAAATTCACCTTGGCTAACATTATGCATTTCAAACACTTCGCGGTAATAGCCTTTGGCCTTATATTGAGAAGTATCCCTGGGCATGGGGTCAGAAGAAATTTTGGTTTCAGCTAAAGTTACGTCAGCCAGTACCTTGGCCATCTTATCTTTTTTAATAACATCTGACGGCACTTGTGAACCACCGCAACCTAAAATGAATCCCAATGCAATTATGGTTACCATCCTTTTCATACTTCGAAATTAACAAGGATATTTGCAAAAATTGTTGCTATGGATTTAAAAGCAAATTATCAACAACTTAAAACACTTTGCAACGAAAATAATGCCAAACTAATTGGCATATCCAAGGTGCATTCCGTTGAAAAGATCAAAGAAGTTTACGATTGGGGACAGCGGGATTTTGGTGAAAACAAGGCTCAGGAATTGCAAGAGAAACAACCTTCATTGCCTAATGACATTAACTGGCATTTCGTAGGACATTTGCAGCGCAACAAAGTAAAATACATAGCACCTTTTGTTCATTTGATCCATTCTATAGATAGCTTAAAAGTATTGAAGGAGGTCGATAAAGAAGCCGGCAAAAATGACCGGGTTGTTGATGTTTTGTTACAGGTAAAAATAGCCCAGGAACCCAGCAAATTTGGTTTTGAGGATCATGAAGTATTAAGGCTTGTTGACAATGAGGATTTTAAAGAAATGTCCAATATTCGGATCTGCGGCTTAATGGGCATGGCTAGCTTGACAGACGATAAAGCTCAAGTAAAATCTGAATTTAGGTTTTTAAGGAACTTATTCCAACAACTGGCAAATAACCATTTTCAAAACAAATTTTATTTCAAAGAACTATCCATGGGCATGTCAGGGGACTATGAAGAAGCCTTGGCTGAAGGTAGTACCATGATCAGGGTAGGTTCTGCCATTTTTGGCCCCAGGAGTTAGTTTTCAATGGAATTAGCCCGTTCGTACTTGAAAGTGGCAAAAACCAATTTGCAGTGTTCAAAGATCAAAAATGGTTGACAACAACATGGTAAAAACCTAATTAAATAACAGACTCACGATTACATAAATAAGTTAACACAAACTTATTCTACAAGCCTTCAAAACATCTATACCTCAACCAAATTTTCCAATAATAGCAAAACCCAGGTGCCTGTCAAACGCTTACAAATTTTAAAACAATGGGGTATTCCGCTTGCTAATCCTCATATTGCAAGTAAGGCTTGACAATTTCTTTAAGGTACTCCGGCTTTTCCGTTATTTTTTCGTAATTGTATTTGTCAAGGATATCATCCAGAATGAAGTCATGTTCATCGCCTCGTTTTTTAGCTTCTGCATAAGACATGTGCGAAAATGTTACCATTGAATAAAGCGGAATCCACTCATTTGGAAAGAGGTCATTGATCTGCCTGCTTAAATCCCGTTTTTTGATGAAATGAGGGTCTGCTACAAGGTCTCGCATTTCTATAAAATTATGAAGGGCCAAGTCAGCAATGGCATGGCCATCAGGAACGCGTTGTTTACTAACTTCCTGAAATATGCGTTCCCAGTCACCTTCGTGCTGATCGAGGATCTGGTCTATAAGGGTACAATCTTCAAAACCTGCATTCATACCTTGCCCGTAAAACGGCACAATGGCGTGAGCGGCGTCTCCGAGCAAGCAGGCTTTATCTTGGTAATGATAGGGATTGCACCGTATGGTTACCAAAGAATCCGTTGGGTTGTTGCGGAAATCTTCCAAAAGTGTTGGCATAAGCGCCATTGCATCAGAAAAATATTGATGAAAGAAATCCTTAATAGCTTGATCTGTCTGCAGTTCCTCAAAAGAAGGGGAGCCATTAAAGCCCAGGAACAAAGTGACGGTAAAACTGCCATCCAGGTTGGGCAAGGCGATCATCATGAAGCTTTTACGGGGCCAAATGTGCAAGGCATTTTTATATAGTTGCCAAGGTTCTTCGTCACCAGGTGGAATGTGTAATTCTTTGTAACCATGCTCAATGAATTCTTGGCTGTAATTGAACCTTTTTTGTGCTTTCATCATGACTTCACGAACACTGGAAAATGCGCCATCTGTACCAAAAATTCGGGAAAATTGACGTGTATTTTTTGTTTGGGTGTTGCCATCCTCAAACGTTAAAGCTGGTTGTTCAAGATCTACATTGGTGCATTTTTGGTCAAAGTAAATATTGACCTTATCGGATTGCTCGGCTTCTGTCATCAAAAGCTTGTTAAGTTCGCCTCTTGATACGGAGTAGATGGCTTGATCTTGTTTTCCATAAGGCATGAATCTTTGCGAGCCGTCTTCATCATGGATCATACGACCATACATAGGTATAGCTATATTTTTGACCGGATCCGCCATATTGACGCCTTCGAGGGCTTTCCAGCCGCGATCAGATAAAGCAAGATTGATGGATCGGCCTGCGGACATTGTAGCTCTCCTCATGTCAGGCCTGCGTTCATAAACTTCTACTTGATGGCCACGCTTAGCCAAATAAACGGATAATAAAGACCCGACTAAGCCAGCTCCGGAAATGCCTATGGTTTCTGTCAAGGTTAATGGTTTTTATGGTAAATGTAAAGTAAAATCTTATTCAAAATTAAACTTAAATAGCCCAATAAATTTAATTAAAAGCAATGTCGTATTAGTCAAATATTACACAATAACATGGGTATTATTTCATTGTTCAAGACCTGGAAAAAATTCTTTTGCATTAATGCTGATTGTTTATTTAAAAGTAAAACTTCTGTACTTATCTTGAAAATTGAGAGCTGCAATGTGATATTAAATCGATTATATTTTCAGAACCAAATGTTCAATTATAAATCATCCACAGTAGTATAAATCAAAAAAATTAAACAATAAAGCTTAAAAAGCCTTCCTGCAATTTCAACTTCTTTTGTTATATAATTTATATTATGTTAAATTTTTTTTGAAAGAAAAAGGGACGAATAATTTCGCCCCTTTTTTTATTACCGGTTATTATTCAATACTGTGTACTTAATAATCTAAGCCAACAGCTTATTTTTCCTTGGCCTTTTCTTGTTTAATTTCAACAATTTTTTGACGAACGGACTTCATTTTATCATATTTTTCTTGACGGGCATAAATCTGTTTTAAAGCGGTTAATGTATTAACATGCTCCGGATTCATCTCCCTTGCATTTTCCAAATGCTTCACCGCTTTATTGAACAAGGTATCTCTTTCTTGTTCTATTTTTGCTCTTTGATCCTTTGCATCGTAAGGCAATTCGTTCAACTTATTGGTTACCTCTACACCCTCATTGAAATAAAGGGCTCCTAAGTTGTAAGTAGCGTCAAAAAATGATTCATTTAGAGAAACAGCTTTACTGTACGATTTTTTTGCTTTTTCAAAATTGCCTTTTTCATCATACAATACCCCTAAATTAAAATGGAGCTGCTCATCGTTGGGATTGTTTTCGATGGCTTTGGTGATGCGATCCAAAAGCACATCCATTTTTCCCTGATCCAGGTAAATACCAATTTCCTTCCTTAATAATTCATTGCCTTCCGGAAATTTCTTCCTCCCTTTTTCCAGGTACTCAAGTGCTTTTGATGTATCTTGCTCCCTCAACTGAATATCACTCATGAACAAATAGATCTTTGGATCATAATAGTTCATGTCCATAAGTTTTTTAAGGTATTCCTTGGATTTGGAAAAGTTTTCCATATTATAGGTGGTGATGAAAGCGTTGTAAGTAACCGTCTCTTTCGATATGTTGTTACGCTTCAACGTACCTTTTTCATCATAAGGGATTATGTTTAGCAACTCTTTGTAAAGCTTTAAAGCCGTTTTATACCTTTCCTGGTTGAAAGCATCTATTCCGGCATTGTACATGCCTATACCTGAATTCATCAAATAATCTTTACATTCATCCGTAATAGTACTCCTTTCAGAGGTCTCAACGCAATTTGCGAAGCTTTCTCCCGCCTTTCTAATGGCTTCTTTATTCATGCTATTCCAGGATGTATCGTTAAAGATTTCGTAATAAACCTGCCCCCTGTAATACCACATTTTGTAGTAATCCTTCGTATCCTCATGTTCATAGGCATCATCAATGGCATCTTTCGCCTGCCTTAATTGGTCGTATTTAAGTTTATTACCAGCAGTTTGAACCTTAAATTTTTGAGCTTCAACTATCTGTGATAAAAACAAGGCCAGAAATAAAACAGGCAAAGCTTTAAGCGCAAAGTTTTTTAGCATAGTTATCGGTTTAATAATTCATGGTTAAAGGTCAAGGTTTAAATTAAAGAACAACAAAGAACATAAAACTTTAAACCTTGAATTTTAGCCATTCATGGTTAATACAAATCTAACGTATTCACATCCCCCATTTCGAGGTCTTCAAGCACATCTTTAACAATGTATTTGTTACCTACAATCACAATATCCATCTTGTCAGGTTTGATGTATTCTTTGGCCAATTGTTCAATTTCTTCTTGGGTCATGTTTTCAACAATTTCAGCTTGTTTATCGGTAAAGTTCTTAGGTAAATCGTATTCAATAATCCTGGAGAGGAAACTGGCTTTGTTGCGAGGGGTCTCATATTCCAATGCCTGGTTGTTAAATATGGAGTTCTTGGTAAATTCAAGTTCTTCTTTAGTAATTCCTTGATCACGGTACCTGTTAAGTTCATTTTGTATGGCCATTAAGGCACTATCTGTCTTGGTGTTTTTAACATCTGAAAATACCGTAAAACTTCCCGTATATTTATTGCCCCTGAAGAAGGATCCAATGCCATAAGTGTAGGCTTTATCTTCCCTCAAATTCAATTGCAAGCGGTTGTTCAATCCTGCCTCACCTAACTTAAAGTTCATAACATCAAGTTTAAAGTGGGTGCCTGTAGCGTCATATTTAGGTGCTAAATGGCCCATCCGAATAGAAGACTGTGAGGTATAAGGTTTATGAACTAAATGAATCTGGGTTTCTTCGTTTTCGGTAAAGTTATTGATCTTCGGAATGTCAACATTTTTGTTTTGCCAATCTTTTAGAAAACTAAGCTTGGGCATTATTTCTTGTTTACTTATATCACCCACAATGGTTAGATCCGTTAGATTGGGTGAATAATTTTTATTGTAGAACTGTTTAATATCTTCAAGTTCAATATTATCGATCGTTCCTTCTGTGGAATATTCGGCAAGAATGGTGTTTTCGTAAAGGACTTTATTAAAAGCATCCCTTGCCATCTGGCCAGGATTTTTCTCTTGACTTTTCATGGCCTCTTTTTGCTGATTCTTGATCCTGTCAAAATCCTCTTGCTTGAAGCCAGGCCGCAGTAATTTTTCTTCAAGCAGCTTAATGGTTTCATTGATATTTTTAGTCAAAGATTCCACATAAACCGTTGTGCTTAAGCTACCACCACTAAAAATAATACTACTTCCAAGTTCCTTGAGCTTGCCGCTGATTTCTTCATTGGTATAATTTTCGGTACTCTGATTCATCATTTGGGCCGTCATGTCTGCAAGCCCCATCTTATCCTTTGAACTGGAGAAAATGCCTCCCAGTGAAGCCTCCATTTCTTCTCTTGCTAACATGGAATTACCTCCTTGTATATCAAAGCGCATCAGTACTTTCGGAACTTCTGTAGTTTTTGTGCCGATCACCTCAAGCCCGTTGTCGAAATTAGCTTCGTAATAATTTGGGGTTTCAGGCGTAACCGGCTCACCAGATTCAGGCCTTTTATGCCTATCAATGGTATCTTCCGGCTCTTGATAAGATAAATCCGTAAACCTTTGTTCCCTTTCTACGTTTAGATAAGGATTTTCGCTTTTGGTAGTATCTCCTTCATCTTCCTTCTTTAATCTTGGGTAGACATTGACAACAGCTGCATTTCTGTTTTTGATGTATTTGTTGTAAACCCTTTTTACATCTGCAGGATCCACATTCTGATAGCCTTTGATAATATCGCCAAGGTTAAAATCTTCTCTATCACTAAAAATCTCGTAGTGCGATAAGGAAAATGCTTTGCTACTAACACTGGTTTTAGAATTGCTGATCAAAGAGGCTATTTGGGAGTTCTTGGCACGTTTTACTGTTTCTTCAGTAATATGATCTTCAGTTTTTTCAATGGTTTCATTAATTTTCTGCTCTATTTTTTGAAAATGGGTTTCTAATTTTAGCATGCCATCTGTTGGATAAGGCAATACCTGAAGCGAAAATTCACCACTTAACTCGGAGCCCCTGTGATTGACACTGGCTTGTATAGCATCCTCTGTTTCTACAAATTCCTGGTAAAATAAGGAGCTTTCTCCTTGCCCCATTATACTGGCTAAGACATCCAAGGAAGGTTGATCTTTGTGGTACATTGGGACCGTTGGAAATGACATGGAAGTAAGCGGAAAATATATATCATCCGTGTATCTTCCATATCTGTTTACGGGTAATCTTGGGGTTTGTTCTTGTGGGTCCTTGACCTTTGGGCCTTTAGGGATGGGGCCAAAGTATTTTTCTGCCCATTTTGCTACTTGTTCAGGATTAACATCCCCAGCTATGGATAAAACTGCATTATTGGGATTGTAATACTTAAGATGGAAATATTTTAAATCCTTTAAAGTAACACTGTCGAGATCACTAACGTAACCAATTGTTGGCCAACTGTAAGGATGGCCTTTGGGATAAAGGGTTTTAGCCATTATTTCCCGGGTTAACCCGTAAGGTTGATTGGTAACCCTTTGGTCTTTTTCATTTTTTACTGTAGCCCGCTGTACCTCAAATTCATCTTTGGTTACGGCGGGCAAGAAATACCCCATTCTATCAGATTCCAGCCAAAGGGCTGTTTCAACCTCGTTGCTTGGTACTGTTTGATAATAGTAAGTCCAGTCTCGGCTTGTTGCGGCATTTATTTCGCCACCAGCCTTGGTCACGATTTCAGAGTGCTCATCTTCTTCAATATGTTTAGAGCCCCCAAACATCATATGTTCAAAAAAGTGGGCAAAACCTGATTTACCAGGTGCTTCTCTGGCAGAACCTACGTGGTACTTCAGTTGAACATGAGCAATAGGATCAGAGTGATCTTCATGAATTAAAATCGTTAATCCGTTGGGAAGCTTCCACTTTTCGTAAGAGATGTCGTAAGGATTGTCAGGATTTTTATATTCCTTAACAAGTTTAGCACCTCCTTCTTCAGCATTAATAGTACCTAAGGAAAAGAGGATTGCTAAAGCAAAGCATAATAGGGTTAGTAATCTCATAATATTCTAAGTTTTTTAATTGAATTAGTTGAGTTTGGCTTTTATTTCTTTTAATTTTTGATCTTGTCCTAAAAAATCGTAAATGGTTTTCAACCCTTCTAATACACTTCGGGGGGCTTCATTCCCTTTTAATTCGAGTGCTTTTTCAAAGTAAGGCTTTCCACTTTTAAAAAGGTTGTCTCTTTTACTTTTAAGATTTCTATATTTTGAGGTGCTTCGATCATCTATTTTATTCATTTTTTTCATTACCCTTCTGGCACGGTTAAAATACAAAGCTCCTAAATTTCGGTTGGTGTTAAAATGATCGGGATCAATTTCAATTACTCGCTTATACATGTTAGCAGATTTGTCAAAGAAATTGTTGGCTTTTTTTGTTTTACCTTCTTTGCGGTAAACCTCAGCCAAGTTTTCATAGCTACTGGCCAATACCAGCATTAAATCTTTATTCTCAGAATTTTCGCCAATCTCATTTTCAAGTTTGGTTACCAATTCATCCACTTTTCCCGCGTCTTTGTAGAGTTGGATTTCTTTAGTGATAATGTCATCATTATCAGGCATTACTTTTTTCCCGGTTTTTATGACTGAAACAGCCTTGTCAAAATTGCCTTGCTTATTGTGGATCTCAGCTAATTTCAAGTAAGCGGCTGGTATTTCTAACTGCAGATTGATAATTTCCTGGTAATAACCCTTCGCTTTGTTGAATTTGTTCAATCTAAAGGCTGAATTACCCGCGTATAAATATACAATATTCGGATCTACATCATTTTGTTGCAGAGTATTCTCTACATTTAAAGAGTAAGTACCCAATCGCTCCAATGCTTTAAAGTAATTTTCAAAGCTGTTCAATGCAAATTTGTAGGCTGATTGATCACCTTCGTCTGCAGCTTTGTAAGTCCTTGCAGCTTTGTTGAACAATGCAACCCCCAAATAAGAAAGGTTTTGAATATAGGGACGTTCATAATCATTTCCTACATCGAGCTCTTTGCATTTTTTTAAAGATTTTAGCGACACTTCAAGTGGATTGGACTTCAATCGATCGGAATCTTTGTTTTGGCCAATTTTACGGTAAACCTCACCCCTCACCAACCATGCTTTAGCATTGTCTTTGGTTTTTGAGTGATTCACAGCATCGTCAATTTGATTTTTAGCCTTTTTTAGCTTTCCATTTTTAAGCGCTTCTTCAGCTGACTTTATTTTACTTGGCTGAGCTAAAGCATTGCTTGCCGTAAAAGCTAAAAAAAGTAATAATAAGCCTAATTTTCTCATAAATCAAGTTTTAAAATAGTGAACTTACACAATTTATTAAAATAAAACCAAAAACTATTCCGAAGTTTCTTCAGCCTCTGCTCCGTTGTCTTCTTCATTTGATTTTTCTTCTTCAGCATCATCTTGTTCTTCTGAGGATACCTCCTCTTCACTTACTTTGGCAACAGCAGCAATTTTGTCACTTTTATCAAGCTTAATAAGCTTAACGCCTTGAGTAGCACGCCCTGTAGTTCTGATTTCCTCTACTGCCATTCGAATGATGACGCCCGATTTATTGATGATCATCAAGTCGTCTTCATCGCTCACGCTTTTAAGGGCTATTACTAAACCAGTTTTACTACTAATGTTCATGGTCTTGACACCCTTTCCACCTCGCTTAATTAAGCGGTAGTCGTCTACCTTAGAACGCTTACCAAATCCCTTTTCTGATACAGTTAAGATGGTATAGCTTGGATCGGGTACGCTAACCATACCAATGACTTCATCCTCTTTATTATTTAAGCGAATGCCCCTTACACCTGAAGCTGTTCTGCCCATTGAGCGAACATCTTCCTCTTTAAATCTTATAGCCATGCCTTCTTTAGTACCGAGCATGATGTCTGAATGACCATCCGTAAGGGCTACCCCAAGCAATTGATCATTTTCTGCAATGCTAATAGCAATAATTCCATTGGCCCTGGGTCTGGAAAAGGATTTCAAGGGCGTTTTTTTAAGTACACCTTTCTTAGTGGAGAATAGAATATAGCTATTGTTAAGGTAGGCTTCATCTTCAAGGTTATCTACATTCAAATAAGCCTTAACACTGTCCTCCTGATCAATTTGTAAAAGGTTTTGGATGGGCCGACCCTTGGTATTTTTACCGCCTTCCGGAATTTCATAAACTTTCAACCAATGGCATTGCCCTTTTTCCGTAAAGAACAGCATGTAATTATGCGTATGGGCCGTAATAAGGTATTCGGTAAAATCTTCGCTTCTGTGGGAAGTGCCGCGTGAACCTCGACCACCTCTGCCCTGCCGCCTATAATCGGTTAATGCAGTGCGTTTAATATAACCATAGTGGCTGATGGTGATCACTACGGGCTCATTGGGAATAATATCCTCAATGTTAATGTCTTCGGCCGAATAAACAATCTCTGACTTTCGTTCGTCTCCGTAATCTTCTTTGATTTTATTAAGTTCCTCCTTAATGACACCCATCCGCATGTCCTCATTATTCAGCAACTCCTGGAGGTATTTGATCCTTTCCTGCAATTGGTCATATTCTTCCTGAACTTTATTCCTTTCTAACCCAGTAAGCTTTTGAAGCCGCATGTCCAGAATAGCCTTGGCCTGAACTTCAGAAAGCTCAAACCGGCTCATCAAACCTTCTCTTGCGTCTTCTGGTGTTTTGGAATTTCGGATCAGGTCAATGACTTCATCTAAATTATCAAGGGCTACGAGCAATCCTTCGAGAATATGGGCTCGTTTTTCGGCTTCTGATAATTCATATTTTGAACGCCTGACAACAACTTCGTGCCTATGGTTAACATAATGGCTGATCAGGTCCTTTAAATTTAGCTGTTCAGGCTTGCCGTTAACAAGGGCAATATTATTGACACTAAAGGTTGTTTGAAGTTGGGTGTATTTGTAAAGTTTGTTCAATACTACATGGGGAATGGCATCTTTGGTAAGCTCGTAAACCACCCTTAAACCATCGCGACCTGATTCATCCCTGATGTCCGATACATTTTCTATATAGCCATTTTCGATGAATTCGGCCGTTTTGGCTATCATATTGGCCTTATTGACCATATAGGGCATTTCGCTAACAATAATCCTGCTGCGGCCCGAGTCCAGATCTTCAATTTCAGCTTTGGCCCTGATAAGAATCCGGCCTTTGCCAGTTTCGTAGGCAGCTTTTACGCCATCGTATCCATAAATAATGCCACCTGTCGGAAAATCAGGGGCTTGAATATAGGTTAAGAGTTCACTGGGTGTAATTTCTCTATTGTCAATGTAGGCAACAATGCCATTGATCACTTCCTTTAAATTATGCGGGGGCATGCTGGTAGCCATGCCAACGGCAATTCCAGCAGCTCCGTTGACAATAAGGTTTGGAAAGCCAGCGGGTAAAACCATGGGTTCCTTCAGGGATTCATCAAAGTTGGGCTGGAAATCAACGGTGTTTTTATCAATGTCCACCATTAATTCTTCTGATATCTTAGCCAGCCTGGCTTCTGTATACCTCATGGCAGCTGGGCTATCCCCGTCCATGGATCCGAAATTACCATGGCCATCTACCAACATGTAACGCATTACCCAAGGCTGCGCCATTCGAACCATGGTTTCGTAGACCGATGAGTCACCATGGGGGTGATATTTGCCCAATACTTCACCTACGATCCTTGCAGATTTTTTATAGGACCGATTGTGGGCAAGTCCCAATTCAGACATGCCATACAGAACCCTACGGTGAACAGGCTTCATACCATCTCTGACATCCGGAAGCGCCCTGGAAACAATGACCGACATTGAATAATCAATGTAGGCCGTTTTCATTTCTTCTTCAATGTTAATCGGAATTATGTTTTCCTGGCTTGATTCCTGGTCTGCCATGGTTGAAGTTTATTTGAATTTGGTTGTAAAATTACGCGTTTTGGTATACCCATTACCGTAAAGTTTGGCAAATTTATGCACAATTTGTGGATATTAAAAGCTACAAAAATCGCCATTTCAGCGAATTCATAACTCCAAAATGCTTGCTGGTCAAGGCTTTTTAAAGAGAGGCTTAAATCATAGTTAAACAACTGCATGCCTTACTAAGCAACACATATTCTATATCTGACAAGTTTTATCGGATGGATGGTAGAGATTAGCCTATAGATTTAAAACCCTGATTATAGCTGAGGTAAAAATGATTCAATGATTTTGATTAATTTAGCTATCAAAATTGAAATAGAACAATTCATGCAATCCGTTAAATTGACTTTTTTACTGTTATTGCCCGGCATTTTTCTGATGCCAATAATATCTCAAGCACTTGAGGATCAAAGTTTTGATGTTTTAAATTACCACATCGCTTTAAGTCCGGAAATCGCCAATCAAAAAATTCAAGGCTATACCAAGGTTACTTTTCAAGCTAATAGAAATGACCTTGAAGAGCTCAATTTAATGCTACAAGATTTTACGATTGATAGTGTAACTCAGAATAATACCAGTGCATCGCTAACCAATTATAACGACACTGTTATGACCATCCAACTTGGGCGAAAATTAAACCAGGGGGAAAAGGATTCCCTTAAGATTTATTATCGAGGGAAACCACCCAAAGATCCTTCCAATTGGGGTGGTTTTTACTTTAATAATGATGTTGCCTTTAATCTGGGCGTTGGTTTTTTTGCCAAGCCTCATAACTTCGGGCGTGCTTGGTTTCCTTGTAAGGATAACTTTAAAGAAAGGGCTACTTACAGCTTTGCCATTACCACTGATCCCGATAAAAAGGCATTTTGCAATGGCCACTTAGCAGATTCTGTTTATAAGAATGGCTCTATAACCTGGCATTACAAGATGGAGCAAAGCATCCCCTCCTATTTGGCATCTATGGTTGTTGGCGATTACAGCACAGTAAAATTAAAGCATTCCACCCGTATGGGTACTATTCCCATTGTTTATGGAGTCCAAGGATCAGATACCTCGAAAATGAAACAATCTTTTAGAAATATTCATGATGGGATCGATGCCTTTGTAGAGCATTACGGGCCGCACCAATTCGGAAAAGTTGGTTTTATTGAGGTGCCCTTTACCAACGGAGCCATGGAACATGCCACTAATATTGCTTACCCAACCGATGCTGTGGATGGAACCTTAAACCAGGAAACGCTGTGGGCTCATGAGCTTTCCCATCATTGGTGGGGGAATTTGGTCACTTGCAGTTCAGCTGAAGATATGTGGATCAACGAAGGCTGGGCTTCTTATTCTGAGAATTTATTCCTTGAATACAATTACGGCAAGGAGCGATACAGGGAAGCCGTACTTGACAATCATGATCAAGTTCTTTACCGGGCCCACCTGAGGGACGATGGTTTTCGGGCCCTATCTCCTATTCCCCACGATTACACTTACGGGAGTCATTCTTATAACAAGGGAGCTGATGTTGCCCATACCTTAAGGGCTTATTTAGGAGACAGCCTATTTTTTGAAGGCATCAATATGTTTCTTCAAAAAAATGCCTTTGATCACGCAAGTTCAAAGGACTTAAGAGACTCACTTACTAAATATACAGGTAAAGATCTTACCGATTTCTTTGATCAATGGGTCTTCAATCCAGGTTTTCCCCATTTTGCCATTCAAGAATGGCAAGCAGAAAAAGATGCTAACTGGTATGAGATCTCCGGAACTATTGAGCAAAAACTCAGGCATGCTCCGGAATATTATACAGATGTTCCTTTAACCGTTACCTTTTTCAATGATCAGCGTGCAACCATGACCCGAAAGGTGAATGCTTCTGGTAAGCAAACCGATTTTAATTTTTCATTGCCAGCTGATTTTGAACCAACAATTGCTTTGCTGGATCGCTTTAATCAAATTAGTGATGCCCAATCCACCGTTGAAAAAACGATTGGTAGCACCGGAACGTATGATATGGATGAAGGGCGCATGGACCTCTCTGTTAATGAGATTAGTGACTCTGCCAAAGTGATAATGCATCATCATTGGGTTCACGCAGGGCCTTTTAAAGGTAATAATCCAGGCATCAGACTGCATGATTATAGATACTGGACCATCAAAGGTTTATTCCCCAATAATTTTGAGATGGAAGGACAGATCCGCTATAGTGAAAACCAAAAGCTTGACCATACGCTTAACATCCAAAACGAAGACAGCTTAATGCTGATGCACAGAAGCAATCCGGCCGAAAATTGGCAGGAATATGAGCATTATACCGTTAAACCTCTGAATACCACTGATGGAAATGGCCTCATCAATTTAAGCAAGGTTAAACATGGCGACTATTGCCTTGGGGTTCAGGATGATGATGCTACAGGCTTGGATGATGCTGATCAAAATGGAAATGATGGCAGCAGTTTCAATATTTATCCCAATCCAACTAAAGATGGTTTTTATATAGATCCCGGAAATCAAGAGTTAACAGCGCTACGATTGTTCAATTTATCGGGTCAATTGCTAAAAGAAGAAAAACCTCAACAAGTCCAATCTCGGATTTTTTGGGACACCTCGGATTATAAGCATGGCAGCTATATTATTGGCATCTACCAAAAAGAAGCAACACCAGTTTTTAAGCAGGTCCAAATACACGAGTAGTTAATGCTTTAAGTTCTTACATAGTTTGATTGATTGGTGTAAGTTTTAAAGGTCAGATAAGGACAGCTTTTGATCCATCTGCGGGGAAGCAAATGGGCAAGAAAGTATCATATCTAAGCTCTAACCACGCTCATTCAATGCTTGCTGCAATGTAAGGTAAAGGTATTTGTTAAGCCATTGGCCTTTTTTGCTGGTTAAAGTACTTTTGATGGCTTGAGGTTTGGCCCAAAATAAGATGGTCGGATTTAAAACAATACCTTCCATTTCTGGACGGAAGACCATGCCAAGACCCTTGACTTTTGGTTTAAGCATAAATCCTTCAGTGTTCGTTTGCCATTCTTCCAGAATTCGGTATTTGTGAATATCAAAATGTTGCAAAGGTTTTTTGATCACCGTGTCTTTTAAAACTGAAGGTTCTTGAGGATTGGGCTGATATTTGACAGATTGCTCAGTGGTTCCCCTATCTTTTATTTCCTTACTGTTATAAGTTTGCTTTAATTGATCACTCTCAAATGCTTTAATTTGATCATTGTGGGCAGCTTGGAATATTTTTTGGTGAACCTGATCAAACATCCGGTCAACTCCTAATATTTCATGGGCCTCGGTTTTGAAAGTAATCGAGCGCTTGGTCAAGTGTTTTTTGTTTTCATGTTGCTCTGGCATGGACATCTCTATGGTCTCTGCTGTATTTTGAAGCTGTGTTTTTAAAGTTTCTAAAACGAAATTGTAGAATTTTTCATAAAGTTGCGCTTCCCAGTTGCTTTTCAGATTACTTAAAGCCACATAAAAGACGGGTTGTTGATCCAATTGGATTCCCATTACCTGGGGTGCAATCAGAGGTTCAATGATGATGTCTTTGATACCACCTGATAAAGACGACTGTTGCCATTGCCATATAGGCTTGAATTGATACCCTATCAAGGGAAAATTGGCAGCCAGGGCTTTTTTTGTTTTATCTAAATGGAGGGCGCTGTCCTTAATGTTTTCTAATAAATTTAACCTTTTAGCGATTTGATAGGGATTGCCGCGCTTAGTTAAACTGTCTGATTGGTAAACTTGCAGATTTTCCTGAAGCGCATCTTGAATTAACCGCTTATGAAGGGAGGTGTCAATATTTTGGATCTGAAAAGAAGTAGTGTCATCAAAAATATACTTGAATTGGGTTTGCTGGTTAAATGGGATTTCCACACCCTCAACTTCTTTTAATTCAGTATTGGGTTTTTGATTGGAATTACAACCAGATAAAATTAAAGTTGCAATTAAAAGTATTAATAAAACTTTTGGATTTTTCTTTATCATAATGGCGCCTGAATTGGTGTTTGTTTTAAAATTACAAAGGAGCACAAAGTTATCGCAACTTTTGCTTATTATCCAATTGCCCTTAGTGAGCCTTTGCGAATGGCCTTTATTAGCCTTCGGAGTAAGTTCTTAATCACCACTAAGGAGCGCAAAGTTGTTTCACAAAGGAGCACAAAGTTATTTTAAACGTTGCTTATTATCCAATTACCCTTAGTAAGCTTTTGTGAATGGCCTTTGTTAGCCTTGGTGGTTAAAATTGCTTACTCTAAAACTTTCCAGATAGCATCCACAAAGTAGTTCTTGGAATCTGTTAATATTTGATGGTTCAGAAAACCTGTTTCAGCGGCCAGATGGGATATCTCTTGTTCACTAAACTTAAAGGAACTTTCGGTATGGATGGGTTCCCAACTATCAAAAAATACCGTCATATCGAGTTGAGGAATCTTGACTTCTTGGTTTTGCTTCGAGATTACAAAACTTTGAACCGCTCCCAATACAGGATTGTAAGCGGCATAAAACATGTAATTATCCACATTAAAGTCAGCACCCAATTCGCGGTTGATCCGGTTTAAAATATTCAGGTTGAAACTTGCTGTAATATTCCGTGCATCATTGTAGGCATTGTTAAGCACTTCAATTTCTTTTTTAAGATCAAAGCCAATAACCACATAATCCCCTTTGTTGATACTGCTTTGAAGTTTTTTCAAAAAATTTAATCTTTCCTGGATTTGGAAGTTTCCAATATTAGAACCCAGGAACAGGATCAAATTACGCCTTGAAGAATTGTGCTTAATCCAGTTCAATGCTTCAAAGTAATCGGCCGTAAGTCCTTCTACATTGAGCTTTGGATATTGGTATTGGCAATGGCTAACCAACTCGTCAACCGCCCATTGAGAAATATCAACGGGATAAAAAGTAAAGTCCAAATTTTGATTTTGCAATTCAGTAAGGAGCAATTCTGTTTTCTTGCCATTGCCCGCTCCCAATTCAATAAGGTTGAAGGGTTCATCCCCAATCGCTTGACTTATATATGAAGCCTTATTTTGGAGTATCTCGAACTCAGCATTGGTTACATAATACTCCTCCAATCCCATAATTTGCTCAAAAAGTTGACTGCCCTTGTCATCATATAAATATTTAGCCGAAAGCCTTTTAGGCTTGGATGTTAAGCCAATTTTTACATTCTCTTCAAGGCTTTCACTTTCGGGTGGCTCCAGGTTCTCTACGCTTGAAAAATAACTCAAAGGTTCCATAGCACACTATTTAATATCATCAGCAAGTCGAATTCCTGTAAACTGGAACTTGGTAGCCGGTCCGAAGAAATTGCGATAAGACAATCTGAAATGATTGTAAGGAGTTGCACAAGATCCGCCCCTCAGCACCATTTGGTTAATCATAAACTTTCCATTGTATTCCCCGAGTGCACCTGGAGCTTGTTTATAGCCAGGATAAGGCAAGTAGCTGCTATAAGTCCATTCCCAACTATTGCCATAAATTTGGTTTAGTTGGTTTTTAGAAGATGGTTTTGAAAGGGGTACAGGATGGAAATTTTCTTGGTCAACATAATTACCATCGGTCAAATCAGGTGAAGTTTTGCTTGCTGCAACTTCCCACTCAAATTCTGTGGGCAATCTTTTACCTTTCCATGTGGCAAATGCTTCCGCTTCATAAAACGAAATGTGAGTGACCGGGGCATCTGGATTTAGTTTTTTCAAACCCGCCAGGGTCATTTCATGCCATTCACCGTCTATTTGATACCAATAAAGCGGTGCTTTTTTGTTTTGCTCTTCTACCCAGTAGTAACCATCCTCAAGCCAATATTTAAAATCATCGTAGCCACCTGCCTCTATAAATTCAAGAAACTCGCCATTGGTTACCAATCTGTTTTGAATTTGGAAGTCATTCAGGTAAAATTTATGAACAGGACGCTCATTGTCCATATGAAATTCATTCCCTTTATAGCCAATATCGTAAAGGCCACCTTCTATCGGTATAAAATCATCATTCAAACCTGATTGCTTCTCCAATTCCCCGTTGCCATCCGTATAAACCGGTCTCAGCGGATTCATTGAAAAAATGTATTTGATATCTGTTAATAGCAATTCCTGGTGCTGCTGCTCATGGTTGGCACCAAGGATCACAAGGTTTTTAAAATTTTCCCATTGATCCTGAGGTATGTTCATCATTGCATCCTGCATGCAGGAATCAATGGAAGAACGATACTTATAAATTTCATCCACCGTAGGCCTGGTAAGGAAACCACGTTCACTTCGTTCCCATTTCTCTCCGATTGAGTGATAGTAAGAATTGAACAAGTAGTTAAATTGCGGATGAAAAGACTTATAACCGTTTAAGAACTTTTCCAGTAAGAAAGTTTCAAAAAACCACGTGGTATGAGCAAGGTGCCATCTTGGAGGGCTTACCTCTGTTATCGGTTGTGGTATGTAATCTTCTGTATTTAGAGGTTTACAAAGATCTTCTGTTTGTTGCCTGGTTTGGTTGTAATATGCCAAAAGTTCCTCGCGGTCCATAAAAATTTATATTTTGAAAATTTACACCTTTTAACATTAAAAACAAATTATTGTTTAAGGGCCAATATTAGCAATAAAGTTATCGAATTAATGTCAAATTCTAAACACTTAAGATGTTAAGTTTTTTGGGATAATCCGTTTTAAGTATTTGTTGGATGGCATCCAACACTTTGCTGTCATTTTTAAAATCTTTACCACTAACATCAGCTACCACAATCCGTTTTTCGTCTAACCTTTTAAAGTAATTGAAATAATAATCCTGGATGTTCTGAAGGTAATTTTTTTGAATGCTTTGCTCAAAAGGCCTTCCACGGAAGTGAATTTGTTCCATGATCTCATCAACCGGGCGGTGAAGGTATAGAATAAGGTCCGGATGCATGATCTGGTAGGTAAATATATCGAACAACCTTTTTAGCAAAAGATACTGTTCATTGTTCAAATTATTGCGGGCAAATATTAAGGACTTATCGAAAAAATAATCTGAGACGATTTGTTGTTGAAACAAGTCAGCTTCAGAAGCAAAAGCATTCAATTGTTGATAGCGCTCTACCAAAAAGCTTACTTCTAATGGAAAAGCATATCTATTGGGGTTTTCGTAAAACTTAGGAAGGTAACTATTATCCGTAAATTCTTCCTGAATGAGCTGAGCGTTGTTGGTATTGGCTAATAGTTTGGAGAGTTCAGTTTTACCGGCACCAATGTTGCCTTCGATGGCTACGAAGTTGTACATGATTTAGGAGTAATCAAGGTTTTCTACTGGCTCAAATACCGTAGCACCTAATGGATCTGGCGATTCTTTGAGCAGTTGTTCAATGGTTTTATTCAAGGTAGGGTGCACTAGTTCCGATGCTATTTCCTTAAGAGGTATTAAGGTGAAGTTTCGCTCATGCAAAGCCGGGTGGGGTATTTGAAGGTCCGCTTGATTGAAAACCTCGCTACCATAAAACAAGATATCAATGTCAATGGTCCTTGACCCCCATTTTTCGAACCGTTTTCTTTGAAGGTCTTTTTCGATCTGCTTATTAACCTCCATGATCCTGTCAGGAACCATTACTGATTCAAGCACCAACACCTGGTTCAAAAATACCGGTTGGTTAGATTTTCCCCATGGCTCCGTTTCATAGATTGAGGAAGCTTGCTTAATGGGCCCCACTTTGTTTTTGAGGATTTTAGCAGAATATTCAAGGGCATGCAACCGATCTCCAAGATTGCTACCCATTAGTATGTAGACTTTTGCCAAAGTAATACCTCCTTACTAATTAAACTTAAAATACATTAACGGTTTTGACGTTGAGAAATTCCTTTATTCCGAATTCTGATAATTCCCGACCGTAACCTGATTTTTTAACTCCGCCAAATGGTATATGGGGATCAGATTTGACCATTCCATTAATAGCAATGGTTCCAGTTTCAATTGCTCGCCCTACTAATTTCGCTTTTTCAATATCTCCACTCCAAATAGCGGCTCCCAAACCATATTGGGTATCATTGGCAAGCTCAATAGCTTCTTCTTGATTTTCTACTACAAAAAGAGCGGCCACAGGACCAAACAACTCCTCATGGTAAGCTGGCATGTTTGGTTTAACGTTCGTTATAACAGTAGGATTGTAGTAATAACCTTGACCTTCAGGCTTGCTTCCTCCTATCAGCACTTTAGCTCCGGCATTAACCGATTCATTCACCTGCCGTTCCAGGTTGCTCAACAAGTCTTTCCGTGCTAAAGGGCCAAGGTAGTTGTTTTTATCTTCCGGATTTCCTACTTTTAAGTTCCTTATCTGGGTTAAAAATTTATTAGTAAAGGAGTCGGCAACTCCTTTTTCAATTATAAATCGTTTAGCAGCAATGCAGCTTTGACCAGAATTTTGCATGCGAGCAGTTGCAGCTTCTTTGGCAGCCTCTTCTAAATTGGCATCATTCAACACAATGAAGGGATCGCTACCGCCAAGCTCTAAAACAGTTTTTTTGATGTGCTTGCCGGCCTCACTAGCAACAGCGCTTCCGGCACCATCACTGCCCGTTAAAGTAACGCCCTTAACCGCTGGATGGGCAATCACTTGATTGGATTGTTCGTAATCAATGAACAAGGATTGAAAGACAGACTCAGGAAAACCAGCTTTTGAAAAAAGTTTATCGATGTTAAGGGCGCATTCCGGAACATTAGGTGCATGCTTTAAAAGCGTGGTATTACCAGCCATTATAGCAGGTGCAGCGTAGCGGAAAAACTGCCAATAAGGGAAATTCCAAGGCATGATCCCGTATATCACTCCAAGCGGTTCAAATGTAATGTAGCTATCCTTGTTCTTTAGATTTTTGAATTGCTCTTGAAGGAAACTTTTAGCATTTTGAGCATAATACCGGCACACAAAAGCACATTTCTCAATTTCTCCCACTGATTGAGCTATTGGTTTACCCATTTCCTTGGTAATGCTTTGAGCATGCATTTTTTTATCAGCCTCTAATACATCCGCAAGCTGATTCATCATTTTTTCCCGCTGCTCATAGGTAAATTTATGCCAACTGAGAAAAGCATCATGGGCTTTATCAATTTTACGCTCAAGCTCCTCATTGTCTATTAATTCGTAAGTTTTGATCAGCTCCTCAGTAGCTGGGTTTAATGTTTGAAATTCCATAACGCTTCCTTTAGTGCAAAATTAGCGGTTAATTTTTCTTTCTCTAAATTTTGGAAAACCTTTTTAGGATCGTTGGCTGTAGGCAAGTATGCTTTAATAGCTTGGCACAGCTTTATTCCATTGACTATAAAAATGCCTTCACTTGCGCTCAACATTCAAGGAGATCTGTGGCAAGTGTTACAACATCCAAAATTGCAACGAACTCATAATCAGGAAAAAAACTTTTGATACAACCACATCAATACACTTAGGACAATGCTTAGCAATAGCATGCTTGCAAGTGGTATATAGACTTGAAAATTATCTCTTTTTATATGAATATCCCCGGGTAAATTCCCGAACCAACTTAGCTTGTCTCCTGCCAGCCATACAATAAGGCCAATGACCAAAAGCAAACCTCCAACGAGGATCAGTATTTTTCCCATCTGCTGCATCATAAATACCTTGCAAAATTAAGGAAAGATAGCTTGGTTAAATTTCACGTTTAAAGGGATATTTTTTCACATGAGCTATTATTTAATACAATCTAAAAGCTTCCAAGATGCTAACACATGGATTCACATTTTCATTTATAAAACTGGCTTGGTATAGTATATCTAAAGTTCAGAACCATTTTTGGCATTTTATTTGAAACTATTGATATTCGAAATCCAAATATTGTACAATATAAAATTTAAATTATGCTGATGAACAAGCTTAAATTCGTAAAAGTATTATCGATTACCTCCATCTTAGCTTTCTCTACGATGATAGCAGGAGCTCAAGTTCCAGAAGAAAACAGTAAAGAAGATCAGGAAGAGAAGCGCGCACCCTTAAAAATGAATCGTTCTTCTGAAAATACCGATGTTTCGGAGGAAGAATTGGAAAAATTCGTGAAAGTATCGCAAGAAATCCGTAAGGTAAGGATGAAAAGCCAGCCCAAGCTCCAAAAAGCCATTAAAGACGAGGGTCTAACAATGAAGCGCTACCAAACAATTAAACAAAAAGAGCAAGGTGGCCAGCAAAGACAAAGCGAAAGGATGCAAAGTAGCAACCCGGATACATCAGAAGTTAGTGAAGCGGAAAAGGAAAAATTTAAGACCGCCCAAAAAGAAGTTGAAAAAATCCAAAAAAAATCAAGATCTCAAATGATGCAGGTTATCAAGGAAAATGATTTGTCAAGAAGTCGATTTCAGGAGATTGCTCAAGCCCTTCGCTCAGACCGTGAACTTCAAAAGCGAATGAAAAAGATGCAAAAGCAAAAGCAAGATCAAAGAAAACCTCAACCTCAACCGCAAGGCGAGCCAAAAGGAAAATAAACATTGCTTCATACTCAAGAATTTAAAAAAGGCTGTCTTAATCCAAGGCAGCCTTTTTTATTGGCGCTTACCATAAAAACTGGATAGCAATTAATTCAGGGTTGAGGGCTTTTTTATCATTATTTAAAACATTTTAGTTGTTGCCTCAATACCAAACCAGATCAATAAGGTGGCTTAGGTACTAACTTGGTGGTACCAAAGGATAATCTATAGCACCAAATTCTTATTTATTTTTGCTCAATAATTAAAGCCCTAATAAATTGCACTCATGTTAACCGAGCTAAAGGTAAAAAATTATGCGCTTATCAAAGCGCAAACCATTGCCTTTGACCAGCAATTCAATGTAATAACTGGCGAAACGGGCACTGGTAAATCCATTATTTTGGGAGCTTTGGGCCTGATACTCGGTAAAAGGGCTGATACATCAGTGCTTAATGATCCTCAAGAAAAGTGCGTAGTGGAAGGTAGCTTTTCGATCGAAGGGTACCAAATGGAATCATTGTTTGAAACGTACGACTTAGATTATGATCCGCAAACTATCATAAGACGGGAAATCGCCCCTTCTGGCAAATCCCGGGCTTTTGTCAATGATACACCCGTAAAATTGGATGTCCTTAAAGAATTGGGTAAATTTTTGGTGGATATTCATTCCCAGGACCAAACCCGTCAAATCAATGAACCCAGGTTTCAATTGTCTTTGTTAGATGCATTTGCCAATCATACCCAATTGATCAAAGATTACCAGCAAACTTACAGGCAATATCTACAACTACAATCCAAGCTTCAGCAGCTTGAAGATCTGCAACAACAAACCAAGCGAGACCAGGATTATTACCAATTTCAACTTAATGAAATAGAGGAAGCTCAAATAGAAGAAGCTGAAGAAGATCAGCTCGAACGCGAGTTGGACGTCTTATCCAATGCTGAAAAGATCAAAGGCAATCTTCAAAACGCCATCACCCTGTTATTTAACAGCGAACAGGACGTCCAGGGCCAAATAGCAGAGATCAGGTACAAAATCGGTGAAATTTCCAACTTTAATGAATCACTCGAAAAACTATACGAAAGGCTTAATTCACTTGAAATTGAGGTGAAGGATATTGCAGATGAAGCTTCGGATATTGAAGAGTCAGTAACTGTAGACAATAACAGGTTGGAAGAAGTCAACAACAGGTTGCAGTTGATCAATCAACTGCTTAACAAGCATGGCTACCAATCAACTAAAGACCTCTTAGCTTATGCCAGTGAATTAAAAGCCAACCTTCAGCAAACAGAAAACCGTGATCAAGAAATTGAATCTTTAACATCAGAAGTACAACAGTATTACAATCATTTAATTAAGCTTGCTCAGGAAATTTCAAATAATCGGTATGGGCAAATAGAACAGGTACAGCAAAAATTAGTAGAACTGTTAAAATATGTGGGAATACCGGAAGCTACTTTGCACATCCACCTTGATGACCTACCTGATAATGGCTTGAATGATCTTGGAAAAGACCAAATTACGATATACTTCAGTGCTAATAAAGGGGTAAAACCTGCTCCTTTGAATAAGGTTGCCTCAGGCGGTGAATTGTCAAGGCTTATGCTTGGTTTCAAATACACATTGGCTGACAGTATATTTTTGCCCACCATCGTTTTTGATGAAATCGATATTGGCATTTCAGGAGAGGTAGCCAAAAAGGTCGGTAAACTCATTAAAGGATTGGCAAGCCAACACCAGGTAATATCGATTACCCATTTACCCCAGGTTGCTGCTTTGGGTGATCATCACTACAAGGTAGAAAAGTCAACCGATCAAGAACAAACTTATTCCTATATTAACAATTTAGATGAAGAAGCCAGCGTTTATGAGGTTGCAACGATGATGGCCGGCAGCAAACCATCAGAAACTTCACTCCAGAACGCAAGGGAATTAATGGACTCACAAATAGAAAAATCTCAATAAAAACGACAATTACTATGGCACACAACTTACTGGAAGGAAAAAGAGGAATTATATTCGGAGCCCTGGACGAAGATTCCATTGCATGGAAGGTGGCAGAAAAGGCTAATGAGGAAAATGCCCAATTTGTTTTAACAAATGCACCTGTTGCCATGCGCATGGGCAAGCTCAATGAGCTTGCCGAACAATGCAATACGCAGGTGATAACAGCCGATGCCACCAAACCTGAGGACTTGCAGAACCTTATACAACAATCAATGGATCAATTGGGTGGAAAATTGGATTTTATCTTGCATGCAGTAGGCATGTCAGCCAATGTTAGAAAAAGCAAGCCCTACACAGGCCTTAATTATGATTTCTTTCAAAAAACTTTGGACATATCAGGCCTTTCCCTGCATAAAACGCTTCAAACAGCTTGGGAAATGGACGCTTTGAAAGAAGAAGCTTCTGTGGTGACGCTAAGCTATGTAGCTGCTCAAAAAACCTTCCCTGATTACAACGATATGGCGGAGGCCAAAGCTTTATTGGAAGCCATAGTAAGGAACTTCGGCTATCATTACGGATCAGCAAAAAAAGTACGCATCAATGCTGTTTCCCAATCCCCGACCATGACTACTGCTGGTAAGGGTATTGAAGGTTTCAAGGCATTTCATGATTATGCTGATAAAATGTCCCCACTTGGTAATGCTTCAGCAGCCGAATGTGCTGATTATTGTGTTACCCTTTTCTCAGACCTTACCAAAAAAGTGACCATGCAGACTTTATTTCATGACGGAGGATTTTCAAGCACAGGTATTAGTAAAGAAGTGATGGAAAAGTTTGAAGAATAGTTATCGTGGGATAGCTTAAGATCGATGGGCCAATACTAAACTGGTAAATTCGATCTAAAGCATTGAAAATGTAGCAGTTTGAATAACAGTCGTTCGGAAGCTAAAATTGCTACTTAAGTAAAGGGCTGAAAAACTAACTAAAAAAAGGGATGACTTGGCTAAGCCATCCCTTTTTTTATTGGACTTAAGGCAAGGTTTTAATTAGATGATTCTTCTTTTTCTTTTTGTTTCTCCTTATTACCTGGTTCGATCTTAATTTTCAATTCTTTCTGGTTACTGCTTAGTTCTACAGAAATTACATCGCCCTCATTCATTTCAGATTTGAGGATCTCCTCAGCAACTTTGTCTTCGACATGTTTTTGAATGACCCTTTCAAGCGGCCTGGCTCCATATTGCGGATCGAATCCTTTATCAGTGAGGAATTCTTTGGCCTTTTTACTGATTTTGAGGTCATAACCCATGTCATGAACTCGGGTATAAAGTACTTCAAGCTGCAGGTCAATGATTTTATTTATATCTTCTTTACGGAGGTTGTTAAAGATGATTAAATCATCGATCCTGTTTAAAAATTCAGGTGAGAAGGTTCGCTTGAGCGAATTTTCTATTACACTTTTACTCAAATCATCTTGCCTTTCCTGCTTGGCTTGTGTATTAAAACCAACACCAGCACCGTAATCCTTCAGCTCTTGCGTACCGATGTTAGAAGTCATAATGATAATGGTATTTCTGAAATCAATCTTACGACCGTTACTATCGGTTACAAAACCTTCATCGAGGATCTGCAGTAAGATGTTATAAACATCTGGATGGGCTTTTTCAATCTCATCGAGCAATACAACCGAATAAGGCTTTCTTCGCACTTTTTCAGTGAGTTGGCCACCTTCTTCGTACCCTACATAACCTGGAGGCGCTCCTACCAGTCTGGAAACAGCAAATTTTTCCATATATTCACTCATGTCGAGTCGGATCAAGGATTCCTCAGAATCAAACAGGTATCGAGAAAGTGTTTTAGCAAGCTCGGTCTTTCCAACACCCGTTGGACCAAGGAAAACAAAAGAACCAATCGGTTTTTGAGGATCTTTCAAGCCAGCCCTTGTACGGTGAATGGCCCTTGTAAGTTTATCGATGGCTTGTTCTTGCCCAATAACTTGATCTTTGAGCTCTTTGCTCATATTGAGCAATCGCATTCCTTCACCTTGTGCTATTCTTCTTGTGGGAATGCCTGTCATCATGGCAATAACCTCTGCAACATTGTCTTCGGTTACGGTATATCGGTGTTGCTTGGTTTCCTCTTCCCACTTATGTTTAGCTATGTCAAGCTGTTCAAGAAGCTGTTTTTCCTTGTCTCTTAGCTTAGCTGCCTCTTCGTATTGCTGACTTTTTACTACTTGATTCTTTTCAACCTTTATATCTTCAACTTCCTTTTCGAGGTCAAGGATGTTTTGCGGAACATGAATATTGGTAATATGCACTCGCGCTCCTGCTTCATCAAGGACATCAAGTGCTTTGTCAGGCAAATAGCGATCGCTTAAGTACCTTTCACTTAAGTTTACACATGCCTCCAAAGCTTCGGGCGTAAAGTTAACAGAGTGATGGTCTTCATATTTATTTTTAACGTTCTCAAGAATTTCGCGGGTTTCTTCAGGAGTGGTCGGATTGACCATTACCGGTTGAAAACGCCTGTCAAGAGCACCATCTTTTTCAATATATTGACGATACTCATCAAGGGTGGTAGCACCTATACATTGAACATCACCTCTCGCCAATGCCGGTTTAAACATATTTGAAGCATCAAGTGATCCTGAGGCACCTCCGGCTCCTATAATGGTGTGGATCTCATCAATAAAAAGGATCACTTCAGGATTCTTTTCCAATTCATTCATCACTGCCTTCATGCGTTCTTCAAATTGCCCCCTGTACTTAGTACCAGCAACAAGGGAAGCTAAATCCAGCGTTACAATGCGTTTTTCAAAAAGTATTCGTGATACTTTTTTCTGGATGATCCTTAAAGCTAAGCCTTCAGCAATGGCGGTTTTACCAACGCCAGGCTCTCCAATTAGCACTGGATTGTTCTTTTTACGCCTACTAAGTACCTGAGAAACACGTTCAATTTCCTCTTCCCGTCCTACAATGGGATCCAATTTGTCCTCTTCAGCGGCTTTGGTTAAATCTCTTCCAAAATTATCCAATACCGGTGTTTTGGACTTGCTTTCACCACTTTTCTTAGAGCTGCTACTACCACTGCCGCTAAAACCTTTTCCTTGTTCTTTGCCAAACTCTTCTTCAGGCGGATCCTGGGGATAGTCAGATTTTGGTGAGTAAAAATTGTCTTCTAATTGTTCCTTAAAAGCTTCATAAGTTACAGCATATTGGTTAAGGATTTGAGCTGCAATATTGTCTTCATCTCTTAAAATAGAAAGCAATAAATGCTCTGTACCTATTACATCACTTTTAAAGATCTTGGCTTCTAAGTAAGTAACTTTCAGTACTTTTTCAGCCTGCTTTGTTAACGGGATGTTGCCAGTTACATTTTTGTGGGATGCAGTGTTCTTAATAGCTTCTTCAACTGATTTTTTAAGTCTGATGAGATCAATCTCAAGACTTTCAAGCGTTTTAATCGCCTTGCCTTCCCCTTCACGTAAAAGGCCTAATAACAAGTGCTCAGTTCCAATGTAGTCATGGCCTAAGCGTATTGCCTCTTCTCTGCTATAACTGATAACATCTCGTACCCTGGGAGAAAATTTAGCTTCCATAATTATTTTTATTGTTTAGCTTTCACTTATTTTGTTTCAGAACAAATCCACCTTTCAAAAGGTTTTTGCCAATTTAAAGCCTTTCCTAACATAGTGTCAAAAATTACGCCAAATCTAAATGTACTTAAAATTTACATTCTGGATCGGAAAAATATTGAGTGAATTGGTGACCCAACCCCTTTAAATTGTTTTATGATGCGTTTTGAAAACATTGGTTTGAATAACTTAACCGAGTTATTAAGATTTTCAATTATAGGAAATTACTTGGATTTTTATAAATGCATCGACCATGCTTCAAGATTTACTGTATATCTTTAAGTTGGATTTTAGAAGCATGGATGCGGTAAGAATTTATTTAATAAATTGATAATCAATATTTTAGTACCTTTTTTATTGGGATTTAGTTATCCACTATACTTTGCAATTAATTTTTCAACACTTGTTAACAACTCATGAATTAACAAATTTTAGTCCATATACTTACCAGTTTAAGCGAATTCTTTTTTCCACATCTGGGTTTTAAATTAGTGGAAAAGTAGTTTACTTAAAAAAGATTGTCCACATCTGTATGGTTAAGTAAGCGCACAATTTAAATTTAAGTAGATTTGATTGAGCTTAAAAAAGTGGATTTTATGGCAAACTCCCCGGAATCTTTTAAAGAGACATTGCAGAGATCGCAACGAAAGGGTAATTCTCAAAATAAAGAACTTCAGGAACTGGGTAAAGTACCCCCGCAGGCACTGGACCTTGAAGAGGCTGTATTAGGCGCACTAATGCTTGAAAAAGACGCTATCAGCGTAGTTGTTGACATTCTTAAGGTGGAGTCTTTTTATTCCGATATTAACAAAGAAATTTATGCTGCTATCACCAATCTTTTTGATAACTCACAGCCCATAGATATCCTTACCGTAACCAATGAATTAAGGAATCAGGGCAAACTCGATTTTGTAGGGGGCGCTTATGTGGTAAGTGAACTAACCAACCGGGTGGCTTCTTCGGCCAACATTGAGTACCACGCCAGAGTAATTTCCGAGAAGCATATTTTACGAGAACTAATTCGCATCTCATCAGAAGTTCAGAGTGAAGCCTATGACGATACCACCGATGTATTTGATCTTTTGGATAAAACAGAAAAAAAGCTGTTTGATATCACTCAGGGCAATCTTCAATCTTCATATGCTTCCATGAGTACTTTGATAAGCCAAGCCATTAAAAACATTGAGGAATTAACAGAAAATACCGATGGATTGTCCGGTGTACCATCAGGATTTACAGAGCTTGACCGAGTTACGTCAGGATGGCAGCGATCCGATTTAATAATTTTGGCTGCCCGACCTGGTATGGGTAAAACCTCCTTTGTACTTTCATTAGCAAGAAATACAGCCATAGACCATTCAAGAGGTGTAGCTATATTTTCACTGGAAATGTCAGCCTTACAACTGGTTCATCGCTTGATATCTGCTGAAGCAGAAATAGACGCCCAAAAACTAAAAAATGGTGAATTAGCAGCTCACGAATGGACCCAATTGAACGTTAAGATCAACAAATTGAGTGAAGCTTCTATTTTTATTGATGATACACCTGCCATCAACATATTTGAGCTCAGAGCGAAGTGTAGAAGATTGAAAAAACAGCATGACATTGAAGTCGTCATTGTGGATTACCTTCAATTAATGAATGCTGAGAGTGAAAACAAAGGCATGACCAATAGAGAACAAGAAATCAGTTCTATCTCAAGGGCATTGAAAGGCATTGCCAAGGAGCTTGATATACCAGTTATTGCTTTATCCCAGTTGAGTCGTGCCGTAGAAACCCGTGGTGGTACTAAGCGACCCATTTTATCTGATCTTAGGGAATCAGGTTCTATTGAACAGGATGCTGACCAGGTCATGTTTATTTACAGGCCAGAATATTACGAAATAACAGAAGACGAAGAAGGTAAACCTACTCAAGGCATGGCTGAGATCATCGTAGCCAAAAACAGGCACGGCTCAGTAACAACAATACCGGTTAAATTTATTAACCAATTTGCTAAGTTTGATGATCTTGAAAAGTATACATTCTCCGCTAATGAAGGTTCCAGTGATAATTTTATTAAAAAGGAATCCAAAATGAATGAAGATGATGAAAGTGAAGAAGAGACACCGTTTTAGCAGCAATCACCAAATTTCAATTAACAACCGCCATTAGGTATTCAGGATAATTATTATGATGCATAGCCTAAGCCGGCTTATAATGGAAAACTAAAGATGGAAGATAAAAAAAGTGGTCAAGTCATTTCATGCCTCTACGATAAAACAACTACTTGCACCAAAACACCAGTAGACTACACATCAAAATGAAAATACATTCCTTCACTATTCCTCCAAATCTTCAATGGCATCCCGCAATTCCTCATCGGTTTTTTGGTCGCCCTTTTTTTGTGCCAATTGAGAACCTTCATGGTATATTTCAATGGCTTTTTCTTCTTCGCCCTTCGTTTCATATTGCTTGCCAAGTTGGTAATAAGTGGCAAGGTAATCAGGTTTTTCGGTTCTAAGCGATTCCAAAATCCGAATGGCTTCATCTTTGTTTCCTTGGGTGGCGTATTCTAATGCCAGGGCATAAGATAAAAATGGATCGTCAGGCTGATCCTTAAGCATGGCAAGCAATTTATCTAATCTGTTTTCCATGATTGTCGTTTTTTTAGTACGTTTGCACCAAACACGAAAAGCAAGCAAAATGAATATATTCCTTTGCCTGAGTCAAACGCCTGATACAACAGCAAAGATAAAATTTACAGAAGATCGCAAGGCACTGGTTACTCAAGACATGCAATTTGTTATAAATCCGTATGACGATCATGCAATAGCAAGTGCTATGGAGCTTAAAGAAAAGCACAACGGGACGCTTACAGTAATCCATGTAGGCAATGCCAATGCCGAGCAAACGATCCGCAAAGCATTGGCAATTGGTGCAGATGAAGCCATACGTGTTGACACAGAACCCAAAGATGGTTTTTATGTAGCTAAGCAATTAGCAGCCGTACTTCAAGATAAGGATTATAACATCATTTTTACCGGAAGGGAATCCATTGATTACAATGGCAGCATGGTTTGTGATTTGTTGGGTGAAATGCTAGATATCCCGTCAGTAGCTTTTGTTAAGAACTATGAAATTAATGGTAGTGAAATTAACATGTCGAGGTTTATTGACGGAGGTTCGGAATCGATTAAATCACAAGTTCCATTGGTTATAAGTTCTACAAAAGAGTTGGCAGAGCCAAGGATCCCTAACATGAGGGGCATTATGCAGGCCAGAAGTAAAAAGCTTGATGTGGTTGATGCCGTAGAAGCACCTGTTCATACAGAATATGTAGAATATGAACCGCCTCAGGAGAAAGGCGAATGTCAATTCATCGATCCCGAAGAGGCTGAGAAACTTATTGATATTTTAGCCGATCAAGAAAAGGTTATATAAAACAAAAATTAAGCACATGTCCGTACTGGTATATGCTGAAAACTGGGAAGGCCAATTTAAAAAAGCAACATACGAAGCTGTTTCTTATGCTTATGATGC
This sequence comes from uncultured Sphingobacteriales bacterium, assembly GCA_964561545.1. GTDB lineage: Bacteria > Bacteroidota > Bacteroidia > CAILMK01 > CAYYUA01 > CAZLQF01. The sequence goes on from CAZLQF010000012.1 coordinate 33,256, forward strand.
AGCCCAAAAACTTGATAAGGAATTAGTAACCTTAGTGGCCGGCCAAGTTGAGGATGAGGAGATCAAAAAATTAGGAACATACGGGGCAAGTAAAGTTATCCGTGTAAGTGATGAACGCTTAAGCCCCTATCAAACCAAACCTACAGCCAAAGTAATCGAATCTATCACCAACCATACTGGAGCTGATCTTCTGATATTTGGCGGCAGTTTCAATGGAAAATCTTTGGCACCCCGGGCAGCGGGCAAATTAAATGCCGGCATTGTAACCGGGGTAACCGATGGCATCAATACAGCTGATGGGGTTATAGCCAAAAAGTCGGTTTTTTCCAATAAAGGATTTGCTTACGTTAAATTTAACAGTGACATCAAGATCATTTCAATTGCTCCTAATTCATTTGGGGTTCAGGAACATGGTAATGAGGTCACCATTGAAGATCAAACCGTGGAACTAAGTGAAGCGGATTTTGACATTGAAGTGGTCGAGCAGGAAAAGATCAAAGGTCAGGTTCCGCTTACAGAAGCTGAAAAGGTTATTTCAGGGGGGCGCGGTTTAAAAGGCCCGGAAAATTGGCATTTGATCGAAGACTTGGCTTCAGCAATTGGGGCAAGTACCGCTTGTTCAAAACCGGTTTCAGATATGGAATGGCGACCCCACTCCGAGCACGTGGGCCAAACCGGAACAACAATTAGACCTAATTTATATCTATCAGCTGGCGTTTCAGGAGCTATTCAGCATCAAGCAGGTGTGAATTCAAGCAAGGTTATAGCTGTTATTAACAAAGATCCCGAAGCCCCATTCTTCAAAATAGCTGATTACGGAATAGTTGGGGATGCTTTTGAGATACTACCTAAACTTATCGAAGCTGCCAAAAAGAAAAAAGGCGTGGAATAAAAATTACAATAAGCTTGTATGGACAAGATAGAATTAAAAATTCTTGGAATATCATCAGGACATAGTTCTGCATCTTATACTTTAATACTCGAAGAGCAGGAAGGCGATCGAAAATTACCAGTAGTTATTGGTGCTTTCGAAGCTCAAGCCATTGCCATTCAAATCGAGAAAATCCAGCCACCCAGACCTATGACCCACGACCTTTTCAGGAACATGGCAGATGCTTTTAGCATAACCGTGGATGAAATTGTTGTTCATAAACTTGAAGAAGGCGTTTTCTACGCCAATATCAGTTGTAAAGATAATGATGGGCATACCCACGATGTAGATGCCCGAACTTCGGATGCTATCGCCATCGGACTGCGTTTCAATTGCCCCATTTATACTTATGAAAGCATTATGAATGAGGCGGGTATTTACCTCAGTGAATCCGAAGCAACCAGCAGTCTACAATCAGAAACCCCAGGAGCCGGTATTGAGCCTGAAGGTGAGGAAGAGGAAGAAGAAGAGGAATCAACCAAAAATGTTAGCCTTTCAGATTTAGAGCTTGATGAGCTTAAAAAGCGCTTAGACAAAGCCATTGAATCCGAAGATTACATTCAGGCTGCTCAGATCCGTGACGAAATCAATAAACGCGAAGGTGGTTCCCCCACGGAGTAAATAAGACCTTTGAACGAAATACATTAAGCATTGGACAATTGACGGTTGGTAACCGAACAGCAAATAAATGCATTAAAAAACTTAAAATAAGTGGTGATGAATAGCTTAGCATTTAGCTTGCCAATGGTTAATTAATTAGTAGCTCACTGTCAATTGTTAACCAAATAGTCTATGCGCCTGTCCCTAATTGCAATTTTAGCCTCATTAGCTATTGCTGTTAGCATTACTACTGTACAAGCCGATTCCCTGCAAACCGATACCACCCTAACCCATCAAGATACAACTCAAGTTGAATCCTCAGAGCAGGACAATGGTTTTGGTGATCTGCTTGGCGCCCAAAAAGCATCTAAATCTTTTGGTACCATTATCAATGATATATTCAGGGGATTATTGGGCTTAGGCTCCTTGGTATTTATTGCGTTTCTTTTAAGCGATAATAAAAGACGTATTGATTGGAAACTGGTAGTTATTGGTGTAGCACTGCAAATTAGCTTCGCACTTTTGGTACTTAAAGTAGACCTTGCAAGGTACGCCCTTAACGATGTATCCAGTTTTTTCGTTACTTTGCTTGACTTTTCTCAGGAAGGAGCTGAATTTTTGTTTGGCAAAGAGCTTACACAACAATATGTAGCATTCCGGATTTTACCGACCATCATCTTTTTTTCAGCCCTTACTTCAATTTTTTATTACCTTAATGTTTTACAGTGGATCGTTTACGGATTTGCTTGGCTAATGAGGAAAACGATGCGTTTATCAGGAGCTGAAAGTCTATCCGCTGCTGCTAATGTTTTTATTGGACAAACCGAAGCGCCTTTGATGGTCAAACCTTATATTGACAAAATGACAAGGTCAGAAATTATGGCACTTATGACGGGGGGTATGGCCACCATAGCCGGTGGTGTTTTAGCTGCCTACATTGGTTTCTTAGGAGGGCAGAATGATGCCTTGCAGCAATTGTTCGCACGGCATCTATTAACAGCCTCCGTTATGTCAGCCCCTGCTGCGCTTTTGGTAGCCAAGATCATGATCCCTGAAACGCAAAATGTTGATAAACAACTATTAATTTCAGGTGAATCACAAGGAACCAACCTGCTTGATGCTATTTCTTATGGCACCACACAAGGACTTAGGCTTGCTGTTAATGTTGGTGCCATGTTGTTGGTCTTTTTAGCGCTCATGGCTTTTTTAAACTACATTTTTGAAAATTGGATCGGAGCTACTCTTGGCATCAATGATAACATTAATGAATTTACTGATGGAAGGTTCTCAGGTTTAACCATCCAATTCATCCTTGGGTATATTTTTGCCCCATTGGCATGGTTGATTGGGGTTCCGCCCAATGATCTACTATTGGTAGGGCAATTATTGGGTGAAAAAACTGCTATCAATGAATTTATAGCTTACAAGTCCTTAGCTTCTATGAATGATGCCGGAATGCTTACCCGCAAATCCATGATCATTGCTACTTATGCTTTATGTGGATTTGCCAATTTTGGCTCCATTGGCATTCAAATAGGTGGAATTGGCGCTATAGCACCTTCCAAACGTCCAACCTTATCTCAATTAGGTATTAAAGCTTTGATTGGAGGCACCATTGCTTGCTTAATGACAGGTTGCATAGCTGGGATGGTCATATAAAGCTTTGCATCTCCTCAAAATCAGGAAAATTGGTTAGCTTTTCATAGATGCCTTCTTTGTTTCTACAAGCAAATTGATGTTCTACTCCATTGGTAACACCTATAATTGGAACCTTAAGGGCTGCGTTATAAGTAATTACCTGGAAAAAAACATCTTCATTCACACTTTCAGTGCTGGCTTTGCATTCAATTAGTAATAAAGGCCTTCCATTTCTTCCATATATCAAAATGTCAGCCCGTTTTTTCATTTGATTGTAGGATAAGATGGCCTCTTGTTTCATCAAAGCCTGCGGAACACCTTTTCGGTATCGTAAAAAATTTACAAAATGCTGTCTGACCCATTCTTCCGGTGTTAAAAGCAGATATTTGCACCTCAGATCATCGTAAATGTAGAGCTTTTCTCCTTCATTTTTTAACTTGAAATCATATTCTGGGAGATTCAATTTGAGCATGAACTTCAATTTAACCTCATTGTAAAAAATATTAATTAGCTAATTATGTAACCTCTTCGACATTTATTTAGTGTAAAAATCCTCAGAATTGTAATTTAAAAGCATTAAAGTTTGGGTAATACCGCCATATTTCTTTTCATACGTGATCCAAAAGAGGAGGCAAAAAATAAGCATTTTGCCGGTGAAGGTCGTTTGGGGCAAAGCCAAAACATTGCCCAAGCTTTGAACCAACATGCCCTGAACTTAATCAAAAAAACCGACCTACCTTACTACATCCTTACTTCCAAGGACCAACAAGGTAACGATTTTAGTGAAAAATTTACCAATGCATTTTTAGAAATATTTAATAAAGGCTACGATAAGGTCATTGCACTGGGTAATGACCACCCGGAACTGAGTTCAGCTAAAATACAAGCAGGAGCCGATTATTTGAGGGATTATGACCAAGTGGTTGGTCCGGCAAAGGATGGGGGTCTGTATTTAATAGGAATGCATTTTCATTCTTTTGCAATCCATCAATTCAGGAATTTACCTTGGCAAACAGGTCGGCTTTATGATGCATTCAGCCAATTAGCAGCTTCGAACCAAAACTCCTGTAAGGTCCTGGAGCCGCTTAAGGATGCTGACAATTATTGGCAACTTCAAGCCATCCTTACTCATTTAAGGGCCAGGCTTAATTACCAGCAACTTTACCAGCTTATTACCAGCATTCTTGCCTCCATTGAGGTTAGGCTTATTGAATTTACCCAAAAGCATAATTATCAATACGCTCCCCTACCTTTTGACCTCAGAGGTCCTCCCATTGAGCATAGTTAACTCCTTGATCGATAAGGTATTCTTATCCATTTTCTAATTGTTCAATTAAAAACAGGAAAACTATGTTCAAGCAAATTATACCATTTATACTTTTCATAATACTAATTAGCTCAAAAATTTACGCGCAAGGGATAAGCACCGGGAGCATATCCGGCCAAATTAACAACCAAGAAGAAAAACCCTTGGTAGATGCTAATGTTGTTGCCATTCACCAACCCAGCAAGACCGAATACAGTACCATTAGCAGGAATAATGGACGGTACAACCTACCAAATCTTAGGATTGGTGGGCCTTATACTTTAAAAATATCTTATGTGGGGTATCAGAAAGTAGTCAGGGATTCCATCTACGTTGATCTTGGCCAAAATCGATTGATTTCGGTTGAAATGGCTAAAAAAGCCAACCAAATGCAGGAAGTCGAGGTAGTGGGTCAAAAAGACCCATATGAAGATGCTTCAGCAGGTGTTAATACCAACATTAGTGAAGATGATTTAAACAACCTTCCCTCACTTAATAGAAGTTTTAAAGAATTTACACGTTTAACCCCGCAAAAAGGCAAAGGTTTAAGTTTTGCTGGCCGGAACAAATTTTACAACAACCTAACTGTGGATGGGTCATTGCTGAACAACTCCTTTGGCTTAGCTACGCTGCCCGGAGGTCAAACCAATGCACAGCCTTTAAGCCTTGATGCTATTCAAAGTGTCAACGTAGCACTTTCCCCTTATGATGTAACCCAATCAGGATTCACTGGTTCGGGAATTAATTTGGTAACCCGCAGTGGTAGCAATCAATTCAAGGGTTCGGTTTATTCCTATTTCAGGTCGGCTGAGCTGGTTGGAAATAAAGTTGATGAGGCACAACTTGAAACGAAAGATTTTAACCGGCAGCAATATGGTTTTAGGGCCAGCGGGCCCATTGTTGAGGATGAATTATTCTTTTTTGTTAATGCAGAAATAACCAACCGCACTGAACCAGCTTCAGAGTTTAAAGCCCAAAGGCCGGGATTGAGTGGTGATGATGTTGCCAGTGTTAAAGCTTCCAAACTTGAGAAACTAAGGGATTTTCTAATTGAAAATTACGACTACGATCCTGGAAGATTTGAAGATTACAACTATAACACGGCCAGCGAAAAGGTATTGTTGAAACTGGACTGGAACATCAATAACCAGCACAAATTAAGTTTCCGCTACAATAGCATGTTTTCCAGGAAAGATCGCCCTTATTTTGATGCAAACTCCGGTGATCAAAACACTTTACCGTTTGAAAATTCAGCCTATGTGCAGCATAACAATTTGCACTCCGGAATTGCGAGGCTATCCAGTAATTTTGGAGGTGATTTGTCCAATAAACTGACCCTTGGTTTTACAGCCTTGCGGGATTTTCGTGAAATAAAAGGTGAGCCTTTTCCATCTGTAGTGATCGGCACTAACCGGGAAGATGCCACCACTATACTTGGTGTGGATCCCTTTTCAGGTAAAAATGCTGTGGACCAAAACATTTTGCAACTATCTAATAATCTGAAAATTTACGAAGGTAATCACACCATCACCATTGGTACTTCCAACCGCTTGTTTGACTTTAACAACTTGTTTGTAGACTATTTTCATGGTCATTATCAATTTAATAATGTTGAAGATTTTTACGAAAGTGCCCAAAACGACACCAGTACTGCCTCAGCTTACCAACTTAAGTATTCAGTGGATGAAAACGAACCTGCTCCTACTGTGGAAATGCGAGCACTACAGTTGGGATTTTATGCCCAAGATCAATGGCAGCCTACCGACCATTTAAAAGTTACCGGAGGCTTGCGGGTAGACATCCCCTTTTACCCCGTCAATCTTCCGGAAAATAAAGATGTAGAACAAATGACTTTCAAAAATGGCCGCAAAATTGATGTTAGTGAATTGCCAGATCCTAAGCCCTTGTGGTCGCCAAGGTTGGGCTTTAGTTACCGTTTTGGCCAAGAACGGCAATTTCAACTAAGTGGAGGCAGTGGCATTTTCACAGGAAGGCCGAGGTTTGTATGGCTTGCCAATCAAGCAGGCAATACCGGCACCAGGTTTGGGGAAATCTTTGAATTCGGACCTTCTGACAAACCTTTTACTCCTAACAGAAGGGCTCACATACCCAATAATCGATCGGTTCCTGATGTGGTAGAGATTAATAAAACTTCCGATGATTTCAAATTTCCACAAGTTTGGCGATCTAGTTTTGGATTTGATTATAAATTGCCATTGGCCGACATTATTGCTACAACTGAATTTGTTTATTCAGAGGACATTAACGCTGTTCAACATAAAGACGTGAACCTTAATGACCCCAATAGTCGACTGAACAATCCTGGTGGAGTTAAATTTGGTCCTGATCCTGAAGATAGAAAGATCAATGATGGTATTTCTAATGCATTTTTAATGAGTAATACTTCCAAAGGTCGACAATTCAATGCCACCTTTGGTCTGAAGAAACCACTCGATAACGGCATTACCGCACAAGCTGCCTATACCTTTGGGCATGCCAAAGATCTTACCAGTAATCCAAATTCAATCTCCTATTTTGCATGGGGGCGTAACCCTACGCACCGAAGCCCTAACAATTTAGAGGTCAGCACATCCCGCTATGAGATCAAGAACAGAGTGATAGGTGCGCTTTCCTACACTTTTGATTATGCCGAGCATTTTGAAACAACCATTTCTGTTGTCTATACAGGTCGCACTGGTTCAAGGTACTCTTACGTTTACGCTGGCGATGTAAATAATGATGGTATTTTCATCAACAACGATTTAATGTATGTACCGGAATATCCATTTGAAATTAACCTGGTGCCTAATGGAGAAGAAGATACCCGTTCAAGTCGAGAAATATGGAAACAAGTAGATAATTACATTGAACAAGACGAATATCTTAATGAAAACAGGGGCGAATATGTAGAGCGCAATGGCCCTCACCTACCCTGGCACAACCAGTTTGACCTCAAAATAATGCAGGATTTTTACCTGGATGCCAATAATGGCGACCAACATACTTTACAAGTAAGTCTGGACCTCATCAACATAGGCAATTTCATTAATTCCAAATGGGGAATACGCAAACAAGTTCAGAACCGTAGCTTCCTCACGTTTCAAGGTTATAATAATGACAATGAACCCCAATACAGCTTTCCACTTAAATCCAATGGAGAACCGCTCCAAGAAACTTTCAGGAACAGCTTAAGCCTTGAATCCAGGTGGCGAGCCCAAATCGGCATCCGGTATTTGTTCAATTAGGTATTTTCTCGCAAAGACGGCAAGTCGCAAAGCTTTAACCCTTTGCGGCTTCGCGCCTTTACGCGCAACTTAATAAGTTTAACTGTAGCATTTGCTTTTTCCTCCTTTTTCCACAATATTGGTATAATTAATATCTACCTTGAAGTAGGATTTCTATAGATTTGTAAGGTTGGTGATTTTAGATGAAGTTTTCTATATGGCGTAATAAAACAGTGAACCAAGTTCATGGCTGAAAATTCTTACAACGACCTGCTGAAGGCCATTCAAAAAGGCAACCCCGCCCCTGTTTATTTCCTTCATGGAGAGGAATCATATTACATTGATGTATTAACCGATGCTATTATCAATAATACGCTTGCTGAATCTGAGCGGGATTTTAACCTCAATATTCTATATGGTAAGGACGCTGACATTGACACCATCAAAAGTCTTGTGAACAAGTATCCGATGATGGCTTCTCGCCAAGTGGTCGTTATCAAGGAAGCCCAGGAGCTTAAACAAATTGAATCACTGCTTAACTACGTTAAAAAACCGGTGAAAAGTACCGTCCTTATCATTGGCTATAAGCACAAAAAAATGGACAAGCGGACCAAATTCTATAAAACGCTTAAAGACCAGGAATCAGTACAGCTGTTTGAGAGCAAAAAGATCAGCGAACGAAAAATACGGTATTGGATTACTGAATACCTAAGTGAAAAAGGCTACCAAATTGACGAAAAGGCAGCCTACCTGCTAAGCGAATACCTTGGCAATGACCTCAAGAAGATCACCAACGAGCTGGATAAGCTTTTACTGGATGATACCATCCAGGGCCAGATAAGCAGTGAACATATTGAAAAAAACATTGGCATTAGTAAGGATTACAACGTTTTTGAGCTACAAAATGCCCTTGGCAAAAAAGATGTGGTAACCATCACCAAAATTCTCAATTACTACCGCGCGAATCCTAAGGCCAATCCATTGCCCATGATGACCACCATTTTGTTCAATTATTTCAGCAAATTGTTTGCCCTGCGGCATACCAAAGGCAGCCAAAAAGAAATTGGCAAAAGCCTGGGCATTCCCGATTTTGCCCTCAATGACCACCTAAAAGCAGCTAATAATTACGATAATAAGCTCGACCACGTGTTTGAAATCATCCACGATTTTGACCTCCGAGCACGTGGTATCAACGATGGCGGAAATTCTGAGCCCGAGTTGATGAAAGAAATGGTATATAAGATTGTTTACCTTTAAGGTGGGTACCTATTAACAATTTTCAATTAGCAATGGAATAAGCAAACCGTCATTCCTTTCCTTAACCAGAACCTGTGAGCATTTGGTTTTAATTCCTTCCATTAACCAAAAGCACATATTCAGGAGCGACAGCACAAAAACCAACCGGAACCGCCATGCTGAAATTGATTCAGCTTCTGTATTCATTTTATATAAATAAATAACAAAAATAGGGGAAACAATAGCAAACAAAAGCTACCTATTACAGAATAAGTTGCGGGGTTAGGGATAGATGACAAAATATAACCACCAAGAACTATTAAAAATTTTCCTTGATTGAAATACAGACTGATTAGGTACTAACGAATTTTATAGAAGGCTTACGATTTGATTTTCAAAAAGAAGATACGTTTGGATGTTAAGTAGATTGCTTCCTTACTTCGAAATGCAAGGATAAAAGCACCATTTGCGGAGGATGAGGGATTCGAACCCCCGGTCCGCTCGCACGGACAACGGTTTTCAAGACCGCCGCATTCGACCGCTCTGCCAATCCTCCACTGCAAAAGTAAACAGTTCTTAAACTTTGGCCAAATTGGGTTTTAATGATTGAAAATTTTATTTTGGCCTGGCATTGGAGGCTGTTGGTGTTACTGATCCGGATCTACCTGCGGCAATTCTTCTTTTTGGTCTTTTTTTGCCATAATGATGCTTTTGTTCAATTCATAGCCAATAATTAGCACGATGGCAGTAATGTAGAGCCATATCATAAGGACAATAAGGGTTCCCAACGAGCCATAAAATTTATTGTATTGGCTAAAGTTCTCTACATAAAAAGCAAACCCATAAGATGAAATTAGGATGAGCAACGTAGCAAGAAAAGCCCCGGACGAGAACAAACTCAGGCGGCTTTCTTTATCACTACCAAAGAAATAAAGCAATGAAACTCCCATAAAGATAATTAAAAGAATGATGACAATCTGAAATAGCTTTAAGACCATTTTATTAACATCGTCCTCAAAAAGCTTTGTATCGAAAAGGTTGCTCAACAAAATTTCGCCACCGATGAAAATAACAATACCCAAAACCAGCAACGAGATAAGCACTAACATCAAGGCAAAAGAGGTAATCCAAAGCAGCCAAAAAGGACGCGTTTCAAAACGGTTAAAAGAATCAATTAGAGAATTAATACCATTGGTGGCAAAATAGACGGTAAATAAAAAACCAATGGACATAAGCCCTCCTCTTTGTGTTTCCAGGATATCTATAACGGTTGTTTCGATGGTTTTAAATGCACTGTTAGGCATAAGTTCCCGAAGCATGGCCATCACCTCTTGCGACAGGTTCTCTACTGGAATATAAGGGATCAAAGTAAATAAAGAAATAAAGGCCGGAACCAGGGCAAGAAAGAAATTAAAAGCAATTGCAGAAGCCCTTACTGACACATTTTCATTGACCAGTTGAGTGGTAAAAAATTTAACGACATAAAGGATAGGTATCCCTCCAAACCCGGGAATCACAATTTTCTTTAGTAAGTCAATTAAGCCTCTGTATGGAGCAATCTTATTATATAAATATTCGTGAATCCGGTTCATGATCAGTTAAAAATAAGCCTTTAATTTTTCTTGCATCCATTTTGGCATTCTAGAAGGCTTTTGCTTGATAGTATCGTAAAATATAAGTTCAGTAAAGCCTTTATTTAACAATTCAGTTGCACGATAAATTTCATAGTTAAACTTAATCCTAACACCCGGCATTTCGGGAATGATGGTTTTGACGGTAAGAAGGTCATCATAAATGGCGGGTTTCAGATATTGGCATTGCATGTTCAATACAGGCAGATTAACACCACTATCTTCCAGTTCTTTATAGGAGAAATCAAGGTTCCGAAAAGCTTCTACCCGGCCAATCTCATAGTATTGCGCATAGTTGCCGTAGTAAGCATAACCCATCCGGTCTGTTTCGCTGTAACGTACCCTTATTTGTACATGATGTACATACATTAGTAAATGTTTCTTTTATTCAAAGCTCTTTGGTATTCGTTGGCTCGATTGATGTGCTCGCGCAGGGTTTTGGAAAAATGATGATAACCAGATAGATCCGCTTTGGCAGAGAAGTACATGTATTCATGGTCTTCAGCATTGAGGACGGCATCGATGGCTTGGATCTGGGGAACAACGATGGGACCTGGCGGCAATCCTTTATTCTGATACGTGTTGTAAGGAGATTGAATGGTTTTATCCTTATTATATATCCGGTTGACCTCTTCCCGATCTTCTACCAAATACTTGAGGGTCGGATCAGCTTGAAGTTTCCATCCTCTTTTTAACCTATTCAAATAAACTCCAGCAATCGTAGGCCACTCTTCTTGTTTATTGCTTTCTTCCTGCACAATTGAAGCCAGAATAATTACCTCTCGCTTGGTTAGGTTAATTGCATCAGCCTTTTTTATTCTTTCCTGGGTCCAGAATTTTTGATATTCCGTGTGCATTCGGTTATAAAACTCCCTTGCTGAAGTATTCCAATAGAATTTGTAAGTATTGGGAATAATCATGGCAAGAAAATCTTCTGTATTGAAACCAAATTTATCTACATAATTAGAATCATTGGCCAATTTTAAAACTTTCGAGGAATCTGCTTCAAGGTGAGAACCCGTTAAACCTGCTAATTCAGGTTTATACCGAATTCTATGGATGGTGAATTTAATAGGCTTTTGCTTACCTGAACGCAGTAATTCAACCAATTCTTTATGGCTCATACCATCTTTGATGGCATAACGACCCGGATTGATATGATTGAGATACTTCATCCATTTAGCGACCATTGTAAATGCCGAAGTATCGGCTATAAGGTTATTTTGGTACAGCTTGCTTTTAACATCATTGTAATCAGCTTCTGAGGGTATATAAAAATCAACTTGTTGCCGAGGTAGATCAACCGATGGGCCAAAAACTTTTTGATAGGTTTGGTAAGCCCAATAACCTCCTCCAGTAATTGCTAGTAAAAGGATCGCTACCAATAAAATTTTCCAATTTAAAATACGCCTGCCACGGTTTCCCATAAATAAATGGTGGTTCTTAGTTTAACTGTTGGATGCTGATTGAAACTTTTGTAAAAGTTGTCTGGCTTGAGGCCTTTGATCCGGATATTTCTGAATGATCATTTTTAGTTTGTTAATGGCTGCTTGCTGACGTTTGGTGGCATACAAAACTTTGGCCATGTTTAATGCTGCAGCGCCATAATCAGGTTTTAAGTTCATTGCTTGCTGAATATGTTCTTCGGCCTTGGCTAATTGTCTATTATTTAAGTAAATTAAAGCAAGGTTGTTATGGACCATTGGATTTTTTGGATTTTCTTTTAAAACGAATTTAAATTCTTTTTCAGCATTGCTTAAAGCTTTTTGCTTAAGATATAGGTTCCCAAGTTTTTTATGAAAATTCAAGTTGTAAGGTTTTTGAGCAATGGCCTTTTGGTAAAATGCAATGGCTTTTTGGGCCCGCCCAATATGGTCAAAGGCCTGCCCTATCCGGTAATTGGGCATGGCTTCACTAAATTCGGTGATGCCTTGATTGTTAACAAATTGTACAAGGCGGTTCCAATCTTCTTTAAGGTAATAATAGTGTACCCATTCTTGCTTCACTGAATCTGGCGGCAATTGTTGTAAGTAATTGAAAGCCGAATCCAGCAAGTGGGATCTAGCTTCGAATTTTTCATAAAAATACAAGTAGGCGCGACCTACGGTTTCATAGCTTGGATCAGGATTGTTGTAGCTTTTGAGTTTGGTAATTTCAAGGTTTTGGTAAGTTTCACGGTCAAGCTCGACCGTATCATCATCCGGGATGTCGATTTTATGATCGCTAATGCTTACATGCGGGATGTCCAATGTTTTTGATTTTTGCATGTGACATTCCGTGCAATTGTTGTCATTGATACTTATCCGTTCACTCAAGGGCTTGGCACATTTAACAAGCTCATCTTCCTTTTCTTTCTTATGGCATGATTGGCAGGTTTTGTTAAAGTATTGGCTGGATGTTGATTCAACACTTTTATGGGGATTATGGCAAGTTATACAGTTAAGTGGTTCGAAAGTTTGATGATCTTGGGTGGATTTGAAGCATTTGCTTTGCTGCAATCTTTCAGAATGGGAAGCCATGATGAAGGCATCTTCTTTTTTGTAAACGGGACGAAACACATCCATTACACTTGATAAGTTCATGCCGGGTTTAAAATCAAAAAAAGACTTGCCTTCCTTGAGAACCGCATTGCCTTGAAGGTGGCATCGCTGGCATACGTCATTTTTTAATTGGTTGGGCAATTTAGATGGATTCACGATGGTATGATCCGTCCCGTTCTCAGTGTCAACAATATTGCCGGCTTGTTTTTCCTTAACATGAAGTTCCCCGGGACCGTGGCACCTTTCACAATCAATGCCCGATGGCACATGGCTAAACTTATTTTTAGAGCTGCTTTCAAAATCCGGGTAAGCATTATGGCAACTCATACATTCAATACCTATTGGACGTGTAAATCTTGAATTGTTGCCAAGCTCATAGCCCGGTGGTAGATCCCATTGCTCTTCTTGGGTGTAAAAAGTAAATGGGGCTTGGTAGATGTACCCATTCACCGCATACATATGGGAGTTGGTATGCTGTCCCGAGCCTATGATGTAATCTATTTGTTCCACTCTTTTAAAGGTGGTATCACCCTGCCCATTTACTTTGAATTCCTTGACATATAGATCATTTTCCTTCCAAAATGGCTTGTAATAAAGGTTTTTAAAGGAATCGTAAACCAGTTGATGGCCATCAAATCTTCCGGCACTTTTAGCTTTATGGGCCGTATCAAAAGATTGGCCCATACCGGTCTTTTTAAAACTTTGGTATTTGTCTTCGTGGCATTGTCGGCATTTCTGCATACCCACATAATCAATAGTGTCATGCAAGTTTTTAAATTGGCTGGCCCTTTCTATTTGTTGATTTTCAGATTGCTCTGTTTTTTGAGGATCATTAGAGCCACATCGCAGGCCTATTGCAACCATTGTGATCAAGCCAATGGTATAAAAAACAATATATCCAGCTTTTGCTCCCTTCATGCGATTTTAGTGCGCTTCAGCCCATTGTTGAGGTTCTGCTAATAACACTTCTTCAAATTTATAGTTTACTTGGCCAGGATCTGCACCTCTTGGCTTCCAAACATGCTTGCGCAAGGTATAAAGTATTGGGCACATGGCCTCGCCTTTTCCCTTAGAATAATAAGCGGCCAGCTGGGCAGCTTTTTCAATAATTTCCTTTGGGTAGTGTTCGCTACCTTTGTTTTTAACAATGACATGGGATCCATGTTGATCCTTGGCATGTAACCAAAGATCTTTTTTAGAACCATATTTAAAGGTAACCTCATCATTACTTTTGGCTCCCTTGCCTACAAGTATTTTGTAGTCATTCCATGTAAATTGCCTGTAAGGCGTTGATGGTTGCTCTTTGAGCTTTTTATTTCGGGAAGTTTTTAGCTGCGATTTTATATCATTAAGTACTTTTAGGCTTGATGCATTGTCAACTTCATCGATCAAATACTCTACGCGCTCCATTTCTTGTTGGTAATGATTAATCTTTTCTTCCAGTTTTTCAAGCTCTATGCCTTGGTTCTTGGATTTTTTGTAAAACCGTTCTGCATTTTCTTGGGGGCTTAGCTCGCGTTTTAAAGGAATTTTAACAGGTTTTCCCGAATAAAAGTCGTTGAACGCTACTTCAGTAGATCCGGATTCAATTTCATGTAGATGCGCCATAATAAGGTCTCCCATGGTCCGGTAATCCTGATCGTTCATGAGTTTATCCAACCGTTGCTCCGAGGATTTCAGGGATTTCTGCAGATTTTTCCTTTGGTTTTTAAGGTTTTGTAAAATTTGCTCGCGTTCCTTAAGTAAATTCAGGTTTTTTAAATAGGCCTTCGCATAAGCTGCAAGGGCATCCTCTGCTAATGAGAACCTGTTAAGGATAGTGCCTTTTTCAAGAACGGTTAATTTTATTGAAGGATCGTATTTATGCGCATAATCGGGATCATCGGCCAATAAAAATTCCTTTTTGTTCAATTGATCAAGTAGTTGCTGAATTAATTGCCATTGCTGATCAGGTTGCAATTCCGCAATACCATAATTTTCAAGCCAATGATAAAAATCTTTTGTAAATGCTGGAAACAAGGTTTTGGTGGCGGTTTTTACTTCATGGCCATTTTGAAGTAATTGGTAAAAATGCTCATAAGATTGATCACTTGATTGATGATAAGCTGAGAATAATTTATCATGATCACCTTTGAATTGTTGCTTAATCATTTTTAAGGGTTGTTCACTATTAAAATGAATGATATTGGCATGGCCTCCATAGAGTTTAAAAACGAGCCTTTGGTCATTGTCCAGAATCATATAAAAGCTTCGGTCATTGTCAAACATGTTGACTTCGTAAACCTTAAGTTGGTATAGCGCTTGAAATTGCTGGATGATGTTCTTGTTGGGTTTGTGTTTTTGACTCCAAAACACAAATGATCGGTAAGATCCTGCAAAAAAGGTTAGAGATCTTAAAGTGTCATTGCGTTGAAATTGAAAAATGAATTCTTGCTTACTTTGGCTAAAGCAGTCCACCAAAATACTACCTTCAATGAAATTCCGGATCTCACTTATCAAGTGTTTTACCACATAAAAATTATTGGATAAGTCATCCATGCTTATTTCATTTGAATTTTTAGCCCATCGTAGGCCAAATGGATATTTTCAGGCAGGTCCTGCTCCTCAACTTCGTCATGGGTACCCAACTGATGAGAGATATGGGTTAAATAAGCTTTTTCGGGATTGATGGCTTGGATGTGGTCAATGGCTTCCTGAAGATTAAAATGAGAGAGGTGCTCTTCTTTTCTAAGGGCGTTTAAAACAATAACCTTAGAGCCTTTAATCTTTTGGATTTCCTCAGGTGGTATGTAGCTAGCATCTGTAATATAGGTGAAGTCACCTATTCTAAAGCCAAAAACCGGTAAACGGTAATGATAAACCAAAATAGGAATGAAATGGACCCCGAAAATATTGAAAGGCTGGTTATCAATGGTTTGAAGATCAACTTCAGGCACACCCGGATATTTTTCACCATAGAACATGTACTCATAAGCATTCTTCAATCTTTTTTGAACTTCCTGGGTGGCATAAATGGGTATATCTTTTTTTTGAAGAAAATAATAAGGCCTTATATCATCCAATCCTGCGGTGTGATCTTTGTGTTCATGGGTAAATACAACAGCATCAAGGCTTTCTATTTGCTCTCTTAACATTTGCATTCTGAAATCAGGCCCAGTATCTACGACAATACTTCTATCGTTTACGTTTAAATGAATTGATGTTCTAAGCCGCTTATCCTTTAAATTAGTGGATTTACATACCTTACAATGACAACCTATTACCGGTACTCCTTGGGATGTTCCTGTCCCTAAAAACTTTATTTCCAAATTTTTGTTTTTTGGTTATTGAAAAACAAATTTACCATCAAGCCAAGAAGCCACCAATTAATTAAGTTGTTAAAACACTATTTCTTGGCACCAAACAATTAGTGAGTTAATTAAAATATTAGAAAATAAACTTTTATAAAAAAAATCAGAATTTACTAGCTTTATAGCTTGTCTTTCTAATATCTTTGTTAGTTTTGAAACCATAAGGTTGACTTTATTTTATCAACCTTAAGGGAATTTTTTAAGGGGATAACTACCCGTGATGTGCTTAGTTAAATGGGATTTAACTAATGTTTGTTTAATCATTAAAAAATGTAGAGGCATGAAAACTAGAGAGTTTACACATGTTAACTTACGATTCATGAATTACAAGGGCGAAGATGAAGGTGCAGAAGTTTTGGAAAATCCCGCCTTCGACATTGGCAAAGGGGATTTTATCAATTACAACCATTTCACCTACAAAGTCTCACATCGCACCCTGGATTTAGAAAACAATTCGTTTGAAGTCCTATGTTACCGATCAGCTACAGATCAGCAAACCTATTAGCGTTACGAAAACGGTAGCCCATTGGTTGCTTCAAAAATTATTTTTTTGAAAGTAGCACGTTAATGATGGGGGGTGTAATCGGTGATTGAATAAACTTTTCAATTGGATGCACCCCCCTATTTTTTGAAGGGTTATATTTGTGGCAAAACCATAAATATGGCGCAAGGACAAAACGCCCAACCCGATATTGATCAAAGCTGGATTCCTTACCTGGAAGATCAATTTGAAGCGGATTATTTTAACTCGCTCAAGCAATCTTTACAGGAAGAAAAGCGAAACGGATATACCATTTATCCACCTGGAAAAGAGATCTTCAGGGCATTTAATGAAACCCCTTTCGATCAATTAAAAGTTGTGATCATTGGGCAGGATCCTTATCATGGCCTGAAACAGGCCAATGGCTTGTGTTTTTCGGTTCATAAGGGAATTAAATTTCCTCCAAGTTTGATGAACATTTTTCATGAAATTAAAAATGACCTTGGCATTAACATTCCGCCTCATGGTGATTTGGAAAAATGGGCCCAGCAAGGTGTTTTGCTCCTTAATGCCATGCTCACCGTTAGGGCTGGGGAGGCAGGTTCTCATCGAAAGCTTGGTTGGGAAAATTTTACCAACAGTGTTATAGAACAAGTTTCCCAGCAAAAAGAAGGCGTGGTATTTATGCTTTGGGGGAAATTTGCCCAGGAAAAGCAAGCCTTAATAAATGAAGATCAACACTTTATTTTAGAGGCTCCCCACCCCTCTCCTTTTTCAGCAAATAAAGGATTCTTTGGATGTGGTCATTTTTCAAAAGCAAATGAAATCCTTAAAAGCATTGGTCGAAGCCCAATAGATTGGAAACTTGATTAAATTAAATAAAATGGGTATAAAATTTAATAAAACGTTCATTTCCCTTTAAAAACCCAATTTTAATTTACCTTATTGTAAGTGGTGCTATTTAGCTTTTAATTAGGTGTTCAGCTGAGAGCCGGATCCATCTTTAAAACCCCTTAAAGACCGGATCTAATCTTTTGCGCAGGATACCATCAATTTTTGTAAAAAGCGCTTTGGGCTGGTAAGTTCGCCACGGAAATTCATCTAATTCGCCACCAAAATTGACGATCTCATCTAAGTTGTTTTCCTTCAATTCAGTTAGCACATGGGCTTGAAAATTTAGGGCAGCAATCCACCCATCTTCCACATCCTGAAACCATTCCTCATAATAATCGTCAATGTCAAAATGAAAATTTAGGATGTTCTCACCTATCATGATGAATTTACTAATACCTTGCCGTAACAAACAATCGATCACTTCCCTTTTAAGTAACATGATGTCATTGTTGATGCAATCATTCCACTCCCCTATGAATTCAAGGATTGCAAAAGTCTTTTCATAATCTGCATATAGAATTTTAGTGTATAAAGTACTTGACCCTATATCATCCCACTGAGGGTGAATACAATGATTGTATATGGAATTGGTGAAATAAAACTCACTGTATTCTCTTTTGAAAAAAGGTGATTTTTCATCTTCTTCTGCGGTGTAATAATCCCGCCACATGTAGAATGGTTCTATATCATGCATAATTGCCCCGCTTTTTCCTTTTACACCTTATACAGTTTTTGATCTCAAGTCAATTTCTCTTGTCTTTGTGCTGTCGAAATTTAAAAATACTGCAATAATTGTGTATTGCTTAGGGCTTATTTCTAAAGGATTTGGTTTTGAAGTCGTAATCATTGATCACTTCGCGCACGCTTCCATATTCCATAAGCAATTGTTTTGATTTTTCGTAACTTAAATCAAATAGATCTTTGATCATCCGGGCACCTCGATCTATTAGTTTTTCATTACTAAGGCGCATATCCACCATTTGGTTGCCTTGAACATGCCCTAACTTGATCATCACACTGGTGCTGATCATGTTTAAAATCAATTTTTGAGCAGTACCCCCTTTCATCCTTGTACTACCGGTTACAAACTCAGGGCCCACAATTATTTCAATGGGGTAATTCGCAACTTCTGCCAGCGGTGTTTGCTGATTGCAAGTAATACAACCAGTCATGACACCATGTTCAAGACATTCCTTTAAACCTCCTACTACGTAGGGAGTGGTTCCGGATGTAGAGAGCCCTATCACTACATCTTTTGAGTTAATTTCATGTACCTTGAGGTCTTGCCAGGCTTGCTTGGTATCGTCTTCCGCAAACTCTTTGGCATTTCTTATGGCTTCATCACCTCCTGCTATCAAGCCGATCACCTTGCCAGGCTCTACCCCAAAAGTTGGCGGACATTCTGATGCATCAAGAATGCCCAACCGGCCACTTGTTCCTGAGCCAATGTAAAACAACCGACCTCCTTGTTCCATTCTATGATGAATAATATCAATTAAAGGAACCAAATCAGGAATTAACCTTTCAACTGCTCTTGGCACTTCCTGATCTTCCTGGTTGATACCCTCAAGCATTTGTTGGGTCGTCATTTGCTCAAGGTCATCATGATTTGATGATGCTTCGGTGTATCTTTTGACCATTACATTGATGATTTGTAATCAATTTTTGGAATTTGAGCTTAAATAGTGAGGAAGCGTGCAAATCTTAAGATGAGAAGAACAAGATAATCCGAATTCCAGTTTTTTATTGTTGGGTTGTTAATGTATGATTCAGTTCGCTACATAATTTCCTCAAGTAATCCACAGCCTTATTCAAGCGGCTACCATACCAAGAAAACATATCACCCTCTACCAATTGAACCCTTGCATGCGGCACTAACTCATGGAACTCTTTAATATGGGTGTCTTTAAATGGATAAGGTTCAGAGGATAACATGATGATTTCAGGATTAAGGTGCTGAATATTTTCAGCCGTTAATTCAGGATACCTTGGCTGATCTTTTAACACATTGTTAAACCCACAATGCGTTAACATGTAATGGATAAATGAATCACCACCTACTGCCATATAAGGCTTACGCCATATTAAGTACAGCGTACGTAAATTATCAACTTTGGGAAGCTTTTTAAATCCTTTCTCAATCTCCTTACTAATCGTTTGACCCTTCTCCATTTTTCCCGTAAGTTGCGCAATATAATTTATCATGTTGAGGGCTGAATCCAAATCATTCACATCGCTGATCCAAACAGGGTAATCCTGAGCCAATTCTTCCACTTGTTCCCTTTCATTTTCTTCTTTATTCCCGATGATAAGGTCTGGATCAAGCTGCTTGATTTTATCCAATTTAAGTTTCTTTGTTCCACCTATTTTAGGCTTTTCCTTAAACTTATCTTGTGGATAAACACAAAAGTAAGTAATGCCTTTTACCTCATCGTCCAGGCCCAGTTCAAACAATAGCTCTGTTTGAGATGGTACAAGCGAAACAATTTTTTGCGGAGGATGATCTATTTGTATAACTCGTCCTATTTGGTCGGTAAATTGTTGTTTCACGTAGGTTTGATTTAAAAATGCAACTTTTTTAATCGTACTAAATAAACTTATTGAACAATTATAGCAATCGCCTTAAAGCAAATCACTTGGACAATGCTTGCAAAATATCATATTTGGTAAGGATGGTCCTTCTATTATCTGGATAACTGATAATAACGGCACTATTATCCTGGTCTAACATCCGCGATAGTTCCTTATAGGAAGCATCCTTTGATACAACGGGAAATGGATTGTCCATAATATTCTCTACCGTAAGGTGCTTGGTATCAGGATTGTCAAGTAGTATCGAATAAAGGCCGCTTTCCGTTACTGATCCAACTAATTCTTGATGGTCATCCACCACCGGAAGCTGGGATATATTGATATCACGCATTTTGCGAATGGCATCAGACACTGAGTCTTGTTGATGCAAGGTGATTAAATCCCCATCTTGCTTATTTTGTACGATCTCATCAGCGGCCATCGAATCTGATTCAATAAAGCCACGCTCACGCATCCACTCATCATTGAACGCTTTACCAACGTAGCGGGTTGCATGATCAGGAAATAGAATTACTGCCAAATCATCCTCACCTAAATATTGCTGTACTTTTAAGAATCCTGCGAGCACAGATCCTGAAGAGTTACCAGCTAAAATACCTTCTTCTTTGGAAATTCTGCGGGTCATGATGTAACCTTCTTTGTCGCTCACCTTTTCAAAATAATCGATCAAAGAAAAATCTACGTTGGATGGTATAATGTCTTCCCCAATGCCTTCCGTTAAATAGGGGTACATTTCATTTTCATCAAATTCCCCAGTTTCATGGTATTTCTTAAATACCGAACCATAGGGATCAATGCCCCAAATTTTAATATTAGGGTTTTGTTCCTTTAAATATTTACCAGCCCCTGAAATGGTGCCTCCTGTACCAACGCCACAAACAAAATGGGTTATTTTACCTTCCGTTTGCTCCCAAATTTCAGGACCGGTAGTTTCGTAATGAGCTAGCGTGTTAGAGTAATTGTAATATTGATTGGGATAAAAAGAGTTGGGAATTACTTCATTCAGCTTTTTGGCTACTGAGTAATAAGATTTAGGATCATCCGGGGCAACAGCCGTTGGTGTTACGATAACTTCAGCCCCTACTGCTTTTAATAGGTCTATTTTTTCTTTCGATTGCTTATCAGGAACCGTGCAAATACATTTATATCCTTTTGCACAACCTACAAGTGCCAACCCCATTCCTGTATTGCCAGATGTACCCTCAATGATAGTACCTCCCGGTTTCAAAAGCCCTTCTTTTTCAGCGTCTTCTACCATCTTCACAGCAATGCGGTCTTTATTGGCATTGCCAGGATTGTTAGATTCAATCTTGGCAAGCACTGTACCTTTCGTATCTTTGGGTATTTGGTTAAGACGTACGAGCGGGGTATAACCTACTGTTTCTATAATGTTGTTGTAGTACATCCTTTTATAGTTTTTAAAGTGGCTTATTAACAATTACTCATGACCTTAACGAAAACCCTGAAATTCAAGTTTCTCTTGAAGGCAGAAATATCAGGAATTTCAGCGAAAATCCAAATGTTAAACAAATTTTTATTTTAACATTAACTTAATAAAACAAAAAATCTTATGTATAAATACTTTTTAATAAGCGTTTTGATCGTAATTGTATTGGTTTTACTATGGGCATCATTTCAGCCACAAGCCTTATGGGTATTTGTAATATTAGGGCCTTTGATATTATTAGGCCTCTATGACTTGGTGCAAAAAAAGCACACCATTTTAAGGAATTTCCCACTCATTGGGCATTTTCGTTACCTTTTCGAATCCATCCGTCCAGAGATCAACCAATATTTTGTAGAATCGGATATTGAGGGCCGCCCATTTAATCGGATCAACCGGTCTATCATATATCAGCGTGCCAAAGATGTGCTGGATAAAGAACCTTTTGGAACAAGGATGGATTATTATGAAACGGGTTATGAATGGCTGCTTCACTCAGCATCCCCGGTTCATGAGCTTAAGGATGATATGCGGATTACCATAGGAGGCCCTGATTGCAAGAAGCCTTATTCTGCAAGCATCCTTAATATAAGTGCCTTGAGTTACGGCTCCCTAAGTGGTAAAGCTATTATGGCCATGAATGCCGGGGCTGAAATTGATGATTTTGCCCATAATACAGGAGAAGGAGGCATCAGTAAATACCACACCTACTACGGTGGCGATCTAATCTGGCAAGTAGGTACGGGTTATTTTGGTTGCCGAACCGAAGACGGAAATTTCGATGAAGAGCTATTTGAGCAGAATGCTAATTTGGAGCAGGTAAAAATGATCGAAATCAAGCTATCACAAGGTGCTAAACCTGGCCAAGGGGGTATTTTACCTGCTAAGAAAAATTCGGATGAAATAGCGAAAGCAAGGAAGGTTGCTGCAGGTGTTGATATAATCTCACCCGCTTATCACAAAGCTTTTTCTTCGCCCATTGAAATGATGGAGTTCATTCAAAAGGTTCGGAAGCTATCCAATGGCAAACCGGTTGGTTTCAAATTGTGTATTGGGCAAAAAGTAGAATTCCTGGCCATTTGTAAAGCCATGATCGAAACCGGCATCAAACCGGATTTTATTTCTGTAGATGGGGCCGAAGGCGGTACCGGTGCAGCGCCACTTGAATATGCCAACCGGGTAGGCATGCCGCTTGTAGAAGGCCTCTCCTTCGTTTCAAATGCTTTGATAGGTTTTGATTTGAAAAAGGATATAAAGGTTTTAGCTGGCGGTAAAGTCGTGAGTGGTTTTGATATGATTAAATATATATGCCTTGGTGCCGATGCATGTTACAGTGCCAGGGCCATGATGATGGCTGTTGGCTGCATTCAGGCCTTAAGGTGCCATAACAATACTTGCCCCACAGGCGTTACTACGCATGATCCGACATTAACCAGGGGATTGGTCGTCAATGATAAAAAATTCCGTGTTGCCAATTACCATAAAGAAACCGTTAAAAGCCTGTTAGAATTATGTGAAAGTATTGGCATCAATGACCTGTCCGAATTAAACCGTTCATTTATTGCTAAGAGAACGGGACCTCATACAGTTAATAGATTGGATGAACTTTATCCTTATGCAAAAGCAGGATCTTTGCAAAAACCACCTTTTCCGGAAGGTTTTCACGATGATATGATGAACGCTGACCCAAATACATTCCACTCACAGACCAAATTGATTGAGCAAGATATTCGGACTAAAATGTAAAGGAATGAGCAATTAAATTGCTAATTTTCGAAAAGGTAATGGCAGTTATTCCATCAACTTAAAGCTTCCTTCGAAATTAGTGAAAGTAGTGATTCAAACCTCAGCTAATGCTTATATTTATAAGTGAAGTTAGCATTCAAAGTAAAATTAGCCCATATCGAGGTTGATCCTTCTTTTAATTTCATCTACAGTTGTACGAAAAGTTTGATCTGTATCCATCAAGTCCTTTACGGTTTGGCAGGCATGAATGACAGTTGAATGGTCACGCCCGCCAAAGTGATGCCCAATTTTGGTTAAGGAAGAATTGGTACAATTTTTAGACAGGAACATGGAGATCTGCCGTGCTTGTACTACGTGGCGTTTCCTTGTTTTAGAGCGTATTTTATCAGCTTCCACTTCAAAATAATCGCATACAAGGTTTTGGATATGCTCTATTGAAAGCTCTTTACGGCTTTGCTTGATAAAGTTCTGCAGCACTTCTCTGGCCAGTTCCAAATCCACATCTCTTTTATTGAAAGATGAGTGGGCTAAAAGAGAAATAAGGGCCCCTTCAAGTTCCCGAATGCTTGAAGTAATGTGATAAGCAATGTATTCAATCACATCATTGGGCAGTTCTATACCATCATGATGCATTTTTTGTTGAAGTATAGCAATTCTTGTTTCAAAATCTGGCTCTGTCAGGTCTGCTGAAAGGCCCCATTTAAACCTGGATAATAAGCGTTCTTCCATTCCTTCCAAGTCTTTTGGAGGTCTGTCCGAACTTAGCACAAGCTGTTTACCATCCTGGTGGAGTTGATTAAAAATGTGAAAAAAGATATCCTGGGTTTTACCTTTATTGCCAAAAAACTGGACATCATCCAGGATCAATACATCGATCAAATGGTAGAAATTGAGAAAATCATTGACCGTTTTGTCCCTGATGGACTCGATAAGTTGATTGGTAAACCTTTCGGCAGATACATACAAAACAGCCTTATTTTTGAAGTTCTTCATGATCTCATTGCCAACTGCCTGAATAAGATGGGTTTTGCCTAAGCCAACACCACCATAAACCATTAAAGGATTAAAAGAGGTACCGCCAGGTTTTTCAGCAACAGCTTGTCCGGCGGATCGGCCCAAACGATTGCAATCACCCTCAATAAAGGACTCCATTGTGAAATTAGGATTAAGCTGGGAGTCTATATTGGTTTTTTTAAGCCCTGGTATTACAAAGGGATTTTTGATGGATTGCCCTACGTTTTTAGGCATGTTCACTTCTATCTCACTGTTGTCATTTTTATTTTGTTGTTGGGGGACCTTCATGGTGTGCTTCTTCTTACTATCATTGCTATTGTCCATAACAATGCTATACTCAAGTTTAGCCCCATGCCCAATTTCTTTTCTTATAGTCTTTTTTAATAAATGAACATAGTGCTCTTCCAACCACTCATAGAAAAATTGACTCGGTACTTGGATGGTTAATACATTACCTTCCAGTTTGAGGGGCTCGATGGGCTCGAACCAAGTTTTAAAGCTTTGAGAATTGACATTATCCTCGATTACTTTAAGACAACGGTTCCATACTTCAATATGTGGTTCAGCCATATTGCAATCGCGCTTTTAGTTTGATAATAATTGGTTATTGGAAAGTGTAAAGATGGATTTTAAAAAGGTTAAAAAAAAGGTAATACCCTCTTGACATTTTAA
Organism: uncultured Sphingobacteriales bacterium; assembly: GCA_964561545.1. Classification (GTDB taxonomy): domain Bacteria; phylum Bacteroidota; class Bacteroidia; order CAILMK01; family CAYYUA01; genus CAZLQF01. The sequence goes on from CAZLQF010000012.1 coordinate 58,555, forward strand.
AAATTTTATCAGGGGTTGAAGTGGTAGTTAAGAGCTAAATTATTTACCCATTAAAAGCCTTGACCTTATGTTTTTAATTATTGGCATACGGGAGTTATGGCTATCTAAAAATTTAAACTCCTGCCTTTCTTAACATTTTGTTAACATCAAAAATTTAATTTGCTATTTTAGCATTTACTTATTAGTAATAAAGCATTTAAGCCACCTATTTATTCCTTCCTTTTTAATAAACAACAATGAATTTGATAGCCCAATTTACGCCAAAAAAAGCCTATGCGATACTTATTTTTTATCATATTTGAAACTGAAAACATCGGCCATGAGCGATCAACTTAATTTCATAACCTTCCAAAAAACCACTCGAGAAACCTATTTTGCCGATTTACTGCTACCATTTCCCCTTTACAAACCCTTCACTTACCGTATTCCAATAGATTTAGAAAGCAGTGTAAAAATTGGGACAAGGGTTATCGTACAATTCGGCAAGAAAAAAATATACACTGCAATTGTCTACAGCCTTCATGAAAATCCGCCAAAAGCTTACGAGGCTAAATACATTTTGGAGGTCATGGACCATTCACCGATTGTTGACCCCATTCACCTTCGTTTCTGGCAATGGATCGCTGATTACTACTGCTGTCCTATTGGAACTGTTATGGAAGCTGCCCTCCCATCCAACTTAAAATTAGAAAGTGAAACCAAAATCCAATTAATGCCTCATGTTTCCTACCAGGAAACCGAGCTTGATGACCGCGAATACTTAGTAATCGAGGCTTTAGAGGTCCAAGCGGAACTTACCATCAGTGATCTTGAGGAAATCCTTAACCGAAAGCAGGTTTTTCCCATCATCCGGTCCTTACATGAAAAAGGTCTGATCACCACCTCGGAAGACCTCCAGCAAGCTTATAAGCCGCTGATCAAAACTTTTGTGGCTTGCCAGGTAGATCTGGAGCACCCGGATGAAAGGAAAGAAGCTTTTGACCAGGTCAAAAATGCCCCCAAGCAGACAGACCTTTTGCTGGCTTACCAGTTACTGCATAAGGAGCAAAAACAGATAGAGAAAAAAGAACTACTGGAAAAAGCCAATGTGAGTGATCAGGTGCTCAAAGCCCTGGTTCAAAAATCCTTATTAACAACTTACGAAAAAGCAATTGATCGCGTTTCGTGGGAAGAACCCGTTAGAATGGATTTTGAACTGAATGAAGCGCAAGATCAAGCCTTGGATGCTATTAAAAATTATTTTAAGGAAAAGAATGCGGTTTTACTACATGGGGTAACGGGTAGTGGGAAAACCCATGTTTACATCCGGTTATTAGAAGAAACCATTGAGCAAGGTTACCAAGCCTTGTACCTGGTGCCCGAAATTGCTTTGACGACCCAATTGATCAAACGTTTGCGGAATTATTTTGGTAATGACATAGGAATTTACCACTCCAAATTCAACCCCAATGAGCGGGTAGAGATCTGGAACAAAGTACGTGCCGGTGAATACAAAATCGTAATGGGCGTACGATCGGCCATGTTTTTACCTTTTCCAAACCTGGGCTTGATCGTCATTGATGAAGAACATGAAACCACCTTTAAGCAAATGGATCCGGCTCCGCGCTACCATGCGCGAGATTCGGCCATTTACTTATCAACGCTTTTCAATGCAAAAGTTTTAATGGGTACCGGCACCCCCTCTATGGAAAGCTATTTTAACGCTAAAAGCGGCAAATACGGGCTTGTCAAACTAACTGAAAGGTACGGCAACCTGCTCCAGCCGAAAATAAAATTGGCCAACTTGGCAGAAGAGTATCAGAAAAATAAAATGCGAAGCCATTTTAGCTCAACCTTGTTCCATGAAATGAGCACCCATTTACATCAAAACCACCAAGTGATCTTGTTTCAGAACAGGCGCGGCTATTCTCCTTTTATTCAATGTAATATGTGCGGGTGGGTACCGCAATGCCAAAATTGCGATATCAGCCTTACCTACCATAAGTTTTACAAAGAAATACGCTGTCATATTTGTGGTTATAAAGAAGAACTTCCCACCAAGTGCAGGGCTTGCGGCAGTAATGACTTGAATATGAGAGGTTTTGGTACCGAAAAGATCGAAGATGAACTCATAACCTTACTACCTGAATATCCCGCCATACGTTTAGACCAGGATACCACCAAAAGAAAAAATGCCTTCCAAAAGATCATTAACCAATTTGAGCAAAAGGAAGCAAGGATTTTGGTAGGAACGCAAATGGTAACTAAAGGACTTGATTTTGAAGATGTGAAATTGGTGGGCATCCTCAATGCAGATCAGATGTTAAAATTCCCGGATTTCAGGGCCAATGAACGCAGCTTCCACTTAATGCTACAGGTAAGCGGCCGAGCTGGTAGGAAACATGAACGGGGCATTGTTACCATCCAAACTTTTATACCTCAGCATTTTTTGTTCAAATATTTGATCAACAACGATTATGAAGGGTTTTACAAGGAGGAATTGATGGAACGCAATAAGTTCAAGTATCCTCCATATTACCGTTTGATCAAACTGACTTTAAAGGACCAATCTCTGGACACCGTATCAGAGGGTGGTAAATTCCTGACCAACCGGCTCAAAAAATTGTTCGGTGATCAAGTTTTAGGCCCTGAAATCCCGGCTGTACTAAGGGTAAAAAACCTTTACATTAACAACATCCTCATCAAGTTCAAGCGCAATGACCCGCAACTTCAGCATGCTAAAGCCCAAATGATGGAAGAACTTGACCAATTTAGAACAGAGAAGAATTTTAAAAGCATTCGGTTAACTATAGATGTGGACCCTTATTAAGTCTTATTAGCATAGGACCGTTTATTATAAAATATCAACAAGCCCGAATACTGATCCGTCTGTATTTTTTAAATTTTTACCAACTCATGCAGTTTTCAATCCTTGTCATTTTAATGGAGCCCGTTGCAAGGCTATTTGAATTTACAGCCTTTTACCTATCGACCATTAATCACTCCAGGAATTTTTATAAATGACCCATAGCCTTATAAATTTTTTTCAAGCGTAAATTATGCTTCTAATTTCCCTTGATGCTGCTTAAATTTCCATACAATTGTAGAACTAACAAGCCCCTTATGGCTGATAAAAAACGTATATTCATCCTGGGTTCTGGCTTTTCAAAATCATTTTCAGCCAAAATGCCCACCATGAATGACCTTACAGAAAGGCTTTTTAACTTAAATGATGAAGAATTTAAAACACTAATCCAATTTGTACAAAACATTTACCAAAAAAGCAACCAGCTTGATGAATTCAGGAGCATTGAAAACATTGCTAACATCATCTTCTCCAAGCGCATATTCCGGAATTTTGAGGAGGAAATGGACTATGAAAAGCTCAAATTTGAGTTGATTAAATTCATTTATAAGGAAATCCAAAAACAGGAAATTGATCGAAACAAGGCCGATACCCTCTACAAGTTTATACTCAAATGCTCTAATGATCTAAGAGCAAACAAACATGATTTGATCTTCAATTTCAATTATGACTTGATCATAGAGAACCTGCTTAACTTAAAGCAAGAAAACCGTATAGAGCTATCGTATGGTTTAAAGTTTGAACGGTACGATACTCAAAATGAAACAGCTTTAAAAGACCCCAAAAATGGAACGCTTGAATTGTTGAAATTGCACGGTTCCTTCAACTGGTTCAGGGCTAAAGGAAGTGAAAGCAATGACATAAGGAATATCTATTTGCTACATAAAACAGATCCTATGTATACCATCCATTCCAATGACATTCCTACTTACATCCCGATGACCAATGTAAAAGCCCTGTTTTTGACAGGTACCCTCTACAACACCCTATGGTCCAAAGCTGTGGAACATTTGAATGAATGCGATGAGATCATTTTCATAGGTTACGGTTTTCCTCATACCGACCTGAACAATTTAAGCTTATTTCTTGATTACAGGGAAAAGATCCGCTACATCAACATCAAAAAAGGCCAAGGCATCCATAGGCTTGACAGGCTTTACCAAATGTTTGGGAAGGAGGTTATCTACAATATGGACGCTAAGAACTTTATTGAGCAAGAAATATTACCTGAATAGATGCCTTTTATCGTTAAAACTTTATTAACAATTGAGTCGTTTGGTTAGGTATAAAAGGTTGTTACTATGAGTGAAGATCCATATGCAAAACTTAGGTTCAGACTCCAAAAAGAAAAGTTTCCAACATTGTTTATGTTCAAGTTCATCGTAAGACCGGATCAGGTTGAAGAGGTAAAAAAATTGTTCGGTCCGGCTGAGGTATATACCAATACTTCCCGCCACGGGAATTACGTAAGCGTTACCGGCAAAGAGATTATGCTCGACAGTGAGCGGGTAATCGAACGTTACAAAGAAGCAGCCGAAATTGAAGGCTTAATAGCCTTGTAGTTAAAATTCCGCCAACATTCTATTAAATTATAGAGATTCCAACCTTTTGACAGCTAAGTTATTGATAAACAATGGCTCAACTAAACAATGGGCTTAAACACCAAATGTCCTTTATTTTTGGTAGAATTATGATCCCTCATTGTTAATTTCTTTGCTCAAAGCACCAAAAATTGGTGCCTAAAAATTGAAATATTACTTGATCTTGTGGGCCCTTTCCTATTGGATGGAGGTTTGTTCGTGTAACTCTTTTATAACCCGGAATGAGAATGAGGCTGTACCGGTAGCGTCAGCAAAGCAACCAAAAACTGTGGCTTTGATGTTCTTAGGTAATTACAGAGAAATTAGGGCAACACCGGCCGAGCTAATATCCATGACCATAAGCTGGTGAGTGCATTTAAAAAAACGCATTGTAACAATGCCAGAATTCAATATCAAGCTTATCAACTTTTGAATTGAAGCACAGAGTGGTTTATAACCCAATCCGGAGCCCTGCGTTTAGATAAAAACATTTTTATAATGTTGTTGTAAAAGACACCTTTGCTAACATGTTAAAATCATTCATTGAGATTAACAGCCTCCCCTATATTTTTTACCTAACAAATATTAAAAAGCCGCCTTTAAAACTTACAACTGCCTAAAATAACTGAAATAAGCCTATTACAACTTCTACTTACCACTGACTTCAATTGTTGGCCTACCCTCCTATTTTGGAGTTCATTTCCACAACATCGGTTTCCTGAAGCATGGCCCGGTATACTTCATTTTGCCCAAGCATATGCGCATTACCAAACATGATGAGTTTTTTCCTGGCACGGGTTATAGCAACATTCAATCGCCTGTAATCCGTTAAGAAACCCAATTTCCCCTTTTCATTGGACCTAACAAACGATAAAATGATCACCGCTTTTTCACGGCCCTGGAACCCATCAACCGTTTTCACCTCTATCCCTGAATATTCATTCAACCATTGCTTGAGCAGATCTTTCTGGCCGTCATATGGTGAGATGATGCCAACCACTTCTTGAGGCAATCCGGCACTGATCAAGCATTGAACCAAGTGGGTAACCATTTTGGCCTCCCCCTCATTCCTGTAAGAGAAAGCACCTTTTAGCTGGGATTCCCCAAAATTGCCTGTATCTACAAACAACGTCTTTTGATCTGGGTCTAAGGCTCGATTCATCCAAGCTTCTTCTTTCAAAAGTTGATCATGGTTAATGGTCAATTCATTATTGGTAAGGGTATGGTTGGCTACACTTGCATGCGCCTTCAACTGATTGTTGTAAAATGCTTGGTTTGGAAAAGCCATAATGGCCTCATTCATTCGGTATTGCACTTTTAGCATCAAATTGATGTAGGATGGGTAATTGTTGATCAACCTCTCAAAGAGCGAAACCTGCAAGGCTTGCTTGGCTTCCTGGTTTAAAACGGTGGGGGGCAATTGTTGATGATCTCCTGCCATAATGAATTTTTGGCCTTTTACCATCGGAATAAGGCAGGATGGTTCTACCGATTGGGTGGCCTCGTCTACGATCACTACATCAAAACGAAAGTCCTGCAGCACATCGCTTCCCGCTGATGAATTGGTGGTACAGACCACCGCTGCTTGATCGAGGATTTCATGGGTCGCCTCCCGTTCAAGTGCGATGGCATTCTCGGCCAGTTCATTGATCTGGTCCTGCACCTTAAGCCATTGGGCCATAGACTTGAGCTTATTGTGATGAATGCCCCTGGATGTTTTGCCTTGGCTGGCCAATTGCTTGATCTTGCGGTCTCCTAAACCTCGCCTGTTTTGGCCAGTGGGTGCTTTGTAATCCTGCTGCTCATACTTGTATTCATCAATCTGGTTCCAATAATGCTTCGCCTGCTTGAATTTTTCATTGCTTTCTAACTGATGGTCAAGGGAATGTTCCGCCAAATCGTAATTAATGCGAGCCGGATTGCCCACGCGTACCACATGCCTATTTTGCTGTACCAATTTTTCTACCAAATTATCCACAGCCGTATTGGAATCAGCCGTAGCAAGAACCGAGTAACCGGTTTCTGCATGTTGTTCCATGACTTCGATCAAGGTAGTGGTTTTACCCGTACCTGGCGGGCCATGAACTAAGAAGAGTTGGTCTGCTTGAATAGAAGCATCTACGGCTTGTTTCTGAACGCTGTTTAAAGCTTGATTGAAATATCCATTGATGGATTGATCCTGAAAATTGGTCACAGCTTTGGTTAAAACAACATCATGTAGAACTGGTTGATGCTTAAGGGCCTTAAGCGCTTCAAGCATCCGCTGGTAAGTAATATCATTGGCAAAAAGGTCAATTCGCAAGTCTTTTTTGTAGACGTAATTGGGCGGTGCATTTTTGAAAGCTACCGTGAGGGAAAAGTTGGTCTTTTCCATGACGGTTGCCTGGGGCTCTTTGCCACTTGGTTGGCCACTGCTTACAATGGTCAAATCCCCCACTGAAATTTCGTTGTTGGGTAAACCGCCTTGCTTTACATATTTGACCAAATAGGTGCCACCCAACCCATGACCGGCATTTCTTCCACTCATTTGAAGCAGGGCTCTTCCCAGTTTTTCCCGTTTTTTGCCCGGTATTTGCTTGATCTCATCCCAATGGCGATTGATCTCCTCATCCCGCTCAAGCTGAACAAGGTCCTTAAAATGATGGTAATAGGTTTTATAGGCTTTAAGCTGTTGGGTCATTTTACTTGTTACATTGTTTAAAATATGGGGGCAACATCATTTAACAACAATTCACAGGGTTACGCAATTTTCCAAAATATCAATCAAAAATTCCTACCAAGTAATGCAATTCTTTAATTCTAAAATCACAGCGAATTTCTCCCTTAACAATTTCTTAATCGGGTAAAGCCGATGAACCATTGACTTGCTTTTTAAGTTTGTTTTAATTATTATTATATCATGATCATGGACCATGAATTATTCATTAATCGCGAATTAAGTTGGTTATCCTTTAATTACCGGGTTTTACAGGAAGCAAAATCGCCTGAAGTTCCATTAATGGAACGGATTCAATACCTGGCTATCTATGCCAGTAATCTTGACGAATTCTTCAAAGTTCGCGTGGCCACTATTAAGCGGCTCATTCAACTTCAGGAAAGCACCAAGAATAAACTTAAAGAAGAACCTGAGCGGGTGCTCAAAGCCATCAGGAATGAAGTTAAACAACAAAGGGAAGAATTCAATCAAATTTTTCGAAAAAGCATCATTCATGAACTTACTCAAGAAGGCATATATTTTTTAAATGAAAATCAGCTTGATGAAGTACAACAAACTTATGTGAAAGAGTATTTCAAAAACCAAGTCAACCCAAGGCTCGATCCGGTCATGCTAACGGAAGATGAAACTTCCCTGTTTCTTAAAGACGATTGGATTTACTTTGCCATCCTACTTAAAAAACCGGATACCGGGGAACTCGCTTATGCCTTATTAGAATTGCCAGAAGCATTGCCCAGGTTTATTGAGTTGCCTTCCCGCGATAGCAACTATTTTGTACTTTTGATAGATGACCTGATCCGTTTCAACTTGCCTGATTTATTTGCGCCCTATACCGAAACAAACGCATATGCTTTCAGGGTTTTACGAGATGCGGAACTTGACATAGAAGGGGATGTTTCAGAAAGCTTGCTTAAAAAAATCTTAAAAAGCCTCGAGCAAAGGGAGCAAGGAGCCCCTACCAGATTATCCTATGACCCGGAAATGGCAGCTGGTTTATTGAACCTTTTAAGTAAAAAAACGGATATCGAGACAGATGATTCAAAATTTCCTCGCAGATATCATGATTTTACCGACTTTTTTAACTTCCCCTTTATAAATTGGGAGCATTTAAGGTATCAACCCATGCCACCTTTACCGGACCCTGAAATGGAGATCAATGACGACTTGTTCTCATTAGTAGAGGAAAAAGACCGCTTGGTACACTTTCCTTACCAAAAGTTTCAATACGTGCTGCAAATGCTTAGGCAAGCAGGGGATGATCCCCATGTTACCCACATCGAGATTTCACTTTACAGGCTTGCCAAGGATTCTAAGATCGTATACGAGCTTATCCGGGCCCTTAAAAATGGCAAATACGTCTTGGTCGTTATAGAGCTCAAGGCAAGGTTTGATGAGGCTTCAAATATTTATTGGTTCAATAAACTTGAAGAAGCTGGGGCAGACTTGATCTACAGCCACCTCAACCTAAAAGTTCATTGCAAGGTACTACTGATCAAAAGAAAAGAAGGTGCAAATACTAATAAATATGCTTTTTTAAGTACTGGTAATTTCAATGAGGATACTGCCAAACTTTATGGCGATATAGGTTTATTCACCGTTGACAAAAGAATTACGGAAGATGCCGCCAACTTATTGGACGTATACATCAAAAGGAATGAGCACGTTGAATTTGACCACTTTCTGGTATCACCGCTTAACCTTCGGCAAAAATTGTACGACAAAATAGAACGGGAGATCAAAAATGCAAAAGCTGGCAAAACGGCTTATATTATTTTAAAGGCCAACAGTTTACAAGATCGCAAAATGATCAACAAATTGTACAAAGCCAGCGAAGCTGGAGTCGCCATTTACCTGATCATTAGAAGCATTTGTTGTTTAAAACCTGGCATTCCGGAAATAAGTACCAATATACAAGCCATTAGTATCGTGGATCGCATTTTAGAACATGCAAGGGTATATGTTTTTGGAAACGATGGCCATGAAGAGATGTACCTATCCTCAGCCGACTGGATGAAAAGAAATCTGGACAAACGGATTGAAGTGGCTTTTCCTGTTTTTGATCAGGATTTGAGATATGAAATAAAAAACTACCTTCAAACCCAGTTAAAAGACAATGTAAAAGGCCGCATCCTGGATGCTGACCAAAAAAATGAATACAATGAGCAAGGGATTGAAAAAGTCAGGTCGCAGTACCTGATTTATGAATATTACAAGGAAATGGTTAATGAGGTTTATCAATCAAGAACCCTTAATGAAAACCCCTTGATGAACAAAGACCTGTTTTAAATGAAACGGCCATAATTGGAAAGATTCAAATCTTAATCACGCCAATTAAGCTTTATCACTACTTCCTAAGGTAAGACAACAGCAATCCCATGCTTTAAATGAGCAAAATTATTCCTCTATGCCCATATTTAAAGGTTGTTCAACTGGCTGATCGTTGGCTTGGTATTCTTCGTACATCTTCCGGATCAAACCATCTGATATACCCAATTTTGGTACATAGATCTTATCGATATTGCCCCATTTCATGACCTTTTTAAATACTTGAGAAGCCGGCAGAATCACATCAGCACGATCCGGTTTCAAGTTCAAATCCATAATACGTTCATGGTAAGTTCGCTTTCTAAGGTCCTTATTGGCACTTTTGATATCATCATAACTCAAGTACTTATTGCCTTTTTTGCCGTACATCTTGATCATTTTGTTGATATTACCGCCAAAACCCATTGCATTAAGTTTTCCTAATTCTTCCGCTGTCGATTTAAGCCATTTTTTCATTTCGTCCCACTCATCATCAGTATCCAGTTCGTGCACAAGTTTAACCGTTCCAATTGGAAACGATTCTGATTTGATGAATTTACCCTTTGAAAAGGCTGAAATTTCTGTACTACCACCTCCCAGATCAATGTTGTAAAAGGAACCGGATGGATCAAAATTTTGATGAATATTCATCTCGAATAGCAATTCAGTTTCCTGGGCCCCATCAAGAATCTCAACTTTGATGCCTGTTGCTGATTCAATCCGATTGCAGATCGCTTGACCATTTTCAGCATTGCGCAAAGCAGACGTAGCACAAGCACGGTATTTTGTAACTTCATGAACTTCCATCAATTCCTTGAAGGACTGCATGGTTTTTAATAGATTTTCCTCATTTTCATCGGAAATTTTGTGATTGACAAAAGAATCTGTGCCCAATCTGAGCGGTACCCGGATTAAAGACTCCTTTTGAAAATTCGTTTCCTTATCGTTCTCAAATACATTGTTAAAGAGTAGCCTAACGGCATTGGATCCTATGTCTATAGCTGCTAATTTCATCAAGTTGTAAATTCTTTTAAACCTATTACCAAAACTAAAGTAAATGTTAATCGATGGCAAATAATTTTTATTGTGCCTTATTAAGTTTATATTAAACCATTGTTCCTGGTTCGTTAAACGCTTAAAATTGATGTACCATGCAAAATTTAACCACCTGGCAAGCCTTTGAACAATTGGACATCCGTGCAGGGACCATTGTAGAAGTGGAAGATTTTCCAGAAGCCCAAAAACCCGCTTATCAGCTAAAAATTGATTTTGGTGAAATGGGCATTTTGCAGAGCAGTGCCCAAGTTACTGAGCTGTATAGTAAAGAAACACTGCGCAATAAGCAAGTGATGGCCATTATCAATTTTCCACCCAAGCAAATTGCCAATTTTACCTCAGAATGTTTGGTATTAGGCGTTTACCATCAGGATGGGGTCGTTTTGCTAAAGCCGGATCAAGATGTTGCAAATGGAAATAAGGTTGGATAGAGGTGTTTTTATAGGATAAAACTTATCCAAAAATTTAATAGCTTCTATATCGCTACCTCGGTTTTTAAACCTATAGGTAAGTACTCTTCAATCTGGTAAGAATACTTGACGACTTTTTCTAAATCATTGAAATGAGTCAGGGTAGAACAACCAACCTCCCTATTTTTACTTTTTGCTGCTCTTTAGTAATGCTGTAATGGTAAAGCCCGGAATTGATATTGTTCAAGGAAACACTGGTTTTAGGTGCTAATTGCATTTCTTTGACCAATTCACCTGAAAGCTTATAAAGTTTGAGCCGCATCTGTCCAATGGTTTCTCCATTTACGTTTAGCTTTTGACCTTTTGATACCGGATTGGGAAAAAGGTTGATCGATGTTTCCTGTTGATCATTGATAATGCTATTGGACGCTTTAAGATCAACCAGCTTGCACGTGTCATTACTACCACATTCGTTAATTGCTTTTAAACAAACGTGATACGCAGAATCTTGATTATAGCGATGACCAGGCCCTTTAGTTCGAGCAGAATCACCATCTCCAAAATACCACTTATAACTTGAACCGTATTTTGAATGGTTGAAAAAATTGACATGAAGGTTTCTGATGCCATACGTGAAATTGGGCTTGGGGAGTACACATTTCAAATTGATACGCCTACAAAAGGTATCAATATCACAATGATTATAAGCTTTTAAGCAAACCTTTTGTATGCCAAACGAATCAAACTTATAAGTAGGCTGAAAGGCCGTATCGCTAATACCATTTCCAAATCTCCATTCATAATGATCAGCCTTGCTTGAAGTATTGTAAAAATGGACCGTTTTGAACTTGCTGGCATAACTAAACCCGGCCAATGGAGCCTGACAGGTATCCACAGATCTCATAAAAACTAATTTACAGGTACGCATTGAGGTATCTGCTTTTAACATCAATAAGTAAACTTCCCGCTTTCTTGAAGTGTCTGGAACCCAGCTTAAGTGAATGGTATCAGCTGGCAGTAATCGATTATGGGCTGGCTTGTCAATTTCTTGGCCAAATCTGTTAAAAATTTGGGCCGTAACTTGAGCCGAATCCTTCAAAACAAATGAAATTTTAAAAGCACTTTTGGTTGCGTTCTGGCTGACATTGAAATTCGAAATCATGGATTGATCTTGAGCCCAAATTGGAGCAACAGTTTGGACTATTAGCAACCCAGTAATTGTTATGTATTGGATGATGCGCATAAGTATTATCAAAAATAAGCATTCTTTGAGTTTTAAAAACACTTTTGATCTTCATAAGCTATTGCTTCTTAAAGAAAAAACTTTATTTTTGAATAGATCAACGTTTTGAAGCTGTATCAACATGATGTCAAAATTAGGCAATACGCTTCCGGCCTTTTTAAGGTTGGTCTTGTTTGTTATATTAATTGTTGAGGTGATCGGGGTCATTACCAATCCTTTTGCTTAGGCTGCCCTTAATTGATTGTAAATTGAAAACAATACCCAAATAGCTGCCATAAAGCTAATTAGGGAGATGACGTAAAAAGCCCTAACGCTTTCATTTTCGAAAGTAGTTTAACTTTTTTGTACCACCGCTACTGATACATACTCCTGAAAAAATCAGAACTTTGATGCCTTCAATTGTAAAAATGAAGGGCATGGTATATCGACAATATTTCAGCCTTTTAGTACCCTTGATTCCTTTTATGCTTGCATGCATGGTTTCATTATCGGCAATGGCACATTGGCCGGATCATAACCATGAACATGCGCACCCCCATCCAGCATCGCAGCAAGATGCGGCTCAGGATACCAACAACATTGATGCAGACCTTTACCCAAGCCTCAATGATGGCGATGGCTACGAAGCAAAAGCCAATGGCTCAATTCGCGTTGGTTTTGGTCAATCCAGCATAATACCGGATTTTGAGATGGTCATGTCCTATGGCAGTGACGTTCCTACCAATGAATTTTACGATACGGCCAAAGTCAAGGTATTGCTTTTTGAAGTAGATGAGCGGCAATTTGCCCTTATTGAATATGATGTTATTGGCATCCAAAACGAACAAGCTGAAGCCATCAAGGAAGCCATTGCCAAAAGGACGCCCCTGAAAAAACGGCATCTAATAGTAGCGGCTACGCACAACCACTCTTATGGGCGAACGCATAAAGACACGGTTAGCCAACTGATGGGCCAGCGTGGCATCAAAGCTTGTAAGGAGGCCTTGGAGTCTAAGTTTCCGGCTCAAATTGGATTTGGTAAAAAAAGCATTCCAGCCGACTTGAACCTGAACCGTGCTGAGCTGAATGGTGATGCCAATCCACTTCTTTACGTCATTAAAATAGAAGACACCACTGGCCATTTGCGAGGCGTCCATTACAATTACGGCTCCCATCCTACTGTATTTACCGAATGGGGCTCAACCCGGGGTAAAATTGGCCCCAACTGGCCAGGCTACGTAAACCAATATGTGCAATACCGCAAGCGGTTGGATTTGCTTTTTGAGCGCTATAGCCAAAAAAATGGGATAGAAACCAAACCTTTTGTCATGTTTTCTGAAGGTGCCGCAGGCGATCAAGAACCCCGCGATACTGATATTTACTTTAATGGAGAGCGGCAACCCGGCAATAAGGTTTTTATGGAGCGCCTGGCATTGCAGATAATTGATTTGGTAGAAGCCACGCCCACCCAAAGGCAGGCCAATATCCAGTTTAAGGCAAAATCCCATAAAATGGCACTGAAGAATGGCAAAACCTATTTTACGCTCCTGCAGTCCATGGTCATTAACAATACGGCCCTTGCCACCATCCCTGGCGAGCTTAATGTAGAATTGGGTTACAAGTTTGAAAAGCACTCCCCTTACGACCAAAACATCCTGATTACCAATTCGGATGATTACACCGGCTACATTGTAAGGGAAGAAATGGCGCTGGAGGCCGTCACTTACCAATCAAAGGGGATCCCGTTTCAACCTCATTTTGGGGAACGAATGGTGGACGAAGCCATTGAGCTATTGGATCCCGAATATGAAGGCAGCGATCCTATAAACCAGGAAAAGCTGTATGGTAGCATTTCTGGTAAGGTGGAATACAATGGCCCCAACAAAATTGCCATTGGCGCGATGCGGATGCCCCGAACGCCCAATTATGCCGGTGGCTTTTTTGGCCAGCGGACGGTCGTTAACGCAGATGGCACTTATACCATTGACAGCTTAGCTCCGGGTGAATTTTTCCTATATGTGATGGAAACTGATCCTGAAAATCCGGCTCCCAAAGAATTGAAGAGTGGCTTTGGCGACCTCAATGCTTTAACTTATGGCGTGCCCGTGCATGTAAATGCCCAAGCAACCACCGGTGATGTAAACTTTAATTTTCCAGAAGGTTACCGTACTACGGGCATTCAATCAATTGAAATTAGTGAAGAAGCCCTATCGCTGGATGGCTATTCTCTCTCTGGTAAATTTGAGTTAAAAGGCAAAGTTCGTGAGGAAGATGTAATCGAAGTAAGGGCCTATCCGGCTCACGTGCATTACAAGCAACTGGAAAGCTTCATGCAGGAACCTGTCATCACCACTGATGCCAATGCTGAAGGTACTTTCAGATTTGAAAGCCTGCCAGAAGGCCAATACCACATTGCAGCCTTTGTGGACGTCAACAACAACCAACGCGTGGAGCCCGGCATCGACAAAATTACCAAGCCTTTTGATTGCCCAATTATTCGGGTTGAAGGGGAACCATCCAACAATAAGATTGGGAATTGAGTAAGACCAGGGTTGACATCCCTCCTACATTGGTAATAAAATCAACTAAATTCCATCTCTTACTTTAAGCCATCAATAAATTGGTGGTATCAAATGATATGGTAGCCCAGTAAAAAGTGAATACCATGACAGATCGTTCATCATTTATTTTTCATTGTAATTTGCTATATTCGACTAAGCAAACCTGAAATAATTTAACCATGGTTAAGCAAATGGTGGCTTCTTTAGCCTTATTATTTATTTGCTCCATGTTATTTTCTAAGAATTTTCCTGACAGCGTTGAATTTCATCAAGGAGCGGATACTTTTTATCATTATTACAAAATAGGACAAAATCACAGAGCTCTTCAGGCCGGTAAAAAAGCCCTTCATGCGGCCAAAAATTCATGTGGGAAAGCAAGCCTCCAATACGTAAAGGCGCTTAATTTTAAAGCCAATGCTTGTTTAGGCCTTGGAAAATATAAAGCGTCTTTGTCAGCACTTAGCGAGGCAAAATCCATTACCACTACCTTTTTTGGCAAATATCAACGGATGTACAGGATTGTATGCAACAATTTGGCTTATTTGTACATGAAAATTGGTTGCCTGGACAAGGCCAGGGAAATCTATCGAGAAATTATTCCGATATCTAAACAACAAGAGGGTCGTAAACACCCTTTACATCCGATAATGCTCAACAATTTGGGCAACATTTACGAGGCGTATGAAGATCACCAAAAAGCATTAAAGTATTACAGAAAAGCACTAAAACTTGATCGCCATATAATTAAAAAACAACCGGAAGATCAATATGCCATTAACCTTAAAGATTTGGCCGGGCTACATTTAAAATTGGGCAACATTGATACTTCTCGTTTATATTTCAAGAAAGCCAAGAAATATCTAAAAGAAAATTTTGGTACTTCCCACAGTGATTATGGGAGGGTTTTAATCAACCTGGCTGATTTTTACCAAACTACCGGTGAGCAAGAACAAGCCCTTCACCTATATATGAAAGCATTAAAGTTAGCTAATAAACATCTTTCCAATAAACATCCAAGAAAAATTAAATGCCTTAATAAAGTGGCTGGTTATTATGCATTAAACCGTCAATATCAAAAAGCTGTCAAGTATCACCGCCAAACGCAAAACCATATTCGGGATTACATTTACCACATGTTTTCATTTCTTAGCGAGCGTGAAAAAATGAATCTGATGGGAAAAATCCATCAACACTTTTGGCAATTTTTAGCTTTTACCAGCAAAGTTCAAGACTCCATCCCGGAAACTAAAGGGATGGCATACAATAACAAGCTCTTAATCAACAATCTGGTACTTGATGAAACCAGGCAGATGAGAAAACAAATCAAAGCGGATGCTAAAGCCGAAACAAAGGAGCAATACAGGCAGTGGAAGGAACTAAAAACTCGAATAGCCAAGCATTATACGCGATCAAAAAATTTTGATAAACTGGACAGTTTAAAGACCAGGGCTACCCAACTTGAACGGAATTTGGTGGAAAAATCTGACAAATTCAGCGACCAAACTGGGTCTGCTAAATGGCAACACATACAAAACGAACTCCATCAAAATGAAGCAACCATTGAATTTGTCACCTACCAAAATTCGAACAATAGATCGAAGGATACCACTCATTATGCAGCATTGGTATTAACCCCAAATGCTGCTCAACCCTATTTTATTAACCTTTTTAGCGAACAAGAATTAGAAACCTTGTTAAACAAATACGGTGATCAAGAAGAATTAACGTTCATCAATAACCTTTATTCAAGACAGGCACTGGGCAACGAATTGTACCAACTAATTTGGGACCAAATAACCCCCCTGCTTCAAAAGACCAATACGGTTTATTACAGCCCTGCAGGCCTTTTACACCAACTCAGTTTGAGTGCATTGCCACACCCCAATGAGCCTTCATTAAATGGAGCGTACAATTTAGTAAGGCTTACCACTACTAAAAAACTATTAAAAAAAGATCCAGAACCTAAGCGGTCTTCAATTTCCCTTTATGGAGGTATTCAGTATGCCTCTCGTTCTAATTCTAACAGGAAATCAACTTTCAACGGACAACTTGCTGTTAATGGCATGCCTGGTTATGATCAAACCCGAGGTTTCAAGGATAGCTTAACGTTTTTAGAGGGATCGCAAAGCGAGGTTCAGCAAATTAAAAATGTCTTAAGTGATAAAACCCAATCGGTTGACATGAAAACAGGAGTAGATGCATCAGAAGCAAGTTTTAAGCAATTGAGTGGCAACAGCCCCAACGTAATTCACATTTCCACACATGGTTTTTTCTTTCCTGACCAATCCGTAGATAAACCTAAGGAAGATGATGTAACCTTTAAATATGCTGATAATCCTTTACTCAGGTCCGGGCTTGCTTTTGCCGGTAGCAATTACACATGGGAGCATGGTACCAACCCTTATGAAGAAGAAGACGGGATTCTAACCGCTTATGAGATTGCCCATATGGACCTTTCTAATACGGACCTTGTGGTACTAAGTGCTTGTGAAACCGGATTGGGTGAAGTCAAAGGCAGTGAAGGGGTTTATGGCTTGCAAAGGGCTTTTAAGCTGGCAGGGGTTGATTATTTAATAATGAGCCTTTGGAAGGTTCCCGATCAACAAACCAGGCACTTAATGACAGCCTTTTATAAAAATTGGACGCATGGGAAACCCATTCGAAAAGCCTTTCAACAAGCAAAAAAAGAACTGGCTGAAGATTACCCCCCATATTTCTGGGCCTCATTTGTGATGTTAGGTGGCCCAATTGATTCTGATACAGAAAATACCACCCTATCTACGTTAAATTATGGTTGGTTGGGTTTTGGTAGTTTAACATTATTGGCACTGGGATTGGTAGGATTTATAATAGTCAAAAAAAACTTTAGATCAGATGGCTAAAGGGGGCCTATTAATTAGGCATATAGCAATTGGCTCAAGCGCAAATGCCATAGATAATTGCACAATCAAAGCTTGTAAAGTTGATCCACAGCAGGCTGCTTTAGATGACTGAAATAAAAATAATTTAACCCGGCCAATTAATCCAGCATATTCTGTTAAGATCATTACAATTTGTGAGAAGGTGATCTTTTGCGTAGTTGGCTGAAGCTTAACTACTATAAATAGAAAGCATGCCAATGATTTGAGCTATTTTTCCTTGAAAGTACCAAAATAATCTTCTGAAAAATCAAATAGTATTTTGTCAAATGCCCGATTTGTAATTATTTTGGTATTAGTGATTTCTTTGCCTGAAGGGGGCTAAAAGTAAGGCCAAGTAATGCAAAGTGTTAAATTGATGAAACCTATTATTGTTAGAAGTGAACCCCCTTCCTATTGCATCTTATCCATACCAATCCATCGCTTACGTTTATTATTTTCTGAACACATTTCGATAAATGGGGGTCTTTACCTTAAAACTGTAGGTCAAATTAATCCTTTATTCAAAATAGGGCCATTTTTTCCTTAATTGTAAAACATTTACAATCAGTGAATTATAAAAAAATTTCAATTTTATTCGATTGAACCTGGTAACGATTTTAAAAATTGCGGATATATGAATAAGCGGTATCAAGAAGAAGAATTGGTTGAAGGTATTAAAATAAATTGCCCAAAGGTTCTGGCTTATCTTTATAAAATTATGACACCCACTATTTATCAGGAAGTCGTCAAAAATTCGGGATCAACGGAAGATGCTAAAGACCTCTTTCAGGATACGATGCTGATTGTTGCTCAAAAGGTTAAACAAAATCAGTTTGAATCTGGCAACATTAAGGGTTATATAAGAGGCATAGCTCGTAAACTTTGGCACCAACAATTGGATAAAAAAAATTCAGCATTGCCTACATCTAAAGAAACTCAAGCAGAAGATCATCCGTATGAAAAATACTTGGATCTTGTAAAATACGATCAGCAAATTGAGGCAGTAAAATCCAATATGGCAGAATTGGGAAGTCCCTGCAACCAAGTATTAAAACAATTTTATTACCAAAAAGCATCAATTCAATGCATAGCGGATCAATGGAACTGGACGTACGATTATTGCAAGAAAAGGCTCTATCGTTGTAGAAATAAGCTTAGAGAATTGTTAGCCAATGATCCTAATTTTGATAAATGAAAAATTTAATCATGTCTGAATCAAGTAATAACAATCTATTAGAAAGAATCGACCGGTATCTTCAGGATGAAATGTCATCTGAAGAAAAGGCTCAATTTGAACAGGAACTCGCAAATGATCCATACCTGCGAGAAGAAGTAGCAATAGAAAGGCGCCTTCGCTTCGCTCTGGAAAATTTGGAGGAAGATCAACTGAGACATGAATTAAGAGAAAGCAATAAAACCCTGAATCAAATAAGGGCCTCTACGCCAATTGATTTTGAAAATCATGCCACAGCAACCAAGCATGGTAAACTTTTCAAATTGATCAGTAACAACAAAAAATACCTATCATTAGCTGGTATTTTACTTATGGCCGTGATCTGCACCTATTTTCTTTTATATCAACAAAAAAGCAGTGATTATTTATTCACCCAATACTATGAGAAGCCACCCAATACCATCGCTGTAGACACAAGGCATGGTGCTAATGCCAACAATGAATTGAAGACCCTGATGTTAAATTATGAAAAGGGCCATTACCAATCTACCCTTATTAAGGCTGATCAATATTTGGAAGATCATCCCGAAAAACCGCAAGTTAGGTTTTACCGGGGCATCGTTCACCTTGAATTAGGGCAACACCATCAAGCCATTGAAGACCTTAAAACCGCGCTTGAAAATGCCAATACCTACCGAGACAGAAGCCTCTGGTTTTTGGCATTAGCTTATTTAGCCAAAGATCAACAAGACAAGGCCAAGCAAACCCTTAAAAGCCTCAATCAAAGACCTCCTTCCAATTACCAGGAAAAAGGCGCTCAACTTTTAACCGACTTAGAATAAGTTGATGCCACCATTGGATGTTGACCAGTCAAAGTGACATGTTGTGAAAATGGGATGGAAATGGTGGGGCTATTACAATAGTAATGTGTCTTGGCTCTTGTGTCTTCAATCTTTTGTCTCATCCGGCCCTCATTTGCTTTTTCCCAGAGGGAAAAAAAGGAGGAGTATGGGAATTTGGGGATTGGTTGGTTGGGAGGTTTCGTAACTTCATGGGCTATCATTGGAGTTAGCGGCAATAGCTGCGTTCGGCTTTTGAGCCTCA
>CAZLQF010000013.1:0-19801 GCA_964561545.1 uncultured Sphingobacteriales bacterium
ACCAATTCCCAAACTGAACTATCCGGATGGATGTATTTGACAAAGCCAATATCTTTGGATAGCCATATGTGACTCTTATTAAGATACTTTAAATGTACAACATTATCAGTAATCGATTTTAAAGGGGTAACTAAATTATCTGTATCTATTAATGTAGCGTTTCCATCACTTTTGTTAGTGATCAATGTAGAATCTATTGGCCAAGAGAAAAAATCAGGATAGCCAAAATAGGACCTATGTCCTGAACAACTAACAATATCTACCCTGGCATCATAAGTTGCAAGATTTTGTATTAACGTTCTTCCTTTATTGATTCTTGTATAATAGCTTGCTGAATGGGTCATGTTCAATGTAATACGCTCCCACATAACATCAGAATAATCTGGACTGTAATTCATCTTATGAATGGTATTCTTTACCCTTACCGTATCATAAACTTTGACATTGGTATCCATCCTTTTATACACCCACCAACTGCCTTTAGGGAAATACCAATAACGCAAGAAAGTGTCATTGGCATAGAGCGTATCCTCGGGCTTTGGCTGCGGATCCTCTTTATTTGGCTTATCACATTTTAAGCCACTAAATAAAATCAATGGCAGTGCAATCCACAATAAATTCTTCATCATAAATCACTTGCTTTTAAACTATATCCGCAATAAACCATTCTTGTAATCTAAAGAAAATTTCTTAAAAAAATGAAGGTGCTTTTCAGATATTTATTAGCTATTAGTGGATATTATCTGTTAATTGCTTTGATGGAGCATAATTTGACTCTTTTATTAAGAAAGTATTAAGCATCTTCAGGTGTATCAAATAAATGTTTATCATTTGATCTTATAATTCACCAGTTCCCACACGGAACTATCCGGATGGATGTATTTTAAATGATACTGAAATAGCAGGTTTGAACTTCCTGTATTTGAAGCTTGAAGATGGCTAATAGACAGTACCTAACCGGAAGCCTTATTGTAAATTATTTATTGCAAAATACTTAGACTACACCACCAACTCCGTAAACTGAAGTTTTATAAGCCTACGGTAAAGCCCATCTTCTTCAATCAATTGATCGTGGGTACCCCGTTCTTTGATTTCACCTTTATCCATGACAAGGATTTGGTCAGCGCTTTTAATGGTGGCCAGCCGGTGAGCTATAACAATGGAAGTCCGTTCCCTTAATAGGATATCGGTAGCTTGTTGGATCAGTTCTTCCGTTTCATTATCTACGGAAGAAGTGGCCTCATCCAAAACCAATATTTGCGGATCATTAATAATGGCACGGATGAAAGAAATGATTTGTCGTTGGCCGGCACTTAAAGTAGCACCTCGTTCCTGCACATGGTAATCAAAACCATTAGGTAGCTTGTTGATGAACTTGTCAGCGCCAATCATAGCCGCAGCTTCCTCCATTTGTTGATAAGTAATATTGGGATTGTAAAGCTTAATGTTGTTGGCTATGGTATCAGAAAACAGGAAGACATCTTGTAATACAACAGAGATCTGCTTTCTTAAATAGGTAAGATCGTATTCAGTTAGTGCTTTGCCATCGATTTGAATGCTTCCATGGTTAATTTCATACATCCTGTTGAGCAAGTTGGTAATGGTGGTTTTGCCAGCCCCTGTAGCACCGACAATGGCAATTCGCTGGCCTGGTTTTGCATCAAAGGTAATGTCTTTCAAAACGTATTCATCTTCATCATAGGCAAACCATACATTGTTAAATTTGATATGACCCTGAAGCGATGACTCAAATTTAGAACCTTCATCAGGAATGGAATCTTCGTGCTCCAGCACTTTAAATATTCTGGAAGAAGCAACCATGCCCATTTGAAGGGTATTGAAGTTGTTGGCGATCTGGCGGATGGGCCTAAACATCATGTTGATATACATAAGGAACAGCACCAGTGTGCCAAAAGTGGCATCATATTCCATTACATTTTTGGTACCATACCAGACCACAATAGCAATTGCGGTGGCCGACAAAAATTCGATGACCGGAAAGAAAACAGAATAATACAACACGGAGCGAATATTGGCATCGCGATGCTGTTGGTTGATCTTATCAAATTTTTTCATCTCTTCATCTTCACGGTTGAAAATCTTAATGATTTGCATTCCCGTAATGTGCTCCTGAAGAAAAGCATTTAAGCGAGCAACCTGGGTTCTTACTTCTTGAAAAGCGTCTTTAACTTTTTCCTTGAAAATGTAAGTGGCCACCATTAAAAAAGGGATAATGGATAACACCACAAGCGTCAACTCCCAATCGGTATAAAACATCACACCTATTATGACAAAAAGGGTAAGCAGGTCTCCAATGATGTTGATGAGGCCTTGAGAGAAAATATCCGCCACGCGCTCTACATCTGTTATTGTGCGGGTAATAAGTGTACCTATTGGGGTATTATCAAAAAGCCTTGATTTGAACCCCATAATGTGCTCAAAAACGTTTTCCCTGAGCTGTTTGATTGCATTTTGACCCAAATCATTGGTGATGTAGGTTTGATAATACGTTAATATACCTTGCAACAACATTAAGGCTAAGATGACCATGGTCATGATCCACAGCCCATTGGCATCAATTTTTAAAATCTCGTTATCAATGGTATAACGTATCGCGTAAGGAATTGCTGGTCCAACAAAGGAATTGGCCAGAGTTACGGCTATGGAAATGTAAAATAGAAAGCGATAGGGTTTGATGAGTGCATAAATCTTTCTTAATAGTGGAAGATCAATGGCCTTCCCGTATACGTTTTTGGCTTTAAATTCAGGCATGGGTCCTTTGAGCAATCATTTAATCCTACAACAATTTGTTACAACAAAAATTTCACATTTCAGGTTACTTGAATTTAAATTTTTAAGCCACTTGTGAAACAACGAGCAATGGTATCATAAGCCCATGCAGGCCAAAAATTTTTAATTTCAAAAAAAAGGTTGTATATTAGCAACTGGAAATGAATCATAGGAAATTAAAAAAATGGAAACTTATGGTATGGAAAAACATCCAAAACGGAGAACAAGTATTTGACCACCCCTATCACCTGATCGAACTGGATACGGGTGAAAAGAGAGCTTTGAAGGATGGAAACTCAAATTTCATCCATCACTATTTCAAAGAAATGGTTAACGGAATGTTTGATGAAAACCCGGAAGCTTCAAGCGCTTCTTTATTTGAAGTAGATGATGGAAGTAGCAAAGCTTATTTAGGAACTTTCCTTCGGTGATCAAATATTTTTAATTGTTAAAAAAAGCCGGGTATTTTGCCATATCCGGCTTTTTTTTGTTGGGTTGTTTATGAATTAACAGCTAAATTCGCACCAAAAAATCGAGCATGTCCGACAAAACATTAGCCCTAATTAAACCTGATGCCATAAAAGATGGCCACACCGGTGAAATTCTTGATATGATCATTAAAGGTGGTTTTGAAATCAAAGCCATGAAAATGGTCCAATTACAAAAAGACGATGCAAAATCCTTCTATGCCGTTCACAAAGACAAACCATTTTATGGAAGCCTTACCGATTACATGTCCTCCAGTCCGATCATAGCTGCCATTTTAGAAAAAGAAAATGCAGTAGAAAGTTATAGGAACCTAATTGGTGCCACGGATCCATCCAAAGCAGAAAAAGGCACTGTTCGCTATAAATATGCGAAATCTATTGAGGCCAATGCCGTGCATGGTTCAGATTCGGACGAAAACGCCCTTAAAGAAGCCAGTTTTTTCTTTTCTAATTTAGAGGTGGTTTAAAGGCTCATCGCTAAGTTTCAAGCAATGAGTAAATTTAATGCTACTTCAATTAACAACGAACTAAATTGATTGCACTTAACCATCGTTTATAAAAATTAGTGCCTTATTTTTAACAACCTGCCTTTTTGTTCAACCTGATTAACAATTGGATTCAATTGATTACATAAAATAAAGACGTTAAGAAGGGGATCTAATGGTCCCTCTTAGCCGTTTTTCAGGAAGCAGGATATTTGTAACTTTGACCTTTCAATATTAAATTAAGTTTACCATGGCTAATGAAGAAAATAAACCTGAATCAGATAATCGAGGTAGTAAAGCAAGAACCATTCTTATTTCCATAATTGCGGTTCTTGTGCTTTTAAACGGCTTCTTTGTATATAAATATGTTTCAGAAAAACAAGAAAAAGAGCAAACTGCTGAAGAGCTTCGCTCTTCTAAGAAACTTCGAAAAGAATTGAATAACGAGATCAGCGATTACGAAAAAGAAGTTCAAAAATACAAAGGTGAAGTCGCTTCCCTTGATTCGGTGGTAAAGAAAAGAAACCAAGATCTTAAACAAAAAGCAGAGCGGATCAGGGAATTGATCGAGCAAAAGAAGATCACCGAAGAAAAATACAAAAAAGCCCAGGAGGAGATCAAAACCCTTAGTTACTACACCAAGAAATACCAGCGCCAAATAGATTCACTTTACCGGGTCAACAAAAAACTGAAAGCTGAGAATGTGGACCTAAAGGAAAACCTGATGGAAGAAAAGAAAGAAAAAGATCAACTTGAAGATAAGAATGTAAAACTTGAAAATAAGGTGGCCATTGGATCCAGGCTTGAAACTCAGGAAATTGATGTAATTGGGATCAAGATTAGAAATAATGGCAATGAGAAAGAGACCATGAAGATCAACAAAATGGACAAACTACGTATTTGCTTTTCATTTGAAGAGAATCAGATAGCCTCAACGGGCGAACGAAGGGTCTTTTTAAAGCTATTGGATGCCAAAGGCGAGACCCTCCATATTGAAAACCAGGGATCGGGTAAGTTTAAGTTTAAAGGAGATAAAACCCATTATACCCTACAAAATCAATTTAAGTTTCAAAATGAGCAAAAAGAACACTGCATGGAATGGGGCGCCATTGACCAATTCGAAGAGGGCAAATACAAGATTCAGGTTTTAACCGATTCTTATAAAATAGGTGAAAAGAAATTTAAATTAGAAAAAGGATTTAGTTTATTTTAAATTGTATCTATGGCAACTATAGCAAAAATTAGAAAACGGTCAGGTTTAATCATTGTAATTATTGGTGTTGCGATTGTCGCTTTTGTGTTAAGCGACGCCATTCGAAGCAACCAATTCCTGTTTAGAGACAATGATAACACTGTTGGCGTAATAGCTGGAGAAGAAGTTCCTTATGAGGATTACCGCCAAATGGTTGATAACGTTACTCAGAATTATAAAAACCAAAGGCAAGTTAATAACTTAAGCCAACCAGTTGTCAATCGATTGGAATCGCAAGCTTGGGACCAATTAATTTTTGATAAGCTTTTTAGTAATGAAAAAGAAGCTTTGGGCCTGAATGTTACCAGTAAAGAATTGTTTGAAATGGTGCAAGGCACCAATCCGCATCCATCTGTAAAAAGAGCTTTTACCAATCAAGAAACGGGGGAATTTAACAGGAATAGACTGCTTGCCTTCTTGAAGAATATGGATCGCGAGCAAGGAGGAGCTCAGGCAGAGAGAATGAAGCAACAATGGCTGCAGTTCGAAAAATCATTGGTGGAGGAAAGGATGCAAAGCAAATATTTTGACCTGATGAGTAAAGGTTTTTACGTAACAGAATTGCAAGCCAGGGAAAATTTCAAAAACCAAAATCAAAATGCATCTTTCGAGCTGGTAGGGCTTCGAATGAACAACGTACCCGATACCGCCATCAATGTAACAGAAAATGACCTTCAAACCTATTACAACAACAATCAACAGGAATACCAAACAGAAGCAGCAAGAGATATTGAATACGTAGCTTTTGATGTAACACCCACAAGAAAAGACTCCCTAAAAGCCAAAGAATGGGCTAAGGGACAGATTGAAGACTTTAGGACTGCTAACAACGATTCCCTTTTCGTAGAATTGAATACCAATCAGCCGTTTGACACAGTTTATAAAGCGCCAGGAAAAGTACCTTCAATTATTAAAGATGAAATTTTAAATTCAGATACCGGCGATGTGATCGGTCCATATCTTCAGGATGGTAAATATAAGGCAACAAAAATCATAGACACAAAACCAAGCGCTACTAATTATCACAAAGCCAGTCATATTTTAATAAAACCAAAGGGTAGCACCAACCAGGATACCGCCAATGCAATGGACCAGGCTGAAAATATCTTAAATAAGATCAGGGAAGGTGCAAGTTTTGCATCCATGGCCAAAAAACATGGCACTGATGCTACGGCTTCTAAAGGGGGTGACCTTGGTTGGTTTCAAGATGGAGAAATGGTAGGCCCCTTTAATGAAGCGGTTAAAGATAATGAGAAAGGCGATATGTTCACGGTTAAAACCAAGTTCGGTGTACATGTGGTAAAAGTTACCGGTGAACCAATCAACAAAAAATATCAGATAGGCACCATAGCAAGGGAAATCATTCCTTCTTCTTCAACGTATGAAGAGGTTTATTCAAGTGCTACTAAAGTGAGAGCCAAAATAAACAATAGCGATGATTTTAACAGGGTTTTAACGGAAGAAGGGTTGAACAAACGGATTGCCGATGGGCTTACCCCCGAAAAATCCAGAATACCTGGGTTGTCTGATCCTGGAAGGATTATCCAATGGGCCTTTACTGCCAATGAAGGTGATGTTTCTGATATTCTGGAATTGGACCAAGAGTTTATCATCGCCCATTTAAAAAATATCCAGAAGGAGGGCGTTGCTCCATTGGCTGATGTCAAAGATCAAGTAAGGCAAAAGGTGATCAGGAATAAGAAATTGGATCACCTCAAATCTAAAATTGCGCAAGCTAACGAAAATGGTGCTTCATTGGATCAGATCGCTCAGAATCTGGAAACATCTGTAACGCCAGCCAACAATGTTAAATTTAGTAGCGATAACGTTCCCAATTTTGGTCGTGAACCAACTGTAATAGGTAGGGCCTTCGGGCTTGATAAAAAAGAAACTTCAAAGCCATTTACCGGAGATGCAGGTGCTTACCAAATCACCCTTAATTCCTTAAGTGAGGTGGATATTCCGAAAACCTTAAAAAGCACCAAGAATCAAATGTTAACCAGTCTTACCCAAGGCACGCAAACAAACGTGATAGAGGCGCTGAAAGACCAAGCTAATATCAAGGACCAACGGTATAAATTCTATTAGTTACTTAGCATAGAAAATTGGATCAATTGGTAAGATTGGATTGTTAAATGACCAAAAAAAAGAGAGATGGCAGAAGTAATTGAAAATAAAGTAGACAAAAGCGCACTTCAAACCATAGACTTAGGGAATTTCGCGCCCAACGAAGAGATCACAACCTTCGACATTAAGGATTGGCTATATCAAGGTTTGATGCTTAAGGAAAAAGATTTTAGGGAATATGTAAAAGAACATGACTGGTCCCAGTATCAGGATCAAATTGTAGGTGTTCACTGCTCAACAGATGCCATTGTTCCCATTTGGGCGTACATGACCATAGCCTCTAAAATGATCCCATACGCGAGTAAGGTTTACTTTGGTGACCGCTCATCAACCATTAACCAATACTTTACTGAAGCTATTGTGCAGTTAGACCCTACTCAATACGAAGATGCCAAACTCGTGATCAAAGGATGTGGCGATGTAGAAATTCCAGAAGGGGCATTTGTTAAAATGACCCAACACCTTCAACCTTACGCCAAAACGATTATGTACGGGGAACCATGTTCTACAGTTCCCATTTACAAAAAACCCAGAAAAAGAAACGCCCGGCCTCAGGGTAACCAAGCTGAAAAAACCACCTAAATGACATACAGAACCGAATCTGATAGTTTAGGAACAGTAGAGGTACCAGCGAACAAATATTGGGGTGCTCAAACCCAGCGTTCCTACGAAAATTTTGAGATTGGCGGTCCTCACCACGAAATGCCCCAAGCTATCATAAAGGGGTTTGCCATTCTAAAAAAAGCTGCTGCCCAGGTCAATGCTGAACTTGGCGTTTTAGATAAGGAAAAAGCAGACCTCATTGCACAGGTCTGCGATGAAATCCTCAACGGACAACTTGATGATCATTTCCCATTGGTGGTGTGGCAAACCGGTTCTGGAACACAATCCAACATGAACGTCAATGAGGTAGTGGCCAATCGGGGGCACGTGATTAAAGGAGGACATTTAGAAGATGAAGAAAAGTTCCTGCATCCGAATGACGATGTTAATAAATCCCAATCCTCCAATGATACCTTCCCAACCGCCATGCACATTGCAGCATATCAATATATTGATGAGATCACCATCCCTGGCGTTCAAAAACTAAGGGATACATTGGATGAAAAATCCCGTCAATATAAAGATGTGGTCAAGATCGGTCGAACCCATTTTATGGATGCAACGCCTCTAACGCTTGGTCAGGAATTTTCTGGTTATGTTGCTCAACTTGACCATGGGTTGAATGCCCTTAACAACACCCTTACTCATTTATCCGAAATAGCATTGGGTGGAACGGCAGTTGGAACAGGCTTGAACACCCCGGAAGGTTATGATAAAAAAGTAGCTCAAAAAATCGCTGAATTTACCGGGCTACCTTTCAAAACAGCCAATAATAAATATGAAGCGCTTGCTGCTCACGATGCCATCGTAGAAAGTCATGGGGCTTTAAAGCAGTTAGCGGTAAGCTTGATGAAAATCGGCAATGACATCCGCATGTTGGCTTCAGGTCCAAGGTGTGGCATTGGGGAAATTATTATTCCCTCCAATGAACCTGGCTCATCCATCATGCCTGGCAAAGTGAACCCTACGCAATCAGAAGCCATTACCATGGTCTGCAGTCAAGTAATTGGCAATGACGCAGCCATTGCTTCCGGAGGTAGCTACGGGCATTTTGAACTTAATGTTTTTAAACCTGTCATGGCTTACAACATTTTAAATTCAGCCCGATTGTTGGGTGACGCATCTGTCTCTTTTAATGACCAATGCGCTGTAGGTATTGAACCCAACCAAGGCAGAATTGATGAGCATTTAAACAACTCTTTAATGTTGGTTACCGCTTTAAACACCCACATTGGGTACGACAATGCGGCTAAAATTGCCAAAAAAGCCTACAACGATGGCAAAACCCTTAAAGAAGCAGCGCTTGAACTTGATATGCTTACCGAGGATCAGTTCAATGAATGGGTGAGGCCGGAAAAAATGGCAAAACCCGGAGAGCAATAAGCTTCAATCATCGAATCTTTTAATTGAACTAATAGGTTATACTGATCAAAATTTTTCATTTCCATGCGTTACGAAACCTTACCCCGTGAATTTTTTAAGGAAAACCGGGAAGCATTTAAAAAGTATCTTAAACCCAATTCGATTGCCGTTTTCAATTCCAATGATGAAATGCCCAAAACAGCCGACCAGGTTTTTCCTTTTAGACAAAGTTCAGACCTTTTCTACCTTTCAGGCGTAGATCAGGAAGAAAGTACGTTAATCCTATTTCCGGATGCGCCCTATGACCACCTGCAAGAGATCTTATTTTTACGCGAAACCAATGAACAAATTGCCATTTGGGAGGGTGAAAAACTCACCAAAGAAAGGGCAGAAGCCATATCCGGGATCGAAACCATTTATTGGAATGAAAGCTTTGAGGCTGTTCTTACTACATTGATGCACCAAGCCGAGCATGTTTATGTCAACCTCAATGAGCATGAGCGTTACGATTCTCTGGTACCCTATAAAGACTACCGTTTTACCCAACATCTTAAATCCGAATTTCCAGCCCATGATATCCAGCGGTCAGCACCCATCATGCGAAAATTAAGGGCTATCAAAAAACAAGCAGAGATTGACCAGATCCAAAAAGCCAGTAACATCACCCAATCGGCTTTTGAAAGGGTATTAAAATTTGTGAAGCCGGGTGTTAAGGAATATGAGATCGAAGCAGAGATCACCCACGAATTTATAAGGCAAGGTGCTGAAGGCCATGCCTACGACCCCATTGTGGCATCCGGTGCCAATGCATGTGTATTGCATTATATCAAAAATGATGAAGTGTGTAAAGATGGCGAATCCATCTTATTTGATTTTGGCGCTTCCTACGGTAATTACGCTTCAGACATGAGCCGTGTAATTCCAGTCAATGGAAAATTTTCCAAACGCCAGAAAGCCATATACAATGCGGTGCTCGATGTTTTTAGGCAGGCCAAGCAAATGCTGAAACCCGGTACGCTTTTAAAAGATTATCAGGAATGTGTGGGTAAGCTCATAGAAGAAAAATTGGTGGATTTAAACATCCTCTCCAACCAGGAGGTTAAAAATCAGGATCCTGATAATCCCTTGTATAAAATGTATTTTCCGCATGGAACTTCCCACCACATGGGGCTTGATGTTCATGACGTACCTGACCGCCATAAGGCTATTGAAGAAGGCATGGTATTTACTTGCGAACCGGGCATTTATGTTAGGGATGAAGGGATTGGCGTGCGTCTTGAGAATGATGTGGTTGTTACCAAAGGAGAACCAATCGATTTAATGAAAAACATTCCCATTGAAGCTGAGGAAATTGAGGAGCTTATGAATAAAAAGTAAAACTTTATTCCCCTCTTCTATTTTGCTTGCAAAAAAATGGATAACTATGCTCGTCAATGGCTTTCCCGTCATTTTGCACAGATTTGATCAATAAAAACCCATTAAAGCCCCAAATTTCTCTACTCGAGGTTATTGGTAGGGGATCCTGGCCTTTATTTATTTAAAATCGAAACCTGGTTTTTGGTCGTAATTGTTAATTAAAAAAAGCCTTATGGAAATTACTATACCAGAACCTTCCCCGAAAATAGAAAGCCATAGCTGGGGTACCATTAAGATAGCAGGCAATAACAACACTTTCAAGGATGTTAAACTTTATCCCGGAGGCTACCGGGAGTGGGATTGGAATGAAACCGGCACCCGGCATGAACCCGGTATACAATTAGGCGATTTGCAAGAGCTTTTAGAACATGGGGCTGAGACCGTTGTTCTTACAAAAGGGGTTCACGAAAGGCTAAAGGTATGCCCCGAAACCCTCCAAGTTCTAAAAGAAAAAGGGATTGAGGTATATGTAGAACAAACCGAAAAAGCTTTAAAAACCTACAACAATTTAGTAGAACAAGGGGTGGCGGTTGGTGGCTTATTCCACTCAACTTGCTAAACTGACGGGAATCACTCCGAAAGCAATCATGATCTTAATCCATTAAAGTTACCTTTATGGGACGGCATGGCTGTTAATACCATTAGTCGCTAATTTTTCCTCAAAAAAAGCGGTTTTAAAATAGCAATCCTTTAAGCTTACCATTAAGCTCCCTTTTACAAACAGCAAGATACATCCAAAGCTATTTCGATGCAATCTTCATATTATTTGATCCTAATTCGACAAAGGCGTAAAAATTTATAGATATTTGTAAATTATTAATCATTGCAACACGCCTGAATGTATCAAATAAAAGAAGTCAATAATCTTTTAAGTGAAGGAGCCAAAATTGCCATTGTTACCCACAACAATCCGGATGGTGACGCCATGGGTGCTTCCCTTGCAATGTATCATTACCTCAACCTTAAGGGTTATTCCAC
Source organism: uncultured Sphingobacteriales bacterium (assembly GCA_964561545.1). Lineage (GTDB taxonomy): Bacteria > Bacteroidota > Bacteroidia > CAILMK01 > CAYYUA01 > CAZLQF01. The sequence continues at coordinate 11,502 of CAZLQF010000013.1, forward strand.
CACTGTTATCTCACCAAGCGATTTTGGTAATTTCCTTAAGTGGATGCCAGGCAATGAAGCGGTTATTAATTTTTTAGAAAAACCTGAATCCAGCAAAAATAAAGTAGCCGAGGCAGATATCATCTTTTGCCTTGATTTTAATGGACTTGATAGAACCCAGGACCTTGCGGAGCCCATTAAAGCTAACAATGGTTATAAAGTACTAATTGATCATCATTTGGAACCCGATGGATTTGAGGATTACAAAATCTGGAACCCAACTGCGTCCGCCACAACCGAAATCATTTTTGACTTTATCGAACAATCTGGTGATGCCAACCTGATTGATAATAATATTGCCACTTGCATCTATACAGGCATCATGACGGATACCGGTTCATTTAGGTTCAGCTCTACTAATGCCAGGGTCCATCGCATTATTTCTGAACTAATGGAAAAAGACATCAATCATGTAGACATCCATGAGAAAATATATGACAGCTTTACCCAAAACAGTTTGCGCTTTTTTGGTTATTGTACGGACCAAAAATTAACAGTACTGGATGAATTACGAACTGCCTACATATACGTAACCAAAGATGACATTGCCCGCTATAACATTCAAAAGGGGCAAACCGATGGCTTGGTCAATTTTACATTGAGTTTGAGCAATGTTGTTTTCGGAGCCTTAATTAAAGAAGGGGATGATGTGGTCAAGATCTCCTTCCGTTCTAAAGGAAGATTTCCAGCGAATAAATTTGCTGCCCAGTTTTTCGAAGGTGGTGGCCACCTTAATGCCGCAGGCGGTAAGTCTGATCTTCATTTACCCGAAACAATAAATAAGTTTAAAGAAAGTTTAGAGGTTTACAAACCTTTACTACTCGAAACATGACTTTTCATCAATACGCTTTAAGCATCCCCATCCTTTGTTCTCTTATAGCTTTAGTTGGCTGTGAAGGAAGCAACAAGAACAAAGAGCAAACAAGGGATCAAACCAAACAACAAACCTTTCAAGATCGATTCTTTAATAGGCTTGATCAAGATGGCGACCCAAGAAAAGGTTTCCAGGCCACTACCAACGAACTTCATTACAATATTTATGACAGCGGGCAATCCCGTAAACATCCTAAAATAGGCGATGTGGTCCAGATGGATATGTTTACATCGACCAATCAAAACGTGATGCTGGTTAATACTTTACTTAACAACAAATATTATTACATGCAAGTAGATACACCAGCCTTTAAAGGTGATATCGTTGAACTACTTCCGAAACTAACGCAAGGCGATAGCACGCTTGCATGGGCAATGGCTGAGCATGCCTTTAACAATCGATTACCCGATCCGATAGAACCTGATGATACCGTTTATACTTATATCAAGGTACATGATTTTTACAATGAATCAGAAAAAATCCAAAGCTACCTTCAATCTAATGATCTAAAGCATCAAGCTACATCACTTAAAGATGATCTATACATGGCTTATCGCCAAAAAGGAAGTGGAAGTAGAATCAGCAATGGAGATTCCATTTCTATTCATTTTGATGGTTATTTAATGAACCAAAAGATGTTCAATTCAACTAATGTCCATAACAATCCCTTGAAGTTTGTATACGGTAAGAAGAAGATTATAAGAGGTTGGGAGATTGCATTGAAGCACTTAAGGGAGGGCGATAAAGTAACCCTTGTTATGCATTCAAAATATGCTTATGGCCAAGAAGGCAACAGGCCCGTAATTCCCCCTTTTTCGCCCCTTGTTTTTGATATTGATATTCTGAAAGTTTTCCAAAAACCGGCTTAGCTGTCTGAATGGTTAAAACGCTTTCTATACCAAGCGCTGCACTTACGGAACAGGTTGTCGAATTGCTCATTGTTTGACCATTGGTACTACTTTTGCGCACCTAATGCAAAATTCAAATAGCCAGATTTGTGGTTGAATCATTTAAAAATAGCTACTTATACTTTATTGCGTTAACTTGCTTGCTACCTTTATCTTTTTCTGGCTTGGCCCAAGAAACCAACAAAGTTCGGATCGAAAATGCTGACACCCTTCATTACATTGAAAAGGATGATCGTAAAATCCGCAAGCTGATAGGCAACGTGCAATTTTTTCATGAAGGCAAAAACATGTTTTGCGACAGTGCCTACCAATTTGAAGATAAAAGCCTCATCAAGGCCTTTAGTGATATCCGTATCCTCCAAGGAGATACAATGGAATTAACAGGAGAATACCTGGAATATACAGGCAATGATGAAATGGCAATGATAGAGGAAGATGTGGTATTGATTGAGGATACCATGCGGCTTGAAACAGATCGCCTCTATTATGATTTCCATCGGAAGGTGGCTTACTACAAAACCGGAGCTCAAATAGATGTTCGGGACAATGACCTCACCAGCAAAAAAGGGTATTATCATTCCAACACCCGTGACCTTTACTTCCGGGATAGCGTAGCGTTGGTTAATCCTGAATATACCATGGAAGGCGATACTTTAAGGTATAATACGAGTTCTGCCAAAGCTTATTTTTACGGACCAACGACCATTATAAGTGACAGCAATTTCATTTACTGCGAGAATGGCTGGTACAATACAAAAGTAGACGTTGCACAATTTGGTAAGAACGCTTACATCAATTCTGATAGCCGTTACCTTTATGCAGACAGCATTTATTACGACCGGAATTTAGGTTATGGTAGGGGAATTAGTGATGTAAAAATCCAGGATACCGCAGAAAAACTTAACGTTTATGGCGAATACGCTGAATATTATGAAGATCCCGAAAATTCATACATAACCGATAGCACCCTCGCAGAAAAAATTAAAGGAAACGACACATTCTATCTCCATGCAGATACTATATTTCTATACAAAGACACATCAGGTCATCGGTACATGGAGGCTTATTATGGTGTTGAAAGTTATCACCGCGATTTTCAGTCCAAATGCGACTCCATGATCTATTCTTTCAGGGATTCAATTATTCACCTTTACAACAATCCAGTGCTTTGGCATGAAGAATACCAATCCACTTCCGATTCCATGAAGCTCTATACCAAGCCGGGCGGCTTGGAAAGGATTGAGATGCTGAACGATGCCTTCATTACCTTCCAAGTAGATACGAACCGGTTTAATCAAATTAAAGGAAGGAATATGACTGGTTACCTTACCGACAACGAGCTTAACAAAGTAAATGTTAGCGGCAACGGGCAAAGCGTTTATTACCTGAAGGATGAGCAGGAACAATACATCGGAGTCAATAAAATTACATCAAGTGATATTGAAATAAGAATTGAAAACCGAAATTTGCATGCTATTAATTTCGTGGAGGAGCCTAAGGCTACCCTCTACCCCTTGACCGCTAAAACAAGAGAAGAGCTAAGGTTAAAGGGGTTCCATTGGCGCGGATCAGAAAGGCCCTTGAAGGTAAATGATTTATTTTTACCTTAAAATAAAAATTTAAAATGCCGCAGCGTCTTAAATTTACCATCTATTTATTATTACTGGTGGGTTTGGGCTCGCTTTTCAATCCCGTTTTAGCCCAAAAGAAAGATGCTATACTGGGCGTATGGTATACCAAGGAAAAAGACGGAAAAGTCAGGATCTATAAGTGCAATGGTCATTATTGTGGTAAACTGATCTGGGGAAAAAAGGCTGCTGAAGGCGAGCCCCAATACGATGAAAACAACCCGGATCCTGAAAAGCGGGATCGCAAATTAGTTGGCATCAAGCTCCTGAAAGACTTTAAGTACGATGAGGATGAAAACCAATGGGTAGACGGCACCATTTACAATCCCAGAAATGGTAAAACTTATAATTGCTTTTTGGACCTAATGGAAGATGGACGGTTAAAAGTAAAAGGCTATGTAGGCTTTTCATGGATCGGTAAAACCACCTACTGGACAAAAGTGGAATAATGATTTCCACCATATTACAATTACTTGGTAACGATTGATGTAGGCCTTTTTGGTCCAAAGGTTTCAAACGCAAATGATAAGGCCAAGCGTTTTTAGCATTGAATCACCTTTAAATCCCCTTTAATCGACTTTTAAACTTGCTCAAAAAACCCCTGGCTAATGCCAGGGGTCAGAAAAATCAAAAAAAATTTTTTGATTAATTGCAGCTGATAGCTGAAGGAGAATGGTTAGGCGTCTCCTTCAAAAAGCGGAAATTTGCTACAAAAATCTTTAACCTTTTCCTTGGTGGAATTAACAAAAGCGTGGTCATCTTTTTTCTGGATCACATCATCGATCATTTGCACAATTTCTTCCATGTCTTTTTCTTTCATACCACGGGTAGTAATCGCTGATGTACCCATGCGCATACCGGAAGTTACCAAAGCCGGTTGATCGTCAAATGGGACCATGTTCTTGTTAATGGTAATGCCTGCTTGTTCAAGCACTTCTTCAGCCTCTTTACCGGTTACCTTTCTGGACCTTAGGTCAATCAACATTAAATGGTTGTCGCTGCCTCCGGTAATAACTTTATAACCCTTATCTTCAAATGCCTTGGCCATGGTTTTTGAATTGTTCAATAATTGCTGGATGTACTGGTCAAAATCATCCGTCAAGGCTTCTTTGAACGCAACAGCCTTACCAGCAATTACGTGCTCGAGAGGGCCCCCTTGGGTACCAGGGAAAACAGAAGAATCAAGGATGGTGGACATGCGTTTTCTTTTGCCTTTACTTGTGGTAATGCCCATAAAATTGGGAAAATCCTTGCCCATCAGGATCATGCCTCCTCTTGGCCCTCTTAAAGTTTTATGGGTGGTAGTAGTTACTACATGGCAATATTCCAGCGGATTTTTCAAATACCCTTTGGCAATGATGCCTGCTGGATGCGCCATATCACAAAGGAGGAGCGCTCCAATGTCGTCAGCTACTTTCCTGAACCGCTCATAATCCCAATCCCTTGAATAGGCTGAACCACCGGCAATGATCAAATCCGGACGTTCATTGTAGGCGGTTTGTTCCATTTGCTCATAATCAATGTACCCGGTTTCTTCATCAACACCATAAAAAACGGATTGATATTGTTGCCCGGAGAAGTTAACGGGAGCTCCATGTGTTAAGTGACCCCCATGCGCCAAGTTAAATCCCATGATTTTATCGCCAGGCTTAAGCAAGCCAAGAAAAACTGCTGCATTGGCTTGAGCTCCTGAATGAGGCTGAACGTTTACCCATTCAGCACCAAATAGTTCTTTTGCACGCTCTCTGGCCAGTTCCTCAGCCTCATCGATAAACTCACAACCACCATAATACCTTTTTCCTGGAAGGCCTTCGGCATATTTATTGGTTAAAACCGAACCTACTACATCCATTACCTCGCTGCTAACCAGATTTTCGGAAGCTATTAGCTCCAGACCATTCTTCTGGCGGCCCCGCTCTTTTTCAATAATTTGAAATATTTGATCGTCTCTCTGCATGATAAAGGGTTTTAAATTGCGATGCAAACTTAATAAAAATGTCTTTAGCTATGTGGTTAACGCGTTTTATTCAATAATTGAAGGAATTTGATCAACATTGGCCTTGCCAAAGGCTATCTTATGCTACATACCCTGCTTGATGCCAAAACTTTTTTTGATCGATTTTAGATTTGTGTTTATTGATCATTTATCTGGAGCTCTTTTCCTTAAGTTTATAATTGAACCTTACGTCAAATATGGATGAAATAACATTTCCACTCTATAGTCATATACGATTAACATTTCGTTAACATCTTTTCAACCAATTGCTTAGTATAAAGTTTTAACTTTGCACTGTATTCTACAGTTGCATCTTCTTTAACTTTCTGGAACAAAATGAATTAAGCCATGAAAATTTTTAAAAAATCTTTATCCACCCTGTCAAAAATGATGGGCTTTGTATTTTTACTTGTTGCCTTTTCGAGTATTTCGGTGAAAGGGCAAACCATTTTATCCGAAGGTTTTGAGAACCCTCAATCTTCCTGGAACAGTTATACAACCGATACGCTTGGTTTTACAAGTGGACCGTGGAGCTTGGTAGAAGTATTTCCTGAGAACGGGGCAAGGGTTTACCAAGGTTCAAAAGCTGCACGGATTAATGATGACGAGCCCGGAGCTTCTGTTACAACCCCTGCTTTAGACAGTGTTGGAACCGTATCTTTCTATTACGTTAGACCCTTTAGCGGAGCAGGCGAATTTGTACTGCAAAAATCTGTCGCTGGTGCGCCTTTTACATCATTGGATACGGTCAACTACACCAATGATACATTGCCCAACTTTTCCCAATATAGCTATGACATAAACGATGCTTCCCAAAACATTCGAGTCAGGGTATTGAATGATGACAACACCGCTCAATTATCAGTGGATGAATTTGAAGTAAAAAAATATAGTGGCGGAAGTTCAGGCGGAAATCAAAGCACAGCAGCTTCAATTCCATATTTCGAGGATTTTGAAAATGATTCCTTAAATGGATGGCGTTCTTACAGCATCCTTAGCAATGCTAATTGGTCGGTATCTTCGTTCGGAGGAGATTTTTTCGCAGAAATTAATGGCTTTGGTGCTGATACCAACAGCAATGATTGGTTGATTTCCCCCCGGTTTGATATCAGCAATATTCAGGGCGATGTTTATTTTTCTTTTTTTAATGCCAAGAACTTTTCCGGAGGCGATTTTAAAATTAAAGTTTCCAATGATTATGATGGCACATCAAATCCGGATTCCAACCAATTTACATGGAATGATGTAACATCTCAGGTGGCCTTATCAACAGGCAATTACCAGGATACTTTTTCTGGCTATTTGAATTTGGCGCCTTACCAGGATGACAGCGTTTACATTGCTTACCATTATACTTCCTCTCCAAGTTCAGCCGCATTAAGAAGGGTTGATGATGTAAAATTGCTTTCCGACACCAATGCCATTCCTGACATTCGATTTGCCGAAGTTTGGCCTGACAGCAATAAGGCCATTATTAAAAATTATGGTCATTTTCCGTATGACATTTCGGGCTGGCAATTGTGCGCTAATTTCAACTACAATGCCATTACCTCAGCGATTGTTCAACAGGGTGATTTAATGTTAAAACCAGGAGAAGAAGTAACCATTACTTGGAATAACATAACTGCTTCTGACCAGGATTTGGGATTATACAACAGCAATAATTTTTCAGACACTGCTGCTATGGAGGATTTCTTACAGTGGGGTTCAGCCGGTAATGGCCGCGAAAGTGTAGCGGATAATAAAGGAATCTGGACTGCTGGCAATTTCTTAACTATTGCAACGCCCTATGAATACGTTGGCCAGGGCGATCCCGATCATGGCGTTGCATTTTGGGATTCAAAAGACATTGGCGGCACAACTACCGCATCCATCCCTTACTTCCAGGATTTTGAAGATGGATCCCTTGATGATTGGACCTCTAATAACGTGATGAGCAATAAAAACTGGGTTCATACAAGCTTCGGAGGTGATTTCTTTGCTGAAATGAGCGGCTTTCAGGCTGATACCAATAGCAATGATTGGCTCATATCTCCTGAATTTGACTTTACCGGAAATTCCAATTTGGTCCTAAGTTTTTACTCAGCTAAAAACTTCTCCGGTGGATCTCTTGATATCAAAATTTCAACCAATTATGACGGTACTTCAGATCCCACTAATTCTCAGTTCAGTTGGAATAATTTAACCAGCCAAGCAGCTTTATCGCAAGGCAATTTTAATGATACTTTCTCTGGTGAAATCGATGTATCTGGTTACAACGATACCTCGGTTTATATCGCTTTCCATTACACAGCTACCCCGGATTCTGCAGCTACCTGGCAAATAGATGATATCGAACTAAAAGAACAATCTCAGCAACCAGATTCCATTATCATCAATGAAATCCTGGCCGATAACCAATCCATTAACACCGATCAAAATGGCGAAAATGACCCCTGGGTGGAACTTTACAACCCCAATCCTTATCAAGTCAACTTACAAGATTACAGCCTAAGCGATGATGCTGCCATGCCTTCTAAATACACAATGCCTGATACAACCATTCAAGGAAATGGCTACTTGCTTCTTTGGGCTGATGGTGACAATAACCAATCAGGCCTGCATGCCAATTTCTCCCTAAATGCAAGTGGCGGAAATCTTCATATCTACGACAGCCTCCAAAACTTAATGGATTCTGTATCTTACAACATGCAAAATCCAGATACTTCTTTGGCCAGAATACCTGACGGAACGGGTGCCTTTAAGATGGCACAGCCCACACCATCTGCTGAAAACACTGAATTACCAGAACCTCAACCTTCCGCATCCATCCCTTACTTCCAGGATTTTGAAGATGGATCCCTTGATGATTGGAC
>CAZLQF010000013.1:19901-78162 GCA_964561545.1 uncultured Sphingobacteriales bacterium
CCGCATCCATCCCTTACTTCCAGGATTTTGAAGATGGATCCCTTGATGATTGGACCTCTAATAACGTGATGAGCAATAAAAACTGGGTTCATACAAGCTTCGGAGGTGATTTCTTTGCTGAAATGAGCGGCTTTCAGGCTGATACCAATAGCAATGATTGGCTCATATCTCCTGAATTTGACTTTACCGGAAATTCCAATTTGGTCCTAAGTTTTTACTCAGCTAAAAACTTCTCCGGTGGATCTCTTGATATCAAAATTTCAACCAATTATGACGGTACTTCAGATCCCACTAATTCTCAGTTCAGTTGGAATAATTTAACCAGCCAAGCAGCTTTATCGCAAGGCAATTTTAATGATACTTTCTCTGGTGAAATCGATGTATCTGGTTACAACGATACCTCGGTTTATATCGCTTTCCATTACACAGCTACCCCGGATTCTGCAGCTACCTGGCAAATAGATGATATCGAACTAAAAGAACAATCTCAGCAACCAGATTCCATTATCATCAATGAAATCCTGGCCGATAACCAATCCATTAACACCGATCAAAATGGCGAAAATGACCCCTGGGTGGAACTTTACAACCCCAATCCTTATCAAGTCAACTTACAAGATTACAGCCTAAGCGATGATGCTGCCATGCCTTCTAAATACACAATGCCTGATACAACCATTCAAGGAAATGGCTACTTGCTTCTTTGGGCTGATGGTGACAATAACCAATCAGGCCTGCATGCCAATTTCTCCCTAAATGCAAGTGGCGGAAATCTTCATATCTACGACAGCCTCCAAAACTTAATGGATTCTGTATCTTACAACATGCAAAATCCAGATACTTCTTTGGCCAGAATACCTGACGGAACGGGTGCCTTTAAGATGGCACAGCCCACACCATCTGCTGAAAACACTGAATTACCAGAACCTCAACCTTCCGCATCCATCCCTTACTTCCAGGATTTTGAAAATGGGTCTTTAGAAGATTGGAACAGTTACAACGTTCAAAGCAATGAGAATTGGCGTTACGATAGTTTTGAAGGCGACCATTTTGCAGAAGTCAATGGTTTCCAGGCTGACGCCAATAGCAATGATTGGCTCATATCTCCTGAATTTGATTTCACTGGTTTTGACAATTTAGCTTTCAGCTTCTATTCAGCTAAGAATTTTAGTGGCGGTGATTTTAAAATCAAGGTATCTACCAACTATGACGGTATTTCGGATCCAACCAATGCCAAATTTGATTGGACTGACATCACAGCTCAAGCTGAACTATCAGACAGTAATTACATCGACACCTACTCCGGCTTGATAGATGTTTCCAATATCAATAGCAATGCTGTTTATTTTGCCTTCCATTATACATCAACGCCCAACCAAGCCACCCTATGGCAAATAGATGATATAGAAATTCAGGAAGTTGAAGCGCCTGACACGGTTAAGCTAAATGAGTTGTTGGTCAACAACCAAGCAACCAATACTGATCAGGATGATGAAAATGATCCCTGGATCGAACTCTACAATCCCAATTCCGACACCGTTAACTTGGCTGGATACAGTTTGAGTGATAACCCGAATATGAACAACCAATATTCCTTGCCTAACACGACCATTCAACCCAACGATTACAGGATTGTTTGGGCCGATAATGATACCCTGCAAGCCGGATTGCATGCTCCATTTAGCCTGGATAAAAATGGCGGGAAGCTTTTCTTCTATGGTCCCCAAAGCCGTTTGATAGATTCAGTCACTTACGGACCTCAAAAAGCAGATACCAGTTTTGCCAGACTTCCAAATGGAAGTGGTTCCTTTGAAATGGCCAAACCTACGCCAGCTGCAAAGAACGATTCGTTCACAACATCCATCAATGAAATTTCTAAAAGAAGCAGCTTCGACATGTATCCCAATCCAACGGAGGATGTATTGAACATAACCTCAGACAACTCGGATAACAAGAAAATCGAATTGTTCAATACACAAGGACAAATAATGTTTAGAGAAAGGTTTAATGGAACCAAATTGCAATTAAATACGTCTGTTTATGAAAGCGGATTGTATTTTATAAAGTTACAAAACGTAGAGAAAGGCGAAATTGTGAACAAAAAGCTAATAATTCGGTAAAGGTACACACATACTAAACAACCGGATTTAAAGCCCCGCCAATGGCGGGGCTTTTTTATTGGTGCCCTGCATGGCCACAGAATTTTTTACATTTAAGCCATGAAACGCCTAAGGATCCTTTTTTATTTGGCAATCGTATCCTTATAAATCATGAAATCAGCCCTCTTCATCAACCATGACCACTTCATCATCCCTTAGTATGGGCATGCCCTTAAACTTCATCAGCAAGCGCCCGGTGGCCAAAACATCTTTTTGACAGTATTCTACAATCCGATCCACATCCCCTTCTTCATAAAATACCCGGTGTACATCCGATCCTTTGATATCTTCTTTAGGCGTGGGAATGTTAAAAATGGTGGTCAACAATTTTAGAGAAGTAAAATGCTTGTAATCACCAAATTTCCACAGCTGCATAGTATCCAATAAGTGCTTGGTTTCCCAAGGTTTTTTTCCGGCTATATCAAGCATATCCGGGATTTTAAATCCATGAATCAAGATCCTGCGAGCTAAATAAGGGAAATCAAACTCCTGCCCGTTATGGGCACATAAGTAATGTTGATTGGGCTTAAAATGATTATCGAGCAGTTCAATAAAATTGATAAGGATTTTGCGTTCGTCTTCCCCCGAAAAGGATTTGATCCGAAATTGATACTGATGATCATCCCCACTGATGGGTTGGTCTATTTTATTAAAAATGCCGAATGAAATGCAAACGATGCGACCAAATTCTGCATAAATACCAGCTCTCGAAAATAAATCCTCAGGCGTTTTTGATTCGTCAGGTCTATTGATCCTTGCTGCCTTTTCATCCCACAAAGGTTGGAGGTCTTCCGGTAAGCTTTCATAATCCTCAACCATTGGAACGGTCTCAAGATCTAACACAAGTACTTTATCAAGCTGAACATGGTTTAGCATAATGGACATTACGAATTTTGGGATGCCATATCAAACTTGTTACGTAGTTAAATTTAGGAAATAAAAATTAATGAGAAAGCAACAATAAAAAATGAGCCACTTCCTCATAGTAATTTTATACCTACCAGAAAGTGGCTCAATTGTTTTTTTAGAAAGCCAATGATAAATTTACGGAAAGATCTGCACCTGTGCCACCACCAAATAGCGGTAATATGTTATTGGTACCGATTCCAAATCTGACCGGGCCTCCTTTAACTGAAACATAGGGCCCGAACATAAAATTGTTGTAAGCACCATATCCCAAAGACGCCCCTGCATGAAAAATTTTATTCAAGTTATAATCATAACCCAGAGAAAAGAAAGGTCTGGATGAAGCATCCAGGTGATTGTTAAAGCCTTGTACATACAGGAAATGTATGTTGTGCTTAAAGAAAGTTTCATCATTGTAATCGTCCTCCTGTAACCGGTAAGTACCTTGCAGCACCAATTTGGTACCCAAGGGCATAGAATAGTCATCATCGCTGATTGTAGGGTCTAAAAATGTTTCAATCGAATCGATATTAACATCCACTGATTGGTCTTCAACTACATTGATCGGATCTACTTCTACACCTTCATACCTAAAGGTAGCACTATTAGAATAACTTTCAACGTTACCGGAATAAGTAATAGAACCAATATCAATGACAGAAAGAGACGCTTCCATATGCTCTTTGTAATGGGTAGTAATGCCTAAATCCACTCCAAAACCGCTGCCAACTCCAGAGAACAGTTCAATATCGTTTAAACCAGCTAGAGCTGTATGATAGTTATAATCATTTTCAAATTCTATGTATTTGCCATCTTGTTCGGTTTCCATGAAAATATTGCCCTTTTCCGTATAGACAGAAAGATCAGATTGAATGACGCTTAGCCTGATCCCCGGACGAATGGACACATCATCAACACTTTCCAACTCAATGGGCATGGTGTAGCCCAAATAATATTCCTGATTAAGCGCAACATTGCCCTCAACTGGGCCTAAGTTGATGCGTTGACCCCTGAATTGCTTATTGCCTTCCCATAATACCTCCATTACATTGTTACTAAATTCAAAATTGGCATTTGCGGTTGCCCTTGCCCCTATTGAAAAAGTGAAAAATTCTTCGTCATCTTTTGGAATTTTAACTGCTGCGCTCAAGGGAGCCTGAACATAAGCACCTGCGCCTAAGAGGTTGTCACCTTCAAGTTTATCGATGATGTCATCCACTGTTTCGGGCTCTACAGGATCTGATGATAAAGCCTTTTCAACAAGGTCATAGTTGAAAGAAGTATTCCCAAACCAACCATAAGCGCCAAGGAGCTTAATTTCAAATTCATCAATGTTTTTACCCAAATGGCTTGGTTGATACATAGAGGACTGGGTAGAAAAATGCCCTCCGAAATGAGCCAAATTATTGTATTGAGCATTGGCAAAATGATGAGCGAATAGAAGAATTAGCGTTAAAGCAATATACCGCATAAGGCCGTGTTTTTAAAGTTCTACTTCGGGTTCTAAATCTCCGGTAAATTTTAATTTAAGAAAGGCTTCACTTTGTTCGATTTTAAGCCGCTCTTGGTTTTCTCTTAGAGGTTCACCATCAACATCTTCTTCAGCAGTTGACGCTTCAAATTTACCATTAAGTGCATCAGTTTCTTTTAAAAGATCTCTCTTGCTTTCGCTCAAGGGTATTGTATCTTTTTGATCGCTAATATCACTATTAATAATGGTATATGTATTCAGCTCCTGCGATTGAACTTCGGTTTTGTTAAGGTTAATCTGCTGGTTTTGAAACAATGTACCTATTTTCTTTCCATTCTCATCAATCAAGTCAAAACTTACATCAAAGTCAATAGGTAAAGAATTGGTAGCGAATATATTAATTTGGCCTTTAATTTTATTGCCGGTGTCGTATTGAAAATCTATGGTGTCATCGAAATTAAAAGTTTGCTGGGGCTCCAGACTGACCGTATTAAAAGAAGCAAAAGTAAAATCAAAGTCAAAAAGAAGGGTTGATGCATAAGGGTCCTCATTGAAGTCAACCGTTTCACCATCAGATCCATTGGTGCCCAAGTTATCCAATAGGAATTCTACATTTGATTTAACAAGTGTTTCACGGATGGTCACATCTATACTTGTTGATTCAAGGGGATCGATATCGCTTTCAAGGGTTTGCCTCACGATTTCCTTCGAAGGATTGGCTTTATTCCTGAGCACCAAGTCAGTTCCTTGTTTAATATCAATTGGCCAGGTATTTTTAAATGATAGGGTAAGGTCGATTTTCTTTGCATCTGCCTGCGCAAAATATTTAGTGATTTCAAACTCAAATGCATCGGTTGTTACCGAATTTGGAATTTCCGGGATGGGTTGGTTATTGGGTAACTGGTTAATATTACCAGCATCTAAATCAGCGGTGAATTTAACATCCGTTAATTCCGGAATATCATTGGCTTCCACCTTGGTATTTACCAACGGGCCAAAATACTTGGGAGACCATTTGGGTCCTTCATCCGGTATGTCCGTGCAACTACTGAAAATCCACATCGTACAGAATAAAAAACATAACTGCTTCATAATGCTTAACTTTTTATCAATTGATGATGCTAAGGTATAAAATTTAATGAAAACCTGAACAACCAAAACCATTGTTCAAAATTTCTCTTACAAAATGTTTACTTCTGGATAAATTTGAATATTAAAAGCTGATTTTACTTTCCGCTGAACCATCTTGGCAAACGCCCATATTTCCGTTCCTTTTGCCCGCCCGTGGTTTACAATCACAAGGGCTTGTCGTTCATGCGTTCCCACATTTCCTTCACGATAACCTTTTAAGCCACATTGTTCAATAAGCCACCCAGCCGGGATTTTTGCCTCCCCATTGGGCAAAAAATAAGCGGGCATGTGCGGATGATCCTTTTTCAGATCATCATAAGTGTCCTTACTTACAATGGGATTTTTAAAAAAACTACCGGCATTGCCCATTTGATCGGGATAAGGCAATTTACTCCTGCGGATCTCACATACCAAATCGCTTATGGTTTTAACATCCGGATCGTGAATGCCTCTTTTTTCTAATTCTTGCTTCAATGAAGCATAAGCGGTATTGGGCGTTGGGTTTTTAGCAAGCTTGAGCGTAACCGAAACGATTATGTAATGATCTTTTAGAGCTTCCTTGAAAACGCTGGTACGATACCCAAAACCACAATCACGGTGTTCAAACACTTCCTGGGCGCCTGAATTTCTGTTCACCGTTTCCAGCCTTACAAAAACGTCCTTAAGCTCTATCCCATAGGCGCCAATGTTTTGCATGGGTGCTGCGCCTACCTTGCCCGGAATCAAGGAGAGATTTTCTATACCACCCCAGCCACGATCAACACAATAAAGGACCAACTGATGCCAATTTTCCCCACTGTAAGCTTTAAGCCAAACATGATCAGCCGTTTCTTCGATAACTTCCTTACCCTTGATGCCATTTTCCATGACCAAACCATCCTCATTTGAGGTAAAGAGAACATTGCTTCCACCACCCAGCACCAGCCACGGTATATCCTGAAATCTTGTATCTTCAATCAAATGTTGTAATTGCTCTATGGTTTTGAAATTACTAAAGTAACGGGCTTGGGCTTCTACCCAAAATGTGTTGTAAGGTTTCAGCGACACATTTTCATAAACATCGGGCTTTTGCGCCTGATTTGGAATTTTCATACGACCATCTATGTTTTATCAATTGTAAATTTGTAAATAAATTTGTAATTTAGTACAGGTAAAACTTGTATAAAAGAAGAGTTGTTAAATTTGTTTAAAATCAAAATGATAAGTTATGATAAGCGCTTCAGAATTAGCAATCGATAAAGTAAAAGAATTTAAGCAAGAGCATGGCTACGATGCTTCTTATTTTGTTCGTGTATCTGTAGAAGGTGGAGGTTGTTCAGGATTGTCTTACAGGCTCGACTTCGATAATGAAATGAAAGAAGATGATCAGGAATTTAAACAGGGAGACGAAAAGATTGTCGTAGACATGAAAAGTTACCTTTACTTGCATGGTACTGAACTCCAATTCAGTGATGGTTTAAACGGTAAAGGATTCAACTTCCATAATCCCAATGCAACGCGCACTTGCGGATGTGGTGAAAGTTTTGCAGTCTAACAACAATCCTTAAAAAACAACATCAAGGCTTGAGGTTTTAAGTGTAATAATTCTTGTGTTAAAAATCGCAGCTTTTTTGCAATTGAAACTTCAAGCCTTTTTAATGTTGATTTAGCACTTATAAGCCAACATCAACCCGTCCCTTACAGGGAGTAAAAGATTTTCCACCCTTTCATCTTCATTTACTTTGTCATTATAAGCCATGATCGCCTGTGTATCTTGATCCGGATTGGGCTCAACCACTTTACCACTCCATAACACATTATCAGCTATAATCAAACCACCTGTTCGCACTTTGTCAAATACCAGATCGTAGTATTTACTGTAATTGACTTTGTCTGCATCTATGAAGACCATGTCAAAACTGTAATCAAGCTTAGGAATGACCTCTAAAGCATTGTCGATATACAATGCTACTTGTTCTGCCACTCCAGCTTTATGGAAATAATTGCGGATCATGGGTTCAAGCTCTTCATTGTTATCAATGGTATGCAAAAGGCCGCCTTCCTGCAATCCTGCTGCAAGGCAAATAGCAGAATACCCGGTATAGGTGCCCACCTCAAGGATCTGATGAGGCTGCATCATCATGCTGAACATCTTTAGCAACAATCCCTGAAAATGGCCTGAGAGCATTTGCGGTTTGGAAACTTTGACATTGGTTGCGCGGTTCAGCTCAGCCAATTGGCTGGGTTCTGGGCTGGTATGTTGTTGGATATATGCTTCTAACTCGCCTCCGTAATAATTCATCTTCTTTTTTTGTGGTAATTTAAGACAAATTTAGAAGCTGTTAAAAATGATCGCTTGGAAAGAATAAATTCGATTTGTTCAATATTTCAGCATTTTTTATTCCTTTGCAGTACGCTTTGGGGGTGGGGAATGGATTAAAACTAAAAAAATTAATTTTTCAGTTTTAAAAGTTTTAACTTGCCAAGGTAATTAAAGCTTTTGATCCATCCTCCTGAGATAACACCCTTAGAACCTGAATCCGTTAGCACGGGCGCAGGGAAAAGCGAGCTTTTATTGCTGGCTTTCGCTTTTCTTTATAGGGTTATATCTACTCAAAGCTTTAAGTTGGTAGTGTTTAATTAGTAATGGGGCTTTAAGAACCTAATTCCTACTAACGATCCGCTACCCACTTTTATTAAAACAGGGACTTAAAGGGGTGTTGGAGTTTATTGTTTGGCAATAGCTCCTTCTGAGAATAGACCCTTAGAACCTGAACCCGGTAATGCGGGCGTCAGGAATTAAGTCAGTAAGTCATTGCATTACGCTGCACTCCTTTAATTCCCGCTTTTTGTACCATAAAAAAACTTGAATTAACATGAAGTGCGCAAAGTATGTAGTAATGGCATGGTGCCTTCCCTTTTTTAGCTTGGGCCAAGTGGACTTAAGTGGAACGGTAACCAGTAAACAAAAAGGTGAGCCTCTGGAGGGGGCTCATGTTAAGCTTCAGGGAACCTACCAATCCACCGTAACGAATTACCAAGGAGCATTTGAGTTCAAAGATATGGACCCGGGTACCTACACCTTGAGGGTTTCCTACCTGGGCTACCAGGATACCAAGCGAAAAATCCAGCTTGACGAGGCCAAAAACCTTACCGTAGCTTTAAAGCCCTCCAGTATTTTGGAGGATGAGGTCATTGTACAGTCAACAAGGGTTGATAAAAATGCCCCGACCACATTTTCCAATGTATCGCGGGAAGAAATTGAAGAAGAAAACACAGCTCAAAACCTGCCTTACGTATTAGAAGGCCAACCTTCTATGGTTGCAACTTCAAATGGTGGAGCCGGTGTAGGTTATTCGGATTTTAGAATCAGGGGCTCTTCCCCTACCCGGATCAATGTAACCATCAATGGAATACCCCTTAATGATGCAGAATCCCATGGTTTGTTTTTTGTGAACATCCCAGATATTGCAGGTTCATCAGAGAGCATTCAATTGCAGCGAGGCGTGGGCACCTCTACCAATGGAGCAGGAGCTTTTGGCGCAACCGTGAACATGCAGACTACTGCTTTGAAAACTGAGCCCTATGCTGAATTGAACAACTCCTATGGCTCCTTCAATACCCTTAAAAACAACCTCAAATTTGGAACGGGTTTGATCAATGAAACCTGGGCTTTTAATGGGAGCCTTTCCCGTATTCAATCAAACGGCTACATTGACCGCGCCACATCTGACCTTAAATCCTATTATTTCTCGGGTAGTTATCGTGATGAAAACACCATGATCAAAGCCATTACGTTTTCAGGCCGGGAAGAAACTTACCAATCCTGGTGGGGCGTGGTTGAAGATTCCGTGGGGGAACGATCTACGGCTCAAAACTTTATTGGGGAACTGGCCACAAATCCGAAAACCAAACCTGATAGCCGCAATTACAATCATTATACTTATGAAAACCAGGTCGACAACTACGGCCAGGATCATTACCAATTGCACTTATCCCATAAAATTAACGACCAGATAAGACTCAACGGAGCCCTGCATTACACGTATGGCAATGGATACTACGAGCAATACCAGCGCGATGCCTCTCTTTCACTGCACCAGATTCAGCCCGTAACCATTGGAGATTCTTCCATTTCAAATTCTGATTTGGTAAGAAGGCGATGGCTTAACAACCATTTTTATGGCGCCACTTATTCCGGGGTTTATGAAAAAAACCGGTTGAAAGTTAACATTGGCGGAGCCTGGAATATGTATGACGGAGATCATTATGGAACGGTCATTTGGTCGAGATTTGCCGGTGATAGCGAAATCAAGGACAAGTTTTACGACAATAATGCTTTGAAAAACGACTTCAATATTTACGCAAAAGTCAACTATGAAGTGAGCAGCAATCTTAGTGTATTTGGGGATTTTCAATTCCGAACCATTGGTTACAAAACCAGCGGACTTGACATTGACGGGCAGGACATCGCCCAGGAAGACCACCTTGATTTTTTCAATCCCAAATTCGGCCTGAATTATGCCTTATCTGCTTCCAGCAGGATTTACCTTTTTGGCGGTATTGGCCACCGCGAGCCTACGCGTGATGACTACATTGATGCCTCAAGCGGTGTAGAACCGCAACCCGAAGAGCTTCGCAATATTGAGCTTGGCTATGAAAAGCAATGGCAAAATGCATCCATCAAAGTCAATGGCTATTTGATGGATTATAAAAATCAGTTGGTACAGACCGGAGAAGTCAATGATGTAGGTCGCTCCATCCGTACCAATGTAGACAATAGTTACCGGGCAGGCATAGAACTGATAGGAGGCCTTGAATTGAGTAAAAGGTTCAGTTGGAACGGCAATTTAACGTTGAGCCGGAATCGCATCCTTGATTTCAATTATCAGGTGGACGGCCAACTTATTGAGACCTACGACAGCAAGCCCATTGCCTTTGCTCCTTCCATTATCGGTTTCAGCAATTTCACTTATGAACCGTTGAAAAATCTTGAAGTAAGCTTCCGGAGTAAATATGTAGGGGATCAATACCTTGACAACACAGAAAGTGAGGAGCGTATGCTTGAAAAGTATTTCGTGAACAATGCAAAACTAAGTTATACAGTGAAAAACAAGGCCCTTTTCAGAGCGATTGAAGTCAGCGTTGAAGCCAACAACATTTTCAATGTCTTGTATTCCTCAGATGGATATGTTTTTCCTTATTTAAATGAAGAAGGCGCTCCCCAATACACCAATTACTATTACCCCCAAGCAGGCCGGAATTTTATGGGTAAACTGAGTTTGAAATTTTAGAACCCCTCTTCGTCCGAGTCAAAGACTCGGACGAAACAATCTCTGACCTTACCCAGCCGAGTCCTAAATGATTTTCGTGTTTTCACAATTTTATCAAAATAGTCTATAATTTTAATTATTTGCAGCCGTTACAAAAAGGGAATGCTGAAATACTTGGCTGGGAAACAAATATAGAACTATCAGCTAATTAAATTCCTTCAAAATTGGCCAAAGCTTTTATGGCATTTTGAAGCCGCCCTTCGCCTTTACCTCGAATAACCGCGTATGCAAGATTGTAATCTTTTAGTGCCTTTTCATAAATAGAGAACAACGCATTTAAACGTTCAGCATCCTCCCTTTGTGCGTCAGCTTGCCAGGGTAAATCCGGATACATTAACAAAAACAGATCATACCTTTTGGGATTGATGGCTTGGGTTATCCACTCAGGCACTAATTGAAATTTATCCTGAAGCCAGATTTTAATTACCAGGAGATCCGTATCCAGGAAAATGCGGGAATGACCTTCCCCGGCCAGTTGATCTTCACGATTTAACTGTTCACGGCCAATGGCAATGACATCCTTATAGGTATAAGGCCGATCCAGTGCTCCTATATATTCCCTGGCATATTCAGGCAGGTAAGGCATCTCATAAGTAGAGGCCAATTGCTGAGCTAATGTTGTTTTCCCGGTTGATTCAGGCCCCGTTATGGCAATTTTAAGGGTCATTTGCTTGTTGAGCTTTGTAGGATTTCCACCAATTAAACATGCCATACACTGCAAGGAACACGTAGATAAAGTAAAGACCACTGGTCCAAAAAACCTCTTTGTAAATATAAATCCCGACATAAACCGCATCAATTACAAACCACAGGATCCAAACTTCCAAATATTTTCGGGCCATCATCCATACGCCTGCAAGGCTAAAAATAGTTGTAAATGCATCCCAATAGGGTATATCGGCATCCGTATAACCGAGGAAATAGGCAAAGGCAAGCGTACCTATTGCACCAGTTGTCATTAGAAAGGCCAATTCCTTCATAGGTATTTTAGAAATGGGTAATTGCTGATTGCCTTTTCCACCCTGGAGCCAATGGTACCAGCCGTACATACTGGTAAAGAAATAAAAAACCATCAACCCCATATCGGCATAAAGCCGAATGTGCCAGTAGATCATAATAAATGCTGACACGCTGATCATAGAAAGGGGCCAATACAAAATATTTTCCCTTGTACTGAAATAAACGCCTACAAGCCCGGTTATAACAGCTAAAATCTCAAGGTAGTCGTAAAGCTCCATTGGGTAAAGCGGGAATATTGTTGGAAGATTGATCTAGTGACTTGAATAGAAGTTTGATGAAAGCTCAATATCTATAATGAAATGATCATATTCCTAATTAAGGGTTGCTAATTCGCTTAAAGAGGTAATGGGTAATGTACGGGCAAAACCTGACTTGGTTATTGCTGCTCTTCTTCCGCTGCAATGGCAACAATGCCTTCAATTTCAGGAACAGAACGCATAACGGCTTCTTCAACTCCTGCCTTCATCGTCATATCACTCATATGGCAATTGCTACAATTGCCGAGCAACTTCACCAATACCTGCATGTTCTCATCAATATCGACCAATTCTATATCCCCTCCATCTGCTTTTAAGAACGGACGCATGGAATCCAAAGCTTCTTCCACCTTGGCCATTAAGTTCTGTTTATCATCCATAAATCAATTCATTGAACCTGCAAAGGTACAAAATTCCAGGGTTTTGTTAGCATCCTGTTATTCTGTTACTGCTTCTTTTTCAAGCACTTGGCTATTGACAATTGCCACCCTTTGGGCTACTTTTTGGGCCATTTCAAGGAACGAATCCCGCATCAAGGTGCCTTCTTTGAGCACCGCAGGTTTCCCTTCATCTGCTTCATCAGTAACTCCCATCACAAGGGGAATCTTGGAAACCAAAGGTACATCGTAAACATCCGCAAGTTGATCACCGCCCCCTTGACCAAAAATGTTGTATTGATAGTCCGGAAATTCCTCCGGAATGAAATAGGCCATGTTTTCAATAAACCCTAACAGCGGAATGTCGATCTGAGGTTGTTTAAACATCTCTACACTCTTACGCACATCACTAATTGATACTTTCTGAGGCGTGGTAACCATCAGCGCTCCTGTTACCGGAAATTGTTGGGTAAGCGTTAAATGGATATCGCCTGTGCCCGGAGGAAGGTCAACTACCAAATAATCCAATTCACCCCAATTGGTATCGAGGAACAATTGCTTGAGTGCAGAGGAGACCATAGGACCTCGCCATACAACAGGTTGGTTGGGGTCGATCAACATGCCTATGGAGTTCGTTTTAATACCGTATTGCTGAACAGGTTCCATGATAACCCGGTCCCCTTCCTGCTGTTGAACTTCGGGTTTAGCACCACTCAAATTAAGCATCGTGGGTAAAGATGGCCCGTGTATATCAGAGTCGAGCAATCCAACTTCTGCGCCAAGTTCTGATAGCCCAATGGCAAGATTACTGGCTATTGTTGATTTACCAACCCCACCTTTACCGGATGAAACCGCAATGATGTTTTTAATGCCGCTCAACATTTCCTGATTATCCTGCCTTTGGCTGGTAACTTGCGAAGAAAATTCAACTTCAACTTCGTAATCTTCTCCCACATATTGATGAATGGCAGAAATGCAATCATTCTTGAGTTTATCCTTGAGTGGACAAGCTGGCGTGGTCAGCTCGATGGTAAATTTGATGTTTTTATTATCTAATTCAAGATCTTTAATCATGTTCAGCGTGACCAAATCCTTTTTGATATCGGGATCGATCACAGTGCCTAACGCCTTATATACCTGATCTTTCATGGAGTTTTTATTTTGCTTTTTATTAAAATTAAACATTACACTTCAAAAATTTGTGTCTAACCATGAACAACAATGCAAAAACAAAGTTTTAGGTTCAGATTGCTTTTGATGGTTGCTAATGACCTTCGTCCTACAAGCCAATGATTCCAAAGCCAATACTTAAACGTGCTACATCCGGTGCCTTGTCAGCATCAAATACATTGGCAATGCCGTAATAACCAGTTAAGCGAATACTCCCCCAGCCAATTCTTAAATAAGGGCCGTATTGCATGTTATTAAAGGCATTAATGTGTTTTTCTTTAAAAATGTCGTCATTTTTGTCCTTCAACTTGGTATGGGCATCAATGAGGAAACCACCTTTTAAACCCAATGCGCATTTGAAAGCCTCATCATTTTGATTCGCCTTAAATTGAAGTTCCACGGGCACCCCTAAATAATTTAAAGATACTTTGTTCTTTTCATAAGTTTCGTCAGGGGCTTCAACAACCGATACTATTTTCTCAGCTTCATTGAATTCCCATTTATTGGCATCGGAAAAAATATTAGAGCTGGAAAAATACACACCTGTAGCAAAGCCAAAGTTTTGTTCGTTAGGCGTTAGCCTTAACAAGGAACTAAGGGTAATGCCCCGGTTTTTGTAATTAACAAGGTCAATGTTTTCAGGTGCATTGAGCCAATGCTCCCAAGTAGGGTTGATTACCAATTGGTCCCGTTTTTCACCATTGATGGTGACCATATTCTGAGCCTTGGTCATGAAGCAGCCCATTAAACCACAACTTAGCACCAGTAAAATTCTAATTAATTCCTTTTTCAACATTTTACATCTTTAGGACCTTAAACAAAGAACATAGCAAACAACCAAAACCATTAGGCAATAGCTAATTATAGTACCAAATAATCTATAAAGGTCGTCCAGATTTTAAAGGCTATGCTTAGGCTTACAGGGTTTTATTTGGTTGAATGCTTTAATTTGCATCAAAATTAAAGGAAAAGAAAAAACCAACCATTTGCCGAAAAGGAAGAAGCAACGAAAAGAGGCCAATCAGGATGACCAGGAGATGAGCTTTCTGGACCACCTTGAAACGCTGAGATGGCATTTGGTAAGGTCAATTGGCGTAATACTTGGTTTAACCATCCTGGCCTTCATCAACAAAAGCCTTGTATTCGACTTGATCGTTTTGGGGCCATCCAGGCTCGATTTCTGGACTTATGAGCAATTGTGTAACCTTTCCCATTTCCTGTTCTTAGGCAACAACCTTTGCTTTGAAGAAATGGGGTTCAAGCTTTCCAATATTCACATGGCAGGCCAATTTACCCAGCACATTTTTGTCTCTGTGGCTTTCGGCATCATTCTGGGATTTCCTTATTTGGTTTATGAGCTATGGCGATTCCTGAAACCAGCCTTGGATCGTTCTGAAAGAAAATATGCCAGGGGCATGATCTTCTTCACCTCTTTGCTTTTCTTTTTAGGTGTATTGTTTGGCTATTATCTGCTCACACCCATGTCTGTGCAATTCCTCGGCAGTTACCGGGTTAGCGATACGGTTCAAAACGCTATCACTTTAAGGAGCTATGTTTCAACGGTGGCCTCTGTTACTTTCGCAGCAGCCATCATTTTTGAGATGCCAGTGGTGGTTTACTTCTTGTCCAAAATGGGTTTAATTACGCCCCAAGACATGCGCTATTATCGCAAACATGCCCTGATCGTTGTTCTGCTAATAGCTGCAGTACTGACACCCCCGGATGTTACCAGCCAGATCCTGCTTTGTTTACCATTTCTAATTTTATACGAGATCAGCATCTCCATATCAGCCATCGTTAGTAAAAAAGCAGCACCCTAACAGAGCACCCAAAAGTTTCTTAATTTTGATAAATTGAAAAACCATAACCATGAAATTAGCAATTGGTAGCGATCACGCTGGGTATGAAAGGAAAGAAACCGTGAAGGAATGGCTGGAAAGCCAAAACCATGAAGTGGATGATTTCGGGACCCACTCAACGGAATCTTGCGATTATCCTGATTTTACGCATCCTGTGGCTGAAAAAGTAGAAGCAGGAGTTTACGACTTCGGTATTGTTTTGTGCGGGTCAGCCAATGGCACTTGCATGACGGCCAATAAACATCAGAACATCAGGGCTGCTTTATGCTGGAATGAGGAAGTAAGTAAACTGGCCCGCGAGCATAACAATGCCAACATGCTTTGTATCCCAGCCAGGTTCGTAGATCAAGCTACCGCGATAGGAATTACCAAAACGTTTTTAGCAACTAACTTCGAAGGCGGCCGCCATGAAAATAGGGTTGAAAAAATAAGCTTGAAAGGAACGCAGTAGTTAATTGATTGCTGATTGCGCGTAAATTCTTATTACAATACAAGAGGATTTAAGCATTTTATGAAATCAAGGTGCAGCATTTGATATTCTTCCTAAACCTCCCATTTGCGTTCTTCAATTATTACCTGTTTAAAACGATTACACATGAGTTTGGCTAAACTTTTATTAAGCTTTTAAGAGCATATAGAGTGGTTTAAAAGGTCTTGATTGGCCCGAATCATTGGTTGGGTGCATCAAAACCTGACAGTGACATTAAATACGTAACACAAGTTATTCCTGAGGTTACTTAAAAAAGCCTTGCTTGGATTAGCCGGAATTATAATTGCTTAACCTACAAACCCCACATTCCTTCAGGCACAACCTCTAATGAATGCCCATCAGGATCTCTGAAATAAAAGGAATAAAAATCCTCATGCCAATACTGTTCATGTTCAATGGTAATTCCTTTGCTTTGGATCCATTGCTTGGTGTTTTCATAGGCCCCTCTGGAAACTTCAAAGGCAAGGTGCATTTTTCCGTAACCGTAATGAGCTGGCAATTGTGGATCATTTTTCGTAGCATCAGCTATGAAGCAAAGCAATAAAGAACTACCAGCTTGAAAGAAAACGTGCCTGCCTTCAACTTTGGTAAGCACCCTCATTCCCAATTTTCCGTGGTAAAAGGCTTCACTTTGATCGAGATCACGCACGTATAAGCAGGTTTCCTTAATTTGAGAGAATCGCATTTTTAAAAATTTTATTAGGACTAATCCTTATGATACCATTCTGCTTAAAAAACAAAAAGTATGATTAGCTGTTAAATGGTTGATTTCATTAGCGGCTCACAACAAGCCATAAAATTATTATAGTTTTGTTGTTTAGAACTTCAAGCAGGGTTGAGTCGTTAAAGCATTTAGTCTTTAGCTGAATTACAAAGCAATATCTAAAATGGAAAACAACAATAAAGTGGTGAAGGACCAAGACCTATCCAACTTAACCAAAGATGAAATTGGCGATGAGCACATTGGGGATCCCAATAAAACGCCGGTTCGGGATGATGCTTCCGATATGGATGATAACCTGAAAATAGACCTGATCGAAAAACATTTTCGGGAAATCATGGAAATACTCGGGCTGGACCTCAACGATGACAGCCTTAAGGGTACCCCAAAACGCGTTGCCAAGATGTATGTAGAGGAAATATGTAGTGGCCTGAAACCAGAAAACAAGCCCTCGGTTTCTTTATTTGAAAACAAGTACCAGTACAATGAAATGCTGGTTCAAAAGAACATTTCTGTTCATTCGCATTGTGAGCATCACTTCCTCCCCATTGAAGGAAAAGCCCATGTGGCATACGTTTCCAATGGTAATGTAATTGGCCTCTCCAAGATTAACCGGATTGTTAAATATTTTTCCAAGCGTCCACAGGTTCAGGAAAGGCTTACCAAGCAAATTGCTGATTCTCTTAAGACGGTATTGGGTACAGAGGATGTAGCGGTATTGATCGATGCCCATCACATGTGCGTAAGCTCACGGGGCATTCAAGATACTTGCAGCAGTACCATCACTTCCGAATATTCAGGTAAATTTCAAGAAGCTGATACAAAACAGGAATTTTTAAACTACTTACGATTTAAAGAAGACAACCATCAATAGAAGTTTTTATAATATCGCTTTAAAAACCTGATCAATCCATAAAGGAATAAAAAAAGGTTGTTATCTGCTTATTGGTATAATAAGATAGGTATTGAAGATTGAATTGTGGTTAGGTTAGGTTTTTAGACGCAATTCGTTGGGCCATGCCTCTAAATATAAAGAAGTGCAAAGGAAAAAGGCTGTACCAATAAAGCCTTCCGGAAATGCCTCTTGGCCTAAAACTGGCTTTTTGTTGTAAATAGGGCGATCCGTTTTCCTGGTTTACCTTAAACTCCAACCACGCCTCTCCGGGCAGTTTCATTTCTGCATAAAGTAGTAAATGCCCTTTTGATTGGTCAGAAACCAATACGCGCCAAAAATCCAATGCATCTCCGCTAACCAATTCATCCGGGCTCCTCCGGCCCCTTCTTAAGCCAACACCGCCCGCCATTTTATCCAATATCCCTCTTAGCTTCCATAACAGATTCATGTAATACCATCCATTTTGCCCTCCAATTCGCCATATATTGTTAATAACGTTTTGGGTAGATTGCTGCAACGGAATTTTTTGAATGTCCTGAACGCACCCGTATTCGGGGATCTTAGCAAGGTCCATAAAATCGGGCCTGATATTGCTACTGACCATGGCATCTTTCCAGCTTGAAGGGACGATGTTTTGTTCAATCCTTGAAAAAGCCATTTTTACTGCTTCTTGGTAAGATATGGTATCAATGGGTACAATTTTTTCTATGCCACGCTTTTTCACCACTACTTCATTTTTAAGACTTTCAACCAAGGTTCTTGCAAGAGGAAATGAAGTGGCCGTAACAAAGTAAAGCCAATAAGCTGAAAGTTTGGGCGTTAATACCGGTATATTTATTATGATCCGCCTATATCCACGTATTTCAGCATATTTCATAAGCATATTGCGGTAAGAAAGCACATCCGGTCCACCAATATCAAAAATTTGATCGTAAGCTTTTTGTTGAAACAGCACACCTGTTAAGTATTTAAGTACATCCCGGATTGCAATTGGCTGCACGTAGTTTTTTAGCCATTTAGGTGCTACCATGATGGGTAACTTTTCCACCAAGTCCCTTACCAATTCAAATGAGGCACTTCCAGAACCTACAATGATGGCAGCCCTTAAAACCGTTACCGGAATTTTGCTTTGCAACAGGATTTGTTCCACGTTAAGGCGGGATTGGAAGTGACGCGACAGGGTAGCCTCATTCATAATTCCGCTTAAAAAAACAATTTGCTGACATGAGGTATTAACCAGGACATTAACAAAATTTTTGGCTGTGAGGGCCTCCATTTGCTGAAAATCATCGTAGGAAGAACTCATAGAATGGACCAAGAAATAAGCAGCATCAATGTCGGAAGGAATGGAAGTTAGCGTCTCGGCTTTAAGCAAGTCTCCTTCCACAACTTCCACAAAAGGTTTAAGCGTGTCTTCTACATCAAACCTGCGAACATCCCTAACAAGGCATACAATGTGGTATTCTTCCTTGACCAAAAATGGTAGCATTCGCCTGCCAATGTAGCCATTGGCTCCTGTAACCAGGATTTTATAACCTTGTTTCATAGAGGGTAATTGAACTAATAAAGGGATAACAAATAAATGAAAGAATAGTGCACGACCTATTAATAACCCAGCTGGTGCTTGTTGGTAAGGAATTCCTGCTTAAATTGAAGCATCTTTAAAACAGCATCAGCTGCTTCAATTCCTTTGTTACCCTGTTTGCCTCCTGCTCGTTCTTCAGCTTGCTCGGCCTTATTGACGGTGAGCATACCATAAATAAAAGGAATGCTATATTTAAGGTTAAGGTCAGCTATATTTCGAGTTACTGCATCAGCAATGTAATGAAAGTGCGGGGTTTCCCCTTGAATTAAGCAGCCAATGCAAACAACGCCATGTACATTACCGAGTTCGGCCAGGTATTGCGCTCCAAGCGGCACTTCAAATGAGCCTGGAACCCTTTTCACTTGTAAACGGTCTTCTTGAATTCCGAATTGTTGAAGATGATCAACACAAGCCGTTTCTAAAGCGTAGGTAATGGATTGATTCCACTCAGCGGTAACGATGCCGATGGATTTTTGCTTAATAACTTCTTCTAAATTTGGGGTAGATTGAACTTTTGGCTGCTGCTTTTTGGCCATAATGCAGCATTTAAGATTTATTGGTGTTAATCTTAGCTCTTACACGGGCTATGTACTTTTCTACGTTATTCGCTTGATCTGAATCCCCATATTCATTCTTAAGCTTTTGGTAAACTTCAAGGGCCCGGTCAAAGCGTTTTTGTTCTTCAAGTGCAATGCCGGCTTTTTTAAGAAAAACAGGAGATGTATATTTATTGGGGTTTTTATTGGCAGCATCTATGTAATAAGTAATGGCCTCATCGTATTGTTGCAATTCAGAATAAGCATCTCCCATGCAGCCCAAAGCCATGGAGCCAACCATCTTACTTTCCGTATTAAAGCTTTTAAGGTGATCTATGGATTTCTGGTAATCTCCTTTTTTGAGGTAGATAACGCCTATGTAATAATTGGCAAGATTGCCGCTTTTGGTCCAGCTATAATCCTCAGCAATTTCTAAAAAACCCTTGTACTGGTTATCTCCATGAAGGGCCTTGTCTAAAGAGTCTTTGCTAAAATATTGTTGAGCCTGAAATATTTCCTGTTGGGCCTCTTTTTGCTGAGGCTGCAGAATGAACTGATTCCAAATCAAATACCCTGCAATAGCAATAAGCACAACACTTAATCCTATGGTTAAGTATTGCCGGTAGCTAACAATAAATTGTTCAAACCGATTTAATTCCTGATTTTCTTGAGAATTCTGAGGACTTGCCATAAATTATTAGCTTATCATTAAAGGAATGCAAAAATAATTTTTTTCCTAAAAATAGCAACCCAAAACCCTCATTTTGAACGAGAAAATAACCGAGGAAATTTGGGATTCATAATTAGTCAACAAGGTAGGGATAGTCATCTTGCATGTAAACGTCCTTGTACAATTCTGAGGGATCGGGAAAATCAGCTTCATCCGCAAATTGAATGGCATCCTGAACCCTTTGCTTCACGCGATCTTTCACTTCCTTAATCTCTTCCTCGTTCATGTACTTTTTCTTCCTTATAACGTCCAGGGCTTGTTCTATGGGATCAAGGCCCTTGTAATGCTCCACCTCGTCTTTTGTACGGTAAGTGGCCGGATCAGAAATAGAATGACCCCTGTAACGATAGGTTTGCATTTCCAGTAACGTTGGCGTGCTTTCCTTTCTGGCCCGATTAGCAGCTTTTTCCATGGCTTTATGCACCTCATAAGGATTCATGCCGTCTACCTGCTCGGCAGGCATATCAAATTCGCAGGCCTTTTTGTAAAGCTCCGGAACATTGGTAACCCGGTCAATGGAAGTACCCATGCCATATTGGTTATTCTCAATAACATAAACAATGGGCAATTTCCAGGTCATTGCCAAGTTGAGGGATTCATGAAAGGAACCTTGCAAAACGGCACCATCGCCAAAAAAGGTTACACAAATATTGCCCGATTCCTTGTACTTCTCAGCAAAACCAATTCCGGTTCCAAGCGGGATACAGCCGCCTACAATACCATGACCACCGAAGAAATTCAAATCTTTGGAGAACATATGCATGGAACCACCTTTACCTTTGGTACAGCCATCGATTTTCCCAAAAAGTTCCGCCATAACGTACTTGGGATCAATACCAACAGCAAGCGCATGGCCATGATCACGGTAAGCAGTGATCGTTTTATCATCTTTTTCAATGGCTGACATGGAACCAGCTACCACCGCTTCTTCTCCTGAATAAACATGGCAAAAACCACTGATTTTCTGTTGGCCCACCAGCCGGTAGGCATTGAATTCAAAATCACGTATGAGTTGCATAAGCTCATACCATTGAATGTAAGTATCTTGCGTTACGTTCTTATTGCTTAATCCCTTTTGTTTAGTTGCCATTTGTCTACTTTTTTCCTTACCGCTTAAGTGGGCTAAAATAACAATTTCCAAGTTTTTTTGGAAAAAGCATTGTACAAGTTTTGTATTAACACATGCTTACTTTATTAAAATCTTCTGAACGTTTTAAACATCTTTAACATTGTCCTGTTATTCAGTAAAAAACGCAACAAATGAAAGACAAAAACATTCTTGTGATTGGAGGAACATCTGGTATTGGGTTGGAAGTTGTCCACCAACTGCATGAAGCAGGGGCCAACTTGTGGGTAGCTTCAAGGAATCCTTCTGATGAACTTCAACAAAAGAACATTACGCATATACCGTTTGATGTCAATTCTGACCAAGTACAAGAAGCATTGAGCGAAATCCCCGAACAATTGCACGGATTGGTTTATGCCCCGGGATCTATAACACTCAAGCCTTTTAAAGGGTTGAAACTGGAAGATTTTCAGAGTGACTTTGACCTCAACGTTAAAGGAGCGGTTAAAGTAATCCAACAATGCTTGAAACCTTTGAAAAAATCCAAAGATGCCTCAATTGTGCTTTACAGCACGGTAGCGGCTCAAAATGGGATGAACTTCCATGCCTCCATTGCTACTGCTAAAGCTGCAATAGAAGGACTTGGGCGCACGCTTGCGGCAGAACTGGCCCCTCAGAACATCCGTACCAACGTCATTGCACCCTCATTAACCAATACACCTTTGGCTGAAAACCTCCTCTCTACAGAAGAAAAGCAAAAAGCTTCCCATCAAAGACACCCGCTTCAACGGTATGGTGAAAAAGGTGACATTGCAGGCTTGACCAAGTTCTTATTAAGCCCCGATGCTACATGGATTACGGGTCAAGTGATAGGTGTAGATGGCGGCATCTCTGGTATTCGCAATGTTTAACAAGCTCCGATTTTAGCAGGTAAGCATTAAAAAAATTAACTTTTTTAACGCCATGAATAGCCCGGTCAATATATTTTGGTTCAGGCGCGATTTAAGGTTGGAAGACAATGCCGGACTTTACAAAGCCCTTCAGTCAGGAAGACCAGTCCTACCTATTTTTATTTTTGATACCGAAATCCTTAATAAATTAGAGGATTACAACGATGCCAGGATTCATTTTATTCATAATGCTTTAACGCATATCAATGAGCAACTTCAGAAATACGGTTCTTCCCTGCTCATTTTTCATGGTAAACCAGTTGAAATCTGGCAAGAATTGCTTGCCAATTATCCGGTTGAAAAGGTTTTTGTAAACCGCGATTATGAACCTTATGCAAAGGAAAGGGATGAAGCCGTTAAAACTTTACTGAACCAAAACAACATCGAATTTTTTGGCGCCAAAGACCAAGTAATTTTTGAAAAAAATGAAGTGGTAAAAGCAGACGGCAAGCCTTACCACGTATTTACCCCCTACAGCAGGGCCTGGAAAAAAAGGTTCGAAACCGATCCGCCTCAGCAATACCCGTCAGAAGACGTGCTTCATAACCATCTTCAAACAACACCATTTCACCAGCCATCGTTAGAAGAGCTTAATTTTAAACCAACCGATGTTCCATTTCCACCTCATTCAGTAGAGCCAAACGTGCTCCAGCAATACCATGATAAGCGGAATTACCCTTCCTTGAATGCAACAAGCCGGATGGGTCCCCATTTAAGGTTTGGTACCATAAGCATTCGCCAATTACTGCATAAGGGCCTTGAAAACAGTAATACTTACACCAATGAACTTATTTGGCGGGATTTTTACCAAATGATCCTTTGGTATTACCCACAAGTGGCAGACCAATCCTTTAAACCCGAGTTCGATAACATTCAATGGATCAATAGCGAAGCTGACTTTAAAAAATGGTGTGAAGGTAAGACGGGATATCCACTGGTAGATGCAGGCATGCGGCAGCTCAATACCATTGGGTACATGCACAACCGAGTCCGCATGGTAACTGCCAGTTTTTTAACCAAGCATTTGCTCATTGATTGGCGTTGGGGTGAGCGGTATTTTGCCAAGCAACTCCTTGACTATGAATTGGCTTCTAACAATGGCGGATGGCAATGGGCAGCCGGAACCGGTGTGGACGCTGCTCCTTATTTCAGAATTTTCAATCCGCAACGGCAAATTGAACGGTTCGATCCCAACTACGAATACATCCGCTATTGGGTGCCCGAGTATGGAACCAAAGAATACCCCGAACCCATGATTGATCATAAATTTGCCAGGCAGCGTGCTTTAAATACCTACCAAGAAGCTTTGAACAAAGCAAAAGCAAATTCATGAATCCCCTTTATATAGGCATTGATTATGGCAAGCAAAAAGCCGGAACAACAGCCATTGCCTTTATAGACCCATCTGGCTATCTACAACTGAAAAGCACGGAAAAAAATCAAGACGCTGACCGGTTCATCAAACAACAACTGACCAATAACAAAACCCGGCAAGCTTTTATTGATGCGCCTTTAAGCTTACCCGCTGCCTATTACCATACCAACAATTGGGATTTTTTCTTTCGCCAATGCGACCGTGAGATTAGTGGGATGTCACCCATGTTTTTAGCAGGCCTTACAGCCAGGGCCATCCGGTTAAAATCTGAACTCAAGTCTTTTGATATCCAATTAAAGGAAGGCTACCCAGCCAAATTAGCAACAATTTTGGACTTGAAAACTTTGGGCTATAAAAAGCAAAAGCAATACATCAAGGATGTTAAGGAGGTGGTGACAAGCGCCTATAAGTTAAAATTAGTAGACCCGCTTGAATCATGGCATGAAGTAGATGCGGTTTTAACAGCGCTGATCCACATGAGATACGCCAACCAACAGCATCAAACTTTTGGCCAAGAGGAGGAAGGCCTGGTGTATGTCTAATTTTAGGTTGGGCTTGAAGATCCAACCTACCGAATAGGGTTTTAATCCCATCCTATAGCTCAGGCGCAAACCTTAGCTATTAATTAAAAATAATTTGAAATGTCTTGGTTTTGGTCAACAAGTTTATCGTAGAAACGCTTTGGCAACTTTATGTAAAAGCCCTGATATCTATTGAATAAATTTTGGTTTGAACCTAAAACTATTCCCGCTTCTCCCTGGTGTAAAAGATGTAATCCGTAACTGCCGGTTCATTACCATTCTGGCGCAATAGCTGGTTGATCTGGGCCCGGTGATAAGATCCGTGATTGGCCACATGGGTCAAAATTTCGTCCATACTTGATTTAAACAAGTCCCCTTTTGAATTCTTGTAGAGGTGATCCTCTTTGAAATGTTCATCGTTCATCGTCTCGATGAATTCGGTCCACTCCTCAGAGCTTTGTTGAATCTTTGCTTTACAATCATCCAAAGTATCATCTGGCCACATCTCAATTTTGTTAGTATCAGATTTGAGGATCCTTGCCAACCAAATATTCTGAGAAGCTATCAGATGGGCCAAAAGTTTAACAGCATGCTCGTCCACATTAGCTGCTTGCCCTATAGCCTTAAGTACTTGGTTATTGGCCCATTCATTGTACCGAAAAAGTTTAAGGAAATATTCCTGCATGGTCTTTTTATGAACAAATTTAACACATAGGATCAGCAATAGCGATTTACCTTCCCCAAAAATTAGCATAAATTTAACAAGCAGAAAGCATTGAAATCAAAAAGCATTTTGGGATCAATCAGCCTATAGGATATGTTTTAAAAGAAGTTTTTAAGAGGCAATTGAACTTTTTTAACCAAGGATTGCCTATCTGCATTAAAAATACTGATCATTCTTTTTAGCTCAATTACCCGACTATTCAAATGAAAAAGTAAATACCTGGCATGCCCGCTAAAGCCGATAAACAAGCTTATCGTGAACAAACCTGGCAACAACTGATGGATGCAAAAGCCGGTAGTTTCCCTTTCCCTTTAAAGGGAAGGATCCCAAATTTTAAAGGGGCCAAGAAAGCAGCGGCAATATTGGTTGACACTCCGGAATGGCAAAATGCCCAAACAGTGAAAATTAATCCCGATACCCCTCAGCAACCCTTAAGGAAAAAAGCATTAGTAGAAGGCAAAACGCTGTTAGTGCCCACGCCAAGGTTGAAAGAAGGGTTCTTATTGCTGACTGATTTACAAGATCAGGCCAAAGAAGCGAGTTCTATTAAAGGCGCTCAAAAATATGGAAAGCCCGCATCCATTAATAATATTCCACAAATCGATTTCGTGGTTAGTGGGGCTGTTGCATTGAGTAAGCAAGGAGATCGCCTGGGAAAAGGTCATGGTTATGGAGAACTCGAATACGGAATTTGCCGGAACTTGCCAAAATAGGTCCTTCAACTCGTGTGGCCTCTACTATTCATGACCTGCAGGTATTTGAGGAACCTTTACCCCAAGATGATCATGATGTACCGGTTAACCTTATGGCCACTCCTAACCAACTAATACGCACCCAATCCCAGCGCAATCAACCGAACGGTATCCTTTGGGACAAGATCACCGAAAAAATGATGCAGGAAATGCCGGTTTTGGAGGAATTAAAAGATAATCAAGGAAGCTAAACCCCTCGCTAACAATAAGCGTATAACTATGATTAGCTAAGTATTCTTAAAATCCCGATTTTATGAACTTAGGGAAAACTGTCCTAAGTAGGGAGACCTTCAGGCCGGACCGCGGTTGGCGTACCAATAAAAATTTGATGAGAATACGACTTTACTTTTGGGCAATCAATTAACATGGGCAGCCTAACTGTGTTTCTCAGCAACAAGTGCTAATGCTCACTCCTCGCAAAGCACTTGTAAGCTTCGAAATGGTCGGTTTAAATGTTATTTTTAACCATGAGGAAAAACACACTGGGAACAGCATACCGTTCGCAAATGGGCCGAATAGAATCTGTGAGCATTAAGCCCTAATGCCTTACCATTACTAAAAACTTACAATGAGCAATAATTTAGCTTTGTTTTACCAATTCAATCGAGCATGAAGCTACATGAAATTAATTTTATCAGACATCCATCAGTAAAGTCAATTAAATAAACTTCTTTTCTTTTTAAGATCTACTCAGACAATCCTCCGCTCAATTAAACCGCTGCAAGCCCCAATATTTGATCAACAGGTAACCGAATAGCATGCCGCCCAAATGCGCAAAATGGGCAATTCCACTGCCAGTACCGCTGGTGATGCCGGAATAAAGCTCAATGGCACCAAAGATCATGACAAAATATTTGGCTTTGAGCGGAAAAAGGAAGTAAATGTAAATATAGGAGTTGGGAAATAATAGGCCAAATGCCAACAACAACCCATATACCGCACCAGAAGCTCCCACAGTGGGTACGCTCAGTTCCCTTTGCAGCAATTGATTGGCAAGCTGTACCGATCCATCCGTATAATCCTTCGCTTGGGGGTTTTCCTGCCAATTACTGATAAATTCAGTAAAGGTAGGCATTAATTGCCGTGGTACATTTTCGTTCGCAAAAGCCCGGAAGTTTTCAAGACCCGGATTTTGCGCATAAGCATCAACTGCACTCTGCAAATCCCAAATGCCCAAGCCGGTAACCGCTAAATGCAAAAGTGCAGCCCCAAATCCCGTTACAAAGTAGTAAATAAAAAAGCGCTTAGGGCCGATCACATTTTCCAGCAAACTGCCAAACATGAACAGGGCAAACATATTGAAGAAAATATGCGCCACCCCGCCATGCATGAACAAGTGCGTTACAAATTGGTAGGGCTCAAATTGTTCGGCCATTGGAAAGTAAAGACCAAGGATTTTAACGAGATCCAAGCCAAAGCTGGCATTGAGGACAATGGTTGCTAAAAAGAACAAGCCATTGATGATAAGCAGGTTCTTAACAACATCAGGTAACAAGTTGAACCCGGGTGGCTGGTGATAACTCATGGATGACTATATTAACGTTTGGTTTGTTCAAATTTTTTATCAAGTTCATCATTGGAAATCGTAACGAATACCGGTTTTCCGCTTGCCGTATAATAAGGCATTTCGCAGGCAAACAATTGATCAATCAGCATTTTCATTTCATCTCCATTTAAGGTTTTGCCTGCTTTCATGGCTGTATTTCTGGCCAATGAACGGGCCAAACTTTCGCGGCTGCCAATTTTGGATACCTGCGCATTGTGCTTGTAATCCTCCAGCATTTGTTCAAAAAATGCCTGCACCTGATCTACTTGAACATCGGTGGGCTTGCCGTTCAAGATAAAAGCACTTTTACCAAAATCTTCTAACTGAAAGCCCAAACCGCGGATATCAGGCAGGATCTTTTTAACAAGTTGGTAATCGGCATAAGGCAGTTCAATGACTTCCGGGAACAGTTGCTGCTGGGAGGCTCCCTGACTTGCTTCCAAGCGCTTAAGGTATCTTTCATAAAGAATCCGTTGATGGGCATAGTGCTGATGAATGATCATCATGCCCGATTTAATGGACGTCAATAAGTATTTCTTCTGGATTTGGACAGGTTCCTTGCCTGTTACTTCTTCGGTTTCCTCCTCAAACAATTCCGATTGCTCTGCTTGCTCGCTATTTTTAGACTGCTCGGCTTCGGTATGCTGGAGTACCTTATAAAGCTCTTCCCAATCACTTTTTCCTGCCTTTTGTTGCTGGATCGGCTGCCAGCTTTCACCCTGTGCTTGATCAGAGCTAACCGGAGCACCCCCCTTATTAACCTTCATTTTATCCCCTTCTTTGGAAGATGGATCATAAAAAGGCGCTGGTATTTCCTCCTTGTCAAAGTCCAAAGCAGGAGCAATATGGTTTTGGCTTAGGGCTTTTTTAATAGCAGCC
This sequence comes from uncultured Sphingobacteriales bacterium, assembly GCA_964561545.1. Classification (GTDB taxonomy): domain Bacteria; phylum Bacteroidota; class Bacteroidia; order CAILMK01; family CAYYUA01; genus CAZLQF01. The sequence continues at coordinate 48,334 of CAZLQF010000013.1, forward strand.
TTTAAAATGGCATAAATCGATTTTTCGTCTTCAAACTTTATTTCAGTTTTAGTGGGGTGCACGTTAACATCAATCTTGGTCGGATCCATTTCCAGGTAAATGAAATAAAGTGGATAGTAACCTTCAGGTAGCAGGCTTTCAAATGCTTTTAAAACAGCATGATTCAAATAGCCACTACGGATGAAGCGGTTGTTCACAAAAAAGTATTGACTTCCTCTTGTTTTGCGGGCAAAATTTGGCTTACCTATGTAACCGTTGATATGGACCAGCGACGTTTGCTCTTCTATAGGTACCAGTCCATCCTCGTACTTTTTGCCGAGTACTTGAACGATACGTTTGCGAATGGAAGCTGTCTTCAAGTGATAAACGACTTCCTGGCCATTTTTGAAAATTAACGTCTTATTGGAATTAACAAGGGCCACCCTTAAAAACTCCTCCATGATATGGCGGTATTCCACATTATGCGATTTGAGGAAATTCTTGCGGGCCGGGGTGTTGTAAAACAAGTTTTTAACAGTTATAGAAGTGCCGGTTTGGGTAGCACAGGCTTCATGCTTTTTGGTTTCGGAGCCTTCTACCACCAATCGGTAGCCCCATTCTTCATCTTCCTGTTTGGTTTTGGTTTCTACTACAGCAACGGCTGCAATGGAGGCCAAAGCCTCACCCCGAAAGCCAAGCGTTTTCAATTGATATAAATCATCCACCTCATTGATCTTGGAGGTGGCGTGCCTTTCAAAGGCCATCCGGAGATCAGTCTCGGACATGCCATGCCCGTCATCTACGACTTGGATTGACTTTTTACCCCCATCTTCTATTATTAGCTTAACGGTCGTTGCTTGGGCATCGATGGCATTTTCCATCAGTTCTTTAACTACAGAAGCAGGCCTCTGAACAACTTCTCCAGCTGCAATCTGGTTTGCAATGGCATCGGGTAATAAGTGGATGAGGTCTTTCATGTAAGCTGGCGTAATTTTAAAGCAAATAAGAAAAATAGAACGACCAACACCGCAATTGCTGCAAATCCGGAAATTTCTCCAATGTAATAAAGCATCGGAACCGTGAGTATTCCCGCCAACATCAGGGTCCTTTGAGCACTGCCAGACCTTCCAGCCATTTGCTTGCGATGCATGTGACGCTGCCGCTTAAACTGGCCAATCAAACGGCTGCTGTAACGCTCGTGACCGCCCTTTTCAAGATTGACTTTGCCTTCTTTTTCTTCAGCCTTTTCTTTGACCGGGTCATAATAACGAGGTTTGTAATCAAATTGGTAATAACTCGGCAGTTTAATGAAAGACGGTAATCTGGACCGTGCCATTGGTTTTTGTTTTTATTCAAGGCGATGCGCCTAAAACCCATCGCTAACGATAATTAAATTTTCTATCCTTATCATAGCGAAAGGTTTTACGCCCTTCGCTTTATGTTATCTTTTGTTTAATAAAATTAGCCTCGTTTTCTTTTTCCTTAGCGTTAACGACATACGCTTTTAACTAAAGGGTATTTTGAGAAAACGCTAACTTATTTTGGTTTTAATATCACAAAGTTAGCCAAAACCTTGTAGCTAAGTTAATTTTCATCGCTTTGATAACTATGAAACGGCATAAAAGGTTTTCTATCATAGGAATCAATGCTATACATTTTATTTGTCATTTGCTAAACTTTTATCCCTCAGCCTCGAATTTTAATCCTCGTTCAGCTACACATTAGGTACTAATGATAATACCATTTTCTTGCAATAATCGGTATGATTATAAAAAATTTTTTTACGCCTAAAGCTCCTGATTATCAAATTTTCTAAAGCAATCTAAGGAATCAATGAAACAATTTGAATAACTGTTTGGTTATTATCGACAAGCATTTATTTTTGTGATGCAAGTTCATTTAAAAATTTAAACGCCCACCGGGCAAGGTTCCTGTTTAAATCGGGATTAAAAAGGAATTAGGTGATCCGCTTTTCGCGGAGATTCCTAAGCTGACGCGCAACTGTAAATAACCTGATTTTTACCGAATCAGCCACTTTCCGCCATTAGGCGGATGGGAAGGCCGGTAAAAAGGTTATGAGCCAGGAGACTTGCCTCGTCCGGAATTAACGGTGCTTCCGCGGGAAGAAGCAGCGTTAAGAGCATTGGCTATCCTATAAAAGACTTGTCTATTGATTCAAGTCTTTCTATTAACAATCCATTTCTCTTAGCGCACTTCGACTCGTAAGCATCATTTGTTAAACCAAAACAAGATATGCTTATGTTAACACACAATTTAGGTTACCCACGTATTGGTCCCAAAAGAGAGCTTAAAAAAGCTTGCGAAAGCTATTGGAAAGGCAAAATTGACCAATCAGCGCTTGAAGCAACTGCTCAGGAGATCAGAAAGAACAATTGGCAAACTCAGCAAGAAGCTGGTATAGACCTTGTACCAACCAATGACTTTGCCTACTATGACCACGTATTGGACATGGCTCTGGTAACGGGCGCTATTCCCGACCGCTTCCTACCAGTAGCAGAAAAATCGAATCTATCAGAATTGGACCTTTACTTTGCCATGGCAAGAGGTTATCAAGACGATCAGCATGACGTCATTGCTATGGAAATGACCAAGTGGTTCGACACGAACTATCATTACATCGTTCCAGAATTCAATAAAAATCAGGAATTCAAGCTTTACTCCAACAAAATCTTTGATGAATATAAGGAAGCCAAGGAACAAGTTAACGCCAAGCCCGTCATTTTAGGCCCGGTCAGCTACCTTATGTTGGGCAAGGAAAAGGATGAAGGCTTCCACCGTTTAGATTTGTTAGACAAGCTTTTACCAGTATACCATGAAATCATGGAAAAATTGGCTTCTTTGGGTGCCGAATGGGTTCAACTTGACGAACCTTATCTGGCTATGGACTTGGACGATCAAGCCAAGCAAGCATTTGAACAAGCTTATCAAGCACTTGGCAATCAACATACCAACTTAAAGTTGCTATTAGCTACGTATTTTGAAGGCATCAGAGACAATAGTGATTTAGCTACTGCACTCCCTATTCAGGCATTGCACTTAGATTTGGCCAAGGCACCCCGTCAATTGGATTTTATGTTGGATAAAATACCCGATGGAATGACCCTTTCATTAGGAATAGTCAATGGACGGAACATTTGGAAAAATGATTTCGAGCAGGCATTGGGTACCATCCAGAAAGCCAGGGAAAAGCTTGGAGAAGACCGGCTTATGTTGGCCCCTTCGTGTTCATTGTTGTTGTCTCCTTATGACCTTGACCTCGAGACCAACGAAGAAGTTTTAACACCTGAAATCAAAAACTGGTTGGCATTTGCTAAGCAAAAGGTGCATGAGGTAGCAACGCTTGGTAAATTGGCTTCACGTGATACTTTTGATCAATACAAAAACGCCCTTGAAGCCAACAAAAAGGCCATCCAAAGCAGGCGTGAAAGTGAATTGATCCACAATGAGAAGGTTAAGCAACGAGCCAACGCTGTGAAATCAGAAGATGCCGATCGCAACCAACCATTTGCGAAAAGAAAGGAACAACAGCGAGCGAACCTCAACCTTCCTGATTTTCCGACCACTACAATTGGTTCATTCCCGCAAACCACGGACATCAGAAAATTGAGGAGGAAGTTCAAAAAAGGTGATATTGACAAAGCCACTTACGAAGAAGAATTGAAAGCAGCTACCAAAACTGCCATCAAGTGGCAGGAGGAAGTTAATCTTGATGTATTGGTACATGGTGAGTTTGAAAGGAACGACATGGTAGAATATTTTGGTGAGCAACTGGAAGGTTATGTATTTACAGAAAACGGTTGGGTGCAAAGCTTTGGTACCCGATGTGTAAAGCCACCCATCATTTATGGAGACGTAACCCGTAAAAGTGCCATGACCGTGGATTGGATCAATTATGCCCAATCGCTAACTGATCAGCCTGTCAAAGGCATGCTAACCGGCCCGGTTACCATGCTGCAGTGGTCTTTTGTTAGGGACGATCAGCCAAAATCAGAAACCTGTAAGCAAATTTCCCTTGCAATCCGTGATGAAGTAAAAGATCTTGAGGAAAATGGCACCAAAGTAATCCAAATTGATGAACCAGCACTGCGTGAAGGATTGCCATTGCGAAGGAATGATTGGGATGATTACCTTATATGGGCCGTCAATTCCTTTAGGCTTGCTTCTGCCGTTGTGGATGACGCTACCCAAATCCACACCCACATGTGCTATGCAGAATTCAATGACATCATTGAAAGCATTGCCAACTTGGATGCCGATGTGATCACCATTGAAACATCAAGGTCACAAATGGAATTGTTGGATGCCTTTGTAGAATTCAAATATCCCAATGACATTGGCCCCGGTGTTTATGATATTCACTCGCCCCGCATTCCAACCGTTAAGGAGATGCAGAACCTCATTAACAAAGCGGCAGATGTCTTACCGGCTGAAAACATTTGGGTCAACCCCGATTGCGGCTTGAAAACCAGAAACTGGGAAGAGGTCAAGCCAGCGCTTGAGAACATGGTGGCAGCAGCGCAGGGGTTGCGAGAAGAAGTCACTGTGTAGATAATTTGGCCCTAAGCTTTAAGATATGAGATAGGGTTTTCAACATTAAGCAAGGTTTCCCGCAGTTTGCTAATCTGCGGGAGCCTTATTTCTTGAACCCAAAATTGAAGGATGTGAATTTAGAAAGTTTTCAAAATTTGCCGGTTAGTACTAAATGCAAATACACTCCAGCATTGGGCCATTACTTAATGAGCATTGAAGAATACTACTATGGGATCAGTTTGTATTCCGTTAGTAACTTCTACGTAGAACTTTGGTATGTGATCAAAGAGCAAACCATCATCAAAATAAGAGCCTATAGGCACTTAACCCCCTACAGCCCCTTTCTAAGGCGTATCAACCTGGATGATATTTCGAAAGGTGAAGCTCATTAACGCAAATTTCCAAATTAGCCTCATCCCCCTTGAGCATCAACTCAAATGATGCTATTAACAAACCCTTAAGAGGGCACAATAATGGCCAATGATCATGTTGAAGACCACAACCTGTTACCAACATTAAAACTTGTTTGTTAACCACATTGATCATGCATAACTCCAAACCTTGCTTATTTTTGTGCAAAACTTTTGACTTATGAGTGAAGCCTATGTTATAGATGCCTTACGTACACCACTTGGTACTTTCGGTGGTGGATTATCCCCGGTACGCCCGGACGACATGGCCGCCCATGTAATCACGGAAATATTGAACCGCAATTCCGATATCAAATCCGATCAATTTGAAGATGTTGTTTTTGGCGCTGCCAACCAGGCCGGTGAGGACAATCGCAACGTTGCGCGCATGGCGTTGTTATTGGCTGGAATGCCGGAACATGTAGCTGGTGTTACGGTCAACCGGCTCTGTGCCTCAAGCTTGCAGTCCATCATGGATACATCAAGGTCCATTAAATTAGATGAAGCGGATTATTACATGGCAGGTGGCGTAGAAAGTATGAGCCGTGCGCCTTATGTTATGAAAAAGCCCACTAAAGCCTTTGATCCAAAGCCAGAGATCTACGACACCACGATTGGATGGCGGTTTGTTAATAAGAAGCTCAAGGAAAAGTATTATCCCTACTCTATGGGTGAAACGGCAGAAAATGTGGCTGAAAAGTACAACGTAAGTCGCGAAGCCCAGGATGAATTTGCCCATAAAACCCAACAAAAATACCAACAAGCCCATGAAGCCGGCAAACTTAATGATGAACTTATCCCGGTAACCATTCCTCAACGTAAGGGCGATCCTGTGGTTGTGGACCAAGATGAACATCCCAGGCTTTCGTCAGTCGAAAAACTGAGCAAGCTTAAACCCGTTTTCCGGGAAGGTGGTAGCGTTACAGCTGGCAATGCATCAGGTGTTAATGATGGCGCTGCTAATTTAATTCTGGCCAGTGATCAGGGGGTTAAACAAAATGACCTTAAGCCAATGGCGCGTGTAGTAAGCATGGCCGTTGCAGGCGTGGAACCAGCTTACATGGGGTTGGGTCCCATTCCATCCACCCAAAAAGCGCTCAAACGGGCTGGACTTACGATTGATGATATTGACCTGGTTGAATTGAATGAAGCATTTGCAGCGCAATCCATCGTTTGCATTGATGAGTTGGGCCTCAATCCCGAGATTGTCAACGTCAACGGAGGTGCCATTGCACTGGGCCATCCATTGGGATGCAGTGGAGCCCGGATTTCCACAACGCTCCTGCATGAAATGCAAAAACGTAATAACGTGAAATACGGACTTGCTACCATGTGCGTTGGTGTAGGGCAAGGCGCTGCCGTTATTTATGAGAAAGTGTGACACTTGATGTTTGAACTTACAAGTTGGAAGTTTTAAGTGAAAAAAGTTGAGATGTTTAGTTCTTCTGAATTTTTATTTTTTGCTTGTAGCTATTATTAATTATTCATTACTAATTGCCAAACCGCATATTCTTCAACATAGCCTACAACGGTGCTTATTACCACGGCTGGCAGAAACAACTGAATGCACCTGCCGTTCAGGATGTAATTGATAAAAACTTCCGAAAAGTGCTGCAGGAAAACATTCGAACAATTGGTTGCGGAAGAACAGATACAGGGGTCCATGCCAAGAATTTTTACTTCCATTTTGATACAGAGCAAGATTTTGAGCCCACATTTTTGGAAAAAGCCAACCATATCCTGCCTCGCTCCATTTGGGTGAAATCCATGCTTGAACCTACCCAAGATGATGCACACTCCAGATATTCAGCCCAAAAGCGTACTTACGATTATTACATTTGTACATCCAGGAATCCATTTTACCTAAACACCGCCACTTATTACCACCATGCGGTAGATCTGGATCTTATGAACCAAGGTTGTCAAATTCTAATGGAATACGAGAATTTTGAAACATTCAGTAAGCTCAACAAAGAATTAACCCACTACAAATGCCAACTTCATGAGGCTTATTGGGAGCAAGTGAACCATGAGCTCATCCGGTTCCGAATCACCGCCAACCGTTTCATAAGGCGCATGGTTAGAATGATCGTGATAACCCTCATATATTTGGGCAGCGGTAAGGTTTCCCTAGATCATTTAAGGTACATGATCGAAAGTAGAAACCGCAATTTGGTAAAAGGCTCTGCACCACCCGATGGGTTGTATTTAGCCGAAGTAACATACCCGGATGACCTCTTAAAGGAAGTTGCAAGCCAGTCTTGGGCAAGTTATCTGTAAGCACCCCTAAAACACAAAATTTTTCATCTTGACCATGCCAACCTTCTAAAGAGATAGTAGTTGGCAAAATACGGCTGCTAATTTAACAACCTTCAAACACCAATCTTAATGGTTTACTTGTCTGGCCTTTCAAGCTGAAGGCCCAATTCTTTAAGTTGCTTTGGGTCAATTTTAGAAGGAGCATCGATCATCAAATCCCGACCTGCATTGTTTTTTGGGAAAGGAATCACCTCCCGGATGGTTTCCGTTTCATTGAACAGGGCACACCAACGATCAAACCCAAAAGCAATACCGCCATGCGGGGGTGCTCCATATTCAAGCGCATTCAAGAGAAAGCCGAATTTCTGCTCCCCTTCTTCCTTTGAGATGCCCAGCAGGTTAAAATACTTTTCCTGCATTTCCCGCTCGTGTATACGTATAGAACCTGAGGCGCACTCATGACCGTTCAAGACAAAGTCGTAAGAGGAGGCCCTGGCTTTTTCCGGATTTTTATCAAGCTTGGCCTTATCTTCCTCTAATGGCGCTGTAAAGGGATGGTGAGCAAAAGTGTATTTTTCATCTTCCTCATCCCATTCCATGAGTGGAAAGTCAATTACCCATAATGGCTTATAGTCAGTGAACTTTCTGAGGTCAAGACGAGTGCCCATTTCGAGCCGCAAATCACCCAATGCTGCTTTGGTTTTTTGAGCAGGCCCAGCCAGGATCAACATTAGATCTCCGGGCTTGGCTTCAAAGCGTTCAGCCCATTGTTGAAGCGAATCTTGCCCAAAGAACTTATCTACCGAGGATTTAAGCGAACCGTCTTCCTGGTATTTAACCCACACCAACCCTTGCATACCACGATTCGGTTGTTTTACAAAATCCGTCAATTGATCCAGGTCTTTTCTACTATATGATGCACAGCCCGTAGCATTAATCCCGGCGATCACCCCGTTTTTTTGCAATACATCCGCAAACACTTTAAAATCAGTTCCTTCAAGCACATCATTCAAATGTTTGAATTGCATGCCAAAACGAATGTCCGGTTTATCGGTCCCGTAATGGTTCATGGCATCCTCATAGCTAATAACTGGTATTTCACCAATTTCAATGCCTTTTACGGATTTAAACAAGTGACGCACCAATCCATTGAAGGTCTGGATAATGTCATCGCGGTCAACAAACGTCATCTCACAATCAATTTGGGTGAACTCAGGCTGCCGATCGGCCCGGAAATCTTCATCCCGAAAACAACGCACCACCTGGAAATACTTGTCGAACCCGCCCATCATGATCAATTGCTTGAATGTTTGCGGGGATTGGGGCAAAGCATAAAAATCTCCATTGTGCAACCTTGAAGGGACCACAAAATCGCGGGCTCCCTCGGGGGTTGATTTGATCAAATACGGTGTTTCTACTTCAATAAATTCCTGATCCGATAGGTAATTGCGGGCCGCCTGCAACATCTGGTGGCGAAGGATGATCTTCTGTTGTTGGTTGACTCGTCTTAAATCCAGATAACGGTATTTCATCCTGAGCTCTTCCCCACCATCGGTATCTTCCTCTATAGTAAAAGGAGGTGTTTTAGAAGCATTGAGTACCTTAAAGGAACCTACCAGGATCTCCACATTCCCCGTTGGCAACTCAGGATTCTTGTTACTGCGCTCCGTTACTTGACCGTTGACCTTAATCACATATTCACGTCCCAATTCGCGGGCTTCCTTACACAATGCGGGCTGGGTTTCCATATTGAAAACCAACTGGGTAATCCCATACCGATCCCGAAGGTCAACGAAGGTCATGCCGCCTAAATCCCGGTTTCTTTGAACCCATCCGCAAAGGGTTACTTGTTGGTCAACGTTATCAATTCTTAATTCACCGCAATTGTGGGTACGAAGCATCTCAAGGTTATTTTAATTGAGCCACAAAAATATTGATTTCAAGGGACTACATAGATAAACCAATCGCATTCATTTTTCAACGAAGACTTTTTTCAAATCGAAAAACCTCCTTGTATTATTTAGGCCATCCAAATAGTGGCTTCAGGAGCCATTCTATGCAAACCAACCTTTTTCCTATTTTTGCATGAATATAAACTTTTAAAAGATGGAATTCTTTAAGGGATTACAACCCTTGGCTTCTTGGTTACTACGCCTTGCTTTGGCTTTGATCATCATATTGATCTATCAAGAGGAGGTAAGTAATGTCAATTTCCAATCCCCTTTATTCTTTTTAGCGGTTTTAAGCTATGTGGGAGCCATTGTATTGTTACTTGGAGGATTTTTACAAAACACCCTACTCACAAGAATCGGTGCATTGCTTCTTGTTTTGTTGGGGATGTATGGCATTGTATCCAGCTTTCAAGGTGTTGACCTGCAATTTTCAAGTAAGTTGTTAAGGGTATGCATTGCCTTTTATTTTTTAACTGCTGGCAACAAAGCTTAACGCGAAATTGCTGTGGCGTGATTAAAATGTTAAATTTAATGTTTCAAAAATTAAAATAAACCAGAGAGTATGTACGGTAAACTAAAAGATAGATTACAAAAGGAACTGCAAGAAACAAAAGATGCCGGACTTTATAAGGAAGAACGCATTATTGCGAGTTCTCAGGCAGCAGAAGTGACCCTTGAAAGTGGCAAAAAGCTTTTGAATTTTTGCGCTAATAACTATTTGGGCCTTGCCAATAACCAGGATTTGGCTGATGCAGCAAAAGACACGATGGATGAGCGTGGTTATGGTTTAGCTTCGGTCCGTTTCATTTGCGGCACCCAGGACATCCATAAACAACTGGAAAACAAGCTTGCTGAATTCACCGGTATGGAGGATGCCATTTTATATGCCGCGGCATTTGATTCGAATGGCGGTTTGTTTGAACCACTTTTTGGTCCAGATGACGCCATTATCTCTGATGCCTTGAATCATGCCTCCATTATTGATGGTATTCGTTTATGCAAGGCCCAGCGTTTTAGGTACAAGCACAGCGATATGCAGGATTTAGAAGGCAAGCTACAAGAATCGCAAAATGCCAGGCATCGCGTCATCGCTACAGATGGGGTCTTTTCGATGGATGGTGATGTTGCCAAACTCAATGAGATCTGCGATCTTGCTGATAAATATGATGCCTTAGTAATGGTAGATGACTGCCATGCTACTGGTTTTATGGGCAAAACCGGCCGTGGAACGCATGAATACCATCATGTAATGGACCGGGTTGACATCATCACCAGTACACTTGGTAAAGCGTTGGGTGGTGCAATGGGTGGATTTACGGCTGCCAAAAAAGAAATTGTAGAAGTATTGCGACAAAGATCGCGGCCTTATTTGTTCTCAAATAGCTTAACACCGGCCATTGTGGGAGGTTCTCTCCATGTCCTGGAAAAGCTTAGCCAAACCACGGAACTAAGGGATAAACTTGAACGCAACACTCATTATTTCCGTGAGCAACTCCAAAAGAACGGTTTTGACATTAAGCCCGGCAATCACCCCATTGTCCCAATCATGCTCTATGATGCTCCAATGGCCCAAAAAATGGCCGGCGAATTGTTAGAGGAAGGGATATATGTTACGGGATTTTACTACCCTGTTGTTCCTAAAGGAGAAGCTCGAATCAGAGTGCAGCTATCTGCAGCACATGAACAAGAGCACATGGACAAAGCCATTGACGCTTTTACTAAAATTGGGGATCGACTTGGCGTACTGCAAAAGCAATCTTAAAGCTCAATGCTTCCATATAAGTAGTAGGTATTAAAGGGCTTGTTATAGCACTTTTAATAGCTACTACCTGCTTTTCACTGCCCTCTCATTTGCTTCAATTCTTCCAAGCTTTTTTCTGTATAACCATCCGGAATGGTAAGGTTAAAGTTGTTGCGAGCGGGCTTAGATTGGTCAATAGACGTGGCTTTAAATTGCATTTTCATCTTGTTTCTGTTGAATTCCATCATTAGTGGAAATCCTTTAATGTCCCCATGCGCATACTGCATGGATGTTTTGGGCGCTTGAATTTTATTCGTATACCAATAATCCATGTTCATGGTTTTGTTTTTGCGCTCCAATTTCATAATTGCTTTCTTGCAGGTATAACCAGCTATTTCACGAGTTTGATCGGTTTTCTCAATGGAATAGTTAGTACCTTTTTGTTCCTGCTGGTACTTTTTCAATTCTTCCTTGGTCATTTTGGAGGCATATTTTTGGTTCATCATATTCATGAGCATCAGCGCTTTTTTGCCATTGCTAATTACGTCCACTTTAGCATGCCCCAAATCCATCTTAGTAAGGGACCGATTCTTACTCCACATGAAAGTCATGGAAGAGTTTTGGAACATTTCAATCATCGTTTCGGGCATTTCTTCTTTACCACTAATTTTAATTTCATAGTTAATGGTACCTTGCTTTAAATTTTCATTGGGGTAAAAAGCAGAGAGGCTCATGCAACCAATAAAACCAAGTACAGTCAGTAAAGTTAATCTTTTCATAAGGCATCATTTTATAATTCAATACTCAATAACCATTGTTCAAAATTAATGGTTAACCAAAGGTAATTAAAGTAGGCCCCAAAATAAAAAAGCTGCCAGTTAGTATGGGCATCTTTTTTATTCCATTTTTTTAATTAAGACCACTAATCTGCTTGCTCACACGCGAAAGAACCTGTTGGTGTAACGCTAACACTATCTTGGCCAAGGCTTACAGTTGTTATTTTTACATCATTTCACAACCCCATCATTTTTTGAAGCCATTTCAGTTGAACCGAAGCAAATAGCAGTCAAAATATTCTCAGCTTTACCAGTATTTCGCAACTAAGCTCGCTCCACTCCAAATATCATTTTGCAAGTACTACGTTGCCTAATATTCTACCTAACTTTTGAAACAAGACTGTTGTCTTCATTTTTCAAAATAGTTGCAACAACAGAAGTACTGTCCGTTACCAATTCTTTTGTTTTCAATCCGGTACTTAATGCCCCATCTTCATCGGGGTTACAAGAAGTTGAAGAACCGCCACGAAATACATTAGAATAAGATAAAGCGCATTGCCATCGAAATCCTTTTGAATACGCCAGTAAACTCAGCACCAAACAATCCATCTTGTTGATCTTGATTGTTGTATTTCTGGTTATTTGAGATACTACCTCTATTGTCATCATCTTCATGGCTGCATTATTTTAAAAAAGGGGCGCAGCAAAAACGGCTAAGATGAGCATCCAGGTAATTGAGTTTATTGTAGTTTGTTTACGCTTAACATTTCTTTTTTAACCAAAATAAGGAAATATATTAAACTAACAACCATTTAAAAATCTGAGCAATGTTTAATAATTAAATTATTGGCTTGATCAATGCCCAATTCCTTGGCCTTTTCCCAGGATTCACATGCCTTTTGCTTTTTATTGATCCTCAAAGCAACATTGCCCAATAAAAAATAAGCATTTGCATTTTTTGGATTGACCTTTACAGCTTGTTGGAGGTCTTGATAAGCTTTTTGATTTTGGCCCATTTTGGCATAAGCCAATCCCCTTAATTGGTAAGCACCAGAACGCTTGGGATTGTATTTAAGGTACTCGGTAAAATCTTTAATGGCTCCGGCTAACTGGTCCAGCTCGCCTTTTGCCTTTCCACGTTCGTAATAAGCTTGAATGAACCTTGGGTTGATTTGCAGGGCTTCATCGAAGGCTTCAATAGATTGCTGTATAGAATCCATTGCGTAATGTTGTAATCCTTTTTGGTAAAAAGCTTTGGCATCATTGGGATTCAACCTTGTTGCCTTCTTTAAGTCCCTTAATGCTTTTTGGTTTTGACCAAGCTCTTTATAGCAAAGACCTCTGTAAAAATAAGCACGCTGGTAATACTGTTCAGCCTTTGGCCAATTTTGAAGGTAGATGACTTCTGTAAAATCTTTAATCGCATCTTCATACACTTCAAGGTTTTGAAGCAAATAGCCCCTGTTAAAAAATGCTTGAACATTGGTAGTATCCATTTCTATTGCTTTGTTAAAATCATTGAGGGCATTATTAAATAACTTTTTTCGCATTCTTGCCATAGCCCGGTAAGTATAGGCTTTAGAAGTGGGTTCTTTGCTAATATTGGTATTAAAATCCCGAATGGCTTGATCCAGGGAGTCCATTCTCAAATAAGACAATCCCCTGGCAAAATAGGTTTTTACCAGAGAAGAATCTTTTTTGAGAACTTGGTTAAAGTATTTGATTGATTTTTTAAAATTCTTATTTTGAAAAGCTTTTTGGCCTTGCTTATAGGCAATACGAACATTAAGAGATTCCAATTCCTCATCTTCTTGGGCATACCCTGAAAATGGGAATAAAAGTTGCACCCAAAAAGCCATCAATAAAATTGTGGTGAATCTAACCATAAATCATCTAAAATTTTAATCCCATGGGTTGGTAGCAATTACCGATAATTCAGGGACAAAGCCACGGTTGTCGATCTCAAGCAATGACTTGATAACCTGGGCTATTTCTTCACCCCTGAGTTTATTGGGTACTTCTTCATTTTCTTGTCGGTCTGATCTTCCAAAAGCGGTTTTAACCTCGCTTGGGTTAAGTTGATACACCCTTACATTGTAAGGCCTTAACTCAGCTTTCCAACAATCTGTTAAACCGCGTAAGGCAAATTTGGAAGAAACATAAATGCTTCCGCCTTGCATCCCTTTAAGGCCTGCTGTAGAGCCAATGTTAATGATGTTACCGGAGTGCTGTTCTTTAAAAAGCTGGGCAGCTTTTTTGCCCATCATGGCTGCACCAAAAATATTGGTGTTGTACACTTCCTGCATTTTTTCAAAATCAAGGTTGTCGACCTCACCCAGTGCTACCATTCCAGCATTATTGATCAATACATCAAGCGCACCGTATTGTGATAAAAATTCATTGTAAGTTTTATCCACATCGGCCTGTTTGCTTACATCGGCTTTGATTCCTAATACGCCCAGTTCTTCAGCCGTTTCATTTAATTGATCCTGATGCCTGGCAGTAATGCCAACCTTTGCACCATTTTCTACTAATTTTTGGGCAGTGGCTTTTCCAATACCGCGACTACCACCTGTGATCAGTACTTTGGCTCCATTTAAATCCATAGTTGGTTGTTTTAATTTCTAATATGACGTATGAAAAGCTTAAAAGGTTTCAGCTTAAGTAACGGACAACAAATAAAAAAGCCCCGCCATAAAATGGCGAGGCTTTTGATTGTTTTGAGATTATGCGAATTAAGCTTATTGTTTAATCAACCTACCGGTTTGCATGCCTTCTTCAGTTTTCAATCGATAAAGGTAGGCACCTGGTTGCAATTCAATGCTGTTGAATTTTATTTGATGTTGGCCGGCAGTTTGCTTTTTATCAACCAATGTTTTGATTTCTTGGCCGGTCATGTCGAAAATCTTTAGCGACACATCAGAGCCACTGGTTAATTCGTAACTGATGTTGGCTTCATCCTTCATTGGATTGGGATAAACCTCAAAATTGTGGTCAGCAAAATTGCCTTCATCAATACCTACTGATTCTACCAGTTCAAAAATATCACATCCTCTGTTGTTAACACTATTCATATCAACAGAGTCACTGAGCTCGGGACTCATGCATACAATTTTAAACCCTTGCGGATAATTCTGTGGAAATTCGAAAGGCCCTACAGCGACATTAATAGAATCATTACCGGCCAGTTCTTCATCAAGGGTAAGTAAGCCTTGTATGGGCGCGAGTTCTTGCTGGACCTGAAGTAATACCTGTATTGGCACAATTTTGCCAGCTGCCATTGATGTATCTGAATAGTTCTTGAGGGTAAATTCAAAGTTGACCTCATTTCCGATCACAATTTTAGAACTGTCGGATGGGTTAATGATTTTGGTAGCTCCGAGGTCTCTTTTGTACTTATTCGCTGTATACTGTCTGTTCACAGTATCATCTACCATGGTATCATTTTCATAATCCATGTAAAATTTGGCATCTATACTTCCTGAGCCAATATGGGCAGGTACCTGAATATTGAGGGTATCGTTTCTGGTTGCACCGGAGTCAAGGCTGCTTTCGAGTTCTACTGTTACCGTACCAGCCGTATCTGTCCCTAACCAATATTTAAACGGTATTTGTGTACCGGAGGAGATGCTGTTAGGCCCATTGTTTTGAATGTTAAACTCAAATTCATGGAACATGCCGATGTCCAAGGAAGAACCATTTGAAGGTGTCAGATTGGTTACTGCCAGATCAGTTGTATCATTTTGTGCTTTTGATGAAAAAACGCCTCCTACTAAAAAAAGGCAAGTAGCTAATAATAATGTAAATTTTCTCATAGTTATCTTATTTTTTTATTTGTGCAAATATAATCAAAAACAACCTTCAAACCTAAACTTTTTGTCCTCGTACTTGGAAAGCACCGAAATGGATGCTTTTTATTTAAATACAGCCAGCGTTTGATGGCTACCAAAGCCGAGCCAATAATTACTCGATCACTACTTTTCGGGTAAGTTGGGCATTTTTAGTTTTAATGGTAATAAAATAGAGGCCCTGTTTCAATTGATTTATATCAAGCGTTTCTCTTTGGTTACCTGTTTTGAAAGACCCAAGCTTATCCTTCCTAACCATTTGGCCTGTTAAATCCATGATACTTATCGTTACTTTTGAGGCTTCTTGAAGGTTGTATTTCAAATTAAGCCTATCTTCAGCTGGGTTCGGGTAGACTCGCAACTGATCAGGGTTTTGCTGCTCATGCACTACATTGGTTGTATCATCATCGTCATCTGATGTGTCTGGCGGTGTTACTCCAATATCGTAATCCCTACAAAATTGATTGTTAGCAGCTATGGTATCAGCGCTTCCCAGCATGGTTTCGAAACAAAACTGGGTGGTTACCGTATCTAAGTATTGATAAACAGGAGCCTTAACAACTACATCATGGGTATCCCCAGGATATACAGTATCGACTGGTGATATGGTATCTTCTTGATAAAAGAAAGTATCATTAAAAGAAAAATAATTCTGTTGGCCGGTATCTGCATAGGAACTCTCGTAGAGTACTGAAACTTCTGATGCTGGCATGGTATCCCCCCTATTGCTTATGGATAGCTTAAAGCGATAAGTAGAATCTTTTTGAAGCCCTTTCAAGGAGTCGGGATTTGGGGCAACATTCGTCATACCAAGGTCCCAGTATTGCCGATTTTGTACTGCGATATTTGCTATTACGGTATCATTGGAATTATCTTCGTCCAAGACGGGATTTAGGTCGTGCCAAAATTTGATGTTGGCAAAGCCTTTATCAATACCTTTAGGGATCTCAATAAATTTTTGAAAGGTTTTACGCTGACCTGCACCCAATCCTCCGGAGCCCAAATCAGCAGTAAAATCAAGGGTTTTGTACACATTATTGTTTCTATATATCTGGATGTGGTAATCCAGTTCATCGTTTGAGCTAAAACTGCCTTCATTTTTTATATCAAATACAAATGGCGTTAACAAGCCAGGGTAGACATTTTCATTGTTGGGTTCGTAAACATTGAAAGTTAAGTCCGCGTCCTGTGCATTGCTTTGATTTGAGATTAGCAGCGCCAAAACCATCGAAGCCATGAACCATGTAAACCTTTTCATATTTTTTATTTTTAATTTATAATTAGTTTTCAAAAATAATAAATTGAAATGCTAAAGCTTAATTTTTAAAACTTAAAAAATGGTTATTGTAAACAATTAATACCGATTGACCTCAAATTTACCCAGGCCAGCTTTCATTTCAATAAAGTACTTTTGCTTCGACTCATTAAAATTGGCTGATTGGTATGCTTGGTCACTCATTTTTTCAAAGTCTTCAAGGTTGTTCAAGGTTAAAACGGTTTCAGTTTCTATCCGGCATCCTGCTTGTTTGGGTAATGCAATTTCAAGGGTTGAAACCCCTGTTTGAATGACGGTATGGGTAAATTGTTCAGGCATGCCTAACTTTAGATCAACATTAGAAGCACCGGCATTCAGCATTAAGGAATCAATTTTAAATGGGGATAGGTCCAAATCCGCTTCGGCTGCACCTATGTTTAGGTTTAAGGTCCATTCAGGTTGGGCATGCAATTTAATTTCGGCCTCAGGATTGGTTTGGTTACTTGTATTATTTGAATCCTGAGCAAGCTTAATGTTTACAGTGGCATTTGTACCGGATCCATTTCGATTGAAGGCAAAGTTTTGTCCTTTTCTGTTTTGTTGGAGTTCCACTAAAGATGACTGGGTGGTTTCTTCTATAATAAAATCCCCATTTCCTCCTTCAAAATTCAGGGTAGCTTGATCAGTCTCTTCTGAATAAGGAAGTTTTAAAGTTTTTTTATAGGACTCCTCGAAGGGATTAAAAGCTTCATCGTCAGCCTTACCAGACCACATGGGCTTATTTAACTGTCCGGCATACACAAGTAAGCCTATGATGCCAATGATAAAAATAAGTGCAGCTGGAAGTTTAATTTTATCCGGCAGGAAAGTAATACCCCAGTAGATAATGAGGACGGGCCAAAGTTTCCAGAGAAATGACCAATCAATGGCAATAAGATCCAAGTTACTAAGCAAAAAAGCACCACCTAATAAGATCAACAAAATGCCCCAAAAGAAATTAGATAGCCGCATAACTTATTGTTCAGGTTTTCGCTCAAATGCACTCACTATCAAACCCACACCTATCACGATCAGGATAATGGGCCAATATTTTTGAAAATCGAAACCAGGAAAAAGCTCTTGCGCCAATAACAAAGCACCAAACGTAATTAGTACAAGCCCGCCTAAAATATTACTTTGATGGCTTTTCCATTTAGTCTGGCTTTGGTTATTAGATGCATTTTTTGCACTATCGTTATCGGTTTCTTGCGGTTCCTGCGCATTCATAAGCTCAATATTTTCAGATGATGCTTACTAACTAGAAGTTTCAGCCCAAAAAAGCCATAAAACCAAATTTACCATTTCATTGCCTCTTTATTCAAGAAAGCATTAATCCCTTTTTTACAATCGTCTGTTTCACGAGCCTTGGCATTGTATTCTGCGGCCAGGTTGATGGCTTGTTCGGTTTCACGGCTTTGGATTTTGGCCATTAATTCTTTAGTAAGGCCAACAGCATCCAATGAGGTTTCTTCCGCAAGTTGATCAGCAAACGCCTTTACTTGTTCCCTGATCTCATCCGGCTCATAGACTTCATTGACCACCCCCATTTCCTTAAATTCAGGAGCTTTGATGAGCTTACCGGTAAGGATGAGGTCACGCGCCTTGGCCTCGCCAATTTTTCTAAGTAAGAACGTCATAACGATAGCTGGAATGAAGCCAATTTTTACTTCTGTGTAACCAAAATTAGCTTCTTGCGTGGCAAAAACAAAATCGCAAACCGTAGCCAGCCCACAACCTCCGGCAATAGCATGGCCTTCTACCTGGGCAATAACCGGTTTTTTGAGGAAATAAATTTGTTCGTACAATCCTTTCAAATGTTGAGAATCTTCCAGATTTTCACCATAGGTAAAATTTTGAAGTTCCTGCAAGTAACCAAGGTCTGCCCCGGCACTAAAGGCTTTTCCCTCTGCTCTTAGGATGATGGTTTTGGTTACTTCATCTTTTTCGGCTTGTTTAAAAGCTTTTTTGAGTTCAGTTACCATGTCCCCATTCAGCGCATTACGCTTCTCAGGGCGATTCATGGTGATGTAAAATTTCCGGTCTTCAATTTCTGTTTTAATGAGTTCAAAATGCTCCGGCATAGTTAAACGTTTTTATTTTGCTTTGCTTAGTGATTTGAAATGCGCCTTTTTCATCTGTAGGCCAGCATTTAATGTTCCAGCTTTTACAAGCTTGTACCCATTCAGTTTGCTCCCATGGCTTGAGGGACCCATCAATGATAAGGGTATCGAAATCACAAACTTTTTTAAGCTTTTTTGGCTTAAATTCAGGACCATGGCTCAAAATTAAATAATCTACGTTAAACTTTTGGTTCAAGTGTTTTGCTTTGGGTAAATAAAAGTTTTCATCAACCCATAAGATTTTTTGATCCTTAAAAATGATGAAGGGTTGATCAACTTTAATAATATCATCAACTAAATGAGCCTTTGTTATAGAATCCCATACATATTTAGGTGCTTTTTTGGGATTGATGTCTTGCTTCCAAAAGTAGCGATAAGAATTGAATTGAAGCTGTTCCTGGTTTTTCAGAATTTTTTGATCGCCAAGGTAAAAACCGCTGGAGCCATGAACAAAACTCATCAAAGAACTACCCGAAACATGGTGGAGGGTTAATTGAGGCGTTTGATAATCTTTCACCTTTTCAATGGCAATTAAGCTCCAGAGCGAAATAAAACATATTAAGCCAGTAAAGAGCAATCGTTTTTGCCTAAAAGCCAACGACAGTACAAAGGTAATGATAAAGCCATAGAGCAATGCAAGTTGAGGGGTTGTTAAGTATAACCCTTCAACGAGGGCGTTAGGTAAGTTTTCCACCCAAAAGATCATTTGGTTAAGGCACCACAGTATCAGGTTTAGCAATTGCCCCAACAAATCCCCTATCATAAGCAAGCCCAATGCCTGGATTAGGATAAAAGCAATTCCCGTGTAAAGAATGGTGGCTGCTGCCGGAATCACCATTAAATTAGAGATAAAAAAATAAGTGGGAAATTGATTGAAATAAAAAATGCCCAGCGGAAATGTAGCAATTTGCGCAGCCAAAGATACCGCGGTTACGGACCATATTTGCCGAGGTAACCAAAACCTGGGTTCCGGCACCCAACTGTAAATCTTAGGCTGTAAAAACACGATGCCTATAACAGCACTGTAGGACAATTGAAACCCTACCTGAGTGATTAAAAAGGGATTGATCAAAAGCAATACAAAAAATGAAGTGACAATAGAACCATAAATGTTGGTGATCCGCTTCATATTTTGGCCAATGGTAACAAAGGTGAACATGGTTGCTGCCCTGAACACGGAGGGTGATAAGCCCGTAAGGAATGCATAAAACCAAAGAAAACCTATGATTAGGGTAGCTTGACCCCATTCGGGCAAGCCCAATTTTCCAAAACTGCTCAAGAACCCGCTTAAAAGTACGTACAAAATGCCCACATGCAAACCGGATACTGCCAGGACATGCATGGCACCAGTACTTGCATAGGATTGCCTTAATTTGTCATTAATGGCGGCTTTGTAGCCTACCAATAAGGCTGCCGCTACCCCGAATTCTTTTTCCCTGTCAATATGCGCTTTAAGCCAACTTAGTACCTTGTTCCTAATGTTGTAAATCGTGGCGTAGAAGGCATTTTGATCCTGAATGCCGGTCCGCTCCCAATCCTCGGATTCAAAGTATCCCTGATGGTAAATGTTGCGGTAGGCCAGGAATTTCTTGAGGTTAAACTGATCGGGATTTTTAGGCGGTTCAATAAGTGAAAGGTTGTTTTTCAACAAGACCACATCCCCATAATTCAAATTGACCGCATTACTGTCTTTGGCAAAGTAGATCCAGGATTTCCCCTTTGACAAAAAGGCCTTACTGCTATCATAAATAGCTTGAATATTAACAACAGCTTTTATCGAGTTGGGCTTTATTTCCGTGGGTTTGAGGATGCGGGCAGCCAATAGATCTTCTTCTCCAGCTCGGTATTGAAAGTGGTTTTCATCTTGTATGGTTCGTTGATTGATGGTGTTTTGATAACCTATGGCAAAAAATAAAAGGGTAAGGGGAATGCCAACCAGCCATCGAAGGGCATATTTTTTGGATGTAATCCAATGAGCAACAAGGGACAGTACTGTAGTGCTGATTACCGTGGGCCAAAAAGGTAGAAAGCCTTGAAAGCCACTAAATATAACCGTTAATATCCCGAGGACATAGGGAATAACGGCTCGGATAATGGGAATTTGTTGCCACCAATAGGGCATAGCATATTAACTAAGCTTGTTGCGTAAATCATATTCAAAGAAAAAAAGCATCAAATGCTCACAAAAAGCAATATTTAGAATCAAGTGGGCTTTTGTAACACAAAATCTCACAACCGGAACATCTGATGAGCTGATCAAACGGCTGTCAATATTGTTTAAATTTAAAAAATATTTTTTTAAAATAGAAAATACCCGTCTTATTACTTCTATCTACATTTTAGCAAGAATATAATTTGCTTAGCATCTCATCAACACGGGCTGGTCCAAGCTTATTAGTTGCTTATCAGCCACGCGTTAAACACCAATAATACCTTCTAAATAAGGTAAAAATTAAATGTAAAGATACCAAGCCAAAATCCTGACTCCAGATAATCATACCAATGGCATATTGATGATCCTCAACCATTATCAAGTAGTAAGATTAATAGAGCCCAAAAATGGATTTATGTAAGTTAATCTAAAAGCTTATCAACCATTACCAAGCAGACTTTTGTAAAACGGATTGATACTGATCAAAAGTGGCCTTGGCCATTTGTTCCTTGCTGAATTGACGAATTAATAATTGATGGCTATTACTAACAAGATGGTGGATTAAATCCCTTTCTTCAGTTAACCTTTTAATACATTCTGCTAAAGTTTGCGATGCGCCAACCGGAGCCAATAATCCAGTTACTTCATGCTGGATCATTTCGGGAATGCCTCCTGCCTGGGTTGCTATTACAGGGATATGAGCAGCCATTGCATCCAATATACTCGTGCCCAATCCCTCTGTTTTAGAGGTCATAAGTAAGATATCGAGTTCAAGTAAAAGATGCTTGGCATCATCTCTAAAACCTGTAAATAACACTTCATTTTCCAGGCCTTTGGTTTTGGTATATAATTTAACGGCTTCTTCTTTGGGGCCTGATCCAATGATGATGAACTTGGCCTTAATCCCTTGCCGAATTGCTTCCGCGGCCACATCCACAAAGGTGAAATAATCCTTGTGCTCTGCGATGGCTGAGGTATTGCCGATAAGCCAATATTCCTCACCTATCTGAAAAGTGGATCTAAGGATTTGACCCTTTGTTTGATCCGCAAATTGATGGGTATCCACTCCGGAATAAACTACTTCAAGCTTATTTGGCTCCTTGATGCCAGGAATTGTAATCCTCTTAATCTCATTTGATACACAAAGGATTCTTTTGATCAACGGATGGTTGTACTTGTATCTTGAAAGCCAATGATCCTTGATGGGAAAATCTACCCTCCGGCTGACAACAATAGGCGCTTTGTTTCCAGCAATGGTAGCTGCATAAATCGCCAGCGTATGCGCATGCGCATCGTGTACATGGATCACGTCAATGCTATTTTTTTTACAAAGCTTTTTGAGCATGAGGGGGTTCAAAAGTTTCCCTGGAAATGAAGCGGCTAAAGCACTATGCGTTATTTGGTTTTTTTTACAATAATGGGTTAAAACCGAGTTTTGATGCGTTAACACGATATTGTTGACCCCGTATTGAGGCAATTCCTGTAGAAGGTAAGCCAATTGTTGTTCCCCGCCCCTCCAAGTTCTGGGCGTGGATATATGGAGTATATTGAGTCTATGGCTGGTATTTGAAGACGTCACAAAAAAGCGGAAAGCTATTTATTGAAAGATGGTTAAATTTCTTTTATGGAATTTAATTGATGGCCTTGAACTGTTGAACAGCTTTTATTGGATCATCTGCACCGAAAACAGCATTACCAGCCACCAGAATATCTGCACCCGCTTCAGCTATAGGTTGTGCATTTTTTAAATTAACCCCCCCATCTACTTCAATTTGGGCCCTGGCATTTTTTTGATGGATCAATTCCTTAAGCGCACTAATTTTATCATAGGAGTGCTCAATGAACTTTTGAGCTGCAAAACCCGGATTTACGGACATCAAGCAAACAATGTCCACGTCACGAATGATGGATTCAAGATGTGATATAGGTATATGAGGATTGATGGCTACACCGGCTTTCATTCCTTCTTCTTTAATCCGCTCTATACTTCGGTGGAGGTGAGTACAAGCCTCATAATGGACAGAAAGTGTGGTAGCACCTGTTGCTTTAAAGTTCGTGATGTAGCGATCGGGTTCCGTGATCATCAAATGAACATCCAGGGGTTTTTTTGCTCTTTCGTTCAAAATTTTCATTACCGGAAAGCCAAAGGAAATGTTGGGAACAAATACACCATCCATAACGTCCACGTGGAACCATTCAGCCCCGCTCTCATTGATAAGGTCAATGGCGTCATCCAGCTTACCAAAATCAGCTGATAGAATGGAAGGCGCTAAAACCGGTGCCATAAGAATTACTTAAATTAGGGCCTTATTAGGTTATTCTCGCTTGGGCTTTTCTTTATGGGGTGGTTTGTTCTTTTTTGATGACTTAGAAGGTTCTTGAAAGCCATCTGGTTTAGGTAAAAGCTCCTTCATCGTGAGAGCGTATTTGCCAGTTTTCTTATCGATTTCTTTAAGCTTAACCTGTACTTCCTGGCCCTCTTCAAATATGCCATCCATGGATTCAGTTCTTTCCCAGGCAATTTCAGAGATATGCACCAAGCCATCGGTACCTGGTAAGAATTCGACAAATGCACCAAATGGCATGATGCTCTTTACAACGCCATTGTAAACTTTGCCCTCTTCCGGTGTTTCGATCATTTTTTCAATGCGATCCTTAGCCTTGTCCAAACTTTCTTTATCATCGGACATAATCTCTACCACACCTTGCTCATTTTCTTCATCAACGGAAATATTAGCCCCTGATTCTTCTTGTAGTTCTTGAATGTGCTTACCACCGGGCCCTATAAGAGCGCCAATGTTTTCTTTATCTACATGAATCTTTTCGATCCTGGGTGCATAAGGCTTGTAATCATCCCTTGGTTCAGCAATTGTTTCATTCATCTTTTCAAGAATGTGAAGCCGGCCTTTCCGAGCTTGTTCAAGGGCCTCTTCAAGGAGCTCGTAAGAAAGCCCTTCCACTTTCAGGTCCATTTGGCAGGCCGTTATGCCTTTTTCCGTTCCGGCTACCTTAAAGTCCATGTCACCAAGATGGTCTTCATCACCCAAGATGTCAGAAAGAATTGCGTAATCCCTGTTTTCATTCATGATCAAACCCATGGCAATTCCGGAGACAGGCTGTTTAATTTTTATGCCCGCATCCATTAGCGCCAGCGATCCAGCACAGACGGTGGCCATAGACGAAGAACCATTCGACTCCAGGATGTCCGAAACCACCCTTACTGTATAGGGATTTTCTTCGTTGGGCGGCATCACTTGCTTTAATGACCTTTCTGCCAAGTGACCATGCCCCACTTCTCTTCTTCCAGGGCCTCTTTGAGGTTTCGATTCACCAGTGGAAAAAGGCGGGAAGTTGTAATGGAGGATGAATTTCTCATATTTTTCAAAGATCACTTCGTCAACCATTTGTTGATCTAAGCTACTTCCGAGGGTAATGGATGTTAAAGATTGCGTTTCCCCACGAGTAAAAATCGATGAACCGTGTGCAGAAGCCAAATAATCTACCTCTATTTCAATATCCCGGATTTCATCGGTTTTTCTACCGTCAAGCCTTTGTCCATCCTTTAATACAACATCCCTAACTACTTCTTTTTTGAGGTCTTCAAAGTAATCTTTAATCAGATCGCTTTTCTCCGCTTTTTCTTCATCGGAAAGGCTTTCGATGTAATTATCGACAAGTTCTTTGAATGCTTTACTACGCTCATCCTTGGAGGTCGGGTTTTGAGCAATTGCTTTTATTTTATCAGTAAAATAATCTTTTACTTCTTTCTTGACTTCCTCATCGGCAGGTTCTTCATGTTGATATTCCCGTTTTTCAATATTACCAACTTCTTTTTCAAATTCCTTTTGGGCTGCACATTGTT
This sequence comes from uncultured Sphingobacteriales bacterium, assembly GCA_964561545.1. Classification (GTDB taxonomy): domain Bacteria; phylum Bacteroidota; class Bacteroidia; order CAILMK01; family CAYYUA01; genus CAZLQF01. The sequence goes on from CAZLQF010000013.1 coordinate 73,278, forward strand.
TTTGAATGGCCTGATGAGCAAATTTCAACGCTTCTACCATTTCCTTTTCACTTACCTCATTCAACTCGCCCTCAACCATGTTAATATCATCTTCCGTACCGGCAACAATGATATCCAATTCTGCATTTTCTAATTGGTCAATGTTGGGGTTAATGACAAACTCACCATTGATCTTACCAACCCTTACTTCAGAAATAGGGCCATTAAAAGGAATATCGGAAGCTGCAACGGCGGCAGAAGCAGCTAAACCTGCCAAGCAGTCCGGCATAACATTCTTGTCAGCAGAAATAAGGCTGATCAATATCTGGGTTTCTGCATGGTAATCTTCAGGGAACAATGGACGCATCGCGCGATCTACCAAACGGCTGATAATGACCTCATAATTGGACTGCCTGCCTTCTCTTTTGAAAAAGCCACCGGGAAAACGACCGGCTGCTGCATACTGCTCTTTATAATTTACGGTTAAGGGTAAGAAATCTACACCTTCTTTGGCTTCCTCAGCTGAAACAACCGTTGCCAGGATCATGGTATTGCCCATCTGGATTACGGCAGCTCCATCAGCTTGTTTGGCAAGCTTGCCTGATTCCATTGTAATTTGTCGTCCATCTTCCAGATCAATGGTCTTGCATACATGCTTTTTTTCAATCTTCTTCGCAGCCATGAAATACTTTTGATTTTTTTGTTCTAAAATGCTGTAAACAAAAAGAGGCGATCTAAATCGCCCCTTTACAATTTATTATCTTCTTATACCTAAATCCGCAATTAGTTTACGGTATGCTTCAATGTCTTTGTTCTTGTAATAACGAAGCAGCCGCTTTCTTTTCCCAACAAGCTTTTGTAGCGCTCTTTGGGTTGAGAAATCGTGCTTGTGTGATTTTAGGTGCTGAGTCAAATGTTTAATCCGCTCGGTAAATAGGGCAACCTGAGCTGCAGTAGATCCTGAATCATGTTCACCTTTACCGTACTTGCTAAAAATGCTTTGTTTGCTTTCGTTGGTTAATTGCATTTAATTTTCTTATTTTTAATTCAAAAGATGTTTACAGTAACATTGAAGCCTTTGAATAATTATTTTTGAAATCCTTTTTAAACATGCAAAGTTACAACATTCAACGGAAAAACAAATGAATATTGTAGAGTTTAAAGCTCAATGGTAAAAGCAACCTAATTAACGATAAAAACCATAACCTTTTAAATTTATAAAACTAAAAATATATGATTTTGTACAACGTAACCATCAACATTGATGATGAGGTTCACGAGGATTGGCTCGATTGGATGAAGCAGAAGCACATCCCGGATGTTTTGAATACCGGCATGTTCCGGGGGCATTATATGTTTAGGATTGTTTCCAATCCCGATTCTGAGGGCTGGACTTATTGCATTCAGTACTTCCTTAATACCATGAAGGACCTGGAAAAATATGAAAATGAATATGCACCTGCATTACAGCAAGCGCATAATAATAAGTATGAGGGAAAGTTTGTAGCACACCGTACAATTATGAAGGAAGTTTAAACAATACCTTCAAGTCCAAAGCTTCTTATTTTTTAATGGTTGCAATTATAACCATCACTATTATAGATGGTAGATGCTTTTAGATTAAACGGAAAAGCTTTTTATTCTTTAGTTGAATTCAGTTTCATGAGCTGATAACCACCAATTTCTTTTTTCCATTCAACCCTGCCTTTGGTAATATTTTTAATTAGTTGAGCAGCTTTGGTTTCCTTGTATGCAGGTTTGATCAGGATAACATCGGGTTTGAAACTGTTAAAAAAGCTACGCTTCTGTTCATCGCTGAATTGAGGAATTGCCATTTCTTCCTTGCGTTGTATTTTCAAAAGAGCATTCATGACAGTATCTTGATGGTAATAATTCCAAACCTTGTTACTAATTGGTGCATATCCACTGATTAACTTTTTCCGGTGATGGGTTTGATACCATAGTTCTTCTTTCTTAAAATCTCCTGCACCCCTGTATCCATCTTTGATGCCAAAAGGAAGCGGAAGTAAATGCTCCCCTTCCGTTTTCTTAACCTCTTGATAAGCTTTAGGTATTTGGGATAGATCCAACGTTTGAACTTTAGCAGGGAGATATTCAATAAACAATGCTACGAAGATTACAGGAATGAAAATTCCCTTTTTTAAATTAAGCTGCTCCAATTTGTAAAATGCACCAATGGCAAGTAATAGGTAAACTACCATAATGAACCTACTTGGGCACCGAAAAAAATTAAGGCCTGGAATAAAATGGAAAAAGGATAGCGGATTGTAAAGCAAGTCCTGATTATGGACGCTAACCTCAGGCATGGTTAACAAGAGCATAATTAAACCAACACCGCTGAGCGCTTGCAGGTCTTTAGGCAATTGAATTTTTCTTCCTAATATCCATGCTAAAAGGGTTACAAGAATAAAGCTCACTCCTAAATAGGTAACGCTTTCGATTCCTCTTTTATAGATTCCATCAATCAGGTTTTGAGGAAAAAGATCTGCAATCCACATATGATCCCAGGGGATCACCAATCCAAGAAAATCAGGGGCCCACCAAAAAGCACCCTTGGCATCAAAATTTGCTTTTAAACCTTGGATCATGAAATGCCCTGCGATTAAAAAAGTCAATAAAATCCCAACTTGATGAGCCGATTTAATACGAGAGAGCCATTGACATTTAAACCAGACAAAATAGATGATCGTCAAGAAAAACAGAATTACAGCTACAACTTTATTACTGGCAATGGCCAAGACCACCATTAACAACCATATAAAAAGTTTTTTATAGCTTTTAATACCCAGCAGTGATTTGTTAAAATTAAAGGCCTCGAGTAAGGACCATATGTAGAACGGAACAATAAATACTTGAACAAGGCTGTAATGAACTTCAATCCTTGCCATCATCCAGGGTGAAAATGCATATATAAATCCTGCAATTAGGCAGAAAAAACGATTGCTAACAAATTTGCTACATAAAAGAAAACCACCAACGGCTGCAAGGATCAAACATATAAAAAGCCATATATTAAATCCCAATGCTGTATTATCAAACTGCATGGTGAATAGGCTCATAAGCGGTACTGACGTATCCATGAAAGTAGGCCCCACTCCTAAAGGCGAAAAAACCAGGTCCGTATGAATATAAACCATATGAGATAGGGTTTGGCCCGTCATGAATGAATCCCAAATCGAGGAATAAATATCAGCATCCGCTTTACCGGGCAAGTTTGTTGAAAAATTTAGTACAAGGGGCCACGTGTAAACAAAATAGATAAGGCTGTAAACAGCAATAGCAATAAGAATCCATAAAAAAGGGTGCAATGTTTTGCTGTTTTGGCAGACATTAAGCGCTTTCATAGATTAAAGCTTATATTATTCAAGCTGCTAATGGGTTTATTATTTTTTCTCAAACCTATAATTTCTTTGAAGACTTTAACTTAACGCCACCTTTTTAAAATTTTTAAGCGATCATGCCCCCTTTTAAAAAGTTTTGTTTTTCTTTATGTATTGCCCTATCCGGCCTTCTTTACATAACTTTAGGTTATTTTACACCCAGGCCTGAATTTACTTACCTCCTTGCACAATTTGTTGTATTGTTTTCATGTTATGGGGCTATCTATAACTGGGCAGACGCAGCCCATCAATGGTCTTGGAAGGTAGCCATCATTTCGGCATGTTTATTTAGGATTTTATTATTACCTGCAATTCCTGAGCTATCTGATGATTTTTACCGATTTATTTGGGACGGCCGATTATTAGCAAACGGTTTCGACCCTTTTGCCCATTTGCCCCGATATTACATTCAGAGTGCAGGATCAGATGTTAACATTCCAGGAATTAACGAAGCCTTGTATCAAAACCTTAATTCTCAGGAATATTATACCATTTATCCACCCCTTTGCCAAGGTATTTTTGGCTTAAGTGCATGGATCTTTCCCGAATCCATAAGGGGTAGTGTAATGATCATAAGGTTGTTCATGCTAGCTTTTGAAGCAGGGACCATTTTTTTTATGTACAAGTTATTAAAAGCATTCGGTCAACCCCTGAAGCCACTTTTGTTATACGCCCTCAACCCACTGGTTATTATAGAGCTTACAGGAAACCTTCATTTTGAAGGAGCTATGATATTTTTCCTTATACTCGCTTTGTGGTTTGCTTTCAGGAGAAGATGGATCAGTTCAGCACTTGCATTTACCGGATCGGTATTGGCCAAACTCCTGCCCCTTATGTTAATACCAGCATTGATCAAAAGATTGGGCTGGTCCAATACAGCTTTATACACTTTTGGGGTCCTGATTTTTACTGGAGGTAGCTTCTTATGGATATTGGATATTGATACGCTTAACAATTTAGCAAACAGCATAGAATTGTATTTTCAAACTTTTGAGTTCAATGCCAGTGTTTATTACATCCTCAGATGGTTGGGTTTTCAATGGCAAGGCTACAATATGATCGCAACCATGGGTACAATACTCCCCATCATTACTTTGCTTTCAATTCTTTTGTTGGCGTGGATAGAAAAAAATCCTGCCTGGCAAAATCTACCCGAAAGATTTTTATTCATTCTAACCATTTATTTAGCATTAAGTACTACTGTCCATCCCTGGTACGTCACACCTTTGATAGCTTTCAGCTGCTTTACCCATTTCCGCTTTCCCATTGTTTGGTCATTTTTGGTTATTTTAAGTTATGCAACTTACCAAGATCCTTCCTACACAGAAAACTTTTGGCTGATTGCATTCGAATATTTGGTCCTTTTCAGTTATTTAGGTTGGGAATTAAAAAGATCAAATAATAACCTCATTTCCCGCTAAATAAAAAACCAGTTTTTGAACTTAAGACCAAAAAAAACCCCGGAAAGCATTTTGCTAACCGGGGCTTTTTATTGATTGGCTTTA
>CAZLQF010000014.1:0-73290 GCA_964561545.1 uncultured Sphingobacteriales bacterium
TTTCAACAAAATCAGGCAAGAACGGCCTTAAAATGTTAATTTTTATAAGTTGCCGATGATAGAAGATCTTAAAGCCCAATTGTTTGAATGTTTATAAAAAAGGAAAAGCATTTCCTGTTTTTGGTGGGTAAATAATTGGCTGCAAAATAGGTCCATGATCCAATGAAACAAATACACGATTTCCATGGTAATTCTAAAACAAAGGCCAGCTAAAAATGGCTAATATGGATGTAATCTACAAGTGCTTTTTCATAAAAGTGTGCTAATAAAAAATAGTAAAGCATCATCGTTTTATGGTAACCATTTTAGCGATTTAAACTTTTAAAGGATGCAGCTACAAATGTAAGGGGTCAATGGATTTAATTAATGTTGGAATCCTTTTAAAAATTTATCTTAATATTGAAGATTTGTGGGAACATTAATCCACAGTTCTACATTTAAGAAAAGCAGAATTAAAATTGCTAACTAAGTTTAGTGTATCAACCTTCATTTAATAGCATTTCAATTTGGATGGAGCACCTGTTTTAATTTTGATCAGATACTAATGGACGTTTATGACTGAAAAGAAAAGGATAAGTATATTAGGATGTGGATGGCTTGGGTTTCCTTTAGGAATTGCATTGGTTCAAAAAGGTTACGATGTAAAGGGTAGCACAACTTCTGAGGATAAAATTGAATTGCTTAAGCAAGAAGGCATTCAACCTTACCATTTTAGCCTGAACTTTGAAACACTTCCTAATGGCTTAAAAGAATTCTTGGAAGCTGAGGTGCTTATTATTACCTTGCCTCCTAAAGCCAAAAATAATAGCAGCGCGGTTTTGCCGGATATTTTAAAAAACCTGCAACCCTATATTGAGCAATCGGCCATTCAAGAATTGGTCTTAATCAGTTCTACTTCCGTTTATCCAAAAAGCAATTCCATTGTAGATGAAAATACTGATCCGTCACCAAGCAGGGAAAATGGTCATGCTTTGGTTGAGTCAGAAACTATAGTAAAAGCCTTAAGCGGTATAAGTACCACGATTTTGAGGTTGGGCGGTTTAATTGGGTATGATCGCATTCCCCATAAATTTTTAGGGTTTACCGTTACACCGACCAATCCTGATGGACAACTAAACCTGGTCCATAGGGATGATATCATTGCTATTATGCTAAAGTTAATGGCAAGCGGAATCCCTAACGATGTTTTTAATATAGTGGCAGATGAACACCCTAAACGGAAAACTTATTATGAAACCGCTGCTCACCTTTTAAATGCTTTTCCACCAGCGTGGGAAGATGAGGAAGCCTCCTACAAAATCGTTAGCAATGAAAAGATCAAATCAGCGTTGGAATACCAATTCATTTATCCGGATCCTCTTGATTTCTTAAAAGAAAATCTGGTGCCTCAAAATGCCTAAATTTCCTGAAACATACCTGCAAAAAGCCAAGCAGCATAAAAAAACAACCCGTAAGTTTTTAAAAAGGCTGAAAGAAAAACCACCTAAAAAGCTTGACCAGGAGGTCAATGCCTTAGATGAAGCCATTTTTAGCAAGATTGATTGTCTCGAATGTGCCAATTGCTGCAAAACTACAAGCCCGGTCTTTAAGGAAAAAGACATCAAAAGGATCGCTAAGCTTTTAGGAATGAAGCGGGATGAATTTATTGACCAATACCTTCAAATTGACACAGACGGGGCTTACATGTTAAAGCAAGTGCCTTGCCCCTTTCTTGAGGAAGATAATAAATGCAGTATGTATACTGACCGGCCTGAAGCTTGCGCAAGTTTCCCTCATACGCACCGGCAGAAGCAAAGAAAACTACTGGATTTAACGCAAGAAAATTATACCATTTGCCCAGCAGTTTATCAGATCGTGGAGCGATTAAAAACAACCTTCCAATAAGGATTTTTAATAATTAGATTGCCTCGAATGCTGAATGATCAACCTTTACCGCTGAATGGGTGAATTTAATGTATTGGTTTTTTTAAGTTCACCTTTAGGGCTTAATAACAAGGATTTAAATTTTTATAATTTTATAGCAGCAATGTTAGCTTATTTGCTAAAGTCTTTTGTTTTACGCCTAATTTATAAAGCAGATAAATTTTAAAATAAAGCCATTGCTGGCAATAAACGCCATTTTTACGGTATTTACGAGCCGAAGTTGTTACATATTCGGGTATTACGGTAAATGAATGGTTTTTTTTAAGGCGATGCACAATTTCCTGGTCCTCCATAATCTTCAAATCCTCATCAAAGCCTCCAATGGCTTCAAATGCTTGCTTGGTAAAAAACAAACTTTGATCACCAAAACGGAAAGCATTGATATTAAATTGGGTAAACCAGGTACAAGCGTCTAAAAACCAGTGATGTAAATCAAAGGACAGCCGAAAGCTGCCAGCTTGGTAGCCGGCTTCAATGCCCTGTAGAATGTCATGTACGAATGTCTTTGGGGGAAAAGTGTCTGCATGTAAAAAATAAAGGATGTCACCTGTGGCTGCCTTTGCTCCCTCATTCATTTGCACGGCCCTGCTTGGGATGCTCGTGGTTATAAGCTTGCAATCTCTTGCCTTAACTATTTGATGGGTTTTGTCATTGCTATTGGCATCAGCGATGATAATTTCAGTTGGTTCATTTTGGGGAATTGCGCTGTGCAAATAGGTCAACAAATCATCAATTATGTAGGCCTCATTAAGGGTTGGAATGACAATGGATAATCGCTTTTCACCGCTGGTCATGGTAAGCAAAGTTGAGAACAATCGTCTTAAATACTAAGATAAAATAAGACCACCTTAAAGAACGATGGTAAAAGGTTACCAGGAATATCAATCACGATTGATCGCTTTCTTTTCTTAACTAAAAACTTAATTGGTTAGGTTTAGGTTTTGATGGCCTCTAATTTAAATTCTTTTTCCACTTCATAACCCTTTTTGCCCTCTTGGAGGGTGCAGCATTCCGTTACCGGATCGTGCTCAAAGAAAAGGGTGTAATTGTTGTTGTGGGCTTCTTCTAAAAATGCAGGTTTTTCTTGCATAGAATCCAGCGGGCGGATGTCAAAGGCCATGACAAAAGGCGTCCTAAGATGATAAGTAGAGGGTAAAAGGTCTGCCATATAGGCTATGGTTTTATCGTGATAATCGATCATTGGAATCATCATACCATCGGTATGGCCATTCACAAACCTGACTTTAAATCCAGGGAAGAGCTCTTTTTCCTGAGCATCGGCTTCTACAAAGTTTAAGGGCCCTTTTTCTTGCATGGGCACGATGTTTTCTTTTAGCATGGAAGCTTTTTCCCGAGGGTTGGGAGCCATTGCGCTTTCCCATTGCGGCCGGCTTACATGATAAGTGGCATTCTTGAAATAAGGCTCATAGTCTGTTCCATCTTGATTCAGGGCAATACTACCGCCACAATGATCAAAGTGCAAATGAGTAAGGACATGATCGGTTATGTCATCTGGTGAAAATCCATGTGCAGCTAAAGAACTTTCCAGATTTTCTGGCCCATGAGGTTCGTAATGCTTAAAAAATTTGTCACCCTGTTTATTACCGATACCACTGTCAATCAGAATTTTACGGTCTCCTGTTTCTACAAGCAGGCAGCGCATGGCCCATGTACACAAGTTGTTTTCATCAGGTGGATTAAGGTTTTTCCAAATTGTTTTGGGCACCACTCCAAACATGGCGCCTCCATCTAATTTAAAATAGCCTGCATGAATTGTATAGAGGTTCATAGGAAGGATGTTTTTAATCGAATGTATAATGTTTTCCCCAATATAAAAAACCAGAAAATTGAGAAATTGGCAGTAATTAGTTGATAGGTGGTAGTAATTTGCAAATACTACCACCTACCAAGGCTTTTTTGTTTATAGTAAAACGCTTAGTTGCTTACCGCTTCTTCTTCTTCCATGTATTCATCCATAGGTGGGCAAGAACACATAAGGTTGCGGTCACCATAGGAGCTGTCTACTCTTCCGACAGGTGCCCAGAATTTCACTTCCTTCAACCAACTTAAAGGATAAGCGGCTTTTTCTCGTGAATAATTGTGGTTCCAATGATCGGCAATTACCATTTCTTTCGTGTGCGGGGCATTTTTAAGCACATTGTCTTCTGGGTCAGCTTCTCCATTGGCCACTTCATCAATTTCTTTGCGGATGTTTATCATGGCATCGCAAAAACGGTCCAATTCATCCTTAGCCTCGCTTTCAGTTGGCTCAATCATTAAAGTACCCGGAACGGGGAAAGACATGGTTGGGGCGTGGAATCCGTAATCCATTAAACGCTTGGCAATGTCTTCTACTTCGATGCCGTCCTTTTTAAAATCACGGGTGTCCACGATGTACTCATGGGCTGTTCGTCCTTTTTTCCCTAAATAAAGCGGCTTGAAATAATCCTCCAATCGGTTTTTAATGTAATTGGTATTAAGAATGGCCAATTTACTTGCTTCTGTTAATCCTTCACCCCCCATGAGGTAGTTAAAAATGTAGGAGATCAAAAGAATACTTGAGCTACCATAAGGAGCAGAAGCAACTGCACTCATGGCTTTATTGCCACCTACCGAATCGGAAAAAATATGACTGGGCAGATAATCAGCTAAATGATCAGCAACAGCAATCGGGCCCATGCCAGGTCCGCCTCCGCCATGTGGAATGGTAAATGTTTTATGCAAGTTTAAGTGGCAAACATCGGCTCCCACCATAGCAGGGGTTGTTAAGCCCAATTGAGCATTCAAATTAGCGCCATCCAGGTAAACTTGCCCACCATTGTCGTGGATTGTTTTGCAAATTTCCTTAATGTCTTCTTCAAAAACACCATGCGTTGATGGATAAGTGATCATTAGGGCAGCAAGGGTGTCTTTGTAATCAGTAGCTTTTTGCTTCAGGTCATCGAGGTCAATATTGCCATCCTCATCACAATTGATCACAACTACCTTCATGCCAGCCATTACTGCGCTTGCCGGGTTGGTGCCATGGGCTGACGATGGTATGAGAGCAATGTTTCGCTGATCTTCACCTCGATCTTTCAGGTGTTTGCGAATGACCATCAATCCGGTGTACTCACCTTGGGCTCCTGCATTAGGCTGGTTGGAAATTGCCGCAAAACCGGTTATTTCTTTTAATTGATCAGACAGGGCATCAATAATTTCATGGTATCCTTGTACCTGATCTTTAGGCGTGAATGGGTGGATCTTGGCAAACTCTGGCCAAGTAATCGGGATCATTTCGGTTGTTGCATTCAGCTTCATGGTGCATGAACCTAACGGTATCATTGAATGCGCAAGGGAAAGGTCTTTATTTTCAAGCTGCTTTAAATAGCGCAGCATTTTCGTTTCACTGTGGTAACTATTGAAGACCGGATGCGTGAGGTAGGCTGACTGCCTCGCAAATTCTTTTGGTATGCTTTCATCGGTTTCTTCGATCAATTGATAGGCATCAATTTCACCTTGGTATCCTTTAACCTCAGAGAAGATATCAATTAATTCCTGGAGATCTCCTGGGTTTTTAGTTTCGTCAAATGCAATTCCGATGGCTGGGCTGTCAAAATACCTTAGGTTGATCCCTTTGGCCAATGCCTTTTCTCTTATTTGATTTAATAAATCAGAAGATTCATCTCCCAAATCCACTTTTAAGGTATCGAAATAAGTGGTGTTGGTTTGGTTGTATCCAATTTGATGTAGGGCATTATCAAGGGATTTGGCCATAAGGTGAACGCGCTTGGCGTGATTTTTAATTCCTTCCGGGCCATGATATACTGCATAAAAACCAGCAATATTGGCAAGCAATACTTGAGCAGTGCAGACGTTACTGGTCGCTTTTTCTCTTCGAATGTGTTGTTCTCTTGTTTGCAGGGCCATCCTGGAAGCATTGTTGCCCAAATTGTCTATAGAAAGGCCGATCATTCTGCCAGGTACTTTTCGCTTAAACTGATCCTTGGTTGCAAAATAGGCAGCATGCGGTCCACCGTAGCCCAACGGTATCCCAAACCTTTGTGCAGAGCCAACTACGCAATCAGCACCCCATTCACCAGGTGGTGTTAAAACAGCCAGGCTTAATAGATCAGCTGCAACCCCAATCAGTACATTGTGCGCCTTTGCATTTTCTACAAATTCCTTGTAATCGTAAATTTGTCCTTCTTCATCTGGGTATTGGACCAAAGCACCAAAATAATCCGAATTCATTTCGACATTGCGGTGATCATCAACTACCAATTCTATCCCTTTGGGATAAGCCCTTGTTTTAAGCACTTCAATGGTTTGAGGAAATACCTTGTTGGAAACGAAAAACTTATTACCATTTTTCTTTTGATTACTGTGAAACATAAGCATGGCTTCGGCAGCTGCTGTTGCTTCATCCAGTAGAGAGGCATTGGCAATTTCTAAACCGGTAAGGTCCGTTACCATGGTTTGGTAGTTTAAAAGGGCATTCAGCCTGCCTTGGGAAATTTCTGCTTGGTACGGGGTGTAGGCCGTGTACCAACCCGGATTTTCTAAAACGTTTCGTAAGATGACATTGGGCGTATGGGTATCATAATAGCCTAAGCCAATGTAAGTTTTAAATACCTTGTTTTTGGCGGCTTTTTGTTTAACCTCTTCCAAAAGCCTGTGTTCGCCTGGTGCAGTGTCTATGTCTATTTGTTGATTGAGGCGAATGTTTTGGGGAACGGTCTCATCTACCAACTCGTCCAAGGAAGATAGGCCAATTTCCTTAAGCATTTGGTTTTGCTCATTCTTAGCAGGACCGTTATGCCTATCCTTGAATTCTTCCTTATAAGATTCAAATTTATTCATTGATCAATTCCTTTTTTAAATGTTTAAATAAGTACAATTGCCGCCTGCTTAATGTTCAGCAAAATTATAAAGTTTCGTCAAGATAATTTTTTTTCTATTTAGCGAATAAACTCATTTATAAACATGTTGTTAACATGCTTTATTTGAACTAATGCTTTAGCTGTCTCAAATACATTTGAATGGTATTTTCCAGCCCGTAATAAAGGGCATCACTGATTAAAGCATGCCCAATGGAAACTTCAGCCAAGCCGGGCAAATTTTGATAGAGGTATTTGAGGTTATTAAGGTTAAGGTCGTGACCCGCATTAATACCTAATTTGCCATTTTTAGCTAACGCTGCTGTTTCAATATAACTTTTAATAGCTTCTTCCGGGTGATGCTCAAATTGGTTAACATAAGGTTCTGTATATAATTCAATACGATCCGTACCTGAGTTGATAGCCCCGTTAACCATAGCTGGCTCCGGATTAAGAAAAATGGAGGTACGAATACCTTCTTTATGCAAAGTTCCTATAACATCTTTAAGGAAATCCTGGTTTTGCTTGGTATCCCAACCGGTGTCTGAAGTTAATGCGTCAGGTGGATCGGGAACTAAGGTAACTTGATGAGGTTTAATTTCTAAGATGAGGTTGATAAAAGTTTCAGATGGATACCCTTCTACATTAAGCTCCGATGAAACCACGGATTTTAGCGCCCGAGCATCATTGTATTTAATATGCCGCTCATCAGGCCTTGGATGAATGGTTATGCCCTGCGCTCCATAATGCTCACAATCCTTGGCAACTTGAACAACATCCGGCAAATTCTTGCCTCTTGAATTCCTGATCAAGGCCACTTTATTGATGTTGACGCTTAAACGAGTCATGTAGGTTCACCTTGTTTATATTGGAAACTATGTTAATTTTTTAGTGCTGTGTTGGTATTTAAATATTGATCGCTTAACATAACCTTTTCAATCAAAACTTCAATCAATAAGGGTTAAATTTTAACATCCAAACAAAAAAGGGGAAGCCCCCGAAAGAACTTCCCCTTTTGTATTGCATAGGTACGCATATTATTAGTACCTGTAATGTTCGGGCTTGAATGGACCATTGATATCAACACCAATGTAATCCGCTTGATCTTTGCTAAGCTTGTCAATATTTACACCAATTTTTTCAAGGTGTAATTGAGCAACTTTCTCGTCAAGATGCTTGGGAAGTACATGAACTTGGTTGTCGTATTCGTCATTCTTATTGAAAAGGTCCATCTGTGCAAGTGTTTGGTTGCAGAAGGATGCGGACATGACAAATGAGGGATGGCCCATGGCAACGCCAAGGTTCATCAAACGACCTTGTGCAAGTAGGAGTATTTCTTTGCCATCAATATTATACAGATCTACTTGAGGTTTGATGTTATCACAATTATCGCCATAATTGTTGTTCAACCAGCTAACATCGATCTCATCGTCAAAGTGGCCAATGTTACCGAGAATTGTTTTATCTTTCATCTTGCGGAAATGACGCTCAGTAACAACATCTTTGTTTCCTGTTGCTGTAATTACAATATCGGCTTCTTCAATTGCATCGTCCATGGATTTAACTTCAAATCCTTCCATTGCAGCTTGCAAGGCACAAATAGGATCGATTTCAGTAACAATTACACGGGCACCTGCACCACGAAGTGATTCGGCAGAACCTTTACCAACGTCACCGAAGCCTGCAACAACAGCTACCTTTCCAGCCATCATGATGTCCGTACCTCTTCGGATGGCGTCAACACATGATTCACGACAACCGTATTTGTTGTCAAATTTGGACTTGGTAACCGAATCGTTTACGTTAATGGCCGGAACTGGAAGGGTGCCATTCTTTTGGCGATCAACAAGCCTTAATACACCGGTTGTTGTTTCTTCTGAAGTTCCGTAAAGGTTTTTAGCCAACTCGGGATATTCTTCAAATACTTTGTGGGTGAGGTCACCGCCATCATCGAGGATCAAGTTCAAAGGTCTGCTTTCATCACCGAAGAAGAGGGTTTGTTCAATGCACCATTCGTATTCATCTTCGGTTTCGCCCTTCCAGGCAAATACTGGTGTTCCTTCAGCAGCAACGGAAGCAGCAGCGTGATCTTGCGTTGAATAGATATTGCAGCTTGACCAACGAACTTCCGCACCTAATTCACGGAGTGTCTCAATCAATACAGCAGTTTGGACGGTCATGTGAAGGCATCCGGCAATTCGTGCACCTTTAAGTGGCTTTGATTCACCATATTCTTCACGTAAAGCCATTAGACCGGGCATTTCAGCCTCGGCAAGTTTGATTTCTTTACGTCCCCAATCTGCGAGGTTAATGTCTTTTACTTTAAAATCAGCATGTTGTGCTTTAGTTTCTGTCATAATAAATTATTTTTGTTCCTTTAATAATCGAGTGCAAATATACAAGTATTTTTGCATTATCCAAGGTATTTAACATGGTTAAGTCATATTAGTTTAAATTAATTGTAAAAAGTTTTTAAAATATTATAAATCAGTTCTTTATAAAAGCTTGCTTTATTCAAACTATTCATGACGCTAAACCAGAAGGCAAGCAATAATATGGTATGTGATTATTGCTAATAAAAAATTGAATAAACGATACGACATTTTCAAGTAAATAACATAAAGATTAACCCTGATACTAAATTATTCTGTAGATCTTAGCTACAATGTACCCATTTAACAGCCGTTGGAAATTGGCCCAATATTTTGAATTGAAGTGGTGGCAAAATTATTTTAGGCGAAAGCATAAAAACCGTTACTACCAATGGAAATCTCAATATTGGCATCAAGTTCTTCAGGCAGGTGGTTTTTCAGGATTGGATGAAAAAGAACTTAAAATCCTGGATGCCGGTTCCGGCCCTGCTGGTATTTTTACCATTTTAGATACCCATCAAGTGGATGCTATGGATCCATTGATGAATGCTTATGAAACCAAACTTCCATTATTTGATAAGCAGGATTATCCCTGGGTTCAATTTTACCAGGCTGCTCTGGAGGATTTTAAAGTATTTCAACAATCTTATGATGTCATATTTTGCATGAATGCTATCAATCATGTGGCAGATATTGAAGTTGCCACCCAACATTTAGCAGATCTGTTAAAAGACCAGGGTATTTTATGGATCACAGTGGATGCCCATAATTTTCATTTTTTTAAGCATCTTTTTCGTTTAATTCCGGGAGATATTCTACATCCCCATCAATATGAGCTTTCGGAATACAAGACCTTGGTTCATAACAAAGTTGGCCAGATTAGCAAGTTTATTTCCCTCAAACATGAATTTTTCTTCAACCATTATTTAATGATAGCTCAAAAAACATCATTTCAAAAATTTGATGAAACTGCCGAATCATTCAAGAATTCTCTGAATTCCAATCAATGATGGATTGCTTTAAAAGCGGATTTTGAATGAGGTCGTAACTACCTTAAAAATAAATAGGATGGAATATTAGTTGGTCTTTGGAATTGTATTCAAGCGCTGGCGTGGGGAACTTTAAATAATTAGCCACGTCAAGCAACAAGTTCAAAAATTGAGAATTTGTCTCGATTTCAGACCAATCCAGATCCGGAGCAATTAAATATTGTCGGTAACGTTCGATGGTTTTGTTGTCGGTAACTTCATAAGTTGCTCGCTCTGCTCCTAACATTTGTGCACCACTGTAGCCCGCAGCGATGTTTAACCAAGGTGGCATATTGGATTCCGGCATAAAGTCATCCATGTTTAAAGAAAGCCAAAGCGTTTGCGCGTTGTAATCTTTGATCAACTGCTCTGGTAGTGAGCTTCCAAAGAGGTCCCTTGCTCGTGGTTTTACGCTTTCCTGATAGGTGTTTGGAAACCAGGAAAATTTGGGCTGGATTCGTTGCTCATTCCATAATATCTCCTGACCAATTAAAAGGGCAGATCCTGCTGTGTTAGCGGCAAAGTCGGTTGTCGAGGCGCCCCATTTTGCTGAAAATCCATCCAATATCTCTACGGTTGCTAGGAAAAATGAGCCGTAAAGCCCACCATACCAAATAGCTTTATCATCCTTGACCCCGGCCCATCGAAGTGTATTTAGGCCCAAATGTCCAAAAAGGTAAGCGGAGTAGAGATGGCCGGCTTTATCAACTTGCAGCCAACCACTTTGGTCGTTGAAGAAATGAAAGGAAGTTCTTTCATAATTCTGGTACCACAAGCTGTTGAGGCCGATCATTACCCCCGAATAAAATCCAAAGCCGGTTCCAGCAACGGTTAAAGTTCGTGATTGATGGTACCCTGGAGATTGGGTTAGAAAACCAAGGGTATCATCTTCATACATATTGAGGGGCTGACTTGATAAAGCATTATTCGATAATCCAAAAAATAGGCCAATCAATAAAATTCGGGCGAACAACCCCAACATAAGATTTGAATTTACACCATCTCTTCCAACATTTGCATTGGATGAAATTTAATTACCCGATTAAAGCGTTAATTAAACTGTTAATAATGACATAAACGATGAAACCAAGCAAGACCACAAAAATAGCTCGCCAAGTATGCTGGTAATCAAGGGCTTGTCTTACTGCTATCACCATTGCAATCAGCATCCAAATATTAGCAATTACCATTACAACGCCTTGTATTGCTGTAATGATGCCAAGAACTTTAATTACGCCGGGGGCACTTGCAAAGCCTAAAGTCCTTAGCATTTCTTTAAAGTCTGATTCAGTGTTTTCGCCAGGTAGTACTTTGGTGCCTATAATGTACGTTAAGTAAGCCCAAACAACCCAACTGATCAAAGCTGCAACGATGCCCAGGATTAAGCCACCAAATTCCTTCTCTGGTAAAAATGCAATGCCTGAGGCTAAACTAGCCAATACAACCACCCAAACAGCCTGTTTAAGCGATGATTCATCGGCTTCTACTTCTTCATACAAATCACTTTCGAGCTTTGCAGCCCTTACCATTCTATTAAATAACTGTTTCATAGGTCTTTTTGCCAAAAATTTAAAAATCCGAAAAATTGCTTTAGCGAACGTTTAAAGGTTTCAATTTATTGATTTATCTAACTTTGTTAAAACGATTGATGATTTTCAAGTTGCCGGCTTTAATAGAATAAAAATAAATCCCAGGTTTTAAGTTGCCGGCATTGTAGTCAACTTTGTGCTCACCTTGGTCGAGGTTATCTTTCAGCACATTTTTGACTTTGTTGCCCAACAAATCGTAGACATTTACTTCTACTTTCATGCTTTTCTTAATGGTAAAAACAAATTTAGTTTTTTCTTGTACGGGATTTGGAAAATTGCCTTTGACTTTTAACTTATCTTCGCTATTTTGATTCTTGCTTTTTGTTAAAGCAATCTCATCCGATTGAGTCTTGCGCTCAGAGAATTGTTTTTGACCAATAGCAGAAGGTGTAAAGTTTAAAAGTAATGCTGCTAAAAGTAGTGTAAATAATTGTTTCATAATACCTGTTTTTATTCCCATAAGTATAATTCAAAGATGTTAATTTTTTATTATCCCAGAAAATTAATGGGTTTAATTTTAAGGGTTAATGCATTCTATCTCCTCGGATTTCAAGATTGTTGATAATATCTGCTTCAATTTTTAGAAACTCCTGCCATCTTTTATTTACGGTCTCTTCAGGTACATAAGCTTTGGCTAAATCTAAAAACATTCTGTAGTGACCGGCTTCTGATACCATTAAATCATAATAAAATTGTTGTAGTTCCTGGTCTTTTATATTCTGATGTAGTAGCTTAAATCGTTCGCAACTTCTGGCCTCTATTAAAGCACTTGTTAAAAGTTTATCCAAAAATTGTTCTTCGTCTTTATTGCCTTTTCTTATATGTTTCAATAATTTATTAACATATTCATCCTTGCGCTGGCGCCCTAATTTTAAATTACGCTTTTCAATTTGATTCAAAACCATTCTAAAGTGGCCCCATTCTTCTGTTACCACAGGTGCTAATTGATAGACTAACAGCGTTTTATAAGGGTATTGAACTATCAAAGAAATACAAGTTGTCGCAGCTTTTTGTTCGCAATAGGCATGATCGGTAAGTATTTCCTGGATACTGATTCCTGCTAAATTTGCCCATCTTGGATCGGTTGGGAGTTGTAAGCCTAAAACACTTTTGGTGTAAGTTTCATTTTCCATATTCCAATTTTTTTATATTCATCACAAAATACGTTCCGAAATAAATTTAGTCACTTCTTCAAGGTATCGTTGATCGGTTTCATCAAAAACATCTTTTTCCAAATGATCGATATCAAGTACAAATTCAACGCGATTGCTCTTAGTGCCAGGAACAACAATTTCAGCGCTGGTTTCTTCGTGGCAGGCAATGTAGTTGGTTAGCAGGCTTACATCATTCACGTATTGGGTTAAGCCCGAATTGGCCACGGTACCACATAAGCCACTGCCATATTGGATTTTCATGCATGCTGTCATTCCCTGAAAAGGCCCAAGAACCATTTTATCAGGTTTGCAATAATAAATTCCAATCCAGAAAAAATCCATTTGATACTTCATAGCAGCCAGCACATTACAGAGCATGGTGCTTTTGTCAATCTCCTTTTCAAGCAATGGTTCTAATTGTTTGAGTAGTTCTTGGTATTGGGCTTCCTTGCTTTGGTTCATTAGTTTTGCTCTTTTATCTTAATCAAATGGTTTAAAAAGCGATACCGTTCGTAACTGAATTTTTGAATGGTTGAGTTTTTGAGCGGTTGAATGGTTTGGAAAAAGGGTTCTTAGATTTTTGTGTCAGATTTCTGATTAGAAGGGGTTCCAAAAGCGATTAAAGCTTAAAATTCAAGAAATCAAGCCATTTAAAAAAGCAATCAACATCTGAAATGCATTTTCATCATATCTCCACGTCATTTCATTTTGATCAAGGTAGTAATTTGACAGACCCATGAACAAACCAACCGAGCAACACAATCTATAATGGAAACCCTCATTTTTTGCTATTTTCGTGCACCAAATCTATTGAAACAAGGTAAAATCACGATCCATGGCTGAATTCAACTTTCAGAAGATCGACCAAAAGTGGCAAAACCATTGGGAAAAAAATGGTACTTTCAAGGCAGATGAAAACAGCGGCAAGCCTAAGTACTATGTCCTTGATATGTTTCCTTATCCATCCGGAGAGGGGCTTCATGTGGGGCATCCGCTTGGCTACATCGCTTCAGATATATTTGCCCGTTATCAGCGCAACCGCGGCTATGAGGTATTACATCCCATGGGTTTTGATGCGTTTGGGTTGCCTGCTGAACAATATGCCATTGAAACAGGGCAACATCCGGCCGTTACAACCGAACAAAACATCAAGCGCTATCGCGATCAGCTTAAAATGCTTGGCCTGTCCTTTGATTGGTCCCGGGAGGTAAAAACTTGTGATCCCAACTACTACCAATGGACCCAATGGATTTTTCTGAAGTTTTACAATGCCTGGTATAATAAAAGTCTTGACAAGGCAGAACCCATAGCCAAGCTGGTAGAGATTTTCAACCAAGAAGGCAATGTTAATGTCAATGCTTTTTGCAATGAGGTGCCAACTTTTACGGCTGAAACATGGCGATTAAAAAATCATGACGAAAAGGAACAGATCCTTCTAAATTACAGGCTGGCCTACATCGCTGATTCTGAGGTTAATTGGTGCCCAGCATTGGGTACGGTTCTGGCCAACGATGAGGTTCAAAACGGTTTTTCTTTGCGTGGGAATCATCCCGTGGAGCGAAGAAAGATGCGGCAGTGGTTTTTAAGGATCACCGCTTATGCCGATCGTTTATTGGCAGACCTGGATGAAATTGATTGGCCGGATTCCATTAAGGAAGTTCAAAGGAATTGGATTGGGCGCTCTGAAGGTGCTGAGATCCTATTTCCGCTTCAAGGCCAAATGGACAAGGGATTGATGGTCTTTACCACAAGGCCTGATACCATATTTGGCGTTACTTACATGGTGCTTGCACCTGAGCATGAAATGGCTGAAGCATTGGCCACAGAGGAATACAAAGATGAAGTTAAGGATTACATCCAATCGGCCATGCGAAAATCCGAACTGGAGCGCAAAGCGGAATCCAAAGAAATGAGCGGTGTTTTTACAGGCAGCTATGTGCTACACCCATTTACCGGTAAACTCATTCCGGTTTGGGTAGCCGATTATGTGTTGGTTGATTATGGAACCGGAGCCATTATGGCCGTTCCCGGGCACGATGAGCGCGACCACAAATTTGCTCAAACCTATGATCTGTCCATTGTCAAGGTGATCGAGGGCGATGATGAAAGTAGTGATTTGGGTAAAAAAGAAGGGAAATTGATCAATTCGGATTTCATTAATGGCCTGGAAGTACCCGATGCCATTGAAAAGATCATTCAAACCGTGGAGGCAGAAAACATAGGTGTTCGCAAGATCAATTATAAACTCCGCGATGCCACTTTTAGCCGTCAACGGTATTGGGGCGAGCCTTTTCCAGTTGTTTATAACAATGGCGTACCGCTTGACTTGGATAAAAAAGAATTGCCAGTTGTTTTGCCCGAAGTCGAATCGTTCAAGCCGGCAGAAAGCGGAGAATCTCCATTAGCACGGGAAACCGATTGGATCAACCTGCCGGATGGAACTAAACGCGAAACCCATACCATGCCTGGTTATGCTGGCTCCTCTTGGTACTTTCTACGCTACATGGATCCTATGAATAACAAGGAATTGGTATCTGAAGAAAGAGAAGCTTTTTGGCAAAATGTGGATTTCTATGTGGGCGGATCGGAGCATGCTACCGGGCACTTGATGTATGCCCGTTTTTGGCAAAAATTTCTTTATGACCTTGGTTGCGTTTCGCAAAAAGAGCCTTTTAAAAAGATGGTCAACCAAGGCATGATAGAGGGCTACTCTGCTTTCGTTTATCGCGTAAAAGGGGAGCATAAGTTTGTTTCCTACAACTTGCGCAAAAATTATGACACCATTCCAATGCATGTGGACGTGCATTTAATCCGTGATAATGTTTTGGATGTAGAGGCTTTTCGCCAATGGCGGAAAGAATACAAGGATGCCGAATTTTTGACAGAGGATGGCCAATATATTGTGGGCCGCGAGATTGAGAAAATGTCCAAATCCAAGTACAACGTTATCAATCCCGATGATGTGATCGATGAATACGGATGTGATACTTTTAGGATGTATGAGATGTTCCTGGGGCCGGTTGAACAATCAAAACCTTGGCAAACCGAAGGCATTGAAGGGGTTTACAAATTCCTAAAAAAATTCTGGCGCTTGTTCATCAATTATGATCAACAATTACATATTACTGATGAAGCGCCCAATGAAGATGAATTAAAAGTGCTTCACAAAGCCATCAAAAACATTAAAACGGATGTTGAACGGTTTTCTTTAAACACATGCGTCAGTCATTTTATGATCGCGGCCAATGAACTCACCAAATTAAATTGCCATAAAAAAGCTGTCTTAGAGCCCTTACTCATTTTGCTATCCCCGTTTGCGCCCCATATGACAGAAGAAATTTGGGAACAATTGGGCTATGAGCCTTCCATCAGCAATGCGCCATGCCCTGAATACAACGAGGATTATCTGAAAGAAGAGGTCCATCAATATCCCATTTCGATCAATGGTAAAGTAAGGGCTAAGCAAGAATTTCCCGTTGACAAGTCCCAAGCGGAAATAGAGCAGGAAGTGTTTGAAATACCAGCTGTTAAGAAATGGACTGAGGGCAAAGCCGTTAAAAAGATAATTTATAAGCCAGGGAAGATCATTAACATTGTAGTGAATTGATAACTGGCGTTCACGCAGGCTCTTTCAATAAAACGTTATGATAACATTAAAGGTGTTATTAAAGCAAGCAACATTGCTAAAAAGTTGAGGACTTTGCGGTTACTTATTTACAGCGAACTGCCGATTCCCTTAATACCCTTTTTTTGGTTTTAGTAAAATGCCTAAGGATGTATTTTTCTTAAGGTTATAAGCACAGGTTTTCGGAAAACTTGCCTGAAAGTAAACCATAGCTACAAACCTCAAATTATCGTAGTTAAAGAACCGTTGAAAGTTCAAACGTTTGAGGTGTAATGGTCCGAGTTGGATTCAAATTATTTCATTTATGTCAACCTCGTTGATACAAAAGTTTAAAGCCAACAGGTAGAAGTTTAAGATTGATATGTGAAAACACTAACGCGCACAAATATTAGAACAGCGGCTCTCGATTTATGCATTGCCGATCAAGAAAATGGCTTTTCTTTTATTAAAATTTTTGTTCAATTGTTTCCAGGTGCCCACATCCAAGGTAAGAATTTCCTCTTGAGGGCTCGAAATATCGCAAGCTACACAAAGCATTGTTTGTGGGTGACAGGATTTCAGGATACTTTCAACCATGGCCTGGTTGCGGTAGGGTGTTTCCATAAAAATCTGGGCATATCCGGTTTGCAGGGCTTGCTTTTCAATGGTTTTAAGCTGCTGTTCCCTTTGGTTTTTTTTGATGGGCAAATAACCATGAAACGTAAAGGATTGTCCATTAAGCCCTGAGGCCATTAAAGCCATGAAAATAGAGGATGGACCGGATAAGGGTTTTACTGAAATGCCATTTTTATGCGCTTCTTGAATAAGATGGCTACCCGGATCAGCTATTGCCGGGGTTCCTGCTTCAGAAATGAGGCCCATGTCGTTTCCCTTGAACAGTGGCATCAGTGCTTTTAATTGTTCCTCGGCATCCGTCTTCTTGTCTACTTTGTGGAATTCCAGATGGTCAAAAGGGCTGGGAACGCCGCAGGTTTTAAGGAAGCGCCGTGCGTTTTTGGGGTTTTCAACGATAAAATATTCCAATGCTTTGATCAGGGATAAATTGTAAGCCGGCAAAACATTTTCTGGCGCTGTATCTGCAATGAGATTAGGTAGTAAGTATAAATTGCCTGGTACCATTCAGGAAGCTTCACTTTGGTGAGGAATTTCTTTTTGGATCTTTAATCGAACTTCATCGATTTTGGCGCCTGAAACAGCATTAATGACAAATTCAAAAGGCTCGTAACTGATCACGTCTCCTTTTTTGGGTATGTCTTCATGAATATTTAGGATAAGGCCTCCAAGCGTTTCATAGTCACCTTCAGGTAAATTTAAATTGTATTGCTCATTGATGTAATCAATTTCAAGGCGGGCAGAAAAGATATATTCGTTATCACTCACCTGCTTTTCCACCAATTCTTCCTGGTCGTGTTCATCACGTATTTCTCCAAAAATTTCCTCAATAATGTCTTCAACAGTTATTACACCGGATGTTCCACCAAACTCGTCCACAACTACGGCCATGCTCCGATGTTTTTCTATTAAGTTCTTAAGCAATTCACTGGCTTGCATGGCTTCGGTGGCAATAGTAATGGTCATGAGAATTTCATCTATAGAAGCGGGATTCTTAAAAAGGTCAATGATGTGAACATAGCCTACTATGTTGTCGATGTTTTCTTTGTAAATGAGAATCTTAGAATGGCCCGTGTCTACAAATTTTTGTCTTAGCTCATCGAGGGAGTCATGTTTCTCATTGGCAACTAACTCAGTTCTGGGGATCATGCATTCCCTCACTCTAACATTGGGAAAGTCGATCGCGTTTTTAAATATTTGAGTGTCAAGCTCTATTTCCCCTCCAGCTTCTTCTTTATTGCTTTCTCTTACAAAATCAAAAAGGTCGTAATGATTGAAAACCGGCTTGCTTTCTTCAACTTTTACCCTCAGAAAACGCCTGAGAATAATTTTAGAGATCCAGACCACAAAAATATTTAAGGGGTAAAACAAGTAATAAAAAAGGAGAAATGGCCAGGACAAGTAGGTTAAAATGACATTTGGGTTCGCCCGGAAAAGCGCTTTGGGCAGAAACTCCGCAAATATTAAAACCACAATGCTGGAAATAATAGTAATGGCAATAAATTTAGCAAACCCATAATGTAGCCATTCAAATGGTAAGCCCATAATCAGTTGGCTTAAAAGCACTTTCATGTAAATCCCGTAAATTACCAAAGCAATGTTATTACCAACCAGGGTGTTGGTCATGAAATAGGAAGGATGGTTGATGAAATAGGAGAGTAGTCGAGCGGAGAGCATATTTTGCTTCCGCTTTAATTCTATTTTTAATTTATTGGCACTGTAATAAGCTATTTCGATCCCGGAGAAAAAACCAGAAAAAATAAGTGCCAGTAAAATAATTGTAAGATTAACATCCATTAAAAATAAGCTGCTTTGTAAGCATCAAAATTTAAGAAAAACAATGAGATAATAGCACGGTAAGGTTTGAATGAGTAATAATCAAATGTTTAAAAGCGTAAAGCGTATTTTTTTAGCATTGAAGGATGAACTTGTTTGTAATTATCTATGCAATACAATTTGTCACCTTTCTTTTTTCTTTTCCTGATCAAGTTGCAAGCTGTAAAGCCAAATTAAATTAAAAAAAACCGATCTTTTTACCAGCCAAAAGTTAAAACTAGTACCAACTTAACCCTAAAATTAAATATTTCAATCTTATTTCTAAAATGTTACGGTCAGTTAGCCTCTTAAAAGCCTTTTTCTAAGATCTTAAAACAGGCATTGATGATGGTAAAGACATTTGGTTCCCTGTGCCGATGGTGGGATTCGAACCCACACGGGTTTTAACCCACTACGACCTGAACGTAGCGCGTCTACCAATTCCGCCACATCGGCCTTAAAGCCGCAAAATTACTTATTTTTTAGGTTTTACAAAGTTTCATGTTAGTTTTGTTCCCTCAAATGAGTACCTAAGCAAAACACTTAAAGAACGAACCTTGAACTTATGAAACGAATACCCATCCATTGGCAGATCATTGGTGGCATCGTCCTTGGTATCTTATTTGGCCTTCTTGGTGTCCAATTAGGAATTGAAGAATTTACCAAAAACTGGATTGCCCCCTTTGGTACCATCTTCATTAACCTGCTTAAACTGATTGCCATTCCGTTAATTCTTGTATCCTTGATCAATGGCGTTTCGAACCTCAAAAATGTGGCTAAACTCTCAAGAATTGGCGGAAAAACCATAGGCATTTATATGATGACTACTGTGATTGCGATTACGGTAGGGTTGATATTCGTAAATAGCATGCAGCCTGGCAAAACCTTTTCAGAGGATAAGCAAATGGAGCTTCGGGAACAACATGCTGACCAATCAGCCGAACAAGCCATGACCGCCAAAGAAGTACAGGAAGAGGGGCCATTGCAATTTTTGGTGGACATTGTGCCACAAAACTTTTTCAATGCCGTAGGTGATAATTCCAAGATGTTACAAGTGATCTTCTTTTCCTTGCTATTTGGAATAGCCATGGTCATGGTACCTGACGATAAAACCAAGACGCTCAAAAACTTATTAGAAGGATTAAATGAGATCATCCTTAAAATTGTAGAGCTTATTATGCGTTTTGCCCCAATTGGGGTTTTTGCCTTGTTAGCCGGGCAAATAACGGATTTTGCAGGGGAGGAATTGGCCCAACTTTTTCAGGCATTGGGCTATTACAGCTTAACTGTGGTACTTGGCCTTGCCTTTTTAATGTTCCTGCTTTATCCCACCATTATATCTATTTTTACAAAACTCAATTACAAGCAATTTATCCAAGGAATCGGGCCAGCCCAGATGCTTGGTTTTTCCACAAGTTCAAGTGCTGCAACGTTGCCAGTCACTATGGATCGGTCTGAAAAGAAGCTGGGTGTTTCAGAAGAGGTATCAAGTTTTGTATTGCCGCTCGGAGCCACCATCAATATGGATGGCACCAGTCTATACCAAAGCGTTGCGGCTGTATTCATCGCTCAGGCATTTGGCTTTGATCTTACCATTGGTCAGCAAATTACCATTGTTTTAACCGCTACCCTGGCATCAATCGGTTCTGCAGCTGTTCCCGGGGCCGGGATTATTATGCTGGTTATTGTGTTGGAATCTATTGGACTGGATCCTAAAGGAATCAGCCTGATTGTTGCGGTTGACCGGCCTTTAGATATGCTTAGGACCTCAGTCAATGTTACAGGTGATGGCATGGTAGCCTCCATTATAGCAGAAACGGAAAATGAACTTGAGCCAGCTGTTTAAAACTACAACTATGCGATACTACTTCATTACTGGAACAAGTACAGGGATAGGTAAAGCAATAACCGAAGAGGCCTTAAAACGAGGTAACCATGTAATGGGATTCAGCCGAAGAAATACCATAGAACATGCCAACTATACCCACAATGCTATTGATTTGAGTGATCTTGATCAAACCAAAAAAATCAGCTTTACCTTACCCAACCCTGATCAATACCAAGGCATCGTGTTGGTGAATAACGCAGGAGTTATAGAGCCTGTCCAATATTTAGGCAACATGGATCCTGATGAAGTTATCAAGCACTACCATGTCAATATGATAGCCCCTGTGCTCCTGATCAATCAATTTTTAAAAGCTTTTAAAAATTTTAAAGGCGACCAATGTGTTTTCAATGTTAGCTCAGGTGCTGCTAAATATCCGGTGGATGGTTGGAATTGTTATTGCAGTAGTAAAGCTGCTTTGGACATGGTTAGTCAGGTAGGCGACCTTGAAAATGAAAAAAGCAACGGAAATTGCCGATTTTATGCAATTGCACCGGGCGTAGTTGATACACCCATGCAGGACCAAATTAGAAGTGCAGAAGAATCAGCATTTAGCCGTTTGCAGGAATTTATCAATTACAAAAAGGAAAATGTGCTGGTACCGCCAGAACAGGTGGCCCACCGTCTGGTAGATATTATGGAAGACACTGAAAGCCATAAAAATGTGATTGATCGGATTTAATTACGGATCATTTTTGTACGGACAGGCAAGTAATATAAAACGTTAATTCATGAATCTAATTAGACCTCTTAATTTATTAGCACTCTTTCTACTGCCACTCACCTTACTTAGTCAGAAAGATGAGAAGTTTTGCGGGACTGATGAATACTACCAGGATCAATTGGAAAAGAATCCTGAATTAAAAAAATTAGAACAGGCGTCTAATGATTTTGCTGAAGGTTATCAACCACCCATGACCAAAAATGGGCAAAAGTATATTATACCAGTAGTTTTTCACGTCATGCACACCTATGGGCCCGAAAATGTGGATAAAGAAAGAATCCTGGCCAATTTTAAGACGTTAAATGAAGATTACCAAAAACAAAATTCAGATACTCAGTTCGTAAGAGATCAATTTAAATCCCTAATTGCTGACCATAACATTGAGTTCCGCTTAGCAAGGGTTGATCCCCAAGGCAATTGTACGGATGGTATAGAAAGGCATTATTCAGAAAATACCAACAGTGCCAATGACAATGTAAAGCGCGAAGTACAATGGGATCCGGACAGGTATTTAAACGTATGGATTGTAGGAACAATAAATCGCGGTGGCAATACCAACATTGGGGGTTACGCCAATTTTCCTTGGGATAAGCCTTACAAGGATAATGATGGCATTGTAATTATAGCCAGGAGCATTGATGGAGGTGATCGAACATTAACCCATGAGGTAGGCCATTATTTGGGGCTTTACCACCCGTTTCAAGGAGGATGTAATCAGTGGAATGTTAATAGTAATGATGAGGTAGACGATACTCCTATGACTGAAGACCGGGACGGCATTATAAGTAGTTGTGATGGCCGGAATACTTGTGATCTGGATTTTCCACAAGGACAGGACAAGCCGGATATGCTCGATAATTTTATGGACTATACCCCTTGTGGTCGAATGTTTACTAAAGGCCAGAAAACCAGGAGCCTGTCTTATTTAGATCCCAATAATACTAATAATAGGGCGCAAATGGTATCGCAATCCAATTTGGCTTATACAGGCGTATTGGATACCATTCAAAATAAAAAACCCCTTGCTTATTTTGATACTGAGGAAAAAGAAATTTGTTCAGGAGATTCAACCCAATTTGAGCAGGTTACATGCCAAGGTAACCCTGACTCATTTAAGTGGTATTTCCAAGGAGGCGAGCCCAAGGTTTCAACCAAAGCCAACCCTCAAGTATTGTACAAGGACACGGGTAGTTACAACGTGACCTTAGTGGTTGCTAATGAGAACGGTAAAGACAGTGTTACCCTTAAAAATCATGTAAATGTAATTCAAGGAGAACCAGTGAGCTCTAATCCATTTCAAGCAAATCTGGACTCAGGCAATTTGAAAGCTAAAGGGTGGCGTTTTAAACAAACCCTTCCTGATGACACGGGTTGGCAATTGTCCTCCAAAGCATCATTCACTGGCACTAAAAGCCTTTATTTAAATAATTACAACCTTGATAGAGAGAACTTAACTTATTCGGTAATTACCCCTAAACTCAATCTTTATGAACCCAAAAGTATCAAACTTACTTTTAATTATGCTTATGCCAATCTTTCCAATTCTTCTACCGATAAAATGACCATTGAAGTCTCTAACGATTGTGGAGCTACCTGGAAATCAGTGGCCAATATGTTTAACCTGACATTAAAAACCACTGATAATCCTGTCAGTGAAGATTTTGTTCCAAGCCCTAACCAATGGGATGAACAAGTTGTGAATTTTAACACGGTTGATTCCGGACAAATATTCCTTAAATTCAATTTTATTACTGGTAAAGGCAATAATATCTATATGGACAATATTAGGTTTGGCTACTCGGTAGGTATGGAGGAAAGGGGCAACCAGCAAGGGCAACTGCGCTTATATCCCAACCCAGTTCAGGACAAATTGAACCTGTCAATAAGTAATGTGAGCGCTGGCAATGCGCAATTAACGATAAGAAATATGGTAGGTCAGGAACTAAGTAGGCGGAACATTCAATTAAACAATCCTACGGAAAATAATGTTAAATTGGACGTTGAAAATTTGAACATTCAAGATGCAGGCGTTTACTTCTTGATGGTTGAAACTGAAGATTCCAGAATTGTTAAAAAGTTTAACTACGTTAAATAAACCATTAGCTTTAATACGATTTGTTTGCTATTGCTTTAATCTCATAAAATTGTGATATCATAAAAAAGGTATTTATGACAAAAAATGTTGTCATAGTTGAATCACCAGCCAAAGCTAAGACCATCAAAAAGTTCTTGGGAAATGATTTTGATGTTACCTCTTGCTATGGGCATATACGTGATTTGGCTCCGGACAAAATGTCTGTGGATATAGAAAAGAATTATGAACCTCAGTACCAGATTCCTTCGGATAAGAAGAAGCTGGTAAAGGAGTTGAAACAGCTGGTGAAAGACGCTGAGCAAGTTTGGCTGGCCACAGATGAGGATCGCGAAGGTGAGGCCATTTCATGGCATTTAAAAAAGGCTTTGGAGTTAAACGAAAATCAAATTAACCGAATTGTTTTTCATGAGATTACCAAGCAAGCCATCCAGAATGCCATTGAGAATCCGAGGAAGATCGATAAGAAACTGGTGGATGCCCAGCAAGCTCGTAGGATACTGGACCGCTTGGTTGGGTTTGAACTTTCTCCCGTTTTATGGAAAAAAGTGCAGCCTGCTTTATCTGCTGGCCGTGTTCAATCAGTGGCTGTTCGGCTTATTGTAGAGCGAGAGCGGGAAATCAATGATTTCAAGCCGGACAATTTTTTCAGAGTGTCAGCCGAACTCCATCCTGTCAATGACAAGGGAGCGGTAGAAGAAGCAGTGTTAAAAGCTGAGTTGCCGCATAAATATCAGCAATATGAGGAGGCGAAGAAGTTCATTGATAATTGTAACGGTTCCAGCTTTCACATAGACTCCATTGAAAAGAAACCAGCTAAACGCAAACCTTCGCCACCCTTTACTACTTCTACTTTGCAACAAGAGGCAGGCAGAAAGCTTGGTTTTTCAGTATCCCGTACCATGACCCTTGCTCAAAAACTATATGAAGCTGGCCGCATAACTTACATGCGTACCGATTCCGTTAGTCTTTCAGATGAGGCGAGAAGTTCTGCTGAAGATGAGATCAAAAAGACATATGGTGACAAATATGCCAAGCCACGGCAATATCAGACCAAAAATCAAAGTGCTCAGGAAGCACACGAGGCTATCAGGCCTACCTCAATGAACACTAAAAGTGTTAAGGGTGAAGGGGAAAATAAACTTTATGATTTGATCTATAAGCGAACCCTTGCTTCCCAAATGGCTGACGCTGAACTTGAAAAAACCAACGTTAAGGTTGGCATATCAAACAGCAATGAGCAATTAACAGCTAAAGGAGAAGTGGTTAAGTTTGATGGTTTTTTAAAAGTTTATATTGAATCCTCCGATGATGAAGAGGAAAAAGATAAAGGAGAAACCCTGTTACCTCCTATTAAAGAAGGACAGCAACTATCGCTGGATGCAATGAGAGCCACCGAAAGGTTTACCAAACCACCCGCTCGCTACACCGAGGCATCTTTGGTTAAAAAACTTGAAGAACTTGGTATTGGAAGGCCTTCCACCTATGCACCTACCATCTCTACCATCCAAAAGCGGGGCTATGTAACTAAAACCAATAAAGATGGTCAAGAAAGGAATTATAAAGTAATCGCTTTGAGCGATGGAACTGTTCAGGAACTTGAGAAAACCGAAACCTACGGTGCTGAAAAGGGCAAAATATTCCCCACCAACACTGGTATGGTCGTTAATGATTTCCTTACTGAGTATTTCTCCAACATTGTGGATTATAACTTTACTGCCAATGTTGAGAAGCAGTTTGATGAAATTGCAAGCGGTACTGAAGATTGGCACAAAATGATCGATAATTTTTATACCCGCTTTCACCCAATTGTAGAAGATACTGAAAAAAATACCAGTAAATTCAAAGGCGAACGCTACCTGGGTAAGGACCCAAGTTCTGGGAATGAAGTTTACGTTAAGTTAGGGAAATACGGTGGCTACGTTCAGAAAGGCTCCAGTGAGGGCGATGAAAAACCTGAATTTGCGAAATTGCGTGAAGGCCAGCTTATAGAAAACATTACCCTTGAACAAGCCCTGGAATTGTTCAAATTGCCTCGACATTTGGGCGAATATCAGAATTATGACGTAGCTGCCTCTGTGGGCCGTTACGGCCCCTATATCAGGCACGGATCCAAATTTTATTCGCTTCCTCAAGAAGATGATCCATATACTGTAATGTACGACCGAGCCATTGAAATTATTGAGGAAAAGAAGAAAGAAGAAGCTAAAAAGAACATCAACACCTTTGAATATGATGGTAAAGAGCTAAGGGTCTTGAACGGGCCTTACGGGCCCTACATCTCCTACGATAAACAAAACTACAAGATACCCAAGGACTACGAAGCCCATGAGCTTACCTTAGATGATTGTATAAAGATCCTTGAAGATCCTAAGAATCAATCGAAGAAAAAGCGAAAAGGTGGCGGTAATAAAAAAACATCTAAGAAAAGCTCCTAAATTTCAGGGAGGTCATAATGCCTGAAAAAAACGAATTAGAAGCCCTTGTTTATTTGTTGGATGACGCTGATGAAGAAGTGGTGAAACATGTGACAGATCAACTGCTATCCTATGGGAAATCTATTATCCCCGTATTGGAAGACCTTTCGCTAGAAAAACCTGATGATTATCCCCAATCCAAAATCGATGATGTAATTCAGGAGATTCAATTTTCCGAAATATCTGATCAGTTTTTAAGCTGGGCTCAAAGTGGTGCTGGTGATTTGCTGCAAGGCGCATATTTAGTGGCCAAATACAGGTATCCGGGCCTTGAGCGCGAGGAAATCGAAGACAGGATCAATAAGATCAAACTGGACGTTTGGCTTGAATTAAGCAACCATTTAACACCGCTTGAAAAAGTAAAGAAGTTTAATTACATATTTTATAATTACTACAAATTTCAGGGTGATGTAGATGACTACCATGCGCCTGAAAATTCGTTGATCAATAAGGTTGTTGAGAAAAAGAAAGGCAATCCTATATCGCTGGCCATTGTATACTCAGTAATTGCACAGCGCTTGGGTATTCCCGTTTTTGGGGTGAATTTACCCCAGCACTTTATACTTGCGTATAAAGATGACCGGCAATTCCCAAAAGACAATTCTTTACAAGGTTTTAACTATTTAACACCTGACCAGGCTGGTGAAACGCTATTTTACATCAATGCCTTCAACCGCGGCACCGTTTTTAATAAATGGAACATTGACCAGTTCCTGAAACAACTTAACATTGACAAGCATGTCATGTATTATGAGCCATGCTCCAATGTGGATACCATTCTAAGGGTTCTACGCAACCTTGTTTTTTCTTTTGAATCAACAGAAGAAGATAAAAAGGTTAGTGATCTTAACAGGCTTCACGAGCTTTTAGAACCTTATTCTGAAGGTTATAGCTAAAAATAAGAGGCCAGCCATTCCTCGTAATTGATGAGGTCATTAGACGTGTCGGCATTTTTCTCGGCTTCCCTGAATGCCTCTATCTCATCCACCAATTCCTGATTGTTTTTCCAATACAAGGAGCAAGACATTTGCTCCAAAAGTTTTATTAAAGTTGCTTCTCTTTGGTAATCCTGACCGGCCAGAACGTGCGGAAAGTCTTTTTTTAGATGATGGATTCTTTTTTCCAGGATGTCAAGGTCTCTAATTTTATGGCGGATCATTAGTTCATTCAAGCGGATTTTAAACCTTAAGTATTCATCTAACTTAGGGTAACTTGCATCTTGATACAATTCATTGAGTTGTTTAATGGCAAGCTTATTTTTCCCGGTTTCATAATACATTAAGGCCAGGTTGAGCAATACAAATACCGGGTAATGGGAGAGCTGCTTAACTTTTTCATCTCCCTTGAGGTTTTCTAATAGATCAATGGCTTTTTGAGGAGCAATCTGGGAATAATTAATAAAAAGCGCATTATAGTAAAATATCAAGTATTTGTTGTAATAAAGGCAATGATACCTTTTCATTTCTCTTTTCAATAATGCTCCATATTTTAAGGACTCGTCATGGTTGCCGATTTTAAAGTTTGCATTTACCAAATACGATATCATTTTTAATTTGGTATCGTGGTTTTGCTTGTTAAAGAGGCCTTCTGATGAAAAAGCGTTGTAAGTGTTTTCAATGTACTCCGCCAGTGCTTGAAACTCGTTATTTTGCAGCAGCATGTTACTAACGGCATGGTAAATCTTAAAACGAAACGAAGGCGTGTTTACCAAATCATATTGCTGGCTGAATTTATCAATGGTTTTTTGAAGCATCCCAGAAATTTCAGGGGATTTTGAGGTTCGGTTGTAAGTTCGGTGGATTCTGTTTTTAACAAGGGCCAATAATTCATCTATTTCGCGAAGTTGATCTAATTTTTTCCGGTTGTAATTTCTTTTGATGATGTAAGATTCAGGGTCTACATCCAGGGATTCTCCTCCTAACTGTATCAGTTCACCGTAAATCAAATCTAAAATGCCATATTTTTCAAAGTTTAGCGCCTGTTTCTCGGCTTTTATTAGGTATCGATAAGCCAATTGGTAGTGATACCGCTCGGTAAATAACCTGGCGAGGCCATAGTTTTTAATAACCTTTTGCTCAGGATCCTTTTCGGTGTTTAAAAAAAGTAAGCTTTTGTTAATGTCGGCTACCACCTTATTTTTAAGCCTGTAAAAAGGGTTTTTAGAAGCATTGTTCGGGAAAAGTTTGTTAAAAATTTCTTCATCATTGGCATGGCCATCGTTTTTCCTGTAATAATTAAATAAATTAAGATCTTTGCGTTCCTTATG
Organism: uncultured Sphingobacteriales bacterium; assembly: GCA_964561545.1. Taxonomy (GTDB): domain Bacteria; phylum Bacteroidota; class Bacteroidia; order CAILMK01; family CAYYUA01; genus CAZLQF01. The sequence continues at coordinate 28,422 of CAZLQF010000014.1, forward strand.
GTTACGCGTTCTATTGGCGATTAATTTGTAACTTTTTACCTCTTCTTTGGAAAGCTGATCTATTAAAGCCTTTAAAACGTCCATAGGAGCTATTTTAAAAATGTAAGATAAATAATAATATGTTTTTGAAAAAATAAAATCAAGAATTTAACTTTAAACAAAATTTTAAAAAATGAAGCAAGCATTACTTTTTATTATCTTAGTATGGGGAGCGGTCTTGACAGGACATGCTCAAGAAGAAAACGGGTTTGAATTAGATTTATCCCAAATGCCCGATGAAGTGGTTAGGGATTCTGTTTATAGCTTTAGCATACCTTTAGAATTTACAGGGGATACCTCTCACAATACCAAAATACATTTGGTCTATGCTATCAATAATGGCTCGCCCCAATTCGATATGGAGCACCGTGAGCAAAGTGAAAAGTTTTCGGTCAGCCCTCAGGATAACAGAGATACCATAAATGTCGATACCTTTCGATTTTCTTCAGCCAAGGTTGATAAGGGGGTTAATGTTGTTGAAATATGGCCTGCTACGCCTGATACCACGGTCTTAGGGGATACAGCAACCAAACAGATCACTGCGGTAGATAACTCAACAGGAGGGCTTCACAATCCCAAAAACCAAGATTTAAAAATTTACCCCAATCCAACATCGCAAAAATTAAAGCTTAACAGCAATCATTGGGAACTTAAAGAGCTAACTATTTTCAACGACCAAGGAAAGCAGGTTAAAAGCTTTTCAAAACCAGCCCAATCAGTTTTGGTCGGTGACCTCCCCAAAGGACTTTACATTTTAAAAGCTCGTTTAACATCTCAATCCTTAGATGAAGCGGTAATTACCAAAAAATTGATTTTGAATAGGTGAACGGTTCGCATTGAATGCCAACCCATCTATTAAATAGACTTGCTGCAGGAAGAGGTAAAATAAAAAAGCCCCAACCGTAGAATATCTCTGGCGGGGCTTCTTTGGCTATAGGCTTTTTTTAGCTTTATTCCTCACTAAGGAAAGGATAACTGTAATCCCTTGGTGTAACAAAGGTTTCTTTAACAGAGCGCATGGATATCCAGCGTACCAAATTTAAGTAGGAACCAGCTTTGTCGTTGGTACCAGATTGACGGGCACCGCCAAAAGATTGTTGGCCTACCACGGAGCCCGTAGGTTTGTCATTGATGTAAAAGTTACCCGCCGCGTCTTCCAGCTTTTTATCAGCCAGCTTGATGGCATCGCGGTCTTGCGCCAAAATAGCGCCGGTCAGTGCATAAGGAGAAGTTTGATCTACCAACTCAAGGGTTTCCTCAAACTTATTCTCATCGTAAACGTAAATGGTTAAGACCGGCCCAAAGAGCTCTTCTTGCATGGTGATATATTTGGGATCTTTGGCGAGGATAACGGTCGGCTCCACAAAATACCCTACAGATTTATCGCAATTGCCCCCAATGATCACTTCGGCATCATTGTCTTGCTTGGCCTGTTCGATGTAACTTTTGTGTTTTTCAAAAGCATTCTCGTCAATTACAGCATTAATAAAATTGGTAAAATCTTCTACATCACCCATTTTAAAAGTGTTCATCTGTTGTTCCAGGATCTCTTTTACTTCATCCCAGCGATTAGAGGGAATGTAGGCCCTTGAGGCTGCTGAGCACTTTTGGCCTTGGTATTCGAAAGCACCTCTGCTAAGAGCTGTGGCCACTTGGTCTGCATGAGCAGATTCGTGCATTACAACAAAGTCTTTACCACCGGATTCTCCGACTATACGTGGGAAGGACTTGTATTTATCAATGTTCTGGCCTGCTTGCTTCCACAAGTCTTTCAGAACTTTATTAGATCCGGTAAAATGCAATCCGGCAAAATCAGGATGGTCCAAAATTGTATTGGTGGTTTCTTCAGGATCGGCAAATATCATGTTGATTACGCCATCGGGTAAGCCGGCTTCTTTGAAAATTTCCATGGTAACCTGGGCAGAATAGATCTGTTTGTCAGATGGCTTCCAAATGGCGGTATTGCCCATTAAGGCTGGAGCAGCTGGTAAGTTACCACTAATGGAAGTAAAGTTGAAGGGTGTAACGGCATAAACAAAGCCTTCCAGCGGCCTGTAATCGCTACGATTCCACATCCATTTGCCATTGTTGGGTTGGCCCTCATAAATTTCTTGGGCTGCCCAGACGTTGAATTTAAGAAAGTCTATAAACTCAGCAGATGCTTCAATTTCTGATTGAAAGGCATTTTTAGACTGCCCTACCATCGTAGCAGCATTCATTTTTTGCCGATAGGGCCCTTGAAGCAGGTCTGCTGCCTTTAAAAATATGGATGCCCGATCTTTCCAGGGCATGTTGCGCCATTTTTCCTTGGCATCTAAAGAAGCTTTAATGGCATCCTGGACTTGCTGTTTTCCTCCATAATAATAATTTGCCACCGTTTGGTTCAAGCGGTGAGGCGGCCGGTATTCTCGTATATCGTTGGTTTTTACTTCCTTGCCATTGATGATCATGGGTACTTCCCGGACTTCGCTGTAGCATTTTTTTATTTCCTGCTTAAGCTCCTTTTTTTCAGGAGTTCCTGGACCATAAGATAAAAATGGTTCGTTATTGGGTTTGGAGATTTTAAAAAATCCGTCTGCTGCCATAATGTTTTGATTTTTAGTTTACCACAAAAATAGAAAATTTCCGGCCTTTCATTGAGAAGCAATCCATTGATTTCAATACACTTAAATTCGCGATCAATTGTAAATCTATTTGGTATTTCTGCTAACTTGGTTCCTGCTTTAAAGCTTCCAATAAATGCTCAAAACCCGTTTCAGGATCGATACCCAACTTTCTAAAAAATCGATTGTATCGGTATTACTGGAAAATACCGAAGTCACCAATCCGTGGCAATATTTAAAGGATCCATCCAAGCCATTGAAAGGTGATATTAACGAAAATCAATTCACCCTTGCTTTAAATACTTGGTATGCCAATGGTTCTTTTCCGCTAGCTTCGGGAACAATCGAAGAAACAGGTTATGGCTGTGTAATAGAAGTATCCCTTCATGCCCGTCAACTGGCCTTGCCTTTTTTGGTTTCGTTTCTGTTTGCCTTAGCATTTTTGGCTGCAGTTGTACTACTACTGTTTCAATTTGACTTGTTCTTAATTCAGGACTTAAGGGCCTTTATTTGGATCTTTATCTTGTCCATCCCCATCATGTTGATTCCTTTCTATTTTGAAAAAAGAAGCCTTGAAAGAACATTGGTAGATTTACTGGAGGGAGAGCTTACTTATCAATAAAAATTGAAGTATGTTTTGAATTATGTTACTTTCTTTCCCAACCCTTGCCCCAATTAAACGTATTCCCTCTATTTTTGCAAGGTTTTAAAAGTATTAAAACAACCAAAGATTGACTTCTAAAACCTTTTCCTACCTACAGATACACACAGCTGTGTTGCTGTTTGGTTTTACGGCCATCCTCGGGCGCTTGATCCATATTTCCGAATTAGGCATTGTTTGGCACCGGTTGATCATAACCTGCGCCAGTTTGCTATTTTTACCACAGGTTTGGCGTGAACTAAAACATACTGATTGGAGGACTACCCTTAAACTCTCAGGTATTGGTATATTGGTTAGTTTACATTGGGTGCTGTTCTATGGGGCTGTCAAATATTCAAATGTTTCGGTTACGCTAAGCTGTATGGCCACATCCTCTTTTTTTACGGCCCTGATTGAACCTTTGTTCTTTCAAAAACGCGTGAAATCCTATGAACTCATTTTAGGCGTTTTTATAATTGGTGGCATTTATTTGATCTTCTTTTTTACGGAATTGTATTTAGCTGGTATTATAATGGGATTGCTGGCAGCTTTTCTGGCAGCTACCTTTGCCACCCTCAACAAGAAGATGGTGACCAACCAGGGTGCCCTGAGCATGACGTTCATCGAATTAGGAGCGGGCTGGCTGTTTCTTAACCTGGTTACGCCCATTTATTTTAACCTCTTTCCCGAATCAGGATTTGAGGCCAGTGGTATGGATTGGATGTACCTGATCGTATTGGGCTTACTGTGTACCACTTTTGCTTTTGTGTTATCCATTCAAGCGCTTAAAAACCTGACCGCTTTCGCCACTAACCTCACCATTAATCTTGAGCCTATTTACGGGATTATCATGGCCTTTTTTATCTTTAATGAGCATCAGGAAATGGATTATAGGTTTTATTTCGGAACGCTATTGATCTTAACCGCCATTTTCCTTCATCCAATTTTGGAAAAACGATTGGGTGCGAAAGAAGCGCCCTGAATTTTTCTACAATAAAAAAATTATAGCTAAAAGGTGGGATTGTTCAGGAGAGAAAATGGGGCAGCAAACCGTTAATACATGTTCCCTTCGTAGTTAAACAAACTAATGATTGACTGGCCGTATTTGTATTTTTTGATGAAATGAGGGATGTCACCAAATTCCTCTTTCTTGTAATGTTCCAAGGCAAATAAACCTTTCGGTTTCAACAACTGCTTTTCAAAAACTTTATACACCATGTTTTTACTCTCTGGGTTGTTGAATGGTGGATCAGCAAATATAATATCAAACGTCTCGTCTGTATTTTCCAGATAACTCATGACCTCAATGCAAATGGGCTCAATTTCGTAAAATTCAAAACGTTCGCTTTCCTTGTTAATGAACTTGATGGAGCTTGAATTTTGCTCAACAGCGACTATATGGGGTGTTCCACGGCTTGCAAATTCAAAACTAACACTACCCGTACCTGAGTAAAGGTCTAAAACCGAGACTTCATCAAAGTAGTAATAATTGTTCAAAATATTAAAAAGTCCCTCTTTGCTCCGATCTGTTGTAGGCCGAGCTGGCAAGTCATTTGGAGGGTAGATGGACATGCCTTTCTTTGATCCACTAATTATTCGCATAAGCCGATACCAAATAAGGTATAGTAGTTGTGAGCAGAAATTTGATTGAATTGATGACTGTATTCCAACGTTTCAGGCCTTTGGCCAAAGGAAATGTTCTTCAAATAACGTTCAAGCAGTTGATACAATTCCGAGTTACGATAGAATTCACCGGTAAAAACATAAGGATCTTTATGTGGTTTGATCTCCAGCTTTTCGCTTACGTACATTAAATAATAAAGCAAATCAACATCATTGGAGTAAGAAAAAATATTAAAGAAATGAAGGCTCCCTTGTTTCATAACGGCAATCCTTGCCAGGGACGCTTCTAAATCAGTAATGATCAAATTCTGATAATCTTTTTGGTATTGAATCAGAATGTTTTCAAGGAATAAAGTACCGGAGTGGTAAAGATGTTGGGGTGCTTTTATGTTTGCTTTAAACGAATCTAAAAGCGTGGAAGGTAAACTCCAGACAAAATATGCCCTTAATTCATTAACAAAGTTTTCCTCAATAGTTTCCTCGGAGGTTTTTTGAAAATTAAGGTTGAAATAGGAATATTTTAATTCGTGATCAAAAAAAGCTTCGGGTACCAAAGTTCCGCGCGAATTGGATAATACCAGGTTAACGGTATTGTATTCTGGGGTTAGTAAATCAGCATTGGCCAATGCTTTCGGGGCTTCTTTCAAAGGATCATTTGATGCCTCGGGCATGGGCAATGGCTCCAAGTAAACAAACTTTCCTCGCTCACGGTCATATACCAAAAAATCTATTTGATCCCGCTCATAACCAATAGTAAGGTCATATTGATCTGCTAAATCCAGATCAAAACCCTCATCTTTAATGCGTTTTGTTTTCCTTATTTGTTTACTGCCAGTTGCCAGAAGTAGTTGCTTTCGTTAATGAACCAACTTTGAGTGTTGTACCTTTTATCGGGCGTACGTCCTTGGCTTCAAATACGTTGACGTTAACCCCCCTTTCCGTGATCATGTCTGCTTCCAAGTTAAATTTTTTGCCACCAGTGTTTGGCGAATATTGTATCGAATCAATGGGATAGTCTTCAGCAAATAGATCATCCTTAATGGGCACATAAGAAGTATCCCTGCTTACTTGAATTGTTGTATCGTTGGGATCACCTACTGTCTTAATCCTGGTGAAGCTATCATGTTTAACAGTGTAGAGGAGGCTGTCCCAGTTTCCTGTATATTTACCATGGAGTTCTTTGTAAGCATTTTCCGCATCACGTACATGCTTGAGCCGCTTAATAACCTTATTCTTAGTTTCTTTAATCCTTTGTTCCTTAACAATAGGTTCCCTGATTACTGCGTAAAGCCAGTAACCAAGCAAAAGGACAACGAGTACAAGTACTAATCTTGTGACGATCTCTACAGTTCTCTGATTCATGATTGTTGGTTTCGAATTTCTTGAGGCATCGCAAAGCTATAAATTATCTGCTAAAAATTTAACCTTATTTGCGCTTTAACCTCTGTTCGTTTATTGCCAGGAATGGTATTCAAAGCACTTCCAACTTCTTCTCGGTTCCTATAATTGGTTTGCCCGATCTTCAACCAAAAATCTAAATACCTTGCCGGTTCCCATTTGGCTAAAAGGTAATACCGCATTCCTTTATCAGAGAAAAAGGGTATGCTAAAAGCATAAAGTAAATCGTTTTCGTAGGTATAAATTCGACTCTGGAAACCATCAATATCAAAAACTCCGTATCTCGCTGTTAAGCTAAATTGATCATTGCGGCTCTCATATTCTACATCCTGAAAGAGTAAAACGCCATTTTGGTTCGCTTCTAATTCTGAATTGTAGTGGGAATAGGCAATCCGGCTTTGGAAAGAAAATAAACCTGAAGTTCGGTAACTTGCGTTCCATCTCAAATTATGGCGTTGATACCGGGTAAGCGAACTCATTGAGGATTCGCCCCCTGCTAAATTTCGATCCTTGATCTGTGCCTTGTAACGCCAATAAGTTTCAAACCATCGTGAGGGAGTATAAGTAACATCAGCCAAATATTCATAACCATCAGATGGGACATCCGCACGAAAACGCAACCAAGGGAAATCAAATTGATCCATGTAAAGGTTGATGTTCCAATCCTGGAAAGGTGATAAGGTCATCCCTAAAAACAAACCCCTTTCATTGTCAACACCACCGGCTTCACTGAATGCATTGGCATACACCGCTTGGTAATCTTTTGGGTAATTCCGGTAAATGGCTCCCAGGTTAACTCCGGAGCCTAAATTGGCCATAACTCCTTGCATATAGGCAATTGCTCCATTATGCGAATAGCCAGCTTCTCCAAAAGTAAAAATGTTTTCGTAGGACCAGGCGTAATTGACGCCCACATCCCAAAAGGACCGACCTGAAAAGTCAAATTTTTTATACAAGCGATTTTCATTAATCTTTGGCACATCATATTCAGCATGAACACCTGTTGCTCCTAATTCCAACTTACCAAATGTATATTTTACATTACCGCCTATGATCGTTTCTCTAATGGCATTTTTGTCCTTAAGATCCGTTTTGGTGCGGTGGTAACCGGTATTGTCAAAAGAAGTAAAAAATTGATCGAACGATGAGGTGCTATCGGCCTGATTGATATTGGCATTTTTGGGTTTATCAGAATAAAAACCGGTCACTTCGGCATCGCCAAATTGAAAGGTGACACCTGCTCCCCTTAAAAACTGGTTTTCATTTGAGGATCGGTAGGGCCTTAAACCTCGGCCATTTTTGTAGATGTTCATGACATCCGGCGTTTTGCCAAAACTTAAACCAGACCACATCACCAATCCTTCTCCAAACTGCGCATGGTAATCACCTATGGCCAAGGATTTGATAAAGCCAATGTCTGATAAGTAAAAATGAGCAGAATAAAAATCATAGCCGTCTTGATGGGCCCCTCTAAAAAATTCTTCGCCTGGATCCTTATCTGCTGTAAAACCCAGGCTTAAGTTATCGGAATATTCATAAGTATAGCGGGTGTAAAGCCGGTAAGGACTTCCTAAATAACCAGTATTGGTAGCTCGATTTGATGTATCCCTTCTTTGCTGGCCTTCAGTCTTTTCGAGATTTCGGCTGCTTCTAATAAATAGGTCATGATCCCCATATTTCCAAATGTTCTCCAATGATAAGCTTACTTCCTCTTCATCACGCCTGATGGTGACGAATTGCAATAGCCATCTTAAGGTTTGTTGGTCCAAAGATTCAATGGCTTGCAACTCATATAAGGTTACAAAGTCACCATAACGGTCTCGATAAGCCAGGATTTCATTAACCTCTGAAATGTTTAAGAAATGCATTGACAAGAGCTTCTCTCGTGTAGCCTTGTTAAGTGATAAAGGGCGTTTGTAATATTGGTTGAGGGTATTAACCAATTCGGTGTAATCAACATTTTTATCAGCTTCTTCAAGTATGGATTCAACGATTCGTTCTAACTCAGGATCATTCACATCCTGGGCCTTTAAAGGCCCATAGAAGGTCATCAAAATACTGAGAAGAAGGACGCCAACAGTCCAATTGAGGTTATGTTGTATGCTTGCTTTCAAAAGCTATTGTTCAGTCAATCCTGTTATGTAATTGGTGCCTAAATTGGGTGTAAATCCAAGCTTTTGATGGATAGAAAAAGCTATATCAATTCTGAAATTGTTAAAATCGAATCCCAGCCCAAAGTGGTATTTTAAAGGCTTGGTAGCAAAACCACCTCTTAAATGAAAATTGTTGCCAGGGTGGTATTCCAGTCCATTTTTAATGGACAAATCCTGTTCGATGGGTTTTTCACCTTCAACCAGCCATGTAAGCTTTTCTGAAAAGTCAAAACCTGTACCCAACCTGAACACCGTAGGATATGGCTCATCTTGATAAGAGGCGAATTGCTGGTTGGTGGGATTGAAAACGTGGGCTGCCAGGTCCACCTTCTCACTGATGTGAAAGAGCAGGCCAGCCTCTGCGAGTACATCCCACTGATTGCCGGTTTCGCGTACAAAGGTATTAAAGGCATCAAATTGTATCCCTGCTGATACACGATCTCCAAAGGAGCGGGCATAAGTAAGTCCATATCGTTGCTGGTAAAAAAAGTTACTGTTGTTAAACTGGTAGAAACTTAGGCCAAATGTTCCCACATTCTTAAAGGGTTTAACAACCGAAATAGCCCCTGCATTGAGTTCTTTAATGCTGAATTTCCGCTGGGCATAAAAGCCAACCGAAAAACTTTGCAATTCTGCCAATGCTGCCTGATTGTGAAATGTAGCCCAATGATCAGGAAGGGTTAAGGCCGCATGGGCAAGTCCTGCAAAGCGGCTACCGGCAGGAAAATTTTCTCCACCGGCTTTAACCAAACAGGGCAATAGCAAAAGACCCAGCAAACAAATGCGTAGAAAATGCTTCATAAATTAGCAAGCAACCATAGATTTCTTAGGCTAATATAGGGAATCAGCAAGTTTTATCGGTGTTAAAATTGAAATTTGGTTTACATCAAAGGTTTAAGGTTCAACTTCAAACCTCCAACATTGAACCACTTATGATGTCTCAGCGGAGGCTTTTCTTGTAACTTCAGAATTTGGATTAACCAAAATATCTGTAAAAAGCTCGAGATACCAGGTATTTCAGGCCAGCGAAAAACTCCGCGTTGTGTGAAGAAATGGCCTAATCTTGTTTTAGGTTGAGCGGTTTGAATTCCTGGAGCGGGGGATGGTATGTTTGGCCAAAATCCGTTGCTTTTCGGCTTTTACGATTTCCTGTTTGCGAAAGCTCCACAATTTTTTGCGGGCTGCCTTGCCAGCTTCCTTAATATCAACGATGGGTAAGGGATAGGTTTGACCGGGCTTGAAACCTGAAAAGTCTTGTTCTAATACTGGCACAGTCCACGGTTGGTGTATGTAATGATCAGGACAAGATTGAAGTTCAGGAACCCAGGTTTTGATAAAAATGCCCTCCGAGTCGTGGTCCTGGGATTGTTTGATGGGATTGTAAACCCTAACCGTATTGGTTCCGGTAACGCCTGCTTGCATTTGCAATTGCGGAAAATGAATGCCAGGCTCAAAATCCAGGAAATCTTTCGCTAAATGAGCACTGATCATGGACCATGGAAGCCAAAAGTGATGGGTGGCCACTGAAGTTAGCATAGCACGCATACGAAAATTGATGTAGCCTGTTTGGTTCAGGCAGCGCATACAAGCATCAACAAGCGGTAGCCCTGTTTTGCCTTTACTCCAGGCTTGGTAGAGCTCTTTGTCATAACATTGGATCATTGCCTCATAACCTTGGTTGAGGGACCTAAACTCCAATTCAGGTTCCATTTCAAGCTTTTGTATAAAATGGCTCCGCCAAAAAAGCCTGGACTGAAAAGCTGAAAGCGGGCCTTTCCATTGTCCTTGTGCACGAACCTGCTGAGTGGCTTTGTAAACCTGGCGCAAGGATAAATTACCCCAAGCCAGGTAAGGGGAGAGCCGGCTGCAGCTTTGACGGCTTTCGAGCGGTTTTGAAATGTGCTTGTTGTAAGTAGCCGCTCTACCTTTTGAAAATGAATTTAAAACACCCTTTCCCTGTAATTCACCTCCGGTTTGGAATTTTTTGGCAGTTTGATTGTCGAGGTCTTTCATGAGGGGAAAGTAGCTCATCAGATTTTCGACAAAACTTGCTTCAATAAATCTGATCTTGTTTAAATCCGGATCGGCCGTTTTTTGCTTCATGTAGTTGTACCATTGTTGAACCCATCTATCCCGGCTAATAAGACCTCTAAAAACGCCATTATGGGTATATTCATACCAAGGGAATGCTTGGGATCGGCACCATTGTTTAATTTGCTCATCCCTTTGGTAAGTGATGTAAAGCCCTGTCTCTTTATGGGAATACAGACCTTGAATGGTTACAAGCGTTTGCAAGATTTGCAATAATCTCAACACAGGTACTTTAACGCGTAAGATCCTGGTTCCTAATGGGGCTAATTGTGAATCCAGCTCATCGAGCGATTGCTGTTGGAAGAGGAGGTGACGATCATCGGTATGATCATGGTGTAGTAAAGCGGGTTCAAAAGTATGAAAGAGCAAAACCGGCCTACCAGCTTCAGCAGCTTTTAGCAAAGCTTGGTGGTCGGTGATACGTAAGTCCCTTTTGAGCCAAACCAGATTTAAACCATCGGTTACCATACTTCCTCAACAATCGGTTCTGCATCTGGTTTACTGCTATAAACACCGATCAACTGTCAACTGCAAATACGCAAAACCTTTAATCTTAATGGATGAGAGCTAATTAAAAAGTATTTATAGCGCGCATAAACCAGGATTATGGATGTTATTTATTGTTGGTAGTTTGTTAGGAAAGCCGTTGGTTTATCAAGTGTAGCTTACTATTGTTCCTACATCTTCACCATTCACCACGTAATAAAGGTTGTTGGGTTTGTTCATGTTAAAAACGATGACAGGTAGCTTGTTTTCTTTGCAAAGAGTGAAAGCCGTCATGTCCATCACGTCAAGGTTTTTACTGTAAACCTCGTCAAAAGAAACGTTGGTGTAACGCTTGGCCGATTCATCTTTTTCAGGATCAGCTGAGTAGATCCCATCTACACGGGTCCCTTTCAGGATTACATCAGCATTGATTTCAATGGCCCTTAAGACAGCTGCCGTATCAGTGGTAAAATAGGGATTTCCCGTTCCGGATGAGAAAATGACCGCTCGGCCTTTTTCAAGGTGACGAATGGCCCTTCTGCGAATGAAAGGTTCACAGATTTCTTCCATTTTAATGGCGGATTGAAGGCGGGTTTGTAATTCTTGGGACTCGAGGGCAGTTTGAAGGGCCATACCGTTAATGGTTGTGGCAAGCATGCCCATGTAATCGCCCTGGGCGCGGTCCATAAGGCCATCCCTTGAAGCATCAAGCCCCCTGTAGATGTTACCGCCTCCTATCACAATGCCCACTTCGCAACCGGCATCTTTAATGGTTTTAATTTCCCTGGCATAGTCTGCTATGACGTCTCCATTGATACCATATTCCTTGGAGCCCATCAAGGCTTCGCCACTAAGTTTGAGGAGGATCCTGTTGTATTTCATCTATGATGATTTTAGCGCAAAAGCATTTTGTAAAGGCCAAAAAAAGAGGCTTGCTCGCAAGCCTCTTTTTAAATTTTATTTTAATTACCAGCTACGGCTATACGTTTAAATTCTTTGATCTGTAAATCTTTATCAATCTCAGCCAGGTAATCTTTCACGGTTTTCGAACTATCTTTAACAAAGTCTTGATCAACAAGGGTATTTTCCTTGTAGAACTTTTTCATTCGACCCTGCGCTATCTTTTCCGTTACATGCTCTGGCTTACCTTCGGCCTGGGCTGATTCTTTGGCATATTGAAATTCACGGTTCAGGACGTCTTCAGGAATACCCTCTTCGTTGGTGGCCAATGGACTCATCGCAGCTACCTGCATAGCAATGTCACTTGCGGCTTCTTGAATGTCTGCGTTATTCGGATTTTCAAATCCAACCAATACACCAATTTGGTTACCAAAATGGTTGTAGGCTACCACGTGGTCGGCTTCCATTTTTTCATAGTCTGATAGTGTAAGTTTCTCGCCAATTTGAGCAATTTTCTCATCAAACAAGTCTTGCACCTTCTTGCCCTCAATTTCTAAATTATAGACATCATCTCTTTGGGCGGGCAAATTTCTAAGCACTTCATCTGCTACTTGACCAGCAAAACCCTGAAAATCTTGGTTTTTGGCCACAAAGTCCGTTTCACAATTGATGGAGAAAACAATGCCAGTTTTGTGATCATTGGTTGTTCTTGAAAGTACAATGCCTTCGTTGGCTTCTTTATCAGACCTTTTAGCTGATACTTTTTGCCCTTTTTTTCTAAGGTAATTTATGGCTTCGTCAAAATCGCCACCGGTTTCCTCAAGGGCTTGTTTACAATCCATCATTCCTGCGCCGGTGGTATTTCTTAGCTTCTGTACATCAGATGCGGATATTCCCATGGTTGGTTTATTTGTTTTAGGTATTGGAATTATTCTTCACTTGTTGAGTCGCTTTCTTCAGCTTCTTTCTTTTGAGATTCTTCTTCTGCAGCTTTTTCCTGGTCCTCACCTTTCTTCTTGGCTTCCTCTTTTTCAGCTTTGCGCTCGGCGAGCCCTTCTTCCACAGCATTGGTAAATTGTTCTGTGATCATTGCAATGGATTTGGAAGCATCATCATTGGAGGGAATGGGATAATTAACCTGAGAAGGATCACTGTTGGTATCAACCATTCCAAAAGAAGTAATGTTAAGCTTTTGAGCTTCTGCTGTGGCAATGTGTTCTTTATGAATGTCCACTATAAAAACGGCAGCTGGTAACCTGCTGAGGTCCGTGATACCACCAAGGACTCTTTCAAGTTTTTCACGCTCGCGCTGAAGTGCCAATCTTTCTTTTTTGGCCATGTTGTTGACGGTTCCTTCATTGAACATTCGATCAATGTTGGACATCTTCTTGATGGATTTCCGAACGGTAGCAAAATTGGTCAACATGCCGCCAAGCCAACGCTCAGTAACATAGGGCATATCAACTCGCTTGGCATTTTCGGTGGCAATATCTTTGGCTTGCTTCTTGGTAGCAATGTATAAGATTTTTCTACCCGATTTGGCAAGGTTTTTAGCTACTTCACAAGCATTATCCAGTTTATGGGCTGTTTTGTTAAGATCTATGATGTGGATCCCGTTTTTCTCCATAAAAATGTAGGGTGACATGTTGGGATTCCATTTGCTCCTAAGGTGGCCAAAGTGAGCTCCTGCATCCAGCAGGTCTTGTATAGATACTTCTTTTGACATATATAATAAGGGTTTTAGCGCTTCCTAAATTGTTCTTGTTTTCTGGCCTTGAGGAATCCGGATTTCTTCCTTTCTACCATTCTGGCATCACGAGTTAAGAACTCTTTATCTTTCAAGATCTTTTTGAAATCCTCGTTGATCTGAACCAACGCCCTGGAAATGGCGTGCCTGATGGCTTCTGATTGGCCGGTCATTCCACCACCATGAACGCGTATTTTTACATCATACTGACCATCGGTTTCAGTTATGGTAAACGGCTGTTTTATTATGGTTTGAAATGTCATTTTAGGGAAATACGCTTCCAGCGATTTTCCGTTAATGCTAATATCGCCGTTTCCGGCTTTGAGGTAGGCTCTGGCTACAGAGGTCTTTCTTCTGCCGGTGCTGTTAATGTATTCCATGTTTTATTTTTTAAAGGTCGATTTTTTCAGGTTTTTGTGCTTCATGGGGATGATCATCTCCAGTATATAAGTACAAGTTTTTAAGGAACTCATCGCGTAACTTATTTTTGGGCAACATGCCCCTAACTGCATTGTGGAGTACTTCATTAGGCTTTTTCTGGAAAAGTTCCTCAGGTGTTCTTGTGCGAAGCCCGCTTGGATACCCTGTATAGCGTACGTATGATTTTTGTTTGTTTTTCTTACCAGTAAACCTTACTTGATCTGCATTAAGTATGATCACTTTGTCTCCACAATTAACATGCGGAGTATAAGATGGTTTGTGTTTACCTGAAATGATCTTGGCAATTTCTGTTGCTAATCTTCCCACGACTTGGTCGGTGGCGTCAACGATGTACCAATTGCGCTGTACGGTTTCCTTCTTGGCGGATAGGGTTTTATAGCTCTGTGTATCCACTTTTATTGCTTTTGTAGTTTCAAAATGTGATTGCAAAAGTACAGCTTTCGATAAAATTTCAAAAATTTCAGCAGGGTTAAGTTCAGGAATTGCGTAAACGCATGTAGGTTGATGATTTTTCCAAAAATTTCACCACTAATCGAGGAAAGCTTACTTAGGTAAATCAATCTATAACTTTTGGCATTTATTTAAGTTTATTGTGTGGGCTTTAAGGAGAACAAACAAATGGCTTTGGCCCGTTTAAGTTCCCTAAAGTCCTAAGGGTATTTAAGATCCTCATCATCAAAAATTTACAGACTTTAAAAAAGGTACCATGCTTAAAAGTTATGCGGGAGTGAATCCTTGTTGGAATAGGTATGAATGTTTGATGTAAGATTTTCGGCCTTTGACATATAAGCTATGGCTGTTAATTAAAGGTTTTTTGGACCTGAATCAGGTAAGCTTTGAATGGTATTTTAATTCAATTTTTATCCAAGCTACAAGTCTGATTAAAGGTTGCTTAGTGAGCGAATAACCAATTGGTTGGCAAATCAATTACAAAAACTCTGATGCATCTGCTTTTAGCTCATCTAAGTTGCTTTTGTTATCTAAAACATTGTGGGCTCCTGCATCTTATGCTCGAAATCAAAATTTTCAATGAAGCTTGTTGTAATATTGCCTTTCCTGAAAGTTTCGTCTTGCATAATGGCCATGTGAAGGGGGATTGTTGTATCCACGCCCTCTACGATGAATTCTTCTAAACATCGGTGCATACGTACTATGGCTTCATCCCTCGTTCGGGCACTTACAATTAGTTTACCAACCATGGAATCATAATAGGGTGGTATTGAATATCCTCCATAAACATGAGAGTCAACTCGCACGCCATGGCCTCCGGGTTTGTGTAAATTTACGATTTTGCCAGGGCTTGGCCGGAAATCTTTAAAAGGATCTTCTGCATTGATCCTGCATTCAATGGCACATTTGTCAGGGAAGTAATTTTTGCCAGATATGGGAATGCCAGCAGCTACTAAAATTTGTTCTTTCACCAAGTCATAATTGATCACTTCCTCAGTTACAGGGTGCTCAACTTGTATGCGGGTATTCATTTCTATGAAATAGAAATTGAGGTGCTTGTCGACTAAGAACTCTACGGTACCAACGCCCTCGTATTCTACAGCTTTACCTGCCTGAATAGCAGCCTTGCCCATTTGCTCTCTTAATTCAGGCGTCATGATGGGAGAAGGGGTTTCTTCAATTAATTTTTGATGGCGCCTTTGAACGGTACAATCCCGTTCAGAAAGGTGACTAATGGAGCCAAACTGGTCTCCAATGATCTGAATTTCAACGTGACGGGGTTCTTCTACAAACTTTTCCATGTAAACCTCATCACTGCCAAAAGAAGCTTTGGCCTCTTGCCTTGCATTGTTCCAATTCTCTTCCAAGAGATCCTCACTTTTGATGATCCGCATGCCCTTGCCGCCTCCACCTGCTGATGCTTTTAGCATAACAGGATAACCGATTTTTGCTGCTGTTTTCTTGGCCTCATTAAGGTCTGTTAAAACACCACCTGAACCAGGGACCGTTGGCACGCCTGCATTTTCCATGGTTTCCTTGGCCCTTGCTTTATCGCCCATCCCAGCTATCATTTCAGGAGAAGAACCAATGAATTTGATGCCATTGATTCGGCAAGTTTCTGAAAACTTGGGACTTTCTGAAAGAAAACCATATCCGGGATGTATGGCATCAGCATTGGTGATTTCCGCGGCTGCAATTAAATTGGGTATGTGAAGATAGGATAGATTACTTTGGGCGGGCCCGAGGCAAACTGCCTCATCAGCAAAGCGTACATGAATGCTATCCTCGTCAGCCCTGCTGTATACCGCTACTGTCTTAATACCCATTTCCTTACAAGTACGGATAATTCTAAGCGCAATCTCCCCTCGATTGGCTATTAGGATTTTATTAAACATACCCTTTTAGGTTTTTTTTGGAAAAAATCAGGAGGGATCTATAAGGAACAAGGTTTGGTCATATTCAACCGGGCTTGCATCTTCAGCCACAATTTTTACTATTTTACCACTATATTCCGATTCGATTTCATTAAAAAGCTTCATGGCTTCCACGATGCATACCACATCCCCCTGCTTTACTTCATCTCCCACTTTAACATAGGCGTCTTTTTCAGGGCTGGGAGAGCGGTAGAAAGTACCGATCATAGGGGCCTTTACTGCTACGTATTTGGATTCATCTTCTTGGGCTTCACCCTTTTCTTGGGGAGGTGCTTCTTCTTGTTGTGGTGCTGCTTGCTGCTGTTGTTGGGTATTCTGAGGTTCCTGTGGTGGTGCCTGCTGCGGCATCCCTTGGGGCGTCATCATTTGAGCAGGCATCATTTGCGGGTAAACTTGGGTTTGTACTTGCTCTTTATTCTTATCTTCATCATTACCTGTACGAATGGTAAGTTTAATATCGTCCTTTTCAAGTCGTACCTCGCTTACACCGGATTCAGATACAAAATTGATAAGGTCCTGAATTTGCTTTAGGTCCATGACTAATTATTTTTTAACTCTTTCAACGTAAGCTTTCTTTCTTGTATCAATTTTAAGCAAATCCCCTTTTTCTACAAAAAGCGGAACTTGAATGGATGCTCCTGATTTTACTTCGGCTGCCTTGTAGGTGTTAGTCGCTGTATCCCCTTTAACGCCCGGCTCTGAATACGTTACCTCTAAGTTAATAAAATTGGGGAGGTAAACATGAATGGGCGTTTCCGTTTCATCATGATAAACAATCTCTACTTGCTGACCTTCTGTGAGTAATTCTGGTCTATCTATCAGACTTTCTTCAATGGTTATTTGCTCAAAATTTTCTTCATTCATGAATACATAACCTTCATTGTCGGTATATAGAAATTGGAAAGGTCTTTTTTCAACCCTTGCGGTCTTAACCTTTTCTCCTGCATCGAATGTTTTTTCCAAAACCTTGCCGGTTTTTACACTCTTAAGCCTCGTTCTTACAAAAGCAGCACCTTTACCTGGCTTTTTATGTTGAAATTCAAGAATTTGCATGAGATCGTCATCAATTTCCAGGCACATTCCATTCTTAAAATCTGCGGTACTTGCCATACCTCAACGGACCATTTTTATTGTTGAACGCAAATCTACAAGTACAAAATTAAAATTAGCATTTAAGGTTGGAATTTTTTGTATTAAGATGGTTGGGTAAGTTTTGCCTGTAGATTTAGCTTTAAACAATTCTTAAATAATAAGGGGTAATTTTTACTGAATAAATAATGCCATCCCAAGCCCAGATAGTGCCTTTATCTCTGATGAAAGAATAGCTCAGCTCCCTGATGAATAGCAGGATAAATTTGATCAAGTTTGTCCGGTCTTTGCTACCAAGGTACAGTCAAAATCTGACTACCTTCAATAGCTCCAAGCCAAAATGCATGAATGGATGGACAATGGCTGCCCTATTGATCATGAGCAGGAGCAAGCTTACATTAACCGGGAATACGGAGCTCATCAAGCAATTGATGATTTTGATCAAAAGCTTTCCGGAAAATGTGTTAAGCGGTTTCACATGTATTTAAGTGCTTTGCGGCTTAGTTAAAACCCAATAGGTTTACCTGCCGGTTTTTTGTTCCTATGAATGGTTAAAATGAATGCACTCAATTAGTTTATCGACCTTAAGACAGGTCATGTTTCAAAATAGCAATATCCTCTGGTTTACCAATCACATACAATACATCATTAAAATGAATTTTAGTATCGGCTGTAAGTTCATAATAAACCTGATCATCGCGCTTAATGGCCACAACGGTCACTTTATAATGATTGCGAATATTCGCTTCTTCAAGGGTTTTTTCCGCGATTCCGGAGGGTGCATTAATAACTTTGAGGGCTGATATTTCCATTTCAGGTAGTACAAAAGGCCTTTGCCGATTTGTGCCCAACTCGCGGTACATTTCATAGTTATCGGCTCTTAGATAACGGGTAAAATCTTCAATTTCATCTTTTGGAACCAAGTATTTGGTAAGTACCCTGTTAAAGATTTCAATGGATGTTTCGAATTCCTCAGGAATAACCTCATCAGCTCCAAGCCTCAAATTTTCATCAATCTCATTTAAAAACCGTGTTCTTACAATGATGTAAACGTGCTTATTGCTTTCGCGGATGTTTAAGATAATCTTCTTGGTGGCTGATGGATCAGAAATTGCTACAACGATTACCCTTGCCTTGTGTAAATTAACACTGTGAAGTATTTCATCATGAATGGCATCTCCATATACAATGGGCTCTCCTTTGCGCTTTTCCTCGCGTACGGTTTCGGCATTTAACTCTATAATGCTGTAAGGAATGTTGGAATTTTGGGCTGCTTTGGCAACATTTCTTCCGTTGACGCCATATCCAATGATAATTATATGGTCTTTAAGTTCTTCTTCTTTGGAAGATTTGGGGGTGGATACTGTATGGACATTCCTAAAAAGCCTCTTAAAAAAAGATCCTGTTAAACTTGTATCCAACAATGCTGAAGTAATACGGTCTCCGAACTTGATCAAAAATGGTGTGGCAGCCATGGTTAGTATGGAAATGGACAGGAAATATTGGTAAGTTTCCATTGCAATCAAGTCGTATTCAATACCAGTTTTGGAGAGAATAAAAGCAAATTCCCCTACCTGGAAAAGGGATAAGCCTACCAAAATAAAAGTTCGTGGCGGATATTTCAGGATCAAAGCGGCTACGGTACAAATAATACCTTTAATGACAATTGTGAAGATTGTAAAGACGAGGATCAGGGGCAAATTCTGAAACAAAAATCCCAAATCAAGCAGCATTCCAATAGATACAAAGAAAATACTGGTAAAGATCTCGCGAAAAGGCAGTACATTGGCCGTGGCTTGATGACTGTAATCTGATTCAGAAATAATAAGACCGGCCATAAATGCACCAAGCGGTAAAGAAAGGCCAAAACTTGAGGTAAGCCAGGCAACAGCAAAGCAGATGACCACAATGGTAAGGATGAAGAGCTCTTTGCTTTTGGTCTTGGCAACCTGGTACAAAAGCCTTGGTACTACATAGCGGGCACTTAAAATAACAACCAAAATAAGCCCAAGCCCCTTCAAGCCAAGCGTAAGGATCGATATCCAAACGTTTTTAGATTCACCCGCAATAATCGGTGTAAACAAGATCATGGGCACCACAATGATGTCCTGGAATATCAGAATTGCCAAAGCAAACTTACCGTGCGGGGCTGTAAGTTCACCTCTTTCTTGCAGCAATTTTAAGACAATGGCTGTACTACTTAAGGAAAATAAAAAACCAAGAAAAATGGCCTCGCCTGTTTCATAGCCAAATCCAATGGCCAGTAAGGCTACAACCCCAATAGTGATCAGAACCTGCAGCCCGCCACCAATGAAAACGGCTCTTTTGATGGCTGCCAGGCTTTTTAATGAAAATTGCAGCCCTATAACAAAAAGCAGCAAAATGACGCCAATCTCGGCAAGGATGTCCACTTCATGACTGGCCTGGACAAGACTTAAACCATAGGGTCCAGCTATGGCTCCCGACAAAAGAAACCCCAAGATGTTGGGAAGGTTCAATCGTTGAAAAGCTAATATGACAAGGACCGCAAGGCCAAGGATAATGACGAGATCAGCTAATAAGGGTATTTCCATGTTGCAAAAATAAAGGTCACTAAAACATTTATCAATTTGATACCAAGAACTTAAGGCTTAATCTTAAAACAAATAAAACAAGCTTGATATTACCTCAACGCTTTGAAAATCCTGTCAAGGCTTGCCTTAAAAAGCTTTATAAACAAGGGTCAGCTTTTGATCATTATATGTCTTGATCATTGCTTTATAGTGAGCCCCGGAGCTTGACCTCACTATAAATACTAAACCTTTTAGGGTGTCGTCCTGAATGATATAAGGCTGCCAATTAACTGTTTGGGGTAGATCCTTTAGTTTTTTGAAAGGCTTATTCTTTATAATTGCGACTTCCGTTGTTTGCCCTACATGATTTTTATTGGCAAAACTATCATCGAAGGTGCCGATTTCCTGATCTCCTGGCTCTACCCAAATATCAGCTCGAATCATTGAATCTTGCATGGCTCCTTGAATGGAACGGGAATTGCCTTCATCCATCGATATGAAGTAAACATTAGAGGGTTTGTTATTTTTGGTTGGTAAATCAAATTGCTGAGGCCCTAAAATGCCACAACTACTTAAGCAAAAGATTGTGCTTAACAGTAAAATGGACCGTTGACCAAAAGCCCTTATTATTAGCATGGTATATCAATTAGATCAAACGGTTCTTTCTGAGCCACTCAATGGTTTCTTCTAATGCTTGTTTGAAAGGGGTAATGGTGTAGCCCAGTTCCTTTTTGGCTTTTTCAGATGAGCAAGCCCAGTTTTTGGAGTATTTAGTTACCCAATCGGGGGTAATCATGGGTGGTTTCCCGGTTAATTTGGCTTTAAGTGTCTGAAATCGTGCAAATGTGATGGCCAAGCTAATCGGTATACCAAATAATTTTTGCTTTTCGCCGGCAACTTCTCCTATTGTATTAAAATATTCGTTAAAAGATAAATTTTCACCACCAAGGATGTATTGCTCACCAGAACGGCCATGTTTCATGGCTAATAAATGCCCATCAATGACATCTTTAACGTACACGTAGCTGCCTACTGCTTTTCCATTACCCAGTACAAAATGCCATTTGCCCTGGATGTAATAACTGATCAAACGAGTGGCCGCATTGCTCACTGTCAAAAGGCCCGGGCCAAACACCCTGGTAGGATTAACGATGACCGTTTCTAAATCATTAGAGGCAAAATTCTTTACTACCTGTTCAGCTTGGTATTTGGTACGTTCATAGGGGTTGTAAAAAAAATCAGAGCGAGGGGTTTCTTCATCTGCCGGCTCATGATTGGATTCAGCAAGGGTTCCTCCCGAGGATGTAAACACCACTCTTTTAACCCCAGTATTTTTTGCAGCTTCCAGAACTTTTCGCGTTCCTTCAATATTAACCTCATCAAAGATACTTTCATCTTTAGCCCAAGCCTTTGCCAAGGCTGCTACATGGTAAACCTGGCTGCAGCCATCCATAGCCTTTTCTAAAACAGCTTGATCGGTAAGGTCTCCTTCAAAAAATTTAATGTGATCAGTTTGCTTTTGGAAAACCGGCAAGTCATTGAGCTTATAAGCGGATGCTCCTCTGTAAATGATATGCAACGTGTTTCCTTGATTAATCAATGCTCGCACCAGTTCGTGGCCAATGTACCCCGTAGCTCCTGTAATCATTATATTCATGAAATTACTTTTATTTAGAGCGGTTAATATTGAGTGGAAAACATATTGCCGGTTAATTTTAAAACAAGCTGTTCCGGTAACAATCGGATAAATGTAGCAAGGATCCTGTTGGGCCAACCGGGAATAATAATGGTTCTTGGTTTCATCATGCCTTCAACAGCCTGCTTGGCTACTTCAGCAGCGGACAATGTAAAAATTTCGGCTTTTAATCCTTGTTCGCGGGTTCTTTTTTCAACTTCTGGATTGGTAATGGTCGGCCCCGGACACAAGCAGCTTACAGAAATATTAGTGTCTTTTAATTCTTCATTCAAGGCACAGGATAAAACCTTAACGAAGTTCTTGGAGGCCGAATACAATGTTTTATTGGGCATCATCATGAAGGAGGCCATGCTGCCAACGTTTAAAATGTATCCATTTTCTTGTTGCTTAAGCATCGGCATGAAATTGTAAATCATCTTCACCATCACCTCGGAATTGAGCCTTACCATTTCAAGTTGATTGGAGAGTTGAAGCTTGTCCAAAGCCCCTTGAAGCCCAAATCCAGCATTGTTAACGATCGTATCGATCGGTATTTCATTGGATTCACAAAAAGATAAAAGATCCTGAGTCGCTTCACTCTCTGTAAGATCGGTAGTATAAGTGAGCACTTGAATGCCATATTTCTGCTTTAATTCCCAAGCATAATCTTCTAAGCCATCATTAGAAAGAGATACCAACAATAAATTACATTGCCTGGAAGCCAATTCATTTGCAATACTTCTTCCTATGCCCTTACTTGCACCAGTAACAAGTGCGTATGCCATTGATTCACTACTTTTTTTCCGGTTCAAAACTACATAAATAAAACCGGATATAGGAAATGCTTTAGTATTGTAAATCTTCATTTATTTTGCATTTAAAATACTTGAGCTTAATCGGCTTACGTTTTACCATTGTTCATTATAATTAATCAAATATGCTCAAAGGACTTTTTGTTGCTAGTGTGTACCTTATTTGTTGTTCTAATGTTGTTGCCAATCCCAATGACCCTGATAGCCTTGAACAAAACCTGCCTTTGATAACGGGTGAATTGACCATGGGCACTTCTGTTCCGGTCGCTGACTTCTATCCATCCAATAAAAGCTCGGGTTATGCGCAACCAGGTTTTACATTGAGCTTTAAAGGCAATTATTTCCTCCAACCCAAACTTGGTATTCATTTTAAAGGCGGCTTTTTGATCAACAATTTTAATAAGCATGATTATCGGGAAGATCAATTAGAAAAAGGTTCATTCCAGGATTTAGAACTAAATACCGGGACTTATAAAACTTTGTACTTGACAGTCGGCCCAACTTACCAAATACCCTTGCAATGGCTGAGATTACAAGTACATGCCGGTATAGGTTATTTGTACGAACATGATTCTAAAATTGATGAAACCCGGATTTTTGGTTCGGGATACCGATCGCGGAGCGAAAAAGCCAGTGGCGATGGAAATGCCATGGCTTTTAACGTAGGAGGCCAAATGCGCTTTGAGCTTAATTCAAGGATGGATTTATCATTGGGCGTTGATTACCTGGTTGCTAAGCCAGGTATTAAAGCTGAAAAAACCAGCGGCAGTTTTGATCCCGAAACGGATCAAACAATCGAGAACTCAAAGACTGAGGAATACCGCCTGCTGATATCATCCTTGAACATTAGTGCAGGTTTGGCTTATCGGTTTAATTGGTAATAATTGAGATACTTGGTAAATCAAAATTCAACAAAATCGAATCCATATTGCTTGGAGGCCTCCTCAAGCAGGGTTTGTTCTTTAAAATATTGATTATCAGGTTGTTGAAGAGATTTTTGAACAACAAACGACTGCAAAGCCTCATCAGGGAAAGGGTAGATGCAGGATTTGGCTTCTTCAGAAGGCAAATCCTTGTCAAGCCAGGCTTGCCGGTTTTCGGAATTTAAAATAGCCGGCATTCGGTGTTTGTTGGCTCCTTGGTTATGAACTATTTTCAACAATTGATTGGCTTCTACGGTAATTAAGCAAGCCACCAACCGGGTTGCCCCTTCAATTTCCTGCTGTTTGTATATGCCGGCAACGGCAAATGGCTCATTCGATTTCATTTGAATGGCAAATGGAAGTTTACCAGCTGAAGTGGCCATCCACTCGTAAAACCGCGACATTAAAAATATACAGCGCTGCCCTTCTTGCCAAGGCCCTTTGAAGTTTTTCTTTTCGTCAATGCCTTCACTACGGGCATTGATAAACAATTTTTCTACGAGGTTTTGGGTTTTAGGATTGAACACTTTTCCCTTGAACCCCCAATGAGCCAAATTGATGGATTTTGAACCTGAAGTAGTTACAACGGGCACATCTGTTGTAGGACGGACGTCATAAGTGGGTTTATAGTCTTTTCTTATTTCGTCCGAATAAAAGCTGGCGTTGAATTGCTCTTCAAGTTCTTGGGCCTGCCGATCGATACCAAATCTTCCGCACATGCCTAAAAGTTTTATGTTCAGTTAAAGGTTAACGCAATAAAACAAACCCTGGTTAATAAATGTTGCATGAATAAGGACTTATAGTAAGCAAACCAACTTTAATTACCTACGATGATTACTTAAAATAAAGTTGGTGCCATAGAGTGGCAATTTCTTTCGAATACATTTTTAGTCAAAAATGCCAATTAACCGATAAAAGCCGCAGGGGGTTTAAATAACGATGCGTAACACCTGAAACTTCCTCACCATTGTCATAAATAAGTTTAGCAAAGTTCGCATTGGCTTCTGCGGTAAAAGAGAAATTATGATAAGGGAAAACCTGGACCCCAACGACCGGTCCAAAGCCAAATCCTTTAATTTTATAATGGTAATCCCGATCATCCCCAAGCATCCTACTTCTTCTTATTCCGTCTGATTCACCAAAAGAAAAATAAAAGTCATTGCCGATAAAGGGTTGAACACTTCCTGAAAGCATTTTGAATTCCAAACCTGCACTTGCCACAAAACCCTTATACATCCCAAAATGATCTGTTTTATTTAATGCTTGATCAACATTGTCCCTGGATTCGTATTGTTCTTGGTAATCTGCTGCAAATCTGAAAGTGAATTGTTTTGAATACCTTTTGTAAACAATTCCACCCATAAGATTATGATTAAAGGCAGCACCGTTAACGTTCTCATCTGAATTAACAATATCATGGGGCATTCTTAAACTGTAAAGATTGATCCCTATTTGATTCTTGAGGCTATCGGACGGCTGCTGCCCTGGTAGCTCCTGTGCAAAAATTAACAATGGTAAGATTGCAATGAATCGATACATAAGTATTGTTATTTAATCAAAAAAGATAGCTATATAACCGTCTGGCCTATTATCACGGCATTTAAAATCAATTTGTCTTAAAATAATTAAGCGGATTTTAATAAAATTCATCCTCTAATTTATGCACAAAGTCCTGTTTAGCAAAATTTAAATGCCAATGAACCCGTAACTAAGATTGGCATTTAGGCTTTGGTCAATAAAAAACTTATCAATGGTATTTTAAGGATGCTTAAAATTGTTCGGCTAAATATCTTTTAATTTGCTCTAAAAAGAGAATTCATGCACAAATTAGCTTTTTACTTACTGCCATGCTTGCTTTTGTTCGCTTGCCAGTCCAACAAACAAGAACAATTTGACCTTAATTATCCAGAAGCCCACAAAGTTGACACGGTTGATAATTATTTCGGGACTCAAGTAAAAGATCCCTATCGTTGGATGGAAAATCTTGACTCCGATACCTTAGAGCATTGGATTCAGAAAGAAAACGAAATTTTTGATGGCTACATGGAACATGTAGGACTCAAAGATACCATTCAAAGCCAGCTTAGCAATATCTGGGATTATCCCAAGTATTCAAGCCCATTCCGAACAGCCAAGCATTATTTCTATTTTAAAAATTCCGGGCTAAAGGATCATTCCGTACTTTACAAGCTTGATAGTCTACATGATGAGCCAGAAGTGTTCCTGGACCCCAATACATTCTCTGAAGACGGAACGGTGGCTTTATCTAATACGCAGGTTTCCAACAATGGCAAGTACATGGCCTATTCCATCAGCAAATCCGGTTCTGACTGGAAAGAGCTATATGTTAAAAACATCCAATCCGGCAAAAAACTAGACGATCACTTAAAGTGGATCAAATTCTCAGGCATTAGCTGGAAAGGGGATGGCTTTTATTACAGCCGTTATGATGCACCAGAGGAAGATAAACACAGCAAGCAAAACAAGTTTCATAAGGTTTATTACCATAAGCTTGGCCAACCTCAAAACCGGGATCGTTTGGTATATCAAGACCAACAAAACCCCTTAAGGAATTTCTTTGCCCAAACTACGGAAGATGAAAGGTTCTTGATCATTAGTGCCTCTGAGGGAGCCAGCGGTAACAATGCGCTATATGTTAAAGATCTACGCAATCCCGGAAGGGGCTTTACCAAGATCATCAAGCACTTTAACAACAGCTATAGCGTCATTGGTAATATGAATGGCAAATTGTTGGTAAAAACCAACCAAAACGCCCCTAAAAATAAGCTGGTAAAAATCGATCCTAAGAAACCGGATACTTCCAATTGGCAAACATTGGTGCCTCAACAAGAGGAAGTCATGCAATCTGCCAGTTTGGCTGGCGGGCATATCCTCACCAAATACATGAAGGATGCCAGCTCGCTGCTAAAGGTATACCATCAGGATGGTTCATTTGCTCATCAAGTCGGTCTTCCTACCATAGGTTCTGTAAGTGGCTTTAGTGGAAGAAAACAAGATACCGTTGTTCATTTTAGTTTCCAATCGTTCAACTATCCCAACACGATTTACAGTTACAACATACGCACCAATGAGACGGTAATCTTTCGTGAATTTCAACTGGATATGAACCCGAATGATTACATAACCAAGCAAGTATTTTATGAGAGTGAGGATGGTACGGAAATACCTATGTTCATTGTTCACAAACGAGGTATAGACATGGACGGCAAAAACCCGTGTTTGCTTTATGGTTATGGCGGTTTCAATATCAGTTTAAATCCGGAATTTGACATTTCGAGGTTTTACTTCCTTCAAAACGGTGGCGTTTTTGCCATGCCAAACCTTCGGGGTGGGGGTGAATATGGAGAAAAGTGGCACAAAGAAGGTATGCTGGACAACAAGCAAAATGTTTTTGACGACTTTATTCATGCCGCCAAGTATTTGTTTAAAAAAGGTTATACGAACAAAGACCAAATCGCCATTTCCGGGCGTTCCAATGGCGGATTACTGGTGGGGGCCACCATGATCCAAAAGCCTGAAATGTTTGAAGTAGCGCTTCCGGCCGTAGGGGTCATGGATATGTTGCGATACCATAAATTCACCATCGGTTGGGCCTGGGCTTCCGAATACGGTACAAGTGATGATTCAACCCAATTCCAATACCTTTACGATTATTCTCCCTACCACAATCTCAAGGAAGGTACTTGCTATCCGGCTACGTTGGTAACAACAGCCGATCACGATGACAGGGTGGTTCCAGCCCATTCCTTTAAATTCACTGCAAGGTTACAGGAATACCAGTCATGCGACAATCCTACGCTCATCAGTATAGAAACCAAAGCCGGGCATGGAGCAGGGAAACCGGTCTCTAAAACCATTAAACAACAAGCGGAAAAATGGGCTTTTACGTTTGATCAACTGGGAATGGAACCTTAAAGGAAATACTTTACTTTTTGAACTTGCTGAGTAATTTTATTTGATCATAACTGCTTTGCCAAGAATAATACAGTTGCTATATGGATGTTTACCTAAAAACCCTGATCTTGTCTATTGCAATATTATTAGGCCAACAAAATGGTTCTATTGCCCAAACCACCCTCCAAGGCAAAGTAATTGATGAAGTTAGTGAGGAGCCGGTGCAGGGTGCTAATGTTCAATCCTTAAAGCTTAATCGGCAAGCAGTTACGAATGCCAATGGGCAGTTTGAACTCAAGTTAACAGTAGCTAACGATACGCTCAAGATTTCCCATATAGGTTACGAAGCGAAGTATCTGGCAGCCAAAAAGGGAAGAAATAATACCTATGCACTGATGCCCACTTCCCTTAATAAGCAAGAAGTGAAGGTAGAAGCTTACGAAGAATCGATTCCCTTTGAAAATGTGGCTGGCGGCATGAATCTCCTCAATAAAAAGGACTTGCAACGGGATGCCGAAGTTAGTATGGTTTCATCGTTAAGCCGGGTGCCGGGTGTATTGTTTCAAAATGGTACCTTTTCTACTGGCAAGATGTCCATAAGAGGTATTGGATCAAGATCCCGATACACCACTACCAAGATTAAGGCCTACTACCAGGGGATTCCTATTACTACAGGAGAAGGAGTTACAACCATTGAGGATTTAGACCCTGAGCTAATGCAAAAAACAGCAATTCTCAAAGGGCCTTCATCCAGCATTTATGGCGCTGGATTGGGAGGTGTGGTGTTGTTAAGGCCCGATTATGGAGAATCCGGACAATCATCCATCTCTCAAAAAACCATGATCGGATCTTTTGGGTTGTTTAAAAGTCATACGGCTTTCCAGCACAGCGAGGATGGTAGCCAATTTTCAGTCAATTACCTTAACACTCATAGTGATGGATGGCGTGATAACAGCACTTATGACAAGCACACCATCAATGCCAACGGAGCTTTTGATGTTGGTGAAGATGCCCAACTTAACGTACTTGCATCTCATATTGAAACGAAGGGGTTCATTCCAAGTTCTCTTGATCAATCAACATTTAACAACAATCCTTCTGCGGCAGCAGAAAGCTGGGACAATGCCAAGGGCTATGAGGATTATAGCAAAACCTTGTTGGGCTTGTCTTTAAATGCTGAGGTGGCTCAGAACCTGCATCAAACCACCAGTATTTTTGGGCATTTTAAGCACAATGATGAACCACGTCCTTTTAATGTGCTTAGGGAGGGCAGGTTTTCCAGGGGTGCACGGACTAAATGGGCTTATACCCCTACCATAGGGAATGTCCAATCTACTTTTATCGTGGGCGGTGAATACTTCAATGAATGGTACAAATGGCAAATATTTGAAAATGTAAATCGCTCAATTGGGCCGCATATTAATGAAAATGAGCAATGGCGTACCTATCTAAATTTATACGCCAAGGGGAGTTTTTCTTTGAATACCGGCACCCGCATAACCGCTGGCGTTAATTACAACCATACCAATTACGAATTGACTGATCTTTACATAGATACCGTTAACCAAACCGGTGATTATTCATTTAACCCAATAATTTCACCTCGATTGGGGATCAGCCAAGCGATAACTGATCAAATCCATGTATTTGCATCCGTAAGCCATGGTTTTTCGACCCCAAGTGTTTCAGAGACTTTAACACCTCAAGGGCAGCTCAATTCGGATGTTGAACCAGAGCATGGATGGAGCTATGAGTTAGGTTCCAGGGGCCAATTGTTCAACCATCTTTACTACAACTTAACCCTATTCCGGATGGACTTGGAGGACAAGTTGGTTGCGCAACGGGTTGCGCCTGACGCTTATATTGGGGTTAATGCCGGAGCTACCGGGCATGAGGGGTTTGAGTTAACCACTGGTTATCACTTGGTTACTGGAAGTTCTGCTTTCCAATACGTGCATCCTTATTTAAATTATACCTATGGGAATTACCGTTTTGAGGAGTTTCAGGATGAAGGTAAAGTCTATGATGGCAATCGCTTAACGGGTACTACCCCTCACCAACTTACTGCTGGCCTCGATGTGCGGGGGCCTTGGGGGCTTTATACCAACCTTGTTTACGAATACCAGGATGAATTGGTCATGAACGATGCCAACACTGAGTTTGCCGAATCCTATGGCTTATTAAACGGTAAATTGGGAATTGAAAGGCAATTTGGCAACTGGCAATTCAACTTCTATGCCGGCCTCAATAACATACTGGATGAACACTACGCGGCTATGACGGTGGTCAATGCACCTGGTTTTGGCGGGCCGCCCCGTTATTATTATCCCGGTAAGCCGCAGAATTATTATACAGGATTGAAGATCAAGTATTTAATTGGTAATTAATAGGTTCTATCTTGTCGTCAATTGATCTTTTAAAATGGTGGGTTTTAGATGTTGTGGGTCAATGATAATGTCCGCTTGCATGTAGTAATAAGCCCTTTCGAACATTTTGGTGTGGATGAAGTCCTCAAGTTCATCTTCATCCATTCCTTGGATCAAAGGCCTTGAATCCTGTTGAGATTGGAGGTTTTTAAAAAGCGTTTCTGTTTCTAATTTCAGGTGGATGGTGGTTCCATGTTCCTTCATCCACTGCATGTTATCGTGGTAGCAAGGAGCACCACCACCTGTTGATATGATCTGGTTCTCTTTGCCGCCCAATTCCCTTAACATATCGCGTTCCAGGATCCTGAAATAGGCTTCTCCCTGGCTTTCAAAAATGGTACTGATCGACATGCCTGTTCTTTGTTCGATCAGTTGATCAAGGTCCACAAAATCTATGTTCATTTGCTTTGCAAGCCGCTCGCCATAAGTTGATTTGCCGCTCCCCATGAAGCCTACTAAAAAAATATTCATTCTTGGTTGTTTAAAATTTAGTGCAGTAAGGGTAAAATTGAATCTTAGAGATCAAAAAACCCGGTATCAGCCCAAGTTATTATTGATTTTTTAGGTTGCTTTTAGTCGTTTTGAACCTGACCTTTAATGTGCAAGGTTTTTTCACTGCCAAAAGGAACGTTGGTAATGATTTTAATCGATTTATCAAACTTTCCTTTTTTACCAGAGGCGTCAAAAACTGCTTTAATCTTGCCGGATTCTCCAGGTTCGATGGGTTGTTTGGGCCATTCAGGCGTTGTACATCCGCATGACGGGTTGACGTCCTGAATTACCAAGGGTCCATCGCCTGTATTTTCAAACGTAAATTCGTGAACTGCTTTTTCTTCCGAGGAAATGACCCCAAAGTCATACTTTTTGGTTTCAAATTTGATTTTGGGTTCGCCTTTAGATTGAAACTCTTGGGCTTGACCCATTGTAATAACGCCTACCAGGCAAAAAGTGAGAACAAGCAGCTTTTTCATAACTTTTTATTTTTAGGTTTACAGCTAAAACAAATTTAATTTTTATAATGGCTTTGAAATAGGTGCAAAGATCTTGCCTAATGAGTAAAAAGACTACATAACCATTGAAAAGAAACAATATGAACAAATAAAACGCTTATGAAAATTGGGTTTATTGGATTAGGGATCATGGGAAGTCGCATGGCTCAGCAGCTCCTGCAAGCTGGTTATGAAATGGTGGTTTACAACCGCAGCGAGGAAAAAACTGAACCTTTGAAAGAAGTAGGTGCTCAAACAGCAGCATCCCCTGCTGAAGTGGCGAAAAATACGGATATACTTATTACCATGTTGGCCAACCCGGAAGCAGTGGAGGTTTCCGCCTTTGGTGAAAATGGTTTCCTTGAGGTCATGAACGAGAACATGCTATGGGTAGATTGCAGTACCGTGAATCCATCTTTTACGCAAAAGATGGTTGAGTCCGTAAAGGCCCGTAATTTACGGATGGTGGATGCGCCAGTGGCAGGCTCTAAAATCCCTGCTGAACGCGGGGAATTGGTGTTTTTAGTAGGTGGAAGCGATGGTGATGTGGCCTTTGTTCAGCCTATACTGGAAGATATGGGCAAAGCCATCAACCATGTAGGTACTCATGGCCAGGGTTCTGCTATGAAGATGGTGATCAATCTGCTTTTAGGCCAGTCGATGGCTGCATTTTCTGAGGCGATGCGCTTTGGAGAAGCTTTGGGCATCCATCAGGACCAACTGTTACAAAGTTTATTAGGTGGTCCGGTGACGGCTCCTTTTCTTCAAGCTAAAAAGAATCATATCCAGGAGGCCAATTATGAAGTTGAATTTCCTTTGAAATGGATGCGCAAAGATTTGCATTTAGTAGCGCAGTCAGCCTATGAAGCCAATGTGCCATTGGTAGCTACCAATACCGTGAAGGAAGTTTATGCCGGCGCTAATCAAGCAGGATGGGGCGACCTGGACTTTTCAGCCATTTACCAATATTTGAAAGCTAATAGCATTGAATCAAACCAATAGCAACAAGATCGCAGAATGGTGAACCATGCTTTTAAGCAAAGTTTCCATTAAAGTCATTTTTAATTGGTTAGTAGGGGGTATTGAAGTTTAAGCCCCACAAAGCCTCCAAAAGAAGAGGATTTTGGTTGCTTTGTTTGCATGGATCAATAATAGTTGCTTATCAATAAAAATTAGCTGTAACTTCTTTTAGGAATGGTAATTTTGTGAGTTTAAAGGATAGTGGTTTGCATCTTCCTAAAGGCAAGCAACAATACGGGCAGCATTTTTTAAGTGATCCGAATTATGCCCGGAAGGTCCTTGAAGCTATTGATCAGGATTTAAAGAACGTTAATTGCTTGTTTGAAGTGGGGCCGGGAAAAGGGGTTCTTACAACGCATTTTCAAAATTTACCAACCATTGATTTTTATCCAGTGGAAATTGACCAGCCAATGGTTGATTACCTAACCCACCATTGTCCAACCATTGCTGACCAGATCATCAAAGCGGATTTCCTGAAATTGGGTATAACACAAACATGCCCAAATAGGCAAATAGGTATCATAGGCAATTTTCCTTACAACATTTCCAGCCAGATTGTCTTCAAAGTCCTTAATAACAGAAGCGCTGTAGAATTGATGACGGGTATGTTTCAAAAAGAAGTGGGGGAGCGCATTGCAGCCCAACCGGGTAGTAAAACTTATGGGATTTTGAGTGTTTTAACTCAGGCCTTTTACGAAGTTAAGCTGCTATTTAAAGTGCCGCCAGGTGCTTTTGCACCACCCCCCAAGGTTTGGTCGGTGGTGATCAAAATGCGCAAGAAAGCCACGGAACCCTTTATTCAGGATACTGATGTATTTTTTGATGTAGTAAAAACGGCCTTCAACCAAAGGCGTAAGATGCTTAGGAATGCCTTAAAGAAATATGAAGCCGGATTTGCCCAAATTAATCCAAAACTCTTGCACCTAAGGGCTGAACAATTGCGTGTAGAAGATTTTGTCGAGTTTAGTAACCAAGTGGCAACTAGCTAATAAATTTATTCCGCCAATTGCTGAAGTTCATATAAATGACGGTAGAGCCCTTCTTGCTCAATAAGTTCTGCATGGCTTCCAACTTGAACGATGTTGCCCTTTTCTAAAACGACAATTTCGTCTGCTTCCTGAATGGTGCTGAGGCGGTGTGCAATAATAACCGTGGTTCGGTTTCGCATTAAGCGGCTTAGGGCTTCTTGAACGATCTTTTCAGATGATGTATCCAGGGCAGAAGTGGCTTCGTCCAGGATCATGATGGGCGGGTTTTTAAGTATAGCCCTGGCAATGCTTAGGCGTTGCCGCTGCCCACCCGATAAGAGCACACCCCGGTCGCCAATGAAGGTTTGATAACCCTCATCACATTCTACAATAAAATCGTGGGCATTGGCAGATTTGGCAGCTTCAATGACTTGCTCTTCCGTAACTTCTTCCATGCCAAATGCAATGTTTTTAAAAATCGTATCATTGAAAAGAATGGGATCCTGGGTAACCAGCCCGATTTGTTTTCTCAAGGAAAATAGGTCATAGTCCCTTGCGTCAATATCGTCAATGTAAAGGTTGCCTTCGGTAGCTTCGTAAAACCTTGGGATCATTTCAGCCATGGTAGTTTTGCCACTTCCAGAAGGTCCTACAAGCGCATAAGCTTTACCTTTAGGGATCTTTAAGTTAACGTCTTTCAGCACCCGGTCCTTAGAATAGGAAAATGATACCCCGTCAAATTCAATGGATGCTTTAAAATCGTCAAGGGGCTTCCCTCCATGTTGCTCTTTCTTGGTGCCCGGCGCATCCATTACGTTAAAAATCCGTTCACCGCTCGCGATCCCGCGGTAGATGTTACCAAAAGCATTGGAAATATTTTTAGCTGGATTCATGATCTGCTGGAAATAAAAAATATAAACGAGGAACCCAGAGGCCCTTAGCTCACCTTCAAAAACCAACTGACCACCAAACCATAAGATGAGGCCTACCGTAATAACTCCCATTGCTTCCGAAAAAGGGGGTACCAGCCGCTGTTTGTAAAACTGCCGCTTGAGGTGGTGGCTGTATTTTTCATTGTAGCTGCCAAAAACCTTGGCAATGTATTTCTCAGCATTGAAAGCCTTGATGATCTTGACGCCTGAAATCACTTCATCCAAAACGCTCATGATCCAGGCCATCATATCCTGCGTGTTGTAGGCATCTTTGCGCAATGATTTGGCAAGCGTAGTAATTATCAAGGCAGTAATTGGTAGCACCGCAAAAATGAACAAGGTTAATTTCCATGAGTAGCTAAACATCAAGAACAAAAAGAAGAGAATAGTAATAGGAGCTCGGATCAGGGATTGAAAGGTGACCACCACGGATTTTTCCACTTCGTTTACATCAGAAGTCATGCGTGAAATAATGTTCCCTTTTCGTTCTTCTTCAAAGTATCCAACCGGCAGGGATTTGATCACTTCGAACAGCCTCGTTCGAATGTCTCTGATGACGCCAGTTCTAATGATGGCCATGAATATGGCCGAGAGGTACTTAAATACATTACCAATTAAGTTAATGCCAACAATAAAACCAATGGAAATGGCCAATGCCTGTACTTTGCCCTGTTCTTCAATGATTCCGGCTATGTATTGATTGAAAATTTCATTGAATTTTAGCGAAAATTGTTCGGTGTTCAGCGAAGATGGGCTCTTTTTTTCGGTGAACAGTAAATTAAGGACGGGATCCAATAAAGACAAGGCAATACCTGTAGCAAATACGGCTATGATGGCAAATAAGGTATGAAAAACAACCTGCCAGCCATAAGGTTTCGTAAATTTGAGAATGCGCCAGTAAATATTCATTGCGGGGCAAAATTAGGGCTTTGTTGAGACAAAAGATAAAAGCGCCAAGACATAAGCCTGTTTGCATTACAACTGCAATATAAAGTTAAGTGCTTGTAAGAGATTACCGAGATAAAGGATAACTTAACCGCTTAGATTTAGGGGTGTTTGCAGTAAATTGAAATCAACAAACGATGGTGTGCTGCAATTTTAAAACAATGGTTTAAGCGCTTGTCAAAGACGAGGGCAATTGGGTTAATGCGTACCATTGTTATCCTTTACTTAAATGGATTGCTGTATTGGGGGTTTTTGATGAACGAGGAATCGGTAAAGGTTTTCAAAAAATTGATCAAGTCCTGCTTTTCCTGATCAGTGAGGTTGACGCCCCCGGTTCGAAAATAGCCATCGTCACTGGGTGGTAAATGTTTCCGTATATTGGAATTAACATTGGTGGCTGGTTGTAGGTTGTCGCTGTAAAAATTGATAACCTCTTCCAAGGTAGCAAATCGGCCATCGTGCATGTAAGGTGCTGTCAAGGTGACGTTCCGCAAAGTGGGGGTCTTAAACTTGCCGTTGTCCTTTTTATTGCTGGTAATTGTTCCCCGTCCCTTATCCGGAAAATCAAATTCATTAGGACCTAATGAATCTAA
Organism: uncultured Sphingobacteriales bacterium; assembly: GCA_964561545.1. Lineage (GTDB taxonomy): Bacteria > Bacteroidota > Bacteroidia > CAILMK01 > CAYYUA01 > CAZLQF01. Next base: position 63,766 of record CAZLQF010000014.1, read on the forward strand.
GCCATTGTTATGGAAGTTGTTGTCAGTGAGTAAAACCTGGGATGATGGGATGCCATGACAATGAAAGCAATCAGCCTGTTCAGAAGTATACAAGATCAGGCCATTCCGCTCAGATGAGGTTAAGTTGACTTCACCCCTCAAGAAACGGTCAAATTTGGAGTCGGCCGAGATCAGGGTGCGCTCGAATTGAGCTATGGCCTTAGTGACCAAATGCCTTGTTATTTCTTGGTCGCCAAAAGCTGCTTCAAACAGGGAGGGATACTCCGGGTGCCTTTTTAGCTTGTTTTCCACCCGCTCCCAGCTTTCCATCATCTCCAACGGGTTGGTAACAGGCTCCAGGGCTTGCTCCTCTAAAGTGTTCGCACTACCGTGCCAATTAAAGGTTGGATAAAAACCTACGTTAGCCAGGGACATTGCATTCCGAACGCCTTGAAAGCCTGAAACACCCTTGTTAAACTTAACATCACTGGCGAAAGCATTTTTTTGTTGATGACAGGTTGCGCAGGCTATGGTACTATCGCGCGATAAGATCGGATCGTAAAACAGCATGCGCCCCAATTCTACGCCCTCTTCCGTCATTGGATTGTCCTCAGGAATATCCATTTCAGGGAAAAGCGATGGAATGTCAAGGTTATAGGGAGTGCCGGCCATTTCTTCTTTTGATCCTGAGTTATCCCTGGGTTCAAAGGGCTCATACTCTGGATCCCTTTCACAACTATAAACCATAAAAGCTCCCAGTGCAATGAAGAAGCAAAACTTAATTAAGGTGTTAGGCTTCATTGAATGTATCAGGTTTTAAGTACAAATGTTAATTAACCTTTAATTGGTTGCTTTAAGCCCTAAGCGTTATTGCTGCTTTTTCGATTTCAAAGAAAATAAATCTTTCCGACCATTTTCCATTAGCGTTTGCTGGATTGCTTGATTCATCATGATGCCCTCATTTTCGAGGCTGGAAAACTTGTAAGTATTCGGGTTCTCATACCATTTGTTCAAATCCATTCCTACCATCAATTGCCGAGCATTGTCATTCACACTAAGGTTTAGATTATCAAATTTGACCTCAAAAGAAAAATGTTGAAGAGGCCCCGTTTGGGTAGGGGAGGTGGTGCTCATGTCCCATTTTTTGGCATTACCCAAGTGAGTGGTAAAGCCATCCTCGGAGCCTGAACTATCATAGACGCCATTCATCCGCATGTAATGATAACCACCGCCATTCATTTCTGGCCATGCCATGTTGTTGAAATTTTGAGTATTGGGAAGCTTACCGGTTTGATTTTTACTGGAATCTATGCCAAAAGTAAAAGCCATGGCATTGTAATCTCCATTGGGCAAATTTTCAAAGGTTAAACTTTTTGTACCATCTTTATTTGGATTTACATAATGGCTGGTGTCGAACTCTACAATACTTCCATTTGCCTTAAAAAGGCGGAAATCAGTGAGGATGTATTCGAGTTTTGTAACCCCATATTGCTCGCCGGCTTGATTGGTGTACTTCATCGAATCAAATAATAGGTCTTGTCCGTCTACATTATGGCTAAATGAAAATGTTACGCTACCAGTTTGGTTTTGAGCATCGTTAGGATTGCCACCGTTTTCATCATCATCATTGCATGAAAGAAAAATAAAAGGTAAGGTAAGGAAAACTACAAGGGAAAAAGTTGTAAATTGCTTCATGGTGGAATATAAATTTTATTAGACAATTTGTTCAATCGGCAAAACGCTTAATTTATGAGGTTTAGTTTCTTTTAAAAGGGCCATTTAAATTTTTGTAGCCTTTAATTGGAAATAAATAGATGTTTCGTACTTTTGCAGCTGCAAAAATAAAACCGTACTACGTAATTATGCAGCGACAATACGAAACAGTGCTTATTTTAACCCCGCTTTTAACAGATGAGCAGGTTAAAGAAACTGTTAAGCGATTCAAAGAATTGTTAGAAAAAGAAGGGGCTGAGCTGATCCATCAAGAAAATTGGGGTTTGAAAAAGCTCGCTTATCCCATCGATAAAAAATCCACTGGTTTTTACCATTTATTTGAATTCAAAGCTTCCCCTGAATTTATTACTAAATGGGAAACGGAATTCAAACGCGATGAACGTGTAATGCGCTTTTTAACCGTTCACCTTGACAAATACGGTATTGAATACAATGAAAAGCGGAACAAAGGTGAATTAGGTCGTAAAGCCAAACAAGAAGTCAATCAGGGAACAGAAGAAGAAGAAGTTAAATAACAAAAAAAGCTTAAAACATTATGGCTAAGCCGAAGACCAGCCTTAAGCAAAGGAACATATTCATCAATATTTCTCCGCAGGAGCAACCCAAAAAGCGGAAATATTGCTGGTTTAAGAAAAATAACATCAAATATATTGACTACAAGGATCCTGATTTCCTTTTAAATTTTGTTAACGATCAAGGCAAGATTTTGCCCAGGCGGATCACGGGTACTTCTGTTAAATACCAGCGAAGATTGGCCAAAGCTATTAAGCGGGCCAGGCAATTGGCTTTGTTACCCTATGTAGCAGATTCCTTAAAATAAATTAACGTTATGCAGATCATATTGAATGAAGACATCGATAAGTTAGGCTATAAAAACGACATTGTGGAAGTGAAACCGGGTTATGCCCGTAATTACCTCATTCCGCAAGGAATGGCGAAAGTAGCCAATGAGCCCAATAAAAAGATGTTGAGAGAAAACTTGAGGCAAGCATCTCATAAACTCCAAAAAATTAAGCAAGATGCTGAAAATCTATCGAGGCAGTTGGAGGCGACCAATGTTAATGTTACAACGAAAGTTGGTACAAGCGGAAAGATTTTTGGCTCCGTCAATACCCAGCATATAGCCAAGGCTTTGAAAGAAAAAGGCTTTGATATTGACCGCAAGAAGATTAAACTTAATGAAGACATCAAGTATTTAGGAACCTATACGGCAGAAGTTGAACTTCACAAAGAAGTGAAAGCTACCATCAATGTTACCGTAGAAGGTGAGCAGCAAGAAGCTTAAACTTACCTTATCTCCTTTATTTTACTTATAAAACAAAAAATCCGCCTTTGAGCGGATTTTTTGTTTTTAAAATCTTAAGATAAAAATGACTTTAATAAGCCAATGAATTAAGCCTCCACCTTCTCAAATTTCAAAGCCGATGACTCGGCAAATTTGACACTTTTCTCTTCCATTTCTTCTTCGGCCTTTTCTATTCTACCCTCGGGCGAACCTACTGGTTGGGTTAGGTCTAACAGGGTATACACTTCATAATTTTTGGTTGCGCCATCCACAGCAGTAAAAAAGACGCAGTAATCAAAAGCCAATCCGGCAATAAAAATCCGCTTTACATTCCTATCCCTCAAATAACCATCTAAACCCGTTTCTGTTTGGTGGTCGTTTTCTATAAAGCCCGAATAGCTGTCAATTTCTTTATTGTAGCCTTTTCGAATAATTGCATTGGCAGGTTTTGTATTGAGATCGGGTGCAAATTCAGCACCCTTAGAACCCTGTACACAATGTTCTGGCCATAAAACAGGCCCTAATGCTTCGGCATGGAATTCATCAAATGGTTGCTTTCCCTCATGGGCAATGGCAAATGAATAGTGTCCCTCCGGATGCCAATCCTGAGTGAAGATTACCGGTAGGTTAAGTTCCGTGAATTTTTGGATGGTTTGATTGATATTTGGTACGATAGGATCGCCAGGCTGGGTCGCCAAAGCACCGCCTGGTAAAAAGTCATTCTGCACATCAACAACAATTAGTGCATCGCCTTCTCGTATCAGTATTTCATTTTCATATTTGGCCGTTTTAAGCTCCATAAATAATACTTTTAGGGTTAATTTTTACAAGAAAACTACAAAGCCAACTTCTTAGTTTTACTAATAGGTTAAAATCTAAAACTTAAGTTTTTCTTCCTTAATTTGATGCTCCCAAAGTTTTGCTCCCTCCTTGTTAAACACCTCAATTTTGAGTTTACGCGAATCATCTTCCCCGCTAACACCAATCCGGGCAAAATTCTGTTTCTTTACCTTGGTACCATCCACGCGGTAAGGGTTGTCTTCTTCTTTTCCCAGGCTTGAGGGTGCAGCTGAAGTCAAAGGGGAGCATGTAAAATCATACAACGGGTAGTGGTCATCCTTTTCGATCTTGATTAATTCTGTAAAATGACGGTCACCGGTTAAAAACATTATGCCTTCAATCCGCTCTTTTTCGATGAAACCCAATAATTGGTTTACCTCATAAGGGTAGTCCTGCAGGGTTTCATAACCGCTCAATGGATTGAGGACCTGGCCGCCAATTACAATCACCTTAAACGTGGCCCTTGAAGCCATTAGGCGATCCTTGAGCCATTGAAGTTGCTTTTTTCCTAATTGACGTTTTTCTGGATTGGGGTTGCCATTTGGCAAGAACGGGTCCTTGTAGTTATGAGAGCGGTGGTACCGGTTATCAAGCAAGAAGAAATCAACATCTGACCATCCAATTTTTGAATAGATGCCTTGATTGTTTGGTTCGCCATAAGTCTGGTTGCCCCAATAATCTTTAAATGCTTGAAGGGTTACATTTTTAAAAGGATACGTTTTACTGGAATTGTTTGGCCCGTAATCATGATCATCCCAAATGGCATAATTGGGCCTTGACCGCAAAAGTTTTTGCATTTCTTCAGTTTGCCTGGTGTGATGGTAGCGGTAATAAATACCCGATTCAGAACTCCAATCAGCTTCTCTCAGGTAAATATTGTCACCACCCCAAAGCATGAAATCAGAGTCCGTATTGCCCATACTTTCAAAAATCTGGTAATCCTGGCCATATTCGTCACCCGGCCGGTCGTACTTCTCTTCATTGATGTAAGCACAAGATCCAAACAAAAAGGAGAAATCGGGGGGTGGCTTTCGCCATTCCCACAAAGTCCTGGTTGAAAATGAATATTGCCGGGCTTGCTCGTTCATCTCATCACTTAGATGAATTTCATATTGGTAAGTGGTGCCCATTTTAAGATTCGGCAAGACGATGTTAACCGGGTTGTATTTTTGGTCCAGGGTTCCTTCATACTCATGAACTTTTTTCTGCTCAAAATTTTCCTCGGGCCAGTATCGAATCGCTACATCTTTTACATCCTGGCTTACCTCCAGCCAGATTAAGACTTCGCGGTGCTCTGTGTAGCCCAGCATGGGACCTGCTGAAAGCTGATCATTAACTTGTCCGAATGTTTGAATGAGAGGTAATAAGAGGAAAGTAAATAAGAAAATCAAGTATTTCATGGTCAATTGATTTTTAAGCAAAAATCGGAATTGAGGTAGAATCAAGAAAAAAACCGTTTCAAGTTTTTGTAAAATCTTTGATATTTGAGGGCAAAAAGCATTGAGCCTTTACACCTATTTAAAACGGTACACCCGGTACCCCCAACAAATTCAAGCGCGTCCGGCAGCTGATACCAACCTCATCGTAATCATTCCTTGCTTTAATGAGCCAGATCCATTCACCACCCTTGAATCCTTATGGGCAGCGGAGCGCCCTCAAAAGCCTGTTGAAGTTTTAATCATCATCAACCAATCTGATGAGCATACACCGGAAGAAGTTAAAGCTTACCATGAAGACCTATATAAAAAACTTTTGGAATGGTGCCGGCATCACCAAGATGATCAGTTGAGGTTCTATACGTTACACTTTAAATCCATAAGGTCTAAAATTTTGGGTGTTGGCACAGCTCGTAAACTTGGGATGGACGAGGCTGCTTACCGTTTTTACAGCCTTGGCCATGAACAGGGAATCATGGTCAATCTGGATGCCGACTGCACGGTTGAAAGCAATTACTTTAAGGCCATTGAGGACCATTTTAAAGCTAACAATACGCAAGCATGCTCCATTTATTTTGAACATCCTTTGAGTGGTGACCATTCTGAAGCGATCTACCGGGCCATTATGGATTTCGAATTGTATTTGAGGTATTACAAGAATGCTTTCTTATGGACGGGATTCCCTTATGCATACCATACCATCGGATCAGTAATGGCGAATACTTGCGAAGTCTATCACAAGATCGGGGGCATGAATAAACAAAAAGCAGGCGAGGATTTTTATTTTATTCAAAAGCTTGTTTACCAAGGCCATTTTTCAGAACTTAACACAACCAGGGTGATTCCTGCTCCAAGAAAATCCCTGAGGGTTCCCTTTGGTACTGGGCAAGCCGTGACCGATTATGTAGAAGATGCCCTGGATTCGCTTGATGTTTTTAATCCTCAAAGTTTTTTGGCATTCCAGCAATTTATTGAAAGGGTGCCGGACTTATATAAGCTCGATCCCGATCAATCCTATGCATTTCTTGAATCTTTACCATTATCAGTAGCAACTTATCTGGCCAGGAATGATTTCAAATATTACCTGGCAGAGTGCCAGGAACATGTAAAAAACCAAGCCGTTTTTGTTAAGCGGTTCTATCATTGGTTCAATGCTTTCCAGGCATTGCAGTATTTGCATCATGCCCGAGATCATTATTACCCCAATGTACCCGTAGAAGAAGCCGCTCGTTGGCTATGTGACCAGTTGGGGCTAAGATTTAAATCGCAGCAAAAATTAGAGCTTCTTTACACCTTAAGGCAATTTGACAGGTATGGCGAAATAGCAAGGCCTCAAGTATTTGAAATTTAGTCTGGAATTTTGGAATAGAGCCCCTTGATGCATTGGGGGTTAAGTTAAAAAAACAGGAAAGTGTTGTTTAAAGCTTTCGTTCATTGGTTCTTGCTAATTAAAAATGCCCTCAGCACTTGCCTCCATAAGTAGTATGGATCAAATTTTTGATCTCATCAACCATTCCTTGTGGCATGGCATCAGCGGCTGCGTGAAAGATTTGGTTTTTGGCTTCGTTCATGGCTTGATTTTCATCCAACCCTTGCTGTATAAAACGATTCGATGCTTCCAAGTACAACTCTTCAATGGCGCCAATTTCTTCCTGGAAATTCTTCAGTATCGGTTGTTTCAAGGGCTCAAAATTTTGCGGCAGCGCCGCCTCCATTTCAAATGCTTTTAGCAATACTACTTTAATGGTTAAGCCTAATACCATATCTGTTTTGCCTTGCCACTTTTCACTGAATTGCTCCTCCACTTTATGATTAACCGACTCCATGATCCGGAGGGTAACATCCCTGATGGTTACTTGTTTTTCTTGTTGTTTCATTATCAATCAATTAAACGTCAAAAGCCAAATTTACAACAAAACATTTTTTCTTAGCAATAGGTAGGACCCTTTGCTTTGCTTATTTTTGCGGCGAAAAATGGAGCTAATTTAAACTTTTTTGTTCTTGTATTCATTTGGTATAATTAACAACTAACGTTTTTTTATTAATGGTTATTATTGCATTCTTTATCGCACATTGGTATCTGTCTCTGTTCTGCCAAACTTTCTTTCATCACCGTTATGCAGCTCATGCGATGTTCACGATGAATAAAGTGTGGGAAAGGGCTTTTTATTTCTTGTCTTTTATCACCCAAGGGTCTTCCTATTTGAGTCCGTACTCATATGGCATTCTGCACCGAATGCATCATGCGCACGCAGACACAGAATTGGATCCGCACTCTCCTAAATACGATCGCAACCTTTTCTCCATGATGTGGCGAACTAAGGTAATCTATTCGGACATTTCTTCAGGTGACATCGAAATAGAAAACAAATACAAAAAAAACCTGCCCCAATGGTTCTCTCTCGATAATATTGCCGACAAATGGTTTGTAAGGACCTTTTGGGCTTTGTTTTACATAGGATTCTATGTTTTATTTGCTACGCATTGGTGGATGTACCTATTATTACCGCTCCATTTTGCCATGGGTCCGCTTCATGGTGCTATTATTAACTGGTTTGCGCACAAATACGGCTACCGTAACTTTAAAGTAGAAAATACTTCTAAGAACTTAATGCCGGTAGATTTCCTGATGTTAGGAGAAGGGTATCACAACAACCATCACAAATACCAAAAACGGCCAAACTTTGGCTATAAATGGTATGAAATTGATCCCATTTACCCGGTTATTAAGCTTTTCAATGCCCTCAAAATCATTAGGCTTAATAAATCTTAAATTGATTTAGATTAGCTTGATCAGCAATTTACCGCTTGTTAAATACCAAAATCAGGTCCGCTAAGCATTACCTGTGCCTAAGGTCCTGATTTTAGGATATCATTAAGTATCATCCAATCCGGTTCGAACTTTTCCATTCTTCCAGGTATTGGTATAGGTTTTTGATACCCCATAATTAGGGTATTGGCTTATTGGTTATTGACTTTACTTGGCTGCAAACAATTTTGAATGAAATGCTCCTTATTATAAGATTGGAGCTTATGGAATTATTGGTTCAACAAAATTTAGCAAGTATGGTATGATTAGTATTCAAAATCGAAGAATCCAGAGGATATAAGTTTAACAGCCAAGTAAAAAACGACCTGACCCTGTTGTTGCTACTTGGCTGCTTTTTTCTATGGGTTACTTTACAAGCGCAAGCTTAAAACCCCAACAATCAATTGGCATCAATACCTAAGGCTTACCGGTTTAAAATCACTGAATAGTTTTTAATGGTAATTAATACTTTAGCTATGAAGATGCGAACAGTAGCTTTAAGTTTATTATTAAATTAACATGGGCAAAGCGCCCAATTTCGTTTATTCGGTTAGAGGTTAAACATGAAGGTCTCTAAATTGAAAAAATTGTATTGCGATAAGTCATTGCCCTTTTTTTATTTCTGAGACAAGGCCTCGTTAAGTGCTACTTAAGGGGTTTTTTTAATTATTCTGAACTAATCAAGGATTTGTACGATTGTTATCTGGAATAAATTTGCATTATCATACCTTTGCAATTTAATTTAAATCGAGATAGTGGGCCGGAAATATCTCATAATTGTATTGATTTTAATGGGAGGGTTGGGTAAAAGTATCCATGCCCAAAGTGAACTTCAAGTGGGCGAGCAAGCACCTGAAATTGTTACCACCAACCAGAAAGACGAAAAGGTGAAATTATCCAATCAAAGAGATCAACTTGTTTTAATCGACTTTTGGGCTTCTTGGTGCAAGCCTTGCCGCACCAAAAATCCAAAGCTGGTAAAAACCTACAAGAAATACAAAAACGCTACTTTTAAAACGGCAGAAGATGGGTTTAAAGTTTTTTCCATTTCGCTGGACCGCAGCAAGGAATCATGGAAAAAAGCCATCAAACAGGATCAACTTATTTGGAACACCCACGGCTATGAAACCAAGGGATGGGATTCAGAAATTATGGATCAATATGGGGTAGACGTTATTCCGAAAAGTTATCTGGTCGATGGCAATGGCCAGGTGGTTGCTGTAGATGCCACTGACAGCCTCGAGGTGATCCTGCAAGAATATCTTAAATAAAAAATGACATATCGTTTATCAAGGTGTGTCAAAATGACACCTTGAACGGTTGGCAATGAATTTGTAGGATGCGGTAAAAAAAAATGCAGTATGAGCAAAAAACAAAAGCAAGAAAACTTCAACCAACAATCCATGAACGGGGAACAACAAAATAAGGGCGAACAGCAAAAT
>CAZLQF010000015.1:0-67940 GCA_964561545.1 uncultured Sphingobacteriales bacterium
CCCCCTGAACATAGCACCAGTAAGGCTGAATTCCTTCGTGCAGTATGTATTGTAGCCCCTTTATTAGATGGCTCATCCCTGCTTTTTATCCGAAGCTTAATATTTCAAAGTCTGGTTTATAGGGCAAGTTGAGTTACGCCCGGGTCAGGAGTTCTGAAATTCTATAAATAATTATCTTGTAGTGGCTACAAAATGCCTTATTTGTTAGGTCTTTAATCCTTAACAATAGCGAGCTTAACCCTTATAACTCTTTCGAAAGTTTGGTTTAAGAATTGATATTTGGCCCGCAATTGATATGCCTTTGCAGCGTGATGTTGTTGGATGGTTAACATGGGTATTGGAAACTTGGCTAAAAAATCCTCAAATTCTTGTATCAAGTCAAGTCTACCAGTTTGTTCAGGCTTCACTCCAAATTCAGATAAGGTAATAACACTTGTAATAAAGGAAGTTTCGTTTACATAACGATTTATTAAGAAGTTCTGGATACTGTCGGTATAATTGGGATGTTCTTCAATAAGATATATGAATGGGGCGGTATCTATAAATTGCTTCATTGTAAAAATTTAGGGAAAGGTCTTCATTCAGTTGGCCGGTCATCTTCTCTCCATTTATTGATATAATTCTGGGCATCTATATTCCATACGCCATTCCCTTTTCCAATGTAACGCTTAAGAATTGCCTCTGCCTTTTGCTTCTTGTCCAGCCTTTCTTTTACCTTAGTACGGATCAATTCCAAATCATCCGAATCCAGATGATCAATTTCCTTCAATATGTTTTGAATTTTCGTCATTTTTTCCAAACTATTATTAGTTCTTAAAGCCTTACTCTAATACCAATTTTGCTTCTTTTTTAACAAAACTAACAATTTTAGGCTACTTTTCTATTCGTTGCCCGGACAAGGTTAGCTCCAACAATAAACCCCCAATAGTAGTACAAAAGTACGGCTGCCTTGCATGGGCTTATGCACAAATGCAGGTTTACAGCATTTTGTCGTCTTTGCGTATCGCTGTTTTGAAGTGATCAATTCCGAACAAAACAAAATCCTTAACTTTTTAAGTCAGAAAAGACAGATTTATGACCCAACAAACCGCTAATCGCTTAGCCAATGAAACCAGCCCCTACTTATTACAACATGCCCACAACCCGGTAGATTGGTTTCCATGGGGCGATGAAGCTTTCCAAAAGGCCAAGGAAGAAGACAAGCCGCTGATTATAAGCATCGGTTATTCATCTTGCCATTGGTGCCATGTGATGGAGGATGAAAGTTTTGAAGATTCGGAAGTGGCAGAGCTTATGAACCAATATTTTGTACCTGTCAAGGTAGATCGCGAAGAACGGCCGGACGTAGATCAACTTTACATGGATGCGGTTTCCCTGATGACCGGGCATGGCGGATGGCCATTGAATGCTTTTATCATACCTGATGGAAGACCCATTTTTGGGGGTACTTACTTTCCCAAAGAAAACTGGATGCAAATCTGCAATGAAATATCGAAAGTTTACAACAATGACCGGCAAAAAGTAATCGATTATGCTGATAAGCTTGAGCAGGGCATCAAAAACATCAATGTAATAGAAGTACCCTCGCAAAAGGATGCGGTTCAACCAGAAGACCTCGATCAGGTTTTTCAAGTAATGCAGCAAGGATTTGATGAAAAATATGGAGGGCGAAGAAGTGCTCCTAAGTTTCCGCTGCCCGATAACAGTTTGTTCCTTCTCAGGTATTACGTTCGAAGCAAGGACCAACAAGCCTCCGACCAGGTAAAAAGAACACTTGAAAATATGGCTCATGGCGGCATCTATGATCAATTAGGGGGCGGATTTGCCCGCTATTCTACAGATCAATTCTGGAAGGTGCCCCATTTTGAGAAGATGCTCTATGACAATGGCCAGTTGGTTTCCTTATTTGCAGAAGGCTATCAGCTATTTCAGAAGGAAACTTATCGAAAGGTGGTTTACGAAACCATCGATTACATTGAACGGGAAATGACTTCTGATGAAGGCGGATTCTTTTCAGCTCTTGATGCAGATAGTGAAGGCGAAGAGGGGAAATTTTACACTTGGCATTCAGATGATTTTAAAAACGCCTTAGACGATGAATTAGCCCCATTGATGCTGGATTATTATGGCATTGATAAGGAAGCTTCCTGGGAAGGTGGAAAAAATGTATTGGTAGTTGCCAGGTCGGTACAGGATCTTGCTATCAAGCATCAATTAACGGAAAACCAGGTTCGCGAAAAGCTTGAACAAGGAAAGGCCCAACTCTTTGAAGCAAGAAGCCATCGGGTAAGGCCTGGCCTGGATGATAAAATATTACTTGCCTGGAATGCCCTTGTCTTAAAAGGGCTTTTGGATGCCTACAAGGTTTTTCAAAAAGATCATTTCCTTACTCTGGCGCAGCAAAACATGGATTTTCTGCAGGACAAACTTATTGAAGGAGATCAATTGTACCGCTCCTACAAAAATGGCATTCATAAAATTGAAGGGTTTTTGGATGATTACGCCTCATTTATTCAAGCTTTGATCAAATATTACGAAGTCACCTTTGACGAAGAAAAGCTTTATCAAGCCAAGCAATTGACAGAAAAGGTGATGAACACCTTTTTTGATGAAATTTCCGGCATGTTTTTTTACAAGCCTGCGTCAGAAGTGCCGATTATTACCCACAAAATTGATTTTTCAGACAATGTGATTGCTTCGCCTAACTCAGTGATGGCCAACAACCTTTTCTTAATTGGGCATTATTTTGATGAGGACCAGTACATTGAACAAGCACATCAAATGCTGTCAACAGTATGGAAGAACCTTGAGCAACAACCCACCTTCTTCTCCAATTGGGGAATGTTGGCAACTTACATGATCGAACCGTTTTTTGAAGTTGCTATAACTGGCCCGGATGCTGTTAAAAAGCGATTGGCTATTGAGCGCCTTTACCAACCGCATAAGCTTATGGCGGGTTCTGAAAATGGGGCCAGCCAATTAGATTTGTTGAAAAATCGTTATCAGGAAGGTAAGAACACGATTTATGTGTGTGTTAATAAAAGTTGTAACTTACCAACCGAAAATGTTGATGAAGCTATAGAACAGCTCAAATTATGAAAAAGATACTGGTAGCTTTTGATGGCTCGCTTTATTCGGAAAGTGCTTTGGATTATGCCATTGCCTTAACGCAAAATGAGCCAGATAACCTTATTGTAGGCGTATTTATTGAAGACCTGAGTTATATGTACATGGTCTCCAATTTTGGAGTTGAACCAACCTCTTATGACATATCCACCGAAGCGCTTGAGCGGATGAAGCAAAATGAGGAAATGGAGATTAAGGGCAACCAGGAAAAATTCCAAAAGAAGTGTGAAAAAGCCAATGTAAATTACAATGTTCATTTAAATGAAGGTGTGACCATAGCTGAATTGATCAGGGAAAGCACTTATGCCGATTTGATGATCATTGGCTACCGGACTTATTTTTCAAATACTGGGCAAAGCTCAAGTCAAAAAGTTTTAAAAGAATTTTTGACGGATTCCTATTGTCCGATCCTGGTAGTGCCTGAAAATTACCAACCCATCAACCGGGTTATTTTTACCTACGATGGTAATCCCGATTCCGTTTATTCTATTCGTCATTTTAAATACGTACTTAACGATAACTTTAAAGATTGTCACCATCAATTGTTAACCGTTCTTGGAAACGAGGAAGATGAGGTGGAAAATGAAGATTTGCTTAAAGAATATTTGTCCCTCCATTTTAGTGATATAGCTTATGAACAAAAAGTAGGCAAGCCTGAAGAGGAAATTCCAAATCATCTGGAAGCTTCCAGTCATAGCCTTTTGGTGATGGGCGTTTATAACAGGAATGCCCTTATGCGATTGTTCGTTTCAAGTGTTACTGATGACATTCTGAAAGCCCAAACGACTCCGGTTTTTATTGCGCACAGGTGATGGATGGGCGAAGCTAGATTATCCGGAAAATTAAATACAAGTGATAGCGAAGCGTTTAACCAATGTTCTATCTGTAAACCTACAATGAAGCTCAATAATAGGCACCCCTGGTGGAAGTTGGAAAAACTAACCGATGAAGGGCTTGCAATCAATCGACTACCAATGCCGAATCAATTTAAGCATAGCGTTGACGCCAAGGGCGTCAATTTAAAAATGCTTGCTAAGAAAGGGTTCCCTTGTAGAATCCCGATTGCTTCAAATCTTCATAATTATCTATGTCGTTGAGTTCAGGCAGCAAATCGTATTTTAAATCAAGGTTTTTAAGGTCTTGAAGGGTCGCCTTTAGAACATGATGGGTACTCCAGGGTTTGTTTTGAAACAATTCGGGAATCAATTGCTTCATTCCAAGCAGGTAATAACCCCCATCCTCAGCTGGTCCTAATACGATATCTTTGTGGTTTAGTGTTTCAAATGCTTGTTGCAAGATCGTTGTGCTAATATCAGGGCAGTCACTGCCAATAATGACCACTTTTTGGTATTGCATAAGCTTTTCATCAAAAGCATTGGCCATTCGAGCTCCCAGTTCATCACCGGATTGAACGAATTGCTGAAATCCAGCCTCACTCCATTCGTCATTTTCATCAATGTGATTGCTGTAAAAAACGGCTTTATCGCAGGGTAAAGGATTAGCTGCTTCGATGGTTCGATGAACGAGGTCTTTGTAGACTTCGAGGGCTTGCTCCGGTCCAATGGTCTTGGCAAGTCTGGATTTTACGGCTCCTTTCACTGGGTTTTTAGCAAAAACCATTAAAAGGTTTAATAAATTGCTGTTCCCTTTTTTAGCCATTGTGACCATTTTTTTGAATAGGTATGAATACTGTCTGTGGGTTTGCCAGCAGTATTGTATACCGTGTAGCCTTGGTTTTTCCATTTGAAAATGCTACCATGAAGGTTGTAGACTTCCTGGAAACCAGATTCCAGTAAATCTTCGCCAACTTTTTCACTTCGATAGCCTACGCTGCAATAAAGGACCACTGTTGCTTCGCGGGGAATATCTTTTAGTTTTTCTTTTTGACGGTTCTTGTAACCAATCCATTTGGCGTTTGGTATATGGCTGACTTGGTATTCTTCTTTAGCCCTTGAATCTAAAACATAAAGGCTGTCCGGATTTTTTTCAAGTTTTTGATACAATTCCGAGGGTTGCATCCTTGGAACGGTATTGCTGTATAAGCTTTGCAACTTTTCTTCAAAAGTTTGCTGGCTACAGGCCGAAAAAGCAAGGCCAAGTAATATGACCATTTTATTGGTTAAGATGAAATAAGACATAAGTATCGAATTTGAAGCTTGATTATTTCATGATTGTTGATCTCAGTCAATACTTAACAGGTTAGGTAAAGGTAATTCATTTGAACTTTGTTTAACAAATAGTGATAAAAATTGATCCAATAATTGATGACGGAAGATAAGAGGAGGTGTTGTTTATTGAAAAAGTGCCCGGGGCGGGACTCGAACCCGCACAGCCTTACGGCCACATGGCCCTCAACCATGCGCGTCTACCAATTCCGCCACCCGGGCAATTGAGGGTGGTGATCCCGGCAGGATTCGAACCTGCGGCCTACAGCTTAGAAGGCTGTTGCTCTATCCAACTGAGCTACGGGACCAGCATGCATTTATTTAACTACTTTTTTTTAAAGAACAATTAAAAATTTTTTGATCCCATGAGGACTTAAATAATGGCGAATTATAACTTGTCATCATTCAATCAATTGAGCCTAAAATTTTACTGAACCTGTGGCCTTCTACCAGCCGGCTGTTGCTTTATCGGGTTTAGCTATCGTACCTTATTATTTAAAGAGCGATGTAATGCTTTTAATTAAGCAATTAGCTAAAAATGCAACCTTCATTAAAACAGGTGCAAAATTAGAAAAATTCTTTTACTTATTAGGGTGATCTACCAGTTGTTGTTGCCTTTAAGTTGGTCAGGCTTACGTTAACAAAACTTTGGCCTTGTTATTAAATGAGGAGTTTATATTAGGGTGAGTTATTGTAATAGGCATAAGATGCTTTAGCAGAGCCGAAGGTATTGCCCTATGATAATTTAGCGCTTAAGCCCAGCCAATAATTGTTAGTTGGCTACTCAACCCTTTTCTCAATGTAATCGGAGTTTAAAATGCTCAAGGCGCCCATGTATTCCATTTCAAAAGTAATGAGGTCACCCACTTCGTAGTTCATTTGGTTTTCGCCCAGTTCAACCACTAACATATCAGAGCTGGATGCAATTACGGTGAGTCGATTGTCCTTGGGTTTAAGGAATTTTGGATCTATGTCCAGTAAGCCAATGTCGATGATGGCTCGGAAGTGTTTTTTGCCGTAGTCCTCTTCGTTGATCTCATGAGTTTCTCCAGATGGGTCTTCTCCCAATTCTCCTTCTGGCACTATGGGTTTTTCGGACAATTCAATAATTTCTGTAAACAACTCAAAAACATCGGTCTCCATATTTTCTATGGGCTCTTCCGTAATCAGGTTGTTGCCAAAATAAAGCGTCTCACCAACCCGAAAGTGATTGATGGCTCTTGGAAGCTGGTTTCTTAACAACAAAGGGATGGTCACTGAGGCTCCACCTGATATCCAGGGAATTTTTCTGTTGAATTTAAGCTCTATTAGTTGTTTGTATAGGCTCAACTGAACAAGCTTATCGGTGGAGGGCATCACGCCATGAAGGCAATTAAGATTTGTTCCCAATCCCACTACTGCGATGCCGGGTAATTGGAAAATACTGGAGTAAAAATCAAGGAGGTGCTCCCCCAAAACGCCTTCCCGAAGGTCTCCCATTTCGATCATGATAAGAACTTTGTGCAGCTTGTTTTGCCTTACAGCTTCCTCGGAAAGCATTTTAATGGTTGAGTATTCTGTATTGAGGCTTACATCCGCACATTCAATAATATCGGGAATGCTGCGCTTAGGCGGTGGTTTAATGTAAACGGTCTGAACTTTCGGATTGTATTCTTTAACCTTTTGCAGATTACTCACCCTGGAGTCGTGAACCTCTCCAGATCCCAAATTAATGACCTCTTTCAGAAAGTCTTCATTACCACAAAGGAGTTTGGTAACAATTCCATACTCGATGTCGCGATCTTTAAAAAGCGATTTTAAATAATGGTAGTTATAATGTAGTTTATCCCTGTATAGCTTTAAAAAGGCCATTTAAACTTATTTATCCAACCTGTATTCCAAATATTTATTGGTAAATCCAGCTTTTTCATACAATTGACGGGCTGGATTGTCTGGTTCTACATGCAGGGCTATACCGCCAAATGTTACGTCAGAAGCCTTTTGGAGGAGGTCTTTACCCAATCCTTTGCCTCTCATGGATCCATCCACTGCTATGTACACCAAGTAATTTTCAGGATGGTAACCTTCCATATGCGTTAAATTCATGACAACAGCTCCTACGATTGCCTCCCGATTGCTGGCAGTAATAACGTAACCACCTTTATTTGGTTCGCTGCTTAAAGCGTAATCAATGGCAGAGGCAATGGAATAACGGTCATCACGGTATTGGTCCAGGTGATTGTGTAGGAACTCTACCAACTCCTCTTGGTAGAAATGCTCCTGATGGTCAGGTGTAAAAACCTCTATTTGAGTGTCACTCATGTTGCTCTTATTTTTACAGAACTAATAATTGTCCAAGTTTTGAATGTGTTTAAATTAAAATTATTAAAACCAAAGTTTAAAGCTCAAAATCCAGCGAATGGTACTTGTTTTCTATCATATCCAGGATATTTAGGTAGTTGCTTACAAATAAACCCCTTTTACCAAACATATATAAGCTTTCTGTTAAATGATAAGGCTTGTTAAATTCCATTGCTGTCTGGAGTTTAAAGTTATAGTCGGGATCTTGAAGTTTGGGCTTAAGTTGCTACATTGCTAATAATCATTACATTAGGAACTATTTACTACTATTTGTTCCTGCCATAATATTGGTTAAAATTACAAAAATTAAGGCAGATGCTGCGATACCGTATATATTAGCATCGAGGTCAAATGGCATTTTGAAAATGACCCCTGCAAAGTCGAGATCAATAATCCGCTCATGTGCAATGGTAGATTTAAGGGTGGAATAAAGCTCGCCTTCTTCCATTCCTGTCAGGTTTTGTTTGGCAATATCTGGAAAAATGGATTGAAGCTTTTCTGCTTTTTGCATCAACACATCACGCGAATCTCCTTGGTTGATCAGCAATTTGTTCGTTTGGAATAGCAATGTTGTGATACCGCCTACGAACATGGAAGCTATTGCGGCTGTAGGACTTCTTGTTTTCCCATACAACCCACCTAACAATGGTACCAGTAGCCCTGAAACCATAAAGGCGTAAGAATAGAGCATCAAATTAAGGACTTGCTCCATTGTACTTGCCAGGAATAATGCGCCGGAGCCAATGATAAGCGTTGTTAGCTGGGAAAAACGCAGAAAGCTATTGCTATCGGGATTTACGGGTTTAAAATAGCCTACAATGTCCGATACAAAATTGCCGGAAGAGGCCATCAAGCAACTATCTGCTGTCGACAATATTGCAGAGAAGTAGGCGGCCATCATAATACCCAGTAACCCCACTGGCAGGACGGTGCTCAAGAGCATAGGCAGTCCTGTCTCTGGGTCAGCTTGTGCAGCGTTGGCTATCCCCATATGATCGAACATTCCCTGGTCAGCTGCTACCCGCGCCAACAAGCCAAGGCTTACCCCCATGAAAGCCATAATGGGGTATTCGAAAAGGCCTGCCAAGTACCAGGCACGTTTGGCTTGTTGGGTGCTTCTACAGGCATAAATTCTTTGGTATAGCGTCATGCCCACAAACCAAATGGGAATAATCGTTACAGCCCAGTTCACTAAACGCTGCCACGCAATATTGCTCATTGAGAGAAAACCGGGTTGAATATATTGCTGAATGGCTTCCCAACCGCCCACTTGGTAATAAGCCACTGGTATGCCAATAAATACCAAACCGATCATTAAAATGGCCCACTGAATGGTATCTGTATAAATGACGGCTTTAAGCCCACCCATGACGGTATAAAGCACAGCAATAACGCCCATGATCAAAAGGGCCATTTCCAAGCTCAAGCCTACAAAAGCGCCATTGGCCAATTTAGCTCCGGCAAGTATCTGGGAGCTTGTGAAACCTGCATAGCCTATGGCAGAGATTAAACCAGCTACCAATGCTACTTTTGGGCTGTAGTAGTAGCCGAAGATCTGTGGAAAGGTCATGAATTTTGCAAAGGCTGGATTGTCCTTAACTTTAGGAATTAAAACCACCGCAGTGAGCCAGGCCCCGATCAGACCCGTGAAAAGCATCCAGGATCCGGCTATACCCATCGTAAATCCAAGGCCTCCTAAACCGATGGAAAAGCCACCCCCAACATCGGTAGCTACTACCGAAAGGCCAATGTGTAAACTTCCCATTTTTCGCCCCCCCACATAATAATCATCTCCGCCTTTATTGGTACGCAAAAAGTAATAGCCAAAAGAGAGCATGAGGATTATATAAATAACGAATATGCCAATATCAACGCCATGCATAAGGGTGGGTATAAGTTGAATACAATTTTAACGTTGCCCTCGCAACTTAATAACAAAGGCTAAAAATAATACCATAGGAATAACTTATAATGCAGTTCTTAACCCTGGTTTTTAACTGCCAACATCCATTTAAACAATTTTATTACCACTTATTAATGTCAATTCAATACATAATCCAGCCATTTGCTGTAGGATTCAAATTCGATCAGGTTATTATGTTGACCGTTTTCTATGGTTTGTAATTCGGCCCTTGCTCCGATTTTTCTTTTAAGTTTTTTTGCAGATTCCAAGGGCACCACTTCATCCTCTGTACCATGCACCATGTAAACTTTTGCATTGGATTTCTGTAGCCATTTGTCATTTCTGAAGGGGTATTTTAGTAGTAGTTGGTGGGGCATGTATTTAAAATGGTGCCTTGCCAAGTCATAAAAATTGTTATAAGAAGTTTCCAGCATTACGGTATCAAGATTATGTTTAAAGGTAACATAGGAGGCCGGGCCGGTTCCGAATGACCTTCCGTAGGGGATAATCTGCAAATCAGGAAAGTTTTGCCTGATGTAGTTGTAAACCGTTTCACTGTCTTTTAGGATCTTTAGGTAATTAACCTTACCGGTACTTTTGCCAAAACCGCGGTAATCCCATATAAAAATGTGGTAATTGCGTTCAATGAAGGGATAGGCTGCATCACCCCAGGATACCAAACTGCCGGCATTACCATGAAAAAAAAGGATGACCCCTTTGGGCTGGGGGGCATAAAAGTGAAGGGCATTCAACTTTTGTCCATCATGGGTTTTGATGAAATGTTCCCTGAAACGGCCCGAAAAATCAAATTCATAATCTTCAGGAAGCTTATTGGGATGGAAGATCAGGGTATCTTGCACTAAATAAAAGATGGTAACTATAATTCCATAAATTCCTAAAAGGCTTATTATTATAATAGTGACGGTTTTCATGGGCTAAATGCTTAGTTTTAAAATTACTGCTAATAGCCATATACTGCTAATTTGGTTGATTAATAAAAATTGTACCTTCACTTGCCTTTAGTATTTATGTAATACACCTGGAACATCATAGAAATACAATTTTTGAAATTTTAAAGCCAAAAGCCTAAAGCAAAACCCAATCCACGGATAAGTTAAAAGTACTTTTATAATAAGGTTGTTCTTCATCGTTCATTGGTTTGCAAGGGGTCTTTTGCTTTGTTATCAACAGCAAAAAGCTTCGGTATACCCTGTTGCTTAACTTAATTAGCATCCTTTGTTCCCAAATTTCTGAAAAATATATCGTTCTAAGTGATTAAAACTTGTATAGCCTCTATTACTCAATACCAAAAAGCTGCCCTGTTCGTTAAAATTTTTAGAATTGTTCATTGTAGATATTTATTTTGTTCTATCGCTAATTTAGCGATCTAAAGCCGGGGATTGCTCTATGGCTTTATTTCTTATGGGGGATAATACTGATATTGATCATATTTTATTTATGCCAAATTCATCATAATTGCATTTCCTATTGTAGAGGGGCACGGTTAATGTTCAAATGCTATTAAAAAATTTGGATAGCTTAAATAATTTTAACTAAGTCCTGCTATGCTTTAATGGAATTTTTGCCGGAATAAAAGCTGATAACAACTCAACAGTTAAGGTCAGAACTGCTAAGTCCTGATCACCAATTAGAGCAGGTTTTGGTAAGTAAACTTTAGGATTGGGATGGAAAAATACCATAAACACGGTATTGCTTGGGATTACAGATGCCCATACGTTTGCAGTGTAATTTAGATTTAGTCTAAATAAAACAAATTGTAGAACCAAAACCTAAAAAGGGCAGGTAAGCCCAAAAAACTGGCGAAGGCTTACCCACCCAAGGGAGTAAAACATCAAATTTATGAAAAAACTTAGTTTAACCCTTATTGCACTCTTATCATTTGGAATCTTACTCACCTCCTGCAGCAAGGACGATGACGAGAACGGAGATTCCAACAATGGAAACGGTAACAACAACAATCAACTGCAAGTCCCTGATACTTATAACTGGAGTGATGCAGATTATTCCGGCCAAACGGCCCGCATCGAGTTGCTACAAAAGCTATCCAGCGAAATTGGCAAAGCCGATGAAGGAGAGGCTGTTAGCGAGCAGGCATTGATCAACATTTTTGAAAACAATGACGTTATCAGTGCCGACAAGGATTTGGCTGCCAAGACCTACGAGCAGGACCTGCAAAAGTTCTACGACTGGTTTAAAAAGCTCGACAGCGTCACCAATAATCCAAACTCCGGAGACACGGTGATCGATGGCCGGCACTACACCCCCCAAGGCATTGAAATCCAGCAAATGGTAGAAAAAGGCCTGATGGGTGCTTGCTTTTACTACCAGGCCACTTCTGTCTACTTGAATGAACTGGAACTCGACAACAACGAGAACCCACAATCCGGCAATGAAGCAACCGACATGGAGCATCACTTCGATGAAGCGTTTGGTTACCTTGGCGTTCCTAAAGACTTCCTGAGTAATGACCAGGATGAGGTAGACGGGGAATATGTGAACTCAAGCTGGTTCTGGGGCCATTACATCCGCAGCCGGAACCCTGAACTGCAGATCAAGGAAGACATCTTCAATGCTTTCCTCAAAGGCAGGGCTGCCATTACCCAGCAAAGACCAACAAAACGGGATGAAGCGGTTCAAACCATTAAGCAAAAATGGGAATTACTTGTTGCCGCCAATGTAGCCCATTACATCAATTCATCCATTAGTGATATTGAAGACAATGCCATGGGCGATAAATGGCACCACTGGTCAGAAGCCAAAGCATTCTTGATGAGCTTAAAGTACAATGTTGACAAAAAGATCAGTAACAGTCAATGGGAGGAAATTGACAACCTCTTAAAGGAAACACCCAAACAAGTTTCCAAAAGCGACCTGGAACAAGCCAATACCAAGTTGGATGAGGTGTATGACTTCCCAACGAATATCACCAATTTTTAAAAATGGGGCGATCTATAGTTCTATTGCTTAGCGCGGGTTTATTTTCGGCTTTGGGTAGCCGGAAGTTTAAGGCTAGAAATAAAGCGGAAATAAGGTGTAAATTAAACTGAAATAATACAAATAGGATGAGAATGAAATTGATAAGCATCATAAGTACCCTCTGCCTTGGAATTTTGATATTTACTGGATGCAGCAAGGATGATGAAAATGAGACCCAACCCAATAGTGATTTTAACAGGAAAGCCATGCTGGAAAACATTGGGCGCAATGTTATTATACCCAATTATCAGGAATTTAAAGCAGAAGCATCTTCCCTGCATCAAGCATCCCAAGAATTTGCTTCCAATCCTGATGCTGCAAACTTGAGTAGCTTGCGGGAGCAGTTTAAAACAGCTTACTTAGTATGGCAAAAGGTTACCCCTTATGGTTTTGGTCCTGCTAATGACATGACCTTGCGCAATCATTTGAACACCTTTCCGTTAGATACTGTAAGCGTTAAAGAGCGTATCGATAACAACAATACTTCATGGGGGCCTTATGATAATGACGTGAAAGGATTTCCAGCCTTAGATTACATGCTATTCAATCACCAAAAAAGCCAGCAAAAAATACTTGATCAGTTTACCGGTGCTTCAAATGCGGCTAATAGAAAATCCTATTTAAAAGCCATCACTAAGGAAATTAAAACCAAGAGTGCCAAGGTTACCCAAAAATGGCAGGAATCCGGAGGCAATTACATTCAAACGTTTGTTCAATCCGATGGAGCTGGTAAAGGTAGTTCGCTTTCCTTGTTGGTCAATGAGCTTAATTTCGATTATGAGATCATCAAAAACCCCAAACTCGGTATTCCGCTCGGCAAAAAGTCTTTGGGCGAGCCTTTTCCTAAAAAGGTGGAAGCCTATCACAGTGAAAATTCGATTGAATTGATGCTGCAGAACCTCAATAGCATTAGAAATTTATTCCTGGGTAAATATGGTGATACCAATGGAAAAGGCCTGGATGATCATCTTGATGAAATGGACGCCCAAAGAAAAGGTGAACCATTATCCAAAGCTATTCTTAACCAATTTGATAAGGCTGAAAAAGCGATTAATAATGTTCCTCAACCATTGCATCTAAGCATTACCGAAAATACCCAAAAAGTAGAGCAAGCTTATGAAGAGGTGCAACGGCAAGTTGTATTGTTGAAAACTGATATGCCATCGGCATTGGAGGTAAGGATTACTTACCAGGACAATGATGGGGATTGAAAGTAGTAATAGCTTGTAATATGTGGTAATAGGGTTGTGTGAAGCATTTGAAATAAGACAGAAATAAAGTGGAAACATGTAGAAATACTTAGTAAAACAAGAAGAACACTACGTCATTGCGAAGGAGCCTACAGGCGACTGTCGCAATCACGTGAGGCATTAATTACTACTGGCTTGAAATACAGGAATCAACCGCTCATTTTTCACTTGGGATAGGCGATGAAGCCCCACGAGATTAACACGGTCGGCCTTTGGGCCTCCCTCGTAATAACGAGTTTTGCGCATAGCTAAAAACATTTTTAATGAACCTTAAAACCCTTGCCCATAACCTTACTAAAAAGCAAATCCATATTGCCCCGCTGGCCGTGTTCAGGGTGTTTTTTGGCGGGGTGATGCTGGCAAGTGTCATCAGGTTTGTAAGCAAAGGTTGGGTCCATGACCTTTATGTGAAGCCTGAGTTTCATTTCAGCTATTATGGTTTTGAATGGGTGCAGGCTTTTGGGCCTGCCGGCATGTATTTGCTTTTTGCCCTCATGGGCCTTAGTGCATTTGGTATTATGCTTGGGTGGTTTTACAGGCTCACTTCCATAGCATTTTTCGTGACTTTTACATACGTGGAGTTGATAGACCCTACTTATTACCTGAATCATTACTACTTCATTAGCCTGGTTGCCTTTTTAATGATGCTGTTACCAGCACATCGTTACTTTTCATTGGATGTATGGCATAAACCATCCTTTAAGCTTGTGCAGGTTCCGGCCTGGACCATTAACGTAGTGAGGCTCCAATTGGGGCTGGTTTATTTTCATGCTGGGGCTGCAAAACTTAACAGCGATTGGTTGTTCAGGGCCATGCCCATGAAAATTTGGTTGCAAGCCCATACCCATTGGGCGCTTGTAGGAAGCTTATTTCAAAAAACTTGGGTGGCTTATGCTGCCAGTTGGTTTGGGGCGCTTTACGATCTTTCTATCCCGGTTTTAATGAGTATTAAACGAACACGTTGGCTTGCTTATAGTGCGGTGGTCTTTTTTCATTTAATGACGGCCATGCTGTTTCCCATTGGCATGTTCCCCTACATCATGATCGGGGCTACGTTGATCTTTTTCCCGGCATCTTTTCATTTGGCGATCATCAATAAGTTAAGTGCTATTGGCAATTGGATGGGCAACAAATTCAAAGTTAAGCACTTAGCTCAAAACAAGTTGTCGGTTGACAATTGGCAATTGGCAAATAATGTATTTCGAAAAATTGCAAACTACCACCCGTTTGTTGCTTACATATTTCGAAGGCCAGTTTCTTTTTTTCAAGCTCACTCCAAACAATTAAAAGCAGCAACCCTCATTCTTTTTCTCATTACTCAAATGGTTATGCCGTGGCGCTATCTTCTATATCCAGGCAACGTGTTCTGGACGGAAGAAGGTTATCGCTTTTCATGGCGTGTTATGCTTACCCAAAAGGACGGCACCATTTTTTTCAATGTTAAAGATCAAAGTACAGGTAATAGCATGGAGGTAACCAATAGCCGATACCTAACGCCCTATCAGGAAAAAATGATGGCCACGCAGCCTGATTTGATCTTGCAATTCGCCCATTTTCTGGAAAAGGAATTTGAAGCGAAAGGCATTGAGGATCCGAAAATTACTACAGAAAGTTATGTAGCGCTTAATGGAAGGGGAAGTAAGCTGTTCATAGATTCTACGGTGAACTTGGCTGAAAAAGTCCGCGGCTTTCATCACAAAGATTGGATTTTACCATTTAATCCTCTGCAATCACAACCTTTAAAAGCAATGAACTAAGATGCAGCTAAGGGGTTGGACATATTGGTTGCTGGTAGTTTTTGTTATTGTCTTGGCTGGTGCAAAAGGGCGTGCCCAATCCGGATCAATCACAGGAAAAGTTCAATGGAAAGATTCAGAAAAGCCGGTTACGAATGCTGAAGTAGGATTGGCATTTACACCACATGTTGACCATACTACTCATGAAGGGCGGTTTGAACTTACTGGCATTGAGTCTGGAACGTATACCCTGAAAGTCTTTTTGTATGGAACAGAAACTGAGGCCAGAAAAATCAAGGTACGTGGTGGCAATACACATTTAAACCTTTCTGTTGATACCCTTTCAAAAGATTTGGATGCCATAAGCGTTGAAGCCGAGGGCACTAAGGATTTTAGTATTACCCGAATGAATTCGATCGAGCGAAATGGCATTTATTCAGGTAAGAAGAACGAGGTGTTGCAGGTAGACCAAATGACCGCCAATGTTGCTGCTGATAAAAGCCGTCAAGTTTATTCCAAAGTGGCCGGAGTTCATGTTTGGGAAAGTGATGGTGCCGGAGTCCAACTTGATTTGGGTACCCGAGGCTTAAATCCAAAAAGAACTTCCAATTTCAATACGCGCCAAAATGGTTATGATATCAGTGCGGATGCCTTAGGCTATCCAGAAACTTATTATGCGCCCCCTACAGAAGCGCTGGAAAGGATCGAAGTAATTCGGGGTGCTGCCTCTTTGCAATATGGTCCTCAGTTTGGCGGCATGATTAACTTTAAGATGAAAGATGGAGCTGCGCATGAAAAATTTCATGTGAAAACCCGGCAAACAGGTGGATCTTACGGGCTTTTCAATTCTTTTAATAGCATAGGAGGAACGGTTGGGGATGCCCAATATTACTCCTTCTATCGGTTTAAGCGGGGAAATGGCTGGCGTCCTAATTCCGATTACAGGATTCACAATGCTTTTGGCTCTATTAGCTATCAATGGACTGAGGATCTTTCCATCACCTTTGAGGCTACTAAGATGAATTCATTGGCGCAACAGCCGGGTGGCCTTACGGATAACATGTTTGATGAAGACCCTACCCAATCAGTTCGGGCAAGAAATTGGTTCAGGGTCGATTGGAACATGGCTTCCCTCAAAGTGGATTACCGCTTCAACGACCGACTGAAATTGAACACACGAACTTTCGGATTATTAGGCGGACGTTCCTCATTGGGCAATTTAAGCCCAGTAAACCGTTCTGATCATGGGGAGGAACGAACTTTGTTGAAAGATCAGTACAAGAATTTTGGCAATGAAACGCGCTTGCTATACCAGTATGAGTTTATGAACCAAATCAATTCCTTATTGATTGGTACAAGGTATTATCAAGGTTTTACCGATCGCAAACAAGGCCTTGGTTCAGATGGCGATGGTCCCGATTTTAGTTTTTTAAATCCTGAGAATTTATCCCATTCAGCCTATGATTTCCCGAGCCGTAACATTGCCGTATTTGCTGAAAATAAGTTCTCGATCACTTCTGATCTTAGTATAACACCTGGCATACGTTATGAACATATTGAAACCGCTTCAGATGGTTATTACCATAAAACGGTTGAAGATTTAGCAGGGAACGTGATCTTTAAGGAAAAGCTGGAAGACAATAGGTCCAAAACCAGGGATTTTGCTTTATTGGGCTTGGGTGCCAGCTACCAACCTATAAATGCATTAGAGCTTTACGCCAATTTTTCAGAAAATTACCGGGCGATTAGTTTTAATGACATGCGCGTCATAAATCCCAACCTTCAAGTAGATCCGGAATTAAAAGACGAAACGGGTTATACTGCTGATTTAGGCGCTCGGGGTCATGTAGAGGGCATGATCAATTACGATGTAAGTGCTTTTTACATTGCCTACCAGGATAAAATCGGCTCAGTACTAAAGCTTGATTCCCAGCTTTACCAGCCTGTAAGGTACCGTACCAATATAGCCAATGCACAGCATTACGGTGTTGAGTTGTTTGCCGAGGCTGGCCTTTTGCAGTTAATTGGGAATGGCTTTCCCAATACCAGTATATCTGTTTTTACCAATGTTTCCTGGCTTAACGCTACATATACCAACAGCGATGAAAGTGGCATCGAAGGCAATGCTGTAGAATATGCACCCCCTTTTCAAATCAAATCAGGACTCGAATTTGAGCAGGGCAATTTTACAAGTACCTTTCAATATACCCATACCCAAGAACATTACACCGATGCCACCAATGCTGAACGAACTTCAACGGGAATTCACG
Organism: uncultured Sphingobacteriales bacterium; assembly: GCA_964561545.1. Classification (GTDB taxonomy): domain Bacteria; phylum Bacteroidota; class Bacteroidia; order CAILMK01; family CAYYUA01; genus CAZLQF01. The sequence goes on from CAZLQF010000015.1 coordinate 17,788, forward strand.
GCACTATTCCCAGTTATTATGTCCTGGATCTTTCCCTTGCTTACCATTACAAAGCTTTTCAAGTGGAAACAGGCATTAATAACTTAACAGATAATAGTTATTTTACAAGAAGGGCCACAGGTTATCCAGGGCCTGGCATTATTCCTGCTAAAGGCAGGAGCTTTTATGTAACGTTGGGGGCGGAGTTTTAATGGCCAATTTTTGTAAAGCAATATTTAGTTTAAGAATGGAAGGCTCGCTTCCATAATTTGACTCCTTTGATATGAACTTCTTTGAAAGATTCCGGCTTAGGCTCAAATGAGTGTTGGGAAAGGTTTTTCAGTACCAGGGTTAAGAAATTCGAAGGGGTCAAGTAATATTACCTTCAATTAAATCATTGCTGCTTGAAAATAAAAGATGAATCAGCTTTTGGGGGAATTTACCAAGGAAATCAATATTGGTTTTACCATAAATTTTATGGGTAGACAAAGAGATTTGGGCCGGGATATTTTTTCTTTTAGTTTGTTTAAGTAAGGGTAAAGGAACAAATCTGACCCCAGCACCGCCCCAATAAGGAATAGGTAAAATAAATATACGCCTTTTTTGATATATACCTTATCAAAGGTGGCTTGCCCTACTAATGGTCTTTCAAGGAGGTAAGCCCTACGCTTTGGGCGTTCAACCAAACTTTTAAAAAGGTAAAACAGCAAAAAGGGTAAAACTTAAAATGCTTCCATGCAATGGGTATAAGTTAAAAATTTGGGGTTCAAGGGTGATGGATATTTTTGTAAAAGCAAGTTGACCAAAATAGCAATTAGAAAGCAACACAATTGCTTATTTTTGCTAAAACAAATTTGAAACATGCTTGAGAAGCTTAAAAAATTCATACCTGAAGCCACCTATGAGGATGTTCTTGCCTTGATCAAACAGCACCCGCTCCGCATCAAAATCACCAAACCAAGAAAGACCAAATTAGGCGATTATCGGCCTTTAAACAAAGGACAAAGCCATCAAATTACCGTCAATGCTGACCTCAATCAATATGCTTTTTTGGTCACCTTTCTGCATGAGTTGGCTCATTTGGAAACTTTTGTAGAATACAGCAACCGAGTAAAACCACACGGTCCAGAATGGAAACGGGCATTTAAGGCAATTCTGGATCCTTTTCTTCAAAAAGGCATTTTTCCCCATGACCTCTACTTGGCCTTGCAAAAGTACATTCAAAATCCGGCAGCTTCCTGTTCTGATCCTCAGTTAATGGCTGCTTTAAGGAAGTATGATAAAATGGAGCGGCCGCCATTCCTGGAAAACCTCCCTGTCAATAGCGTTTTTAAATGGCGCAATGGTAGGCTGTTCAAGAAAGGTCAACGGCTTCGAAAAAGGTTCAAGTGCCAAGATTTGAAAAGCAAGAAATATTACCTTTTTCATCCTTCAGCGGAGGTAGTGCCTTTAGATCAATGATGGGTTTTATAAGTCATCAAAAGGCGGGTTCAACCTTGCACAAGGTTTGCGTTAATGATCAACTTTTGGAAGCGGTCCTTTTATAGAAGGATTAAATTAAGTGCTAAATTGTTCCATTAAGGCTTTAAAGAAATTAAGGCTTTCTTTTTTGTCTTTTACGATCAAAAGGGGAACGCTTTTGTCATGGGTTGTGAGTTTTTCTGCAGTACTGCCAATAAGATAGGATGCAGTATCCGTCAATCCTTTTGATCCAATAACAATTAGGTCGGCTTTCAGCTTAATTGCCTCATCATAGATCCGCTGACCAATATCCTCGCCCTCATCCATTGAAAAAATGCAATCTAAGTTTTCTTTTTGTTTACCGGCCTTTTTTAAAAACTTTTTATAGTCCTTTTGCGCTTCTTCTTCTATTGATTTACCAACTTTTTTACTGGGTATATACGGAAAGTAGCGCTTAGGCAGGCTATAAACATGTTGGCAAATTACTTGGCCTTTGGAGCTATGGCTTATCTTAAGTGCTTTTTCCAAAGCCATTTCTGAGTGCCTTGAAAAATCTATAGGCGTTAGAATTTTATCAAGTTGATTGCGAGTAGTTTCAGGAACTACTAATATGGAAGAATGTAAAAGTCTAATAAGTTTGCCTGCTAAGATGCCTTTGCCCTTAAACCCGGTTTTTTTGCCGATTACAGCTAAGTCCGTTTCCTCAGCTTCTGCTTGGTGAAGGATCACATCAGTAGGGTTCCCCTCTTTTACCCTTAGCTCAACTTTGGTATTATCTGGGCCATTAAAATTGTTTTCAATCTTTTCATTCAATTCCTTTTTGATGATCTCATCGATGGGTTCATCAAGGTCATCAAACATTTGAGACACCTCTTCGGAAAGGTTCATTGTTTCCATCACATGCATAAAAATGACTTGGTCCGGATTGAACGTGTTGGCAAGGAACCCCACATAGTCAATCAACAGATCATCCATGTTTGATAGATCGAGCGTCACTAAAAATTTTTTAAACCCATGCATACCATTAAAAGTTTAAGGTTAGACGATGTTAAAAACTTTCTTTAGCATACAATTGCTAAAAATAGTTCTAAAATTTTGGCTTATGTTTTCAATTTTATCGTGTTGTATTGACAATTAAATTAAGATGCATCAATTATGTTGAATTCACTACTTAAAGCTGGCTTTCAATTTATTGGTTGCTTTTTTTACCACTATCACTATCTTCTGTTTTTTCCGACTGCCGGCTTCTTCGCTTCGAAATAAGATCCTGCAGCAATTCATAATAAGATTGCCGTTCTTGGGCTCTTTCCTTTTCCATTTCTTCCGCATGTTCTTGTTGAAGGCCTTTATAGAGACTAAAGCACATGCCGATCAGGATCAATGCAAAAGGTAAACCGGTGGTAATAACAGCTGTTTGAAGGGCTTCTAAGCCTCCTGCATACAATAAAACAGCAGCAACTGCACCTTCTGTATTGGCCCAGAAAATACGCTGACCAACCGGAGCATCAATTTTACCACCCGATGTTAAGCTATCAACAACTAAAGATCCAGAATCGGAAGAGGTAACGAAAAAGCTGGCAACCAATAAAACTCCTAAAGAACAAGTAATGGTGCTCCAGGGGAATTTGTCCAGGAGTACAAAAAGGGCTCTGGGTGGTGTTTCCACAGCAACTTTACCAACACTGACTCCCTTAAACATTTCCGGGTTGAATTCTGTGAATATACCTGACCCACCAAAAGCTGAAAGCCAAACAAACGTAATAAGGGTGGGTACCAGCAAAACCCCGGAGACAAATTCTTTTATGGTACGGCCTTTAGATACTCGAGCTATAAAAGTACCCACAAAAGGAGACCATGCGATCCACCAGGACCAATAAAATACCGTCCAGGCATTCTGCCAGTTATTTTCAGCGTGCTGTCCTTTTTCAAAACTTTCGGTCCAAAAGCCAAGCTCAATTACATTGGAAATGTAGGCTCCGAAATTTTGGACTAATGTGTCAAAGATAAACAAGGTTGGGCCTACCACAATTACAAATAGCATCAATACTGCGCCAATCCGTATATTTTGTTCACTCAGAAACTTTACGCCTTTATCAATTCCTGAAACTACGGATAAAGTGGCTACCATGGTGATGCCTGCTATGAGCAGTATTTCGACCAAGGTCCCGGATGCCATTATATTTGAACCCTCGCTTAGAATGGCTAAATTATCGCCCGTTTCAAATAAGTAACCCAATCCGGAGTTGATTTGAGTTACGCCAATACCCAGTGATGTGGCAAGACCAAATAGCGTAGAAAGTACTGCTAAAACATCAATTAAATCCCCCCAAAGGCCATAGACCCTATTGCCAAAAAGGGGATAAAACAAAGAACGGATCGAAAGTGGAAGGCCTCGGTTAAAACAGAAAAACGCAAGCGCCAAGGCTACCAAGGCATAAATCGACCAAGCATGCAACCCCCAGTGCAAAAAGGTAAAATTCATAGCTGTTTTGGCCGAATCCATACTTTCGGATGCTCCCATGGGAGGCTTCATGTAATGGTACATCGGTTCAGCTACGCTGTAAAAAATGATACCAATTCCCATCCCTGCGCTGAAAAGCATGGAAAACCAGGCTATTGTACTGAATTCAGGCCTGGCGTCATTCCCGCCCAGCCTTATGCTACCAAACTTACTAAAGCCAATGACAAGGATAAAAATCAGGAAGAAATTCACTGATAGCACAAAAAACCAACCACCTGTATTAGAAATGCCGTTTTTAAGCGGCTCAAAGATGTTGTTGTACATATAATCACCGCCTACAATAATCGTAATGGTAATGAACAGGACTGCTAAAAACGATGCAACCCAAAATACAGGTGGGTGCACGTCAAAATGTTTGTTGCTGTTAATGGAATTGGGCTTGGCCGCAAAAGGGTTGTGTTTGCGGAACATTTGATCCAGCCTGTTGCTATGCGCTTCACTTGATTCAGCCATATCAAAATCAATTTCTATAATTCAAAGGCCACTATTATCCTCTTAAAGTCTTTTACAATAGTAAGGATTCATAATTTTCCTGAAAAATTTCACACGTGTTGAAGGTTTGCTTATAACAGAGCTTAAGATTAATTAGAGCGATTACAGTTTTATCATTAACAAAATCCGTTTAAGTTTTAAAATTGGCCATTGGGGCAGGTTGGTAATGCCTTATTGTTGACGGAGATTGTTAGGTATGATCTTATTGAAGCTATATTAATTACTTTTTTATTATTAAACTTGAGAATTGGATGTGGGAACCGGTCAAGTTTTACTTGGAAAAATCTTTTAGGTAAATGTAAAAGGTCGTGCCTTGATCGATCTCACTTTCTACATCGATCCAACCTCCTAATGATTCCACTTGGGTTTTCACGATATACATGCCAAGGCCTTTACCTTCCGTATTTGTGTGGAAGCGTTTGTACATGTCAAAAAGCTTATCTTTATGGTGGGTCAGGTCCATACCCATACCATTGTCTTGTATTTTTAAAAGAATGTGACCATCCTCCTGAGAAGTTTGAATAAAAATTTCAAGGGGCCGGTCAGGAGATTTAAATTTTATAGCATTAGAGATTAAATTTTGAAGAATGCTTTCCAGGTAACTTCTGATGTACATAACTGATGAAGCTTTTGTAAAATCAGCATGAATCTGAGCCCCTGATTCTTCGATTTTTGTACCAAGCTGCTCTTTTACCTTGTCCAGCATTTCTTTGAATTCAACGGAAGCCTTGGGTTTACTTACTTCATCCTTAAGTGCTACAATATGGATAATGTCATTAAGTGTAGCGTTTAATTGATTCACAGACCTATCAATCTTTTCAAAAACATCCCCCTTCTCCTCCTCTGAGAATTGATCATTATGGTATAAATCCAACAGGCTTTTGAGATTAACAACCGGAGCCCTTAAATTGTGGGAAGTTACGTAGGCAAACTGTTCAAGCTCTGCATTGGTGCGGAGCAACTGGTCGGTTCGTTTTTTGAGGTCTTCCTCTACTTGCTTTCGCTCAGATATGTCTACATAAATGCCATATATGCTAATGGTCTTTCCTTCAAGGTATACGGGAACCCCATAAATAAGTACTGGCACAAGGGACCCATCTTTACGTTGACGGTTAGTTTCCTGAATTAAAGTTTTGCCAGTATAAGTTTGGGAAGAAATACTAACGGCTTCTTCTTTTAAATTTTCCGGCACAATCAAATTATCAATATTAGCGCCTTTTATTTCCTGTTCTTCATATTGAAAGAGTTTTTCAAATCCATGGTTGGTATGGTAGATGTTCTTTTCTTCATCCAACATGACGATACCTACTGGGGCATTTTGGAACAACTGCCTAAAAAGAATCTCGTTTTTGTGAAGTTCCCTTTGTGTTTCCTTTTGACTGGTTATGTCAATGCCCATTCCCAGTAAATATTCCTGGCCATCTGATTTAAAAAGATAACCCGTTAATAAGAAAGGGATTTTGTTTCCTTGCTTGGTAAGGACATGAGCCTCGGTGACTGAATAACCCTCCTCATACACTATTTCCATGTTTTTTAAAATGTGTGATTTTTCATTTTCAGCAAAAAAATCGGTAGGGCTAACCCCGTTTAGCTCTTGATCGCTAAGCCCGGTTACTTCCTGCAAACGTGAATTCCATTGAACCAAATTGTAGTTTTTATCCCATAGGTAAAAAACGCCTGGTAGGCTGTTGACCAATTGATCTGTAAATTCTTTTTTACTGATAAGTTGCCGCTGGGCGTTTTTCTGCTCAGTTATATCGTTACTGATGGTTACAAAACACGCTTCACCTCGAATCATGACTTTTTCAACGGATAAATAAATGTCGCGAATAGCTCCTTGATTGGTATAGACTTGTGCCTCGTAATTGCGGACTTGATCGCCTTTTTCCATTTTTTGGGCCAGCTCCTTCGATTGTTCGCTATTGACCCAAAAGTTAAATTCTGATGTGGATGCTCCTATCACTTGATCTCTGGAAAACCCACTAAGTTTGCAAAAACTTTCATTCACATCCAGTAAAACTCCATCCTTGATCCTTGTAATGGCAATGGAGTTGGGAGCAGCATGAAAGACTTTTGAAAAGGTTTCTTCGGATTCAATTAGTGCTTGTTCAGTTTTTTTCTGATCTGTTATGTCTACATAGATGCCATAAATATTTGTTTGGTTCCCTTCTACAACCACCGGAACTCCATAAATCAATACATTTATACGGGTTCCATCCTTTCTTTCCCGGATCGTTTCAGTTATATAAATTTTTCCTTTATGGATTCTTTGAGTAATATCCGTTGCTTCTTTATGCAATTCATCAGGAATAATTACTTCATCAATATCCTTGTTTAACAATTCAGATTCATTAAAGCCAAAATATTGTTCAAAACTTTGATTGACCTCTAAAACTTGATTGTTGGCATCCAACATTACAATGCCGATAGGGGCATTCTGAAACAACTGACGGAAAAGGGTTTCATTAATTTTTAAGGCCTCTTCTCGATTTTTCCGTTCGGTTATATCGAGGAGGGTTCCCATGATCGCTTTTTCACCCTCAAATTCAATAGCTGATCCATGAGCTTCAACGTATTTGATGTTACCAAACCTGTCAATGATTCGAAGTTCATATTCGGATGTTTCTTTTTCGCCATCAATTCTTTTTTGAACTTCAGTTTTAAATTTTTCTTGATCATCCGGATGTACAAAATCCAAAGTGTTGAAATTTTGGATCATTTCTTCAGGTTGGTAGCTTAATATTCTTGCCAGTTCAGGATTGACATATTTAAATTCATTATTTTTAAAAAGGTAAACACCAACGTGAGATTTTTCAGAAAGGATTCTAAATTTATGTTCTGATTCTTTTAATTCCTGCTCAACTTTTTGTTGCTCCGTAATATCACTAATAAAAGCAATTCGATATTTTTTACCATTTATAGTTTGAACCTTGCCATGAATCTTTGCATAAAAATGGGTGCCGTCTTTCCGGATTCCCGTGCCATAATAAAGTTCTTCATAGTCTTGATTAATACTTGCTTCTACCTTTGCTTTGGTGTTTTCATCAGCAAGGTCTGTAATTTTTATACCATATAATTCCTCAGGATCGTAGCCAAAAAGATCAGCCAACTTTTGGTTGAAATCTACCAACATCCAGTTTTCAACGATTCCGATTCCTTCATTGGATAGCTCAAAAAACCTGCGAAGCTGCTTTTCATTTAAAAAGCAAATAATTCTTGTCTTCTCAGTATCAAGAAAGGTAAAATTTAGGTCAAATAGAGCGGAAGGGGTTTCATGATCCAATGCGATGGATTGGTTGTAAATGTTCAAATCCTCATCGGCAATGTTATTTGGAAGGTTATAATATTCCCAAAGGCCTTTAAAATCAGGAATTAAATTAAAAAGAGAAGCGTTAATGGCCTTATTTTTCGGAATGCGGGTTATGTTTTCTAAAACAGGATTCCACTCAAGAATGGTAGCATTTAAATCAACAACAAAAATACCATCGTGGCTGTTGTTAAGGAATTTGTTAAAGACTACCTCATTTTGCTTTTCTTGCAAATCCATCCTGTTTAACAATCAAAAATTTAAAAGGTGATTCAAGTTGTTTTTAATTTCAAATTATCCGAGTAGAATTTCGAAGGTAATGAATATTTTACAAAATGTTTTAAAGAAGAATTAAGCCAATCATGGTAAATTTTGTATCAAATTATTTTAAAATTTTGTAAAAAGTGTTTTGTAGACACAAAAGATAAAAAATCATCATTAAGTTAAATTAAGAATGTGTAACTTATAGTAATAATAACGGGTAGAAAAACCTATTAAAAGCTATTGTACCATTTAATGCTTCAGTCCCCCTTATAAAGGCATGCTTTAGATTTCCATGCTTGTTCTTGTTGGGATTTGTTTAGTTCACCAAAACTGGGACAATCGCAATCATCTTCTTTAAAAATGCTACAACTGCCTAAAATGAACAAACTACCCATTAAAAGGCCCAATATTAACTTTCTCCAAATAAACGGTTGCATAATTTACCTTTTTGGAATCCTTGAGTTGCTATTTAACAAATATAAGTTCAAATTTGTGAACTTATTGATGCTATAAAAAACAATCTTGCTCCTTGAATTGATCAATTTCCACCAAACTTATTAAGGTTATCAAAAGCTATGCTTAAAAAATTCAAAGAACGGATATTACTTTTTTTAAAAGGTATTGCCATGGGCGGGGCTGATGTTGTACCTGGCGTTTCGGGTGGAACCATTGCTTTTATTACAGGAATTTACGAGCGGTTCATAGGTGCATTAAAAAATATTGATGACCAAGCCATTAAACTCCTTTTCAAAAGCAGGATCAAAAGCCTTATTGAACGCATAGATGGCTACTTTCTTTTAACATTGCTGATCGGTATGCTCACGGCTGTCTTGAGTGTTGCCCAACTTCTCAAATTTTTATTGGAGAATGAACCCATATTTATATGGTCTTTCTTTTTTGGTTTAATTGTAGCTTCTGCGTGGGTCGTTAGCCAGCACATCAATCGCTGGAATTATCTTTTGGCACTATTTCTCATAATAGGTGCTTTGTTGGCCTACTGGATCACCAATACCAATGTGATAGAAACACCGAATACCCCCATCTATATTTTTTTTGCGGGAATGGTATCGATCGTAGCAATGATATTGCCCGGTATCTCCGGGTCATTTATTTTGGTGATCCTGGGTAAATACAACATTATTATTAGCAGTATGTCCTCCATTAGTAATTTTATTAAAGCCGGAATTCCTGCTATATTTTCTGGCAACTGGGTGGCCTTTCAAAATGCTTTTAGCGATGTCAAAATACTTATAATTGCTTCGTTTTACATTGGGGCTATTGTGGGTTTGGTAACTTTTTCAAAAGTTTTATCCTGGCTATTTAATAAATTTCATGACCTTACGGTGGCTGTACTAACGGGCTTTTTAATCGGATCCCTCAATAAGGTTTGGCCCTGGAAAGAAACAATAGAATACCATGTGAACCGACATGGTGAAAAAGAACCGCTAATTGAAGAAAACGTACTGCCCACAACATTTAATATTGACGTTTTTTTGGCTATTGGTTTAATGGTTGGCGGGTTTTTAATTGTTTTTTTGTTAGAAAGAACGACTTCCGTCAACAAAAAAATTTGATATATGCACCTTTACGGCTTGATAGGATATCCCTTAGAGCATTCCTTTTCTAAAAGCTATTTTGAGGAAAAATTTAAAAAAGAAGGAATCGAAAATTGCCGGTACGAGCTTTTTCCACTTCAAGCTGCGGATCAGGTAACGGACCTTATTTTGCAAAATCCTGATTTGATGGGCTTAAATGTAACCGTACCCCATAAACAAGGGGTTCTTAACCATCTTGACCGGATTGATGGGGAAGCTTATGAAATTGGTGCTGTTAACACCATTAAAATTTACCGTGAAAAACAATCCTATTCATTAAAGGGGTTTAATACGGACATTATAGGATTCGAGCGAAGTATTAAACCGCTTATCGAACCCCAGCACGAAAAAGCTTTAATCCTCGGCAGTGGTGGATCAGCCAGGGCGGTTAGCCATGAGCTTGAAAAGATGGGCATTGACAATTGGTTCGTTTCCAGGAAGCCCGGCGAAAACGTAATTACTTACGAATACCTGGATCAACAATGGATTTCTGAATGTAAGCTGATCATCAACACCACCCCTTTGGGTATGTATCCGCAAACGGAATATAAACCAAGCATTTTATATGAATGCTTAACTCAAGAACATTTGTTGTACGATCTTATTTACAATCCATCCAAAACTGCATTTTTGGAAGAAGGCGAACAAGCTGGGGCCACCATTAAGAATGGCCTGGAAATGTTGCATATTCAGGCTGAAGAAAGTTGGGCTATCTGGAATAATCCCAATCAATAGAGCCAACGCATGCTTTTAAACTTGCAAGATTGATGAATGAAATTGGTAGCAACGAACAGCCTTTAATACCCCAGGGATGGCAAAGAAGTCTGGTTTTTATTCCCGCTTTGGTATTGTCAATGCTAATAGGAAGTTCGCTTGGTACGTTTTTGTATTTCAGCTTGCCTTTTGCCGATCAGAGCCTGGCCCAAGGTTCATTGTTATCTGATCCATATTTCCTTTTGGTATCTCAAACTACTGTTTTTTTGATCAATTTGGTGGTTGTATGGATTTTTAGAAAAAAGATCGATAACCAATCATTTCGATCTTTAGGCTTTCAATGGATCCGTTATGGTTCCGACTTTGGTTTTGGGATAGGGCTGGGCATTCTATTACCTTTAATGGCGCTTGTTCTTTTAAGGTACATGGATGTGCTATACATTAAATCTTTTGCTTTTGAATGGCCCCAAATAATAATTGGCTTTTTCATGCTGATTAGCGTAGCTTTAAATGAAGAGCTCATCATCAGGGGATATCTGCTAAAGAACTTGATGAGGTCCTTACAAAAGTGGATGGCCCTCCTGATCACTTCCGTTATTTTTACCATTATGCATTCCTGGAATCCTGATATCTCCTTGATTGGAGTGCTTAATATATTTTTAGCAGGTTTGCTGATGGGGGTTTACTACATCAAAAAGCAAAACCTTTGGTTCCCCATCGCTTTTCACTTAAGCTGGAACTTCTTTCAAGGGCCGGTATTCGGCTTTAAGGTAAGTGGATTGCCTTTGCAAAGCATGTTAAACCATGTGCTCAATGGACCTACCTACCTTACAGGTGGGAATTTTGGACTTGAAGGCTCCATCATCAGCGTTGGCTTTTTATCCTTAGCGGTGCTTGGTGTTTATTTTTACTACCAGGATGAGGACTATGTATCGGGACAGGCCTTCTAACAATCTGACTTATTTCTTTTGATAAGATTTTCTACTGCCATATGGCTTTTTCCAGGATTTTATTTGTTTTTCCCTATCTTTTGCTTTTTTGAGGTGTCATAAGTTTCATGATAGACAAGTTCCCAAAGCTTTTTGCGGGCAGTATAACCTTTATGAAGCCGGTTGTGCTTGCCTAGGCTTTCCTGAAGTTCATTATAAGGGTAACCAGTGTAGTAAGTCCAATCCTGCTGGGTTTGAAGTATATAAAAATATCAAGTCATAAAAAAAGCCCCAATTGGGACTTTTAGTTAAGCGGTCCGGACGGGATTCGAACCCGCGACCTCCTGCGTGACAGGCAGGCATTCTAACCTGCTGAACTACCGGACCTTTATTTGTTAAAAACGTTCTGAAAAAGGGCCATCAATTATTACGAATCAAGCCCATTTCCAAATTGGTGGGCAAATATATAAAGCATTCACATTTTTAGAAATAATGATTTTAAAAATTTTGAATGCTTAGCCCCAATCAATGAGTACCCAACAAGCTAATCGAGCAAATCAAATTTTCCCCTTTTTAAGGTACCCTATGAATTTAGTAAGTCTGCCTATTGGTTCTCCACTTATTGTGATTGGTAGGCTTGCCAGAAAGCTTGGCTTTTTCCTTACTTTGTTCTTGGTTAAGCATTTGAACACTTAACATGCTAGCAATTTGTGCCTCTTCTTCATTTGGCTCTTGCAATTTATCAGGCGTAAAATGGTTCTTCACAAAATGCGTATCGTAATCCCCTTTTCTAAAACCTTCATGGTTCATCACATATTTACCAAAACCAAGCGTAGATGCGATACCATCCAATTGAAAATCATCAATTGCCCGGATCATTTTATTTAACGCCATTTCCCGGGTTTGGTCATGAACTACCAATTTGGCGATCATGGGGTCATAATATACAGGAATTTCCTGGCCTTCTTCGTAGCCGCTATCGGTTCTCACACCTGGGCCATCTGCTGGCTTAAAGGTGGTTAATGTCCCAATGTCGGGTAAAAAGTTGTTGGCTGGATCTTCCGCATACAATCTCAATTCAACCGAATGACCACTTAAGGAGAGGTCTTGCTGTTGAAAGCGAAGCTTTTCACCCCGTGCTACCTTGATTTGTTCCTTCGCGAGATCTACACCCGTCACCATTTCCGTTATCGGGTGTTCTACTTGCAGACGGGTATTCATTTCCAGGAAATAAAAATTCTTGTGTTCATCAACAAGGAACTCAACTGTTCCAGCACCTACATAGCCGCAGGATTTGGCAACCCCAATGGCACTTTCGCCCATATTTTGGCGCATTTGCTCATCAACAATGGGGCAGGGTGCTTCTTCTATGACTTTTTGGTGCCTTCGTTGAATAGAGCATTCCCGTTCAAAAAAGTACACAAAATTGCCATATTGGTCACCCAAAACCTGGATTTCAACGTGCCTGGGCGATCCAATGTACTTTTCAATAAAAACTGCTCCATTGCCAAAAGCTGTCTTAGCTTCGCTAACAGCCCGGTCCATTTGCTCTTCCAGATCGCCTTCAGTTTCAACGATCCGCATGCCCTTACCGCCACCACCGGCAGCAGCCTTGATAAGTATAGGGTAGCCGGTATCCCGGGCTATGTCCTTGGCTTTGTTAACATCTTCTAAAGCTTCATCAGTACCCGGTAAAAGTGGAATATCGTATTGTTGGACGGCTGCTTTGGACGCAAGTTTATCACCCATGATCTCGATCGACTTACCGGGCGGGCCAATAAAACGAATTCCCGCATCCTCTACTTTTTGGGCAAATTCAGGGTTTTCGGAAAGGAAGCCATAACCTGGATGAATGCCTTCTACACCTCTTGCTTTGGCTACTTCTATGATCTTATCGATTTTTAAGTAGGATTCACCGGATGGGGGAGGCCCTATGCAGGCAGCTTCATCTGACATCTTCACAAAAGGTGCCAAGCGATCTACTTCCGAGTAAATGGCAACGGTCTTAATGCCCATTTCACGAGCTGATCGTATCACCCGTAAAGCTATTTCACCCCTATTGGCAACTAAAATCTTATTCATAACGGCATTGTTTTAGGCTCCTTGATTCGGATTATTGATCATGTCCAAACTTAGAAGCTCTTGTTCTTCTGGACTTATGGATCCCATTTGAAAAATTCCACCGGAAGCTTTGGCAATATGAACTGCAAAACTTTTAAAGCTTTCATAAAGCGAATTGGCCAACTCAGTGTTAAGTTTCGGAAGAATATCGTTTACCTTTTTAAGGTCATTGGAAACGTTGTTAATAATTTCTTGTGAGTTCACGGAAGTGCTTCCGTAATGGTGAAGGTATTTGTCCAAGTATTCGTTAAAATGCTCATCCACATGTTGGTAATATTCTTGTACGTTGATATCCCCCGTTGCAGACCTAAAATGAGCTACTTTTTCTCCCCATTTAACTTCTTTTTGATCGATATCAGAATCTGCTTCTCCTATTAAAATGGTTATCAGTACTGGCACTTTAATTAAAAAATTGAACTCTTCCTCATTGAGGTTTTCATAACCTTGTATCATAAGATGAGGGTTTTTGATGTTTTAAAAACCCAAAGTTAGAAAATCCTGCTTATTAAGAGGAAGTATTTTTAGTATTTCACTTTTTCTTATTTTTAGCCATCAAACAATCCCCATTAGATCAAAACTTAACCGATGTTATTGACCAGAAAGACGCTTAAAGATGTCGAGGATAAAAAACCAACAGACGACCGCGTGCAAGAATGGCATGCGAGCCCCAATGATTTTTGTCCGGGGAACAATTGCCAATTGGATGTTCAATACAACGTTACCGATTTGGACCCGGATGAGCAAGCCATGCTAATCATCCGGCAGGAGTGGGAATTTAAACAAGAACTGAGCCGGCAAAATGCCTATCAAGCCCAGTTACCCATAGAACAATATTTAACCAACGGACCAGGTGAATATGTACTGGAATTATGGATCGGTAATGATATTGTAGCCTATGAAACCCTTTTATTATTGGAAGAAGGGATTAATTACATTGAACATGAATATGCCTTTGAAGTAGACGATGAGGCAACAAGCCAAACGATGGATTTTGAGGATTCCGTACATTTGTCCACGCAAGATCAAGCTTATCCAAAGACTTATAACCTCTGTGGTGCAAAGGCTCAATTGTTAGGAGTTCAACTTGTTAATGCCAATTACAAAGAACATTTACAATACATTAATTTACGTGTAAAGCAATTAGATGAGGAAGTCAATAGTCAAGAAGTCTTAAGAAATGATCATACATTAGTATTGTCTCCTGCCTTGTACATAAAAGATGATATTGAGGTCATAAGTGAATTTTACAAGGGTAATAAGGCATTTCCGAAGGGGGCCAGAATTGAATACAAATTGCAATTTCAGATCAATTGCTAAAACGCAGTCAAAACCATAAAAGATAATGATATATGGATTTGGAGCTCCAAACCATCATTGCTTTTATAAGCTATTTTGTCTTGATTTTTGGCATAGGCGTTTATTCAACCAAATTCTCATCTCAAGGTATTAGTGAGTTTTTCATTGGCGGCCGCAGCATGAACCGTTTTGTAGTGGCCCTTTCCGCAGTTGTTTCCGGCAGAAGCGCTTGGCTTGTAATCGGTTTTGCCGGAACCGCCTATTCAATGGGGTTTGAAGCGCTTTGGTACGGTGTAGGTTATACGGTAGTCGAATTTTTCTTATTCTTGTACTATGCGCCTAAGCTAAGAATATTTACTGAGCAAAATAATTGTATAACGCTGCCGGATTACTATGCTGCACGCTTCAAAGATGAGGCCGGATGGTTAAGAGGTCTGATTGTGCTCATCTTCTTGGTATTTATGGTAAGCTATGTTTCGGCACAATTTGTAGCCGGCGGAAAAGCTTTTGCCTCGAGTTTTGGTTTTTCTCAAATGGAAGGCATTTTCTTGACTGCAGGCATGGTGCTTATATACACCATTTTAGGGGGCTTTATGGCTGTCAGCTTAACCGATGTTCTGCAAGGAATATTCTTGATTCTGGGGCTGGTGTTTTTACCCATTTACGGCATTTTCCAACAAGGGGGATGGACAGAGGTCTCTGCAAAATTAGCTGCCATGGAAGGCAATTATTTATCAGCTTTTGACATTTCCACGTTAGGATTTTTAGGAGCTATCGGATTAGGGCTCGGTTCTCCTGGCAATCCGCATATCCTGATTCGTTACATGTCGATCAAAGACCCGAAACAATTTAAATGGACAGCTGTAGTAGGCACCCTTTGGAATATATTACTGGCAGGAGGTGCTTTAATGGTGGGGATAGTGGGGCGGAGCTATTTCCCTGAAGCCAACACACTCCCCCAAGGCGATGGAGAAAAGATCTACCCGGAACTGGGCCAAACCTTAGGGCATCCGATATTTTTTGGCTTATTGTTGGCCTCTGTTTTTTCAGCCATCATGTCTACAGCAGATTCCCAACTATTGGTTTCTGCCTCCAGCATTGTTCGCGATATATACCAAAGGATCATCAAAAAAGGCGAAGAAATTCCGCAAAGAACAATGGTCTTTATGAGCCGAAGTGCGGTTTTTGTTTTGGTTGTTATTGCTGTATTCCTCAGCATAAGGGCAGAAGAAGTGGTGTTTTGGTTGGTATTATTTGCCTGGGCTGGTTTGGGCGCTGCCATTGGCCCGACCTCAATTCTGGCTCTTTTCTGGAAAGGAGCAACGCGTGCTGGGATTTTTACCGGTTTGCTGGTAGGAACTGTTAGTGTTTTTGTTTGGAAAAATATATCGATGCTTGAAGAAACCATTTATGAGTTGATCCCTGCTTTTATTTTGGCACTCCTTTCAACAATACTGGTAAGTAAATTGACGGCTAAGGAATAAATGTTCAATCATGGTGGGCATTTGCAATACGTACCATTCGAAACCCCTTTTCTTTATAGTTGGTGCAAGATTGGAAATTCGTACCGGTTAAGGATTGATGGAGGTTAGGAACCTTTAGTTCCCTTTAGTTTTTGGATAGGAATTTAAAAAACGGCATCGCAAGAACAACCATTAATAAAAAAGGGCCGGCATTTGAAATACCAGCCCTTTTCATGATTTATAAAAAGCTAATCTACCTATTAAAGGCCGAAAGCTTCTTTTACCTTGTCAACATAGTCGAGTTTTTCCCAGGCAAATGATTCAACTTCCTTGGTTTGGCCGTTGATTTCAACTTTTTTCTTGCCGGGTTCTCTGCCCATGTGACCATAAGCTGCTGTTTCTTCAAAAATCGGGTTGCTAAGGCCCAATCGTTTAATGATGGCATTGGGTCTCATGTCAAAAATACTTTTAATTTTATCAGAGATTTCGCCATCGGTCATGTTAATTTTGCAAGTGCCATAAGTGTTAACATAAAGGCCTACAGGCTCTGCAACGCCAATGGCGTAAGCTACCTGTACAAGCACTTCGTCCGCTACGCCAGCTGCGCAAAGGTTTTTAGCAATGTGTCGTGTGGCATAAGCAGCGGAGCGGTCAACCTTCGAGGGATCTTTTCCAGAGAAAGCACCACCACCGTGGCCACCTTTACCGCCATAAGTGTCAACAATAATCTTCCTTCCTGTTAGGCCGGTATCACCGTGGGGTCCGGCTACAACAAACTTACCAGTTGGGTTGACGAAATATTTGATATCATCGGTAAAAAGTTGTTGTACTTCACCGGAATAAGTTCCCTTAACGCGGGGTATGAGGATATTTTTAACATCTTTTTCGATGCGTTCCATCATTTTCTCTTCATCATCGAACTCATCATGTTGGGTAGATACTACAATGGTATCAATTCTTTTAGGCTTGTTATCATCGTTATATTCAATGGTAACCTGAGATTTTGAATCCGGACCTAAATAAGTCATTTCCTTACCTTCACGCCTAATGTCGGCAAGTACTTGAAGAATTCGGTGAGACAAGTCAAGTGCCAATGGCATGTAATTGTCATTCTCGCTCGTTGCGTAACCGAACATCATGCCTTGGTCACC
This sequence comes from uncultured Sphingobacteriales bacterium, assembly GCA_964561545.1. Classification (GTDB taxonomy): domain Bacteria; phylum Bacteroidota; class Bacteroidia; order CAILMK01; family CAYYUA01; genus CAZLQF01. The sequence continues at coordinate 35,081 of CAZLQF010000015.1, forward strand.
AGCGCCTTGGTCTTCCTCCGATTCACGCTCAACACCTCTGTTAATATCAGGGGATTGTTCGTGCATAGCTGAAAGAATACCGCAAGAATCTGCGTCAAATTTGTACTCGGATTTATTGTAACCAATGCGGTCAATAACTCTTCTGGCTACTTCCTGTACATCAATGTAAGAACTGGATTTAATCTCGCCAGCAATAACTACTAAACCGGTTGTAACCAAGGTTTCACATGCAAACTTAGAATGTACGTCACCTTTTAAAAACTCATCTAAAATAGCATCTGATACTTGATCAGCTACTTTGTCGGGATGTCCTTCAGAAACTGATTCAGATGTGAATAAATACGGCATATTTTCAATTTTTGGTTTGTTAAATCAGGTGCAAAAGTATAAAGAAACCCGACAAAAAAAAATTATTTTTCTAATAACTTAGAATCTCATTGAATTTTTGGCCAACTTTTTCGGCTGATGGGAGCATTGCCGCTTCAAGGTCCACGTTTAAGGGAACACCCGGGACGTTGATGGCTCCCATTGTATATACTGGCGCATCCAGATGTTCAAAACAAGCATGGTTAATTTTCCCTGCCAGACTTTCCGCAAAGGAATTTTCCAATTGCTCTTCGGTTAATACCAAACACTTGCTGTGTTTTTTGACTGTGGAATAAACCAAATCTTCATCCAAAGGATATAATGTGCGAAGATCGATTACTTCGATTTGGCCCTTGAAATCTTCAGCTGCATTGGTAGCCCAATAAACGCCCACCCCATAAGTAATTACGCAAAGCGATGTTCCCTTATCTACGTGCTCTTGTTCCGGTTCCAAGGCCACTCTTCCTTTTCCAAATGGTAATAAATAGTTTCGGTCGGGCTCTACGGTTTGGGCGCCTTTAGTTCCCGGAACTACAGACCAGTAGAGGCCTTTGTGTTCCAGCATGATCACTGGATTTGGATCCATGTAAGCAGTTTTTATCAATCCTTTCATATCAGCTGCATTGGAGGGATAAGCTACTTTAATGCCTTTAATACCAAGAATCATGGATTCATAAGAACCCGAATGGTAAGGACCGCCTCCTCCATAAGCCCCAAGTGGAACGCGTATGACGGAACTCACCGGGAACTTACCCAATGAGAGGTAACAAGACTTGGAAACCTCTATGGCAAGCTGATTAATACCCGGAAAGATATAGTCGCAAAACTGAACTTCAACAAAAGCGCTTAAACCAGCAGCAGACATTCCAACGGTAGATCCGATGATGTAAGCTTCCTGGATGGGGGTGTTGAAAACGCGGTCATCTCCAAATTTTTCGGCTAGCGTAGCAGCTTCACGGAATACTCCGCCTAACCTTCTGCCCACGTCCTGACCATAAAGCAAGGTCCTTTCATCGTCTTCCATGATCTCTTGAATGGCGTGAAGTGCCGCATCCACCATCACTACTTTCTGACCTTTAGCGGGTGTACGTTCACCTTTTTCTTCATTAATGGGCGAAGGTTGAAAGATGTGGTCCTCGAGGCTGGAAACATCCGGCTCAGGTGCATCAACTGCTTTTTGAAAACTTTCTTCTGCCAGTTTTTCTGATTCCTGTACTATTTGATCAAGGGTTTGCTGCTCGTAGCCCTTGTCTTTTAAATGTTGCTCCATTACTGGAATGGGGTCGCGGGATTCATGTTCTGACCAGTCTTCGTCATCCCGGTAAAATTCCTTGCGAACCCCCGAAGTATGATGGCCTAACAATGGGCATTTGGCATGTAACATGACAGGCTTTCGCTGTTTTCTTACGTAGTTCATGCATTTGCGGACGGCTTCGTAGGTTTCCGTAAAATCCGACCCATTGGATTGCATGCGCTTCATCCCTTTGAATCCGGAAGCAAATTCATAGGCATCCATGGCTGCCATTTCTTTATCGCTTACTGAAATGCCCCAGCTGTTATCTTGCACCAAATAAAAAATTGGCAGTTGATGAAGCACAGCTTCCTGGAAAGCTTCTGAAACCTCTCCTTCCGTTATGGAACCATCGCCAAGAGAGCACACAACAACCGGTTTTTCTTCTGTTTCAAGCAAACCCCTGTTTTCAAGGAATTGAACACCTTGAGCTATTCCCGTTGTTGGGATGGCTTGCATGCCTGTAGCGCTGGTTTGGTTGGGGATAATGGGGAAGCCTGTTCTTTTTAAATTAGGGTGGGAATAATAACTCCTGCCCCCTGTGAAAGGGTCATCTTTTTTGGCTAAGAGTTGAAGCATAATTTCATAAGGCTCCATGCCAATACCTAATAATATGGAATCGTCCCGGTAATAAGGACTAACATAATCCCAAGATTGAAGCTGAAATCCTACAGAAAGCTGAATGGCTTCATGCCCTCTTGAGGTTGAATGGACATAACGGGTAATGGATTTATTTTCATCGTAAATACGGGCCATTGCACGTTCTGTGCACATCAGCCGGTAAGCTTTGAGCATCGTCTCTTTGTCAGCCATGCGCCTATAATTTTTAGTGTCAAAAATAGGAAGAAAAAAAGGTTTGGTAAACGATCTAGAAAAGCTCGAATAAGTATCTGGTAAGGAGTAGAGAAAAAATTATCAAATAGAATAAGAAGCTTATATTCAGTTACTTTTCAATGTTTAAATTAAAATTTGCAGGAGCAAAAAAAAGGGAGCGACCAAAGGCTCCCTTTTTACTGTAAAATTTTTTAAACAAGGTGTTATTTACTTTTTACATTTCCTTTAATGTGTAACACCTTTTTGCTGTTTTCAGCAAGATTGGTTTTGACTGTCACCGTTTTGTGGAAGTTACCCGGTCTTCCTTTGGAGTCGTAAACTGCTTTAATTACATCAGACTCACCCGGCATGATAGGTTTTTTGGGCCACTTGGGCGTAGTACATCCACAAGAAGGCTGAACATTTTTAATGACCAAGGGTGCATCCCCTTCGTTGGTGAACTTAAACTTATGGGAAGCTTTGGTGCCCTCAGAAATTTTCCCAAACTCATGTGTCATTTTTTCAAAACTTATTTTGGGTTTGCCTTCTTTTTCAGTTTCTTGACTGTAGCCGGATAAGGCAAAAACCGTTAAAAGGGATAGTACAAATAGCTTTTTCATAATTATGATTTTTTGTTTACAAAAACTTTGTTTGCTTGTGGTGCAAAACCCGAACCAAATTATTTCAAGGTACCAATTTATTATTTTTATTAGAATAACATTAAGTTTTGGGCCAATAAGCTGCTTGTATCTTAGGTACTATTATTAAAGCAAGCAATAAAAAAGGGGTCAAATACACCGAAATTTTTCCAAGATAATCACCATGCCGCTCGTAGAATGTATTTTCTTTATTGATGGGCAAATTAAAACTACGGACATCTTCAACCCAAAATTGGGTGGCTTCATGGATCTTACCATTGGGCGTTATAAAACAAGATATACCGGTATTAGCAGCTCTGGCAATAGACTTTCTGGTTTCTACAGCCCTTAAGGTCGCATAGCGGAAATGCTGCTTATATCCAGAAGTTTGGCCCCACCATCCATCATTGGTGATCACCGCAATTACATCAGCCCCTTTTTTGGTAAAATCTCTTACATAATCGCCAAAAATCGATTCATAACAAATGACAGGTGCTATATTTAAACCATTGTTCAATTTGAACAAGGAAGGCTCATTCTGAGCTCCTAAACTTCCGGAAGTGCCACCCATGTCTATGGCAATCTTTTCCAAAAATCCAAATACAGCAGGATAAGGCATTTTTTCTACACCAGGTACTAAAATGGATTTATGATAGGTTTTGTAAGGGCTTTCTTGTTGCATAAAAAGTGCTGTGTTGAAAACATCATAATACCGATCACTTTTAGAAGAAAGGGCTCTTGCTGTAGGTGTGGCTTTGGTATCATAAAATTGATAGGAGTTGATCCCAGTAATGAGTTTCAGATTGGGATTTGATTTCAGGAATTCCCGGAGTGGAGCTAATATTTCTGAATTTTTCAAATTATCCTCATTTACCTGCTTAGGAATTGCTGTTTCCGGCCAGATTACCAACTCAGTTTCTGAATTGATTGCTTCCTCACTTAATTGAATAAGCCGGTCGATCTGTTGGTTAATTTTATCTTCATCAAATTTATCGGAATAAGGATCAACGTTGGGTTGTACTACCACGGTGTTCAACCTTTTTGAGGATGATGGAATAGTAGTATTGAACGAAATAATGAAAGGAATAAGGAGGGCTGCGAGTATCAAACCCAAATTGGTTAATAAGTTCGTGATCGATTGGTGGCCATTGGCCCACTTTTTAGCAAGAAAAAATATGGCAATGTTGATAAGCCATACCCAGACGGTGCCTCCTAAAGCACCTGTATACTCATACCATTGCACCCAATTGGGAAATTTAGAAAAAACGTTGCCCAGGTTAAGCCATGGCCAAGCCATTTGCCAATTAAGGTGTAAATACTCGAGACTAACCCAAAAAACGACCAAGGCAATGTAAGCCAAACTTGGTTTTAACATTTTTTTAATGAGGTGAAATAGCAAAAAGGGAATGGTCATGAGCATAGAATTGGCAAGAATGGCAAATATAGCGCCTCCTAAAGTGGCTTTATAAATCCAGTAGGTAGTAAGCGCATTCCAAATAAGGAGGGCAAAATAGCCATATCCCAATACTTTAACATTGGTAGAACCATCTTCCTCTATGATTTGGTCTTGTAGCCAAAGAAGCGGTACAAATGCTATAAATATAATGGGCGTAAAAGGTAAAGGTGGCCATGCCAACCATAGCAGGATGCCGCTTATGATGGCTAAACTAAGCCTTTGAGGCCTTTTGTTTCTTGCCTTCCACAATAATAACAAATTCGCCTTTTATTTTTTGATTGGTTAATTGTTCTTTAAGGTCTTCTAAACTTCCATTCCAGGTTTGTTCATATATTTTGGTTAACTCTTTGGAAACGGATCCTTTTCTATCCGGGCCAAAAGTATCACAAAATTGCTGAATCGTTTTTAACAAACGGTAAGGTGATTCATAAAAAATCATTGTTTTGTCTTCGCCTTTCAGGTTTTCAAGTCTCTTTTGCCGACCTTTTTTATGAGGCAAAAATCCTTCAAAAGTGAAGCGCTCCATTGGAAGTCCTGATTTTATGAGGGCTGGTAAAAAAGCGGTGGGTCCTGGCAGGGATTCCACTTCTACATGAGCTTGTAAACAGGCTCTTATAAGCAAATAAGCTGGATCCGAAATGCCCGGCATGCCGGCATCGGAAACCAAGGCATACTTTAGGTTCATGCTGGTTAAATCTTGGACCATTTGCTGGGTTAACTGATGTTCATTGTATTGGTGGTAAGACTTGAGTTGGTTGTTGATGTTGTAGTGGTTCAACAACTTTTTGGTTTGCCGGGTGTCTTCTGCAAGTATAAGGGATGCTTCCTGGAGCACTTTAATGGAACGATAAGTCATGTCTTCAAGGTTACCTATGGGCGTGGGCACAATGATCAATTTACTCATGGCAGGTTATCATTTGATCCAAATAGATTGTTGTAAATATAATTGATTTACAGCAGGGGCCACTTATGATGTAAAAATTTTATTTATGGAAAAAGTATCGACTGAATTTCCCATATACAGAAAATACAGTGACTATAAACGGTTTTTTAAGATTGATAGTTATGAGCATTTTAGCGAGCTAAGCATCATGGGCAACTACTATGAGCTTCGCGATTTTCATGCCCAAATATTACCGGATCGGAATTTCATCATGGATATGATTAAGAATGAAGGTGGTTATTGGCTTGCTTCCTCTTCGGAAGAATATCATCAATGGGTTTCCTATTGTCAAATGAACCTTGAGGAACTCCAATAGTTTGGAGTTTGAAAATTCTTACTATATTTGACCTTCTAAGCAACTTTATTTGAATAGCTGATAAATGCTTTAACTATGAACAAAGTCGTTTTAACAATAGGTGCACTTTTTTTAGCTGGTATGTTTTTTAGTTCGTGTGAAAAATGCATGACTTGCGATATTCGATACGACAAGGCTAATGGTGAAGAAGTGAACAGGACCAGTCCACAGGTTTGTGGAACAAGCAACGATTTGGATGATAAAGAAGACCAATTTCGTGAGGCTTATTCAGCTTATGATTCTTTAAGAATAACTTGTAACAGGGATTAGTTGTTACCAGCTCATTTTTTGTTCAATCACTTAGCAAGCAATCATTTTTCATAGCACAAAGACCGCCTGAATTTTGGCCTAATTGTTAATACCAAACCAATGGTATTACGGATCGGGCGTTTTTAATTGATCCTCGATGCCTTTAACCGTTTGTTTGGCCGCCCTTCCTACGCCTATGATAGTGGCAGAGGCATAACCCGTCCAATTGCCGTAACCCAAAAACCATAAATTGGCTACTTGGGTTGATTGGTTATCCTTAATGGCAACTTTCCCGTTAGAATTGTAAATGTTCAATTTCCTTAAATGGTGCAAAGCAGGCTTAAATCCTGTACACCAAATAACAGCATCGATCGGGGAATAAGCACCATCCTTCCAAAAGATCCCATGTTCAACAAAATGGCTAAAAGCTCTATAGCTCTTTAATACGCCCCTTGATCTGGCCTCTTTGACAGCGGGTATCATAACGATATCGCCTAAGTTAAATATGGAGGGTTGTTTTTGGGTCCCGTTATTACCCGACTTGTAAAGCTTACTTGCTTCAACGAATAGGTAATGGCCATCAATATCATCCGGCAAAAATTGGGGTTCTTCTCGTGTTACCCAGATGGTTGTTGCCACTTTCGAAACCTCGGCCAAAATCTGCGCAGCTGAGTTGCCGCCTCCTATGATCAAAACCCGTTGATCTTTGAACTGAGATGGCTCCCAATACTGAGCAGAATGGATCTGATTTCCTTTAAACTGGTTCATGCCCCGATAAAAGGGTACAAAGGGGTTTTGCCATGTACCGGTGGCACTGATTAAAGCCCTGGATTGGTAATTGCCAGCGTTAGTAGTTAAGGTAAAAATGCCGTCTTCGTCTTGTACGACCTCTTTTACTTTTACCGGCCTTTGAACAGGAAGTTGGTAACGCTCTTCGTAGTTTTTCAAATAATGGATGGTCTCTTCTCTGGTAGGATAAGTATCCTGAGTTGGGGGCATGATCATACCCGGTAATGAACTGGCTTCCCTGGGAGAAAAAAGTTTCAGGGATTTCCAATAATGTTGCCAAGCTCCACCTGCTTTGGGTTGGTTATCAAGGATTAAATAATTAAAATTGGTCTTGTTCAAATAATAACCTGCTGCTAAACCGGCTTGGCCACCACCAATAACAACCACATCCTTTGTTGCTGCCATGATGCTTTTTTTAAAACTTTACAATAATAATGCGCTCTCATTATTTAACCTTTAATGGTATTGAATAAAAAATTTTTACCTTTGAAGTTTATTAAATATTTAAACAAAAGAATTTCAATTTATTATGGCTAGTAAGGCAAAATTGGGAGATCAAGTAGCAGTCCATTACAAAGGTAAACTTAAGGACGGAACTGAGTTTGATTCATCTAAGCAAGATGAACCTATTGAGTTTAAAATTGGAGATGGACAATTGATCCCAGGATTTGAACAGGCCATTGTTGGCATGGAACCTGGAGATACCAAAAGCGAAGAAGTGCCCTATGAAGGGGCCTACGGTGAAAAGCGGGAAGATCTTGTCATGGAACTTGATAAAAGCAAAGTTCCTGACCATATTGACCCTCAAGAAGGAGATCGGCTTGAGATTAAGCAAGATGAAGGAGAAAATATCCCCGTAACAGTAACCAAGATAACAGAAGAAGCTCTGACCATTGATGCCAACCATCCTCTGGCTGGCCAGGATCTCTTTTTTGACCTCGAATTGGTTGAGATTAAAAGCAGCAGTGAAGAAGGGGAAAAGAAGCAGGATTCTTCTAATCAGGAATCAAGCCAAGGATCTGACAGCTAACTGTACTTGCCCTTGAATGGTAGCCATTCATGCTAAATGGATCTGCTACCTTTAACTTTCGATGGATTGAGGATTCCTTACTTTTAAATGGTAAACAATCAGTCCAGCCAACGCATTTCTTTATTATACAACATTTGTGAGGTTCCATATTTTGGAAACTCACAAATGGTTTTCTTAATATGTACTTACACTTGTATTAGTGCAATTTGGGATGGTCTTGGTACAGCATCCTGCCGGAGTTACCAACTATTGCATTCCATAATTCTACGTTAAACTCCATACAGGCTAATCCCGTAGTAGGCATTGGGTCTACTGCATGCTTGCTTAGGTAGTCCACGATGTCAGAAATACCAGGATTATGACCGATCAACATGATTGTGTTAAAGTCATTATCCATTCCCCATATTGCTTCAAGCAAATGTTCTTTGGCTGCATTGTATAGCTTGGGTTCCTGAATAATAGCATCATTTCCAATGTCCAGCTGCTGAGCAAAATAATCTAAAGTTTCTAAAGTTCGTTTAGATGGACTGGTAATCACCTTTTCAATAGGATTCTTGATGGTATGCGCAAGTTTTTTACTCATGAGCCTGGCATCGCTTTTACCCCTGTCTTTTAAAGTGCGTTCGAAATCACTCTGACCTGGCAGTTTTTCTTCCGTTTTGGAATGGCGGAGAAAGTAAATGGTTTTCATCGGGTAAACGTTTACATTAAAATTTAAAAGTAAAGACCAAAAAAAAGGGCTCCAAATTACGGAGCCCTTTTTTTAGGATAAAAGTTTTCTTTATCACCTGATCAATGTAATCGTTCCGGTTTCACTTTTCTCTTCTCCGGCCCTCAAACGATAATTGATCACATAGTAGTAAGTGCCTGCGGCTGCATCATTGCCACTATTTATGTTGGTGCCATCCCATAGTTTACAAATTCTTTCCCCATTGTCGCGAGTTTCACAACGGTAATCGCCATCTCCTTTCTCAGCTTCAAATACTTTCTCGCCCCACCTGTTGAAGATGGTAATGTCGAATTGTTTGTCTCCCTTCATTTTAAGCTGGAAGTAGTCGTTCTTACCATCATTGTTAGGGGTAAATACGTTGGAATATTCGTAAGTGGTATCAAACCGGTTTTCAACATCGATGCAAGCGGTATCTTTACAACCAATGTCATTTTTAGCAATTACGCAAGCAGTAAAAATGTCTTGATTGTTACCAAAATTTTCTTCTACCGTTTGTCCGCTATCGAACTTGAATTCTACCTTTCTTGCATCTGCAAGGTCCATTGAATTCCAGGTATAACCTCGAGCAGTGGAGTCTAACTTTTTGTTGAAAATGATCAAGGAGTCTTCTACCGAATTTTCAGACTTATTGATGTACTCAAAAGTGGCTTCCTTGTCATTAGGAACGGTATCGATCCTGGCTTTGACCCGTCTGGTTGATACAGATTTGGTAGCCGTATCAGGACACCTTATGGTGGAATCTTGCGGTAATAGGCGCACATCGTAAGTCTTATTGAGACTGGTATCATAACTGTGGGTCACATTCTCATCATTCGATGCCATCACTGTTGTACCATCCCCAAAGGTCCATTTCGCAGAATCATACCTGCTATCCGATTCATTGATAAAGGTAACATTATCTTCCGGACAATACTCGGATATGCTTGGCCTCAATGTTGAAAAGCCGGCATTTTTGATAGAATTGATCTCAACCTTCAAATCTTCACGATTTTCAAGCGCAGTTGTATCACGTGGGTAAGTGGCTTGACAGAACAATGAATCATTTGGGTCAGCGGTAGCTGTGTTGGCAAGCGAGTCTCCTGCAACTAAACTAACGTAGAACGTACCTGTGTCTTGGTATTGGAGGTTAAATGTACTATCTGCATCTCTATTATTAAAAGTCGTAGTTTGGCCATTGCCTTTATCAAAATTCCATACGGTGGTAGAATTGGATTTATCTTTGAGTTGAATGGTGGATGGGTTACAGCCAAACGAATCTATAACAGCAAAATTAGGCCTGGGGCCGGCAATTTGCAGATTGAAATTGGAAGTCTTAACCCCTTTATGTTTGAGTACATTGGACGAATCCCTGCAACCTGCTTCGGTTTCTACCTTAATCCAAACCTCATAATCTCCGTTCCTTGTATAAACGTGTGTAGGATCTTTCTCGAAAGATACACTGTCCGATCTACTGTCACCAAAGTCCCAACGGTAAGTTTCAATACTGTCTACAACCGAAGAATCAACTTTGTTACCTGAAGTGTCATATTCATAATGATAATTGTATTGAAGATCAGAGTTATCAACAAAGTTAACCGTTTGCGGTGCGCATACCGAAGGTGCATTGGCCGTATCCAAATAACCTTCAACTCCAACTACATTGACCCGAGTAAGTTCATTGATCTGAACACAACCAGTACTATCAATGCTCCTTACGGTTGGCTTGTAAATGCCGGGTTCATTATAAGCATAAAAAGGAACGGTATCTAAAGTACCATCATTATCAACATCCTTTAAAGGAAGCAAAGCTCCATCCTGGTAATAACGTTGCTGACTTGGGACCCACTCAGTTTCGTATTCATTATCTCCATCCAAGTCGTAAGCCACTTGTTCAGCTTGGAAGGGTGGCTCGGGTAATTCTCCATCACGAGCACCTTTGGGATCTTTGAAATAATTCTCCCTGCCAATAAAACGTTCACAACGAAGTGCTGGGATGAATTCGCGATTCCAATACCGAGGAAATTCCGGTTTTTCCACATTTGGACAGCCTGTTTGGAAGGTTCCGGGGTTGTGGAAAAGAATGGTATCACCTGGGCATAATACCGTGTCATTATCCTCACCGAAATCCTGGTCCTTTATCTGAGGTTCAAAATCAGAATAATGACCTACGTAAACTTTATCTTTATTAACTGATTGGAAACACCCTGTAGCATTGGTTACATTGTTGCGAATGCTATAAACGCCTGGTTTTCCAATGTTGATATTAGTAGCGGTATCGTTGAGGCTTTTGATGTACTGGGTGTCTCTTACCAAGTAAGTTTGGGCTAACTGGTCGGGCGAAAGGTCGTTTATAGGCTCATTTTGGCACGATTCAACTGGGTATGCAAAGCATCCCTGCCAAGTGGTGTCTCCTGTTTGGGGATCTATATTTAGCGTATCACAAAATACATAGCCTGTATCTTTCACATCCTTAAGTCGGTCGCTATATTGGGTGAAAGGCCTTGGGAAAGCTCTTCTTGCCTGGAAAGAGAATTCTGTTATTTTATCCTGGTTGATTTTGTCAGCTACCGCATTTAACTTAAGGATACTATCGTAACTCGTTCCCTCTTTTTGTTTATCGCCTTCATTAGGAATTGGCATGCAGAAGGAAGTCTCTAATTCTTCGTCCGATAATTTTTCTTTGGTGGCATTGTCGAGTAAGGAAAACTGGGGGAACAATTCCGTAATGTAGATGTAGTCCTCATACCAGAAAGTATCTACGCAGCCGCCATTGCTAACCCACAAGCCAAGTGTTTTGCAACCAGGGGTAGAATACTGGTATTGGCTAGGTCGCTCAAAAGGCGGACGTAACTGCATTGGGTTTTCAACCGCAGGGGTTTCATACCAGTCGTAGGTTATTTTTTCACCAGTGTTACATTGAAGGGTGTCTTCGATTAATTCCTCACGACTGTATATAAACCCGTACCTTTTACCTCTAATGCCACAATCAACATTAGGAATGGTTTCTTCAAAATTAAGTTCTTGCCAATAATTAACCTGTGATCCGGGAGGAGATGGGCAGGGACCATCGCTGTCTAACATAAGGCCTCGTCTTAAAGAATTGGAATTGCCGGGTTGATATTCTGGGAACCTTTGTTGATTTTGGTAAGACATGTTTTTAATGGCAATGGGCGTGTTCTGGTCGAGGTAATAGGGGCGTAAAGCTTCATATTCTACCTCAACCGTGGAGTTGCTGGTTGGCTCTATGCTGAAATCTATTTTAGCCCCTTCAGCCGTGCTATCTACCGTGTATTTGGTTTCTGAATAAAGGTTCCCGTTAACATATACCTCTAAATTCCTAAAATCGATGATCCTGTCGGATTGGTTGGCATAGGTCATTAGGGAATCAAATAGCAAAACGCCATTGTTAAGCCTTGAATTGATGGTTTCATTATAAATAAATTGAGGGGATTTATCCTCCCAGAAGAAACTTTCATCCCAACCAGCATCTGGCTGGTCCATTACAATACGAACTTGGGCTGTGCTCTCGCAATTCGTTACAGGATCAAAAGCTGATAAAGTTGCAATGTGGCAACCGGTTTCTTCGTATTTATGCCATGGAGCCCAAGCTGTTGAAAAGTTACAAAGCGTTCCGCTCATAGAGTTATCCCTGGCGGTATATTCAATGCTTAATGTTTGTTGGTTCGGAGTTCCTCCCGGGAATGTGATTTGAGCATTTTGACCGATCTGGACATTGTAGTTTTGGCTAATTTCATTGCCGGAGTCATTGTAAACGGTCACTTCATCGTTGTAGATGGTATCCCATCGGGTTAAATTATCAAAAACAATGCTTTGACCGGTGCCTCCATAATTTTGCTTGGTAGTTTCCACCTTCAAGAAGAACTCTGAGATCCTGGAATGGGCTGCTGTGGTGGTCGTACATTGTTCACCATCGGGATCATTGAAGCTCCATAAGTATTCCAGGCTATCACTGCCCCAAGGTGCACTTCTGTACCCAGTTGCAGCAGAACCCGGCCCAAATGTGTCCCTATTAACGGGGCCTTGAAATTGCCCGGGAGGAGCGTCATCAACAGCTGTATATGGGAAATGGGTTTGATCCCGGTCGACTCCTACAAATTCAAAGGTGAGCAAGCCGGTGTTAGAAGCGGGTTTTTGATCCCACACGAAAAAGGCTTTCCTGTAATTGAAGGAAATGTGAAAATCATTCGGATCAACAGCGCTTCCGTTGAACTCTGCACTAACGCTACCATTAAGAATGGTATCATACCGAATTTGTTTACTCAATACAAGGCTGTCCTCATTATCGTAGGCAATATTGGTAATCTTTGCCGAGTCATAAAAGGGAACCGAATCATTCCTTTGATAGCGGGTTTTGGTAGTATTGTTGGTAAACCGAACCAAATTGGGTCCATTACATGAAGGCACGAAGAGGTCGGTATCATGCATGGATTGCGGGTTATAGGTGCCCTGTTGTGCTCCAAAAACTTGGTTGTCAGGTATTTTGTCGCCTGGTGTCCAAGTTTCTAAGTTATCTTTGGTGCCCAGTGTATCAGTTACAAATTGCAGGTTTTTAACCACTTGGTTCCCGTCAAGAATGGGGTACCCACCAAGTTCAATTACAGTATCTGAAGGCAAGAGGCTGTCTACTTCCACGTATTCAATTTCAGCAGTTTCTCCCAATAAACACGGGTTGTTATTGACGCGCACAAACGAATCTCTTGGAATCGGTTGGTCCTGAGGCAGCTGAAAGTCATGTTTTGGCGGTTGTTGAGGTTGTGCTGATTTAATAGAAGCCTGGGGACCATGTAATTTGACTTCCATATCCCAATGGAAGGTTTTGGGGCATCCTTCTTCCTGGATCTGCAAAGTGATATGGAAGGTATCGTAGTCTTCTGGAACAAATTCATGCGAAGGAGCCCAACTTTCTTCATTGGTATTGGCTGGGCCGCTTTGAGGGTTGCCAAAATTCCAGACAAAAAAGCTGGCGTCTTCCCTTTCTGGTTCAAATTGGAATTGAACTTCAGGATCACTATAGCAGGGCGTATCTACAATGGTTGTTAATTTGGGTTCGTAATTAATATTTTTAACCGGCACTTGGGCATTAAACGAGTCCGTGCAACCGAATTGATTTTTTACGTAAAGCGTAGGAAAAAATTTGCCGTCTTGGTAGTAAGTATGGCTAAAATCATCCCAGTTTTGCTGGGTACTGTCCCAATTGCCATCGTCAAAACGCCAGTAAAATGAGTCTACAATGGATTTATTGGTAAGGTTATTGAAATCTCCTTCGGTAGAAGGACAATTAGGCGTAGAATTTACGGCGAATTGAGCATTTAGATCCGGTCTTACTGTAACGGCATTGCTTTTTTCCACGGTATCAACGCAACCATTGTCATCAGTGATTTGTAAAAGGATGGTGTAAGTACCTTGACGATTATAAGAGTGACAAGGATTTTGTTGGGTTGAAGTAAGGCCGTCTCCAAAAGACCATAAGTAATCTGTAATAGAAGCATTATTAGCTGATCTAACCGACTGATCGGTGAAGCAAAACTCGTTGCCCTTAAAACACTGGGTGGTAATGCCTGGCAGCAAGAAATCGGCTTCCGGATTATCATATATGTTTATCGTGTCACTGGAAGCTACCGTACATATGGTATCGCCATTGGTTTTGGTAAGGGTAGCGGTCGGTATAAAAGTATCTGCCGTATCATATAAGTTACTGGCATTGGGACCCGAACCAATAGAAGAAGTTCCATCTCCCCATTGCCAAGTTACTTGGTCAAAAGTAGAGTCTGTTTTTAGATTAAAATTAATAGGAGAAGGTTTACATCCTTCTGTATTCCCACCTGTTTCGAGTGTGGTTCCCGGACATTGGGACTGAGCACGGTTGATGTTGAAAAATCCGCTCAGAAAAGCAATACACGTTAAAATTCCTAATACCTTCAAATTTTTCATGGTTATCAAGTTTTAAAAATCAAAATTAAAAATATTTACTAAATCGAATATTATCGTTTGTATCTCAAATTCAATTTACCTTGTTTGGTAATTGGGGATTTTTGCCCTTTGTATTTGTACTGTAATTGGTAAATATATTGGCCAGCCTCTTCTTTTTTTCCTGTTCGACTGTTGGTGCCATCCCAGAATTCCCTGTGGTCATTGGTTTCAAATATTTCATTCCTTTTTTCATCCTTAATGACCAAGTGGTAATAAATCGGATCTTGGATCTTAATTTTAAAGACATCATTCTTGCCGTCACCATTGGGCGTGAAAATGTTTCGTATGTCTGGCTTGGGAAGTGGTTCAATTGTAATTTTCTTTTCAGTGGTGTCTTTGCATTGTTCATCCCCTTTGACGACCAGCTTAGCTTCATAGTTGCCTTCTGAGGTGTAATAATGAACCGGATTGTTTTGTTGAGATGTGCTTCCATCACCAAAAATCCAATGATGGTCCAGGGCCTCTTTGCTTTTTGGCTCAAAGGTTATCTTTTGATAGCCATACTTCTCATAAGTAAAATTTGCATGAGGCTTTTCATGAACCGATACAGTTTTTTGGGTGGTTTTGCTTTCAGTGCCGTGATCCATAGAAAAGAATAATTGGTATTCACCGGTTTGGTTAAGGCTTATGGATGTTTGCTCTTTCAGTTGTTGTGGCTTGGTTATTTCGTTGGTTCGGTAAGTAATGTTGGTTTGGGAAGGGATGTTTTTTGGAATCATTTTTAGTTGCTCACCCTTGCATATTGTTTTGCTGCTGAGGATGACAACTGGTTTTTTATTAAAAACATTGGTCGTTTTCTGCTCATCGCTGAAAATGATCTTTGGGAACATACCAGCCCTTGGATTTCGGTTGTTCTCAATTCCTGCTCCGGTTTTTGTATTTTGCGATGCTGACTTGCTTTCCTCAGACAGGTTTTGAGTTTTGTTGTTATCAGAAGCTGCTGTACCATTGGTTGCTTGCTCGCTTTTATAAGGCTTTTCATTGTTGCTTTTGGAGCTTCTGTTAGATTCATTACCGGATGCTACTTCAGCTGCTTGTGGATTCTGTTGATTAGAGCCTGATTTGGGGGCATCTGGAGAAGCAGCGGGTTTCGTAGATGATGAAGCAGCCGAATTGCTGGGTTGATCAGGGTTTGAATTTTGGGGTTTGCTACTTGTATTGGACGTAGATGGATGCTCTTTAGAAGTTTGCTGAACCTGCTCTTGTTCTTTTTGGGTATTTGCTTTTTCAGTACTGCTATTCATACCGTAATAGGTGATGCCACCAGCTAAAATCACAGCAGCTCCGGTTGCCATGATCCATCCTTTCATTCCTGACAAAGCGCTATTTCCGGTACTTTGCCCACCTGATGCACTGCCTTGATTGGGTAGTTGTTGCTGAATATTATTCCAATCAGCTTGCATGTCCTTCTTTGAATAAGAAGGGGTCCTGTTGGTAAGCTTTTCTTGAAAAAGCTTGTCCAGTTCGTTATTATACTGATTGCTCTTCATCGTTAACCTTTAATAGTTGTTGTAATTTTTGCTGTAAAAGCTTTCTTGCTTTGGCCAATTGAGATTTACTGCTTCCTTCTCTTATACTCAATTCCTTACTTATTTCTTCATGGGAATAACCTTCCATCACATAAAGGTTAAAAACGGTTCTGTATCCATCGGGTAAGGTTTGAATTAAATTTAAAAGGTCTTTTTCTTTAAGGTTTTGCTCAGCATCCTGTGGTACACTGGCATCGGTGGTATTGTCTAATTCACGGGAAACAGGATTTTGCGCATTTTTTCGGTGTTTATCGATCGCCGTATTGATCATAATTCGTTTGATCCAATTTTCAAGGGATCCCTGAAAGTTAAAATATTCAAGCTTGTTAAAGATCTTAACATAACCTTCTTGTAAAATGTCTTTAGCCTCATCTTGATCTTTGGCGTACCTTTCACAAATGCCTAACATCATACCATAATATTTTTCAAAAAGCCTTTTCTGGTAAGTTGTATCTTTTCTAATGCAACCCTTGATAAGCTCAATATCTTCTTGCTGCTTGTCATTGGACATTTCCATCTATTTATCTGTTCAACTTGACGGTTGTAGGAGATGGGTGGTTGCCTTTACCCTAAGAAATTTGCCTGTACGCTCCCAAAATTCCCCTTTAAGATTAAACCAATTTACCGTTTTACAAAAAAATACAAAAGAGAACGCTGGATCATGGTGGGTTTAATTTAGAGGAACAATACTTACTAAGGAGCTTAATACAAGAAGCGTGAGGAAGGGAAATATCCAACTAAGCCCAAAAAAGCCCATAGCTCATCTCAACAATGGGCTTTTCAACCTTTATTTAATAATGACCGATGTAGCGGTGTAGCATGGCTACATGATCGAAATTACCCAATCCGTTATTTTAGGTGAGGATAACCCTGACGTTTTTTGTCATTTACTTCCTCGATGGGGTCATCATTTGATACACCCCCTGAACATAGCACCAGTAAGGCTGAATACCTTTGGGCAGTAAATATTTAACCCCTTATTAGAAGCCTTAATACCTAAAACGAACCCTTACTTTTTATCCGGAGCTTAATATTTCAATGTATAGTTTATAGGACAAGTTCATTTACGCCCGGACCAAGAGTTATGAAATTCTATCAATAATTAGCTTGTAGTGGCTACAAAATGCCTTATTATTTAGGCCTTTAATCCTTAATGGTAGCGAGCTTAACCCTTGTAACGCTTTCGAAAGTTTGGTTTAGAAGAATGGATTCCCCAAATAAATTCCCTTCCTCAAGGTATCAAATATTAAAGCCTAAAATTGAAATTCTACCTAATCTTTTGATCCCAATCCATGGAGTTGGAAGTTTGCTCGGGTAAATTTTTTATAAAAAGTTACCCTGTGATGTTTGTTCCACCAGCTGGCACTTGGCTTTTTTTGGTTTGTTTAATTGGTTAGTTCAAAAGAAATTAAAGTAGCTCCAGCTGGCCTAATATCCATGATTCTAAGCTGATAAATGAGCTTAAAGATATTCACTGCCAAGGTTTGGGCTTAAATATTACACTTATGTTTATAATTGAAGGCCAGATTGGTTTAAGATCGAGTCAAGAGCTCCGAAACTTATTGCCCGAATAAGTAAAGGATGTAATATAAATACTTCATGGACCTTATTCTGGTGGCTTCCATGGCACTTCTTCCACATTTAAGTCTTTGGCCATTTTGCGCGCTAAAACAAAGAAATAATCAGAAAGGCGGTTGAGGTAGGTGATTATTAAAGGGTTCACCCTTTCATTTTCGTTTAACTGAACAGTCTTTCGCTCAGCCCTTCTGCAAACGCTTCTACCTACATGGCAATAGGAAACTACTGGATGGCCTCCAGGTAATATGAAGTTTTGAAGGGGTGGTAATTCCTGTTCCACTCGGTCTATTTCCTTTTCCATTTGGTCCACATGATCTTCGTTTATCTCTGGTAATTTCATCTGGCTTTTACCGTCCGAGGCCAAAATAGAGCCAATGACAAACAAATTATTTTGGGTTTGGTACAGAAATGAACTAATATGTTCGTCTTCAATATAGTCACGGATCAAGCCAATGAAACCATTAAGCTCGTCTATTGAGCCGTAAGCATCGATCCGGTAATGAAATTTGGCAACCTTGGTGCCGCCAATGAGCGAAGTAGTTCCTGTATCTCCTTTTTTGGTGTAGATCTTCATGATGTTTGCTTTTCAGGATTTTGGTAAAAAACTTGATAATTATAGGAGCCTTATCTTTTATTAGAAATAATTTTGGTTCCGCTCAATCGTCCAACAAAAACAAATTAAGCAACCAAAAGTTTTAATCAATTGCTTGAGAAATGGCCTTCTGCTCATTGGGTTCATCAGAAGCAACTTCACCATCCATTAGCTGTATAATGCGCTGACTGTGCTGGGCAATATCCGTTTCATGAGTTACTAATATAATGGTATTGCCTTTTTTATGAAGATCATCAAAAAGTGCCATCATTTCATTGGATGTTTTGCTGTCAAGATTACCCGTAGGCTCATCGGCCAGGATTATAGAGGGATCATTCACCAATGCCCTTGCCACAGCTACGCGCTGTTTTTGTCCTCCTGACAATTCATTGGGCTTATGAGTGATGCGATTGGTAAGGTCTACATCAGCCAAAGCCTGTTCAGCTTTTTGGATACGGTCCTGTTTTTTATAACCCGCATAAACCAATGGTAGCGCGACATTTTCAAGGGCTGTCATCCTTGGGATCAAATTGAAAGTTTGGAATATAAAGCCGATTTCCTTATTACGAATTCGGGCCAGTTCATCATCTTCCATTTCTCCCACATTATCCTGGTTCAAAATATATTTACCAGAAGTAGGCGTATCAAGGCACCCGATTACATTCATTAACGTTGACTTTCCTGATCCTGAAGGCCCGATCAAAGCTACATATTCATTACCAAAAATATCGAGACTGATCTGATTGAGGGCATAGATATGTTCATGGCCAGTCTCATAAATTTTAGAAATTGATTCGGTATGAATAATGGCTTCTTGCATCAGGAACGATCAAAAACTTTGGGCACTTTAAAATAATCAGAATCCTTTTCAGGCGCATTTTTCAAGGCTTCTTCTTTACTGATCTCAATTCTGGCCTCATCTTTTCTTAGCGAATTCACCTCCTCACTCATGAATATCAAAGGCTCCACATCGGTTGTGTCTACTTCATTTAGCTTTCCGCAAAGGTTGAGCACATTGCTCATGTCTTTTTTCATCTGCTCTCTTGACGAGCCTTCAAATTTAAGCTTGGCCAAATCCTCAACCCGTGTTAAAATATCATCCGTTACTTGCATTTGTGAATCTATTGATCGTTTCTTCAATAATAATAAAAACTTGCTGTTTTAGTTCCGGTAGATCCGCTTTGGTATAATTTTTCGATTCAATGGGTTCATGCATAACCAAATGCACTTGGCCTGGCCATCCAAGCATTCTATCGTTATCTATCGCTTCCCATGAATCAGGCAATGACAAAGGTACAATTGGCACTTTGCTTTTAATGGCCAATTCAAAAGCACCATCTTTAAATGGGGTTATTTGCGGTGGTAAGGCGTAAATGCCACCTTCCGGGAAAATGACCAAAGGATGGCCTTGCTTCAAAAATGCCAAGGTCTTTTTAAAACTATGCAAAGCACGTTGCGGATTTTCCCGATCAACAATGACATCCAGGTTTCTAAACAACCTCCCAAAAAAAGGCAACGCTGCCAATTCTTTCTTACCCATAAAACTAACAGGATGAACCGGCAACGAATTTAGAAGGATTAAAATATCCAATTCAGAGAAATGATTGCCACAAAACAGATATACCTGATTGGGATCCAAAAAGGTCTCCTGTTGTAGATTGACCTTGATCCCTGTTAGAGCAAACAACCATCGAACACCCTTTCTACGGAGGGCATGCGCATGGGGATGCCACTGCTGCTTCAGCAGTAAGCAAAAAAAACAAGGATAAAACAACAAGAACAACAATGCCAGAACGGCATAGAAGTAATAAAAATAAAGCTTTTGAACTACACGCTTCATAAAACCTCGATTACATCAGCAAAATTCTGTAATTTAATGAATTTATGGCAGCATTGGGCTATTTTAATGTAGGTTGGATTGGGTTAATGATTATTGGCTTTCGGCCATTGGCAGATAATTGTTGAGGGGTAGCCAAAGTTAGCCAACTTCTTTGTTAGGATGGGTTCATGATCCCTAACACTTAAAAACCTTTTTAGACACCCCTTGGGTCAACTAATTTATAAATTCTAATTGCTTTTTTATCCTATTTAATGCTTTTCAATGCGCAACAAGATCAATTGGACGTAAACGACCAGTGGAACGAAAATTATAAAAAGGTAAGATCGTAAAACCTACCTTTGGTAGTAGTTCAGGTACTCTGTAATCATGGTGGCGTTATATGATACTTTAGGCAATCAAAAATTTTGTTCCTTAATGCTCAGGCCTCCGATAGGCTGGAAACGTTACGTCTTAATACGGATTATTTATCAATTTTTTGCGCAATACCCAATACTACCTAACCAGTACTACCCTAAAGCAACCTGTTTTGCATAAATTTGTGTTTCTCCAATGAAATGAAAAGACAACAATGGCAACGGAAGACATTATTGTAAGCGGCATGCGTTCCACCGGTCTGCTTCATTTGGGCAATTATTTTGGGGCAGCCAAGCAATTTGTTAAAATGCAGGAAAATTACAATTGTTACTTTTTCATTGCTGATCTCCACTCGCTAACCACCCACCCCACACCCGGAAACTTGTTTGACAGTACGCGGCAGGTTTTAGCCGAGTACCTTGCTTCTGGTTTGGATCCTGAAAAAGCGGTTATCTACAGGCAAAGTGATATACGTGAGATTTTAGAGCTGTATTTGTATTTTAACATGAATGCTTACTTAGGGGAACTCGAGCGCGTACCCACATTTAAGGAAAAGGCTCGCCAACAGCCTAACAACGTCAATGCCGGCCTGCTTACCTACCCCACGCTTATGGCTGCTGATATTCTAATCCATAAAGGCAATAAAGTGCCGGTGGGCAAAGATCAGGAACAAAACCTGGAGATTGCCCGAAAATTTGCTCGCAGGTTCAATCAAATGTACAACCAAAATGTGTTCCCTGACCCTACCCCATACCAAGCAGCAGAAGAGGACTTGGTCAAAATTCCCGGACTGGACGGCTCCGGTAAAATGAGTAAAACCGAAGGTCCCGGCAACGCTATTTTTTTAGCTGATGAACCCGATACCATCAGGAAGAAGATAAAGCGAGCGGTCACAGATGCAGGACCCACTGATAAGAATCAACCCAAAAGTGAGGCCATTCAAAACCTCTTTACCCTAATGTATCACATATCTGGTAAGGAAAAACATGACTACTTTGATGAAGCCTATAACAATTGCACCATTAAATACGGGGAATTTAAGAAACAGCTTGCTGAAGATGCTGTTCAATTTACAGAACCTATTCGCGAAAGGGTTGAGGCCATCTACAACGATACCAAATACCTGCGTCAAGTAGCAGAAAAGGGCGCTGCCCAAGCCAGGGAAAGTGCTCATCAAACAATAGAAGAAGTAAGGAACGTAATTGGCTTTCAACAATTTTAGATTAGCAAACGGGCAATTTATGACCAAGCAAAAGCAAGATTTCAAGCATATAGCCATTGCCGGTAACATCGGGTCTGGTAAAACCACCCTGGCTAAACTATTGGCCAAGCATTACCAATGGGAACCTCATTTTGAAGAAGTAGAAAGCAACCCCTACATCAACGATTTTTATGAGGACATGCAGCGATGGTCCTTCCACATGCAGATATATTACCTTAACAGGCGTTTTCAACAGATCATGGACATCAGAAATGGCAGCAAAAGTGTTATACAGGACCGTACCATTTATGAAGATGCATTCATTTTTGCACCCAACCTACATGACATGGGGTTAATGGCCAAACGCGACTTTCAAAACTACATGCAGTTATTTGACACCCTCATTAACTTCATCAAACCGCCTGATTTAATGATTTATTTAAAAGCCAGCATCCCAACCCTGGTCAACAATATTCAAAAACGGGGACGGGAATTTGAAGATTCCATCCGGCTGGATTATTTAAAACGCCTTAATGAACGCTATGAAGAATGGATTCAAGACTATAAAGGCTATAAACTCTTAATTGTAGATGTAGACACCAACGACTTTACTAAAAGTCAGGAAAGCCTCGGCACCATCATCAACCAGATCGAAGCCGAAAGGTCTGGCTTAATCTAACGCTAAATTGCACATTATGCTTGACTCTAATTTACAAACAGCCATAGAAGATTGCCTCCAAACAAATTTTGGCAATCACCTTAGGGTTAAAAACTTCCATCCGGTAGGAGGTGGCTGCATCAACAATGGTGGTAAGCTATTAACCAATGATGGTAATTATTTTGTAAAATACAACGACAACCGTTTCGAAGGCATGTTCGAAACGGAAGCCAAAGGGCTGGAACTGTTAAGGAATGCCGATGCCATTCATGTTCCCAACTTGGTGGGGTACGGCAAAACCCAAGATAACCGTATATTCCTGATCCTCGAATGGATTGATAAGGGCAGGCGTAGCAGGCAATTCTGGCAGGAATTTGCTACCGCTTTAGCGGAATTGCACCGGAATACAGGGTCAACTTTTGGCCTTGACTTTGATAATTACATAGGTTCCTTACCCCAATACAACGATTCGCATACCAACTGGGTTGATTTTTTCATTGAGCAACGCATGGAACCTCAAATTGCCATTGGCCAAAAGGCTGGTCAATTACCAGAAGCCACCATTGAACAGTTAAGAAATTGCTATACCCATTTCCGCGATCTGTTTCCCGAAGAACAACCGGCTCTATTGCATGGCGACCTTTGGGGTGGCAATTACATGGTGAATGAGGCCGGCAATCCATCTTTAATTGATCCGGCTGTTTATTATGGGCACCGGGAAATGGAATTGGCGTTTACCCAAATGTTCGGGGGGTTTTCCGCTACTTTTTACGAGGCATATCATCACGACTTTCCATTAGCGCCTGGTTTTGATGAAAGGAAAGATGTTTACAACTTATACCCACTTTTAGTGCATGTCAATCTTTTCGGTGGCGGTTATTTAATGGAATTGGAAAGCATTGTTAGACGTTTCCAATAAGCTACCTATGGTATTAATAAAATAACGCATATAAAGCAGCGTTTTATAGATATGGAAATATCACCCAAACAGCTCATACTTTTTATATGTTTACTGGTGCTAAGCCAGCTTAAAGGTTATAGCCAAGAGGGCCATTTTGTAAGTGGAGGTTTTTTCGGCCAATTTACCCAAATTGAAAATATAGATGATTCCTACTTTTCCGGAAACTCTGTAGAAGCGGAACCTACTTACCATCTGGGAGGAAGTATGGAATACAATTTCAACTTTACCAAGAACCTGGGTTTTAGCAGTGGTCTTTTGTATTCTGAGCAAGGACAACAATACAAAGGTAGGTTGGCCGATAGTACGTATGAATCAGAAGTCGAGCTTAATTATTTGAAAGTTCCTTTTATGTTTCGCTTTAACTCTGCCTTAGGAGATGGCAGCGAAGATGTATATTTATCCATAGGCATAGGGATTACTTTAGATCTCCTGTTGTCTGCCAATGCTACTACCAACCCTGATTATAGTAGAAATGGATTGACGATTGACTACAAAGACCTTTATAAAACCACCACTTCATCATTTATTACCGACTTTCTGTTTAACATTCAACTTTCAGAGGATTGGTTTGCTCAGGCAGGTATGAAGATCCATTTTGGTTTATCCGACATTGAAAACAAAGGATACGATTATCCTCAAAATGCACCGGAAGAATGGTATTTTCCGGTAAGTACTAAAAAACCTAAAAAACCAACCCGTGCAGACCTTGAAAGAAGAAAAGAGGCTATAACAAAGGTATTTTCCGTTCAATTAGGAATTAACTACCGTTTTTCAAAAAATTAAGAACCTGATTTTAAAAGCACCAAAACCATCCATAAAAAAAGCCCCGATGAAGGCGGGGCTTTTTTTGATCATTTAAGTTTTATTAGCTTATCAATCTGTACTTATAACTTGTTTTTGGTAAGTTTCTCCATCGATCACAAGCCTGATCAAATATACCCCAGCAGTTTGATCGTTGCGCTCAGGGTTGAATTCATAGCTATGCTTACCGCTGGTTTGGTTTTCATCAACGATTCTTTCAATCCGCTGACCGGTATTGGTATAAACTTCTAAGGTTACATTGGATTGATGATTGAGGGAATACTTTATGTTAAAGGCCTCAGCAAATGGATTCGGATAGGTATCAAATTCCTCAATGCTGGCATGATCCGCTATTCCTGTAAGTAATTTAGCGGTATCAGTGTTGGTGTTGGAACATCCTGTAGCGGTTGTTACCGTTAAAGTTACTGGATAATTATCTTTTGAATCGTACTCATGGGAAGGCCGCGTAGTAGTTGAACTTGTACCATCACCAAAATCCCACTCATAGGAAGAATAGGTTTGGTTATCTGGACTGAAAACTATCTGTAAGCCATTCCTGGTGTAACTAAATGTACTGGTTGGTTTAGGGTTGATTTTAATATCTTTTGAAGTAGCATTACTGCAACCGTTTTGGTTATCGGTGGCTTCCAAAGTTACATTAAAATCTCCATTGCTATTATAAGTTGTGGTTGGCGTTTCATTATTAGAATTAGAGCCGTTGCCAAAATCCCATTCATATTCAAGATTGCTTGTAGGCCCTTCATAAGTAGTATTGTTGGCAAAATCAACCGATGTGCCTACACAAGCACCGCCAGTAACGGAAAAAGCAGGAGAAGGAAGCGGATCGATTTGGACCGGTTTGGTAACCGTATCGCGACAACCCCTTGCATTGGTTTCTGCAATCATACTTACCGATTGAGAACCAGTTTCATCAAATTGTCTGCTTGGATTTTCCCCTGCATTGATAAAATCGTTATCAAATTTCCATTTATACCTTAACCCCTCGCTGCCATTGTAATTTGTTTGATTACTGAATTGAACAGCATTGTCTAAACAGGTATTGGGCGCATTGAAATCAGGCTTGGGTGATTCGAAAACCTGGATTTGATTACTTACCGTACTAGCACAACCAGAATTAGCAGCTGTTACCGTTTGTAGTACGGTTAAATTTCTTACACCTACGACCGGATCATTATAGCGGAAAGTCGGATTTTTCTTATTGGTATTGCTAAAACTCCAGCTATAGTTGAGTGGTTCATTACCGGCAAATGTGGAAGTATCTATAAAAGTTACGGGAGTGTTTTGGCATACATCTTCACTTATAAAACCACCTTCTGGTGAAGGCTCAACGGATAACATTTGTTTTTTAACCCTGTTACAACCGGATTGTGAAGCGCCAGCCGTAAGGCTCAATTCAAAAGTTCCGGTTTGCTGGTAAGTATGGCTAACATCTTCGTTAGAAGATTGGCTACCATCACCGAAATTCCATTGGTAAAAAACCGTATCATTACCAACATAGGTTGTTGTGTTATTGGGCGTTAAAGCATTGCCTTCACAAATTTGGGTATCAGCAAGGCTAAAATCGGTCTGTGGAGTTGGTTTTACATTAAAGCTTTTGGTTTTTACACCTTGACAATTTTTATTCGATGTAGCTATCAATTGTACATTGTAATTACCTTGGCTTTGGAATACGTGTTCAGGGTTTTCAACAGATGCGTCTACAGTACCATCACTTTCAAAATCCCATTCATAAGAAACATTGCTTTGCTGAGCATTGCCTGTATTGTTGAGGAAATTGATGGTATCCCCTGCACAGCCATCATTTATAATACTAAACTGAGCATCGGGAGTTGGATTAATGGTTACATTTTTAGTAATCGAATTAGAACATCCACTACTGGAAATGGCTGTATATTTAACTGAATAGGTAGCCCCATAAGTATAAGTGTGGGATGCCGTAATGAATTGACCGGAAGGAATTATAGTGTCGGAAGTTCCATCTCCATATTCCCAAACAGAAAAGCCAATAAGGGAGTCGGCAATACCACTTGAGTTATCAACAAAGGAAACCGGTGAGCGTGCGCAGTTATTGCCAAACGAAAAGTCAGCATTAGGGGTTGAGGGAACCATAATGCTCTTAGTAACGGTATCATCATTTGCATTGTTATCGTTACTCCAACTCACCCATCCTTTTAGGTCATGCATTGATGCTTCCTGGGAAAGATCAACCGTGGTGCTAAACGTATAAGAAATAGAATCTCCAGCTGCTAAGGAGCTACTTAAGGTATTGCTTTCCACGTTTGGGTTGTTGTTGTCAAATTCAAAAGCCACATTAAAGGTCGTTCCGCTACTCACTGAACTGGAGCCTGCATTGGCAATTTGCAGTTCAACGGCTTCATTGGCTGACAATCCACAACTTTCAGTTGGTTTCAGAAAAGCAGTAACTTCCAAATTTTGGCCATTGGCTACAGAAAAAGTGCCCCAAGTAGCTACTGTAATGAGGATCAATCTTTTGACCATCGCATTAAAATGTAAATTGTTTTCCATGACGAGTTATTTTTTAGCTGATTAACATGACTTGCGAAAATATAAATTATTAACAGAGCGAACAATAAATTACATAAAAACGTGTCTCCCTCAGCGTTAACATGTAAGCTTGAATCATTTATTAATCAACATCTTGGACCTATTCAGCATTTCGCACATGGATTTGGCTTCCATCAATCATTTGATGAAATTTTTCACAACCCTTGCCCCCAAAATCGATGCTTCGAATCGGCCATGGGATGGTAAGGCCTTCTTGATCAAAAGCCCTTTTAACATGGATAACAGGATCACTAACCACCTTTTGATTATCCTGAACTTTAGGAATCCTTGGTAAAAGGAATCTAAAATGCAACAATAAATTGATAGAGCTGCCTCCAAATTTTTTACAAAAAACGCAGAAGGACTTCTGGTATTCTGCTATCCACTTTTTGGATGGCATTTAAGGAGCTTTGATTAACGTATTCAAGATCTTCCGCATTAAGATATGCGCACTTCAAGGTCAAACCCGCTTTTACCAAGTTTGGTATAATTAAACTCAGGTTGTTCTCTCACTTCCTTATTTGGTATGTGAAGGTATGGTCCCTGAGGGGTTAAGCCGTGCGTAGTTCGCCAATTGATAATGTGGCCTGTTCCATAATGATCATTGGATTTAATAATATCCCCGGTAGATATGGGTCTTCTATTGGCTATAATGATACTAAAAACAAAATTTTGAACAATGTTTTGAAAAGCAAGATCAATGGCAAGCCCTAATAGCCTTGCCCCAACCAATAAAACGGTAACCGGCTTGTCAAGCTCAGAATGCCATTGGAGAAAAAACCTTTGATTTAGAACAACCCATTTTAATATTTTAGAGCGTGAATGCTGAGTTCGCGGTCCCTTTATGAAACAGCCCCGGACTTAACTTTTGGCAGTAACGCTCAGTAAAATGAACCCGATAAGGATGAAATTGGGTACCAAAAGAATGACTTGCTTATATCATTGTTCATCTTTTGACCAGTATATTGAGTGACCATTCCCCGTTATATAATAATTGGTCCAGAATCAGCAGTGTGAGGAGAGAAAATAAAGCCAGAGAGCAATACCTGGCTTTAATTTGCTAAATCAGTAACTTAGCATAAAGATAAATATTATCAATAAATCAAAAGTTTTGCTGGACACTCTTACTTTCTCAGCATCTTCAGCTTTATTAGTAAAAAAGATGTACCGTAGATTAGCCTGGTAGAACAGGCTATTCAGCGAAGGGGGGTATTTTTTAAATAAGCTTAAACATTGCCATTGTAATAGATATTCAAAGGAGTTTTTGAGCCTTACAAAATTTAACCGGACAGTGCTGATTTTTAGGAGCGTAGTACTGCATGCGTTAAAATTTGAATTAAGATAAACATTGCTTCCTTATTCGCAAAAATTTTATTTCCGGCATTTTCAACCGAAATTTGATCAATTAAATGGATATGCATGAAACTTAATTACAAGCAATACGGCAGCGGACCTCCCTTAATTATATTACATGGCCTTCTTGGCTCATTGGATAATTGGCACACCCTTGCCAAACAATTTGGGGAGGAATACGGCGTGTATACCATTGATCAAAGAAATCATGGAAAATCCCCTCACAGTGAGCATTTGAGCTATCCTTTAATGGCTGATGACCTTTATGAATTCATGCAGGATCAACAATTAACAAGTGCTCGTTTTATAGGGCATTCCATGGGGGCCAAAACAGCCATGCAATTTGCTTTAAATCATCCCGTTATGGCTGAGCAGTTGGTTTTGGTAGACATGCACCCGCAAAAGAACGCTCCCAGCCATCAGGCCATTTTTGAAGCCCTAAAGTCAGTGGACCTGTCTAAGATCGAAAGGAGAAGCGATGCCGATGAACAACTCAAACCCATGATCCAGGATTTCGGCATTCGCCAATTTCTTTTGAAGAATCTTACCAGAACAGGAGAGGGCAAATACGGTTGGAAAGTGAACCTGCAGGCTCTTGAAAATGAATATGATAAAATTTTAGAAGGTGTCAATCACGGAACATTTGAAGGACCTGTTATATTTTTAAAAGGGGGGAAATCCGATTACATCACTGAAAAGAATTTGCCCGAATACCAGCAAATATTCCCCAATGCGGAATTAAAAACAATTGATGAATCCGGGCATTGGATCCATGCCGAAGCTCCGCAAAAATTTTACGATACCGTACGTGCATTCTTAAGCAAAAATGAATGAGCCATGAAAAAATTTTATGACCAAAATTTTAAACTTGGTATTTTAGGAGGCGGGCAATTGGGCAAAATGCTCATTCAAAGTTGTGCTGATTACAACATTAATTCCCTCGTATTAGACCAGGATGAATCCGTACCAGCTGCTTCTTTGGCTTACGCCTTGCAAAAAGGTTCTTTTAAGGACTTTGGAGATGTACAACAATTAGCAAACCAAGCGGACCTGCTTACCATCGAAATCGAACATGTAAATTTAAAAGCCCTGAGGGAAGCGGAACGTAATGGAATTCCCGTATATCCCCAACCCGATGTTTTAGAGATCATTCAGGATAAGGGCAAGCAAAAGCAATTTTATTACGAACACGGGATTCCGACTTCAGATTTTGAACTAATTGAGCATTACCGGGATATTGAGCAATACAGCCACTTACTACCTGCTTTTCAAAAATCAAGAAGAGCAGGCTACGATGGCAAAGGCGTACAGCATATCCCTACTGAAGCATCTATTGAAAGAGGATTTGAGGTGCCCAGTGTATTGGAGCAAAAGGTCGACTTCATCAAAGAATTATCGGTAATCGTTGCCAGGAATACCCAAGGCGAAATGAAAACCTATCCCCCAGTTGAACTAAATTTCCATCCTGAACAAAACCTTGTTGAATTTTTATCAGCCCCAGCTGAAATTACTCAGGAAGTTGAGCAAAAGGCCATTTCAATAGCACGTGATACAACTGAAAAGTTAGGCGTTGTAGGCCTATTGGCCGTTGAACAATTCCTTGACGAGGACGGTAATATTTTTGTTAATGAGGTAGCGCCCAGACCTCACAATAGTGGTCATCATACCATAGAAGCCAACCATACCTCCCAATATGAGCAACACCTTAGAGCCATTTTGGGCTTGCCATTGGGCGATACTGATTTAATAACCCCGGCTGTGATGGTTAACCTACTTGGGATGCCGGACAATTACGGTCAACCTTATTATGCCGGTTTAGAAGAAGCTCTGGGAATAAAAGGCGTGCATACCCATATTTATGGCAAACCCCAAACCAAACCATTTAGGAAAATGGGCCACGTTACGATCACAGATAAAAGCCTGAATGAGGCCCAACAAAAAGCGAGGCAAATCAAGGACTTATTAAAAGTTAAAACTTATGACCAATCCTAAAATCGGCATTATTATGGGCAGCCAATCTGACTTAAAAGTCATGCAAGAAGCTGCTGATGTTTTAAAAGAATTAAAAATCGAACCAGAAGTAACCATTGTATCAGCGCACCGAACGCCAGACCGGATGTACGAATACGCAAAAAATGCCAAAAGCAGGGGCTTAAAAGGGATTATTGCCGGAGCTGGAGGAGCAGCTCACTTACCTGGCATGGTGGCTTCTTTAACCACTTTGCCCGTTATTGGCGTGCCCATCAAATCCCATAATTCAATTGATGGGTGGGATTCAATGCTATCCATCTTACAAATGCCAGGGGGGATACCGGTTGCCACGGTTGCACTGGATGGCGCTAAAAATGCCGGGATTCTGGCTGCCAGAATAGTAGGTGCTCAAAACGAAACGGTAGGCAGTGCATTAGAACAACATCAACAAAATTTAGCAAATAAGGTAATGGACGCTGTTAAAAACATCAACGAGCAAGACAAAAACACAACTTAATAAGTTGAGGAGTCATAATAAGGATCCTTAACTTCATTGTTATTGTCAGCAAATGATTAAATAATATAGCCAGCCATTACATTTTCCTTAAATTTATGGTATTAAATCAAAAGAATAAATGGAAAAATATTTGAGAATAACTTTGCCAATGCCTTCTTATTAAACCTTAAACAAGTAAAAATCTTGTGCAATGTTTGTATTAGTTTTGCATAAATAACTGCTAAATGTTCGGGTTTAATTGGTAATTTGAGCAATAACGTGACAATTTAATATTTAAAACAGGGGTTATTTACCAAATCTGAAATATCATTGATCACTGCAAAAAACGGTAATCGGAAAGTAAAACAATTTTGAATTGATAATTTTACACAAATAATAAACCTTATGGGAATACATAAAAAAAATGACGAAGGAACCACCATCCTTAACCTGGATTACCTCGAAGAAATATCAGGGGGTGATGAGGACTTCATTCAAGAAATGGTACAGCTTTTTCACGAACAAGCTCCTAAGGCAATTAGTGATATGAAAGCTTCTATTGACAAGAACGATCCCATAACACTTGGAGAAGTTGCTCATAAAACCAAACCTTCAGCAATGTACTTAGGCAATGAAACCTTGGCAGAGGTCTTTAAGGAATTGCAGGAAATTAAAACAATGGATACGGTACCTGATTGGGCTACTGATAAGGTAAGTGAAGCCGATAAACTCACCAATGAAGTACTTGAAAGCTTAAAAGAAAATTTTACCATCTCCTAATTTAATGGTAAATCGTTATCAATTCAACTTTTATTATATTAGCCTTCATATTCATTACCAAATTGGTATTTCATGGCGCTTAATTGCATAATCGTAGATGATGACAAACTCTCCAGGGAGGTGATAAAAACCCTGGTAGAAAAAACAGAAATGCTTAACTTGGTAGGCATTGCTAAGGATGGTATGGAAGCATCCAACCTACTTAACAAATACAAAGTCCATATTATATTTCTTGATATTGAGATGCCTGTTATGTCAGGCCTTGAATTGGTGAAGTCCTTAAAAGAACCGCCTCAGATCATCTTAATTACTTCTCAGCAGGAATATGCCCTCGAAGCTTTTGAATATGACGTTACCGATTATTTGCTGAAACCTGTTAACAGCCAGCGGTTTTTAAAATCGGTCAACAGGGCCAAAGAAAATATCGAGGCCGCCCAAAAAGCAAACAGTGCCTCGCCATTGGAAGATCAAACGATCTTCATCAAAGAAAACTCACAATTCTCAAGGTTGGATACCAATAAAATACTTTACGTAGAAGCTTACGGGGATTACGTCAATATATACACCACAGAAAAAAAATATACCGTTCACACTACCATGAAGAACATTGAGCAAAAACTCGATGAAGCCAACTTTATGCGCATTCATCGTTCTTACATTGTTCAATTAAGCAAGATCGACTCAATCGATGAAAACATTGTTTTTGTGAATCAAAAGATGTTACCCATAGGTAGTTCCTTTAGGGATAAACTTATACGCAAGCTTAACGTATTTTAGCGATAACCCTTCGTTAAAAGGGGCAGATTTACTTTAATCTATTTTTTTAAACCACTCATCTATCCAACAAGGGGTTTCATCTAAAAATTACACATACCATTTAAACTACTCCTACATTTGTTTTCAGAAAATAAGCGATAGTTAATATATAAACGCTTTAAGTCTATTCTTTCCATTTTTTTATTCCTATGAGTGTTGGGGAGCTGTCGAGCACAGTTCCCCTTTTTTTGGTTGGATTAACCAAATTCTGTTTTACGCCCTTCTTTTCTAATGTGATCAAATGGCCTCGGCATCTTATTTTAGGAATTGTACAAGAGCAATAAGGTCGTATGATCCCATCATGAACAATAATCGCTTGTCCGGTTAGTATCAATCATTTTTTAAATATGACATTCTTTAGATCCATTGCTTCCAGCTTAAATGCGTTAGCAATAACCATTTGATCTATTTTATAAACAACCCCTCTATATGCTTTATCTAATTATAATCTACAAGCGCCAGCCCCTTTTAATAGATAAATCAAAAAAAAATTAAAAATTTTTTAGAAGTAGCTTTCTTATATTGCATTTATTTTAATAAAATTTTGCATTATCGATTATAATTCTTAATTTAGCTTTCACTTGATACTAAAATACAAGATTTATGAGACTTTTTATACCCTTCTTTTGCATCCTCAGTTTGTTACTTTCTGTAAATTTTGCAAATGCCACCCATTTCATGGGTTCGGACATGCAATGGGATTGTCTGGGCAAT
>CAZLQF010000016.1:0-62902 GCA_964561545.1 uncultured Sphingobacteriales bacterium
GTGAAGCCACCAACCAAAGCTTCTCCCCCGAAACTTCCGGTGAATATGCGGTAGCAGTCACCAAGAATGGTTGCACGGATACTTCCTCGTGCCATCAGGTACAAACCTCAGGCATTGCTTCCAAAAATTCCGATGCAGGTTTGGAGATATATCCCAATCCGGTCCAGGACCAGCTTAGCCTTGAATCCCCCAAATCTCAAACTACAAACTACAAACTCCAAACCCTCACCGGCCGCACCATCCAATCCGGCAAGCTGGCAGGCAAAGGCCAACACACGGTAGATGTCAGTGATCTGTCAGCGGGTGTTTACCTGCTGCAGGTGAGGAATGATGAGGCGGTGCAGACGAAGAAGGTGATTGTGAAATGACGTAGAAATATTGTAGAAACATGGTAGAAATAAAGTAGCTAATGGCTATCTATCCATGCATAGCGCAGGGTTTGAGACCCTGCGCTAACAGGTTTTTAAATTAAAAATTGTCAAATCAAAAATTGATTGATTATGAAATTAAGAACAAATGACCGCAAATGGAAAACTTATTTTAAAGGAATCACATGCTATTGCAAATGCCTTATGGTAGGTGTTTTGGTATTAGGGTTAGGCTAATGGGTGAATGCGCAACAAGATCCCTATCCGAAGTGGAAGCAATTTACCAATGGCGATGATGTCCATGCCATTGCTGAGGAAGGCAATTTCCTCTGGATAGGGACAAATGGAGGACATGTAAAATTTAACAAAAACACGGAGGAAAAAACTTTTTTCAACTCCGGTTTACCGGCTAATTATGTTCGAACGATTGCTGTAGGTTGGGTCTTCAGGCCCAACCTATCGAACAGGGAGTAGGTGTGGCACGCCTTCGACCTCAACATTTCAAAATCACGGGCCATTTACCTTAGTGCCTTTCTAAGGCGTGCCACACCTTGCCAGTATCAGAACGATACAGTCCAAGTTTTGAGCTGGCGTAGTTGTCTCGTGATGCTGCAATGCCTATTCATCGAAACGGGTTTTTACTTCACAGGTAGCCCTTGATAATGCTCAAGATTACCACTTCCAGCGGATGAATCAATAGCTTTTTGATGACTTATAAGAACTATTAAACTTAAAAAATCCTGGAATTCTTCAAGTTTGATTCATCCCCCACAAATGAAGAATGACGGTTTTTTCTTTCTGATAATATTGCAGACTACGAATTACAACTTATACCGGGTTACCCTATCAGTAACAAGCAACCGATAACAATGATCAGTCGTCAACATGCTAAACTTTAATAAATTATTTTTACGATTGTAAGTATATTATTATAAATACGAGGATTTTATTAATGCTCAAAAATTTTTTAAGTAAATGAAACATTTTTTAAATTAATAAATTAGTTTAGGAATTTTATAAATTTTTTAGTATCTATGAAAAACATTTTGAAGCTTTCAGTGTTTGTAAATCCAAAAATTAAAATATTATGAGCAATCGATTACTATGTAAAAAAAGTCTGCAAGCATTTGTTTTAAAGGCTTTTCAGGGAAGCATGCTTGCCCTGTTTTCGGTTTTTGCATTGAGTGGAAATGTAAATGGGCAGAATTATTGTAGTTCAAATCCCAATAGTTGTCAATCAAATACCCAAATTTTAAACTTTTCATTAGGGTCTACTTTGAACTTTTCAAGTCCTAATTGTGAGAATACAAGTGGAACAAATGGGTATGGTGACTTTACGAATTTACCGGCTCCATCTGAAAATCCTGGGGATAGTATAAGTTATTCGATAGATCTTCCACCTGCAGGAGTGACGGTGTATTATGGTATCTATATCGACTGGAATGATGATGGAGACTTTGGAGATAATAATGAGTTTGTGGATAAAAATATTTTTGCAGGTGATTCTTTTTCAGGAAATATTCCAATTCCTGCCAGTGCACCTTTATCTCAATTGAGGGTTCGTGTTGTTTCAACTTTTAGTTTTGGCTCTAATCCTTTTGGACCAGTTAATAATTGTCCTTCAGTAAATCAAGGGGAAGTACTTGATTTCCCTTTAGATATTATTTGTGGGCAACCAGAAAATTTTCAGGCATCTGAAGCTAAAGGAGATTCGATAACGCTTACCTGGAGTGGTGGTAATCCCGGAGGCAGTACCTACAGCATCGAATATGGACAAAAGGGATTTAGTCAAGGCAATGGAACATTTACCTCTTCTACTTCAACTTCGAAAACAATTACAGGGCTTGCACCTAATCAGTCCTATGATTTTTATTTACGGGAAATATGCGGGCCCAATGATTCTAGTATTTCTGTAAATATTAAAGGCGTGTGTGGAACGTATAAAGCAGTATTTGGTGAAGATTTTGAAAATGCTACAGTACCGTCTTTACCTGATTGTTGGTCTAAATTTAACAACACAAATGGTGCGATTCAATCCTCTACTAATGATGCTAATAATGGTTCTAAACATATAACAATCGATAATAGCTCAAATACCGGGAATAATGACACTTTAATGTTAATTACACCTAAGCTTCGAGATTTACAAATGGACCGAAGTGTAAAGTTTTTTGCAAAATTACCGAATGTAGCTGCTGAAAACCTTATTATTGGAACCCTTGATGATCCTGAGAATCCTTCAAGTTTTAATGCCGTTAATACAATTGGTTTATCTTCTAATTATCAGGAATACTCGGTAAAATTTAATAACACGCCCGCAGATCATGATTATATCGGATTTAGGCATGGCACTTCTGTAAAAGAAAAAATTTATATTGATGACGTTACTTATGAATTTACAGGTTGTTCTGCGCCTGATAATTTAAATGCGATAAGTATAGGTGGTAATACGGTTGAGTTTGATTGGAACTCTAATTCTGGTGGTGGTGAATGGAAAGTAGAATGGGGCCAAAGTGGCTTTACTCCGGGTACTGGCAATACAGCCATTACCTCTAATAAACCTTATCAAATTTCCGGCTTAACCGCAAGTACTACTTATGATGTTTACGTTTATGAGATTTGCGGCCCCGGAGACACCAGTTCCAGAAGCATGGTAGAAACCTTTACTACAGCTGCTTGTCCTGATCTTGCACAAGCCACCCTGCCTTATTTTGAAACCTTCGAAGATGTGTCCAATTTCCCCTCAGGTACCTACAAGGATGGTGCTTCATTTTGCGGTATAACTTATAGCTTGTCCCAGGTTCAGAACGCGGATGCCAATTGGGAATTTAACAGTGAGAAAAATGGAAGACTTCGTTTTGATGCTGGATCCAATAACGGCAACCGGGGTGCAAGTCTTGACAGTGATGGAGGATGTGCCGCCAAAAACTTGGTCTTGACCTTAAATCTTTCCAATTATTCCAATTCGGATAACATTAAGTTAGGCTTTTATTACAAGTCTTATGGTAACAGTGCATCAGCAGACTCTGTTTTAATAAGAGGAAGTAGCGGTCAATCATGGGTTGGCGTGTACGAATTGGATGAAGCCCAGACTTCCGGTTACGATAAAGTGACCATTGATATTGACAATGCTTTGAGTAATGCAGGCCAAGGACCAACTGCTACCTTTCAGGTTAGATTTAAAGCCGATGGCTGCGATCAAATTTCCAATAATGGTGGTTTTACCTTTGATGACATTGCGGTTTACAACTGCAATGACCAATTGAGCTACTGGACCGGAGACCAAGGTACAAGCTATAGTAACCCAGGTAACTGGTGCGGCAATGTACCGGCTTCCAATCTGGAGAGCGCTGTGATCTTCAATAATGATAAAAACAACTATCCAGTATTTTCCTCTAATATTACCTTATTTGGAACGTTGATCGAGGAAAATGCACAATTGGACATCAATGGTAATAAACTTACCATTTTGGGGGATTTCATAAACCAAGGCCAGGCAGACATTGGCAATGGTACCCTGACTTTAACCGGAGGTGCTGATCAAAATGTGATTGATACTACAAGTGTGAGTACGGTCGTTGTAAATAAAACTGGTGGCACTGCAAATGTAATGGGAAGTCTTGAAGCCAGTAGCAATGTTGATTTAGTAAATGGCAATCTTAATACAACAAATGGTGAATTAAGGTTACTGGCCGACCAAAATGGCGTGGCTTACCTCGATGACTTCAGTAGCGGCCATAATGGTTCCATTACAGGTCCGATTACCATGGAGCAAGTTGCAACCGGAAGTTCAGGATGGCGTTACATCAGCAGTCCGGTAACCAATGCAACCATTGGAACCTTGCAAGATGACTTTTTCATCAGCACAGGTGCCACGGGCAATGCCTATTACTTTGATGAGCCCAGTAGTGCTTCCGACTTCCTTGACGGATGGATTCCGGTATCGAGCCGTTCCAAAAGCATGGACATCTTACAGGGCTTCGATGTCTTCTTCTGGCAAGCCAGTAATCCAAATGGAAACGTGACTTACCCGGAAACTTTCGATATTACCGGCACGCCAACAACCGGTGCCCAATCGAAGAGCTTGACCTCAAGCGGAAGCCAGTGGAATTTAGTCGGCAACCCCTATCCATCTGCAATGGATTGGGACCAAGTAGCCTTACCAAACGGAATTTATGACGGCATTTACATCTGGAATCCCAACCAGGGGCAATTTGCCACTTACATTCCGGCAGCAGGCGGTAGCGGTACCAACGGAGCCGATAACCTCATTGCGCCTATGCAAGGCTTCTTTGTCTATGCCAATACAGGATCACCAACCTTCAGTGTTGACAACAGCATGCGGATAAAAGGTACCACCAATTTTGTAGGAAAGCGCTCCAAAGAGCCTAAGAACCGTATCAGTCTGAAGGCTAATGATGGAGAAGGCGGAAAAGATGAGATGATCGTTTACTTCAATGATAATGCTACAGAGAGCTTTGATGGAAGTTATGATGCCTACGAGTTCAAGTCCAAAAAAGAGGCCATGCCCAACCTTTATAGCAAAATCGGTAAGGAAAACGCTTCCATCAATGGCTTGCCTGAAGTTAGGGACGGTTTGGTAATCCCCGTGAAGCTGGAAAGTGGCAAAGAAGCCACTTACACCATCGATGCCAGCTTCAAGAACCTTGATCCTGGTGTAGAGGTTTACCTCGAGGATAAGACCACCGGGGCAATTCACGACCTCCAGGAATCAGCGGTAGAGGTTGAGCATAAGCCTGATAAAACGGATCAATTTGCCTTAAGGTTCAGTATGGACGATGAGGCCACATCAAATGAAAAGATCGCACAACGTTCGGACTTCAGCCTTTATTCCCATGATGAAAAGGTAGTGGTGAATTTTGGTGAAGCCTTTAAAGGAGCAGACCAGGCCAAGGTCAAGATCATGACCATTGCGGGACAGGATGTTGTAGAAACTCAGCAAGTACCAACGGAAGGACGTCAGGAAATCAATTTAGGCAACCGCGCAGAAGGCGTTTACTTGGTACAAGTTGGTACCAATGAGCAAGTTAAGATGGAAAAGGTATTGGTGCACTAATGAATTAAAGTTTTTTGGTTTTAAAGTGATACCTTTAGAAGCCCCGGTAAGTTTGCTTATCGGGGCTTTTTTTATTCAATTGGTAGCTAATAATGGGGCCTAACATAGGTGATTATGTATAATAACCCGGCAAAACAGGGGCGCAATGAGGGTATCCCGTGTAGGGAAAATTCAGAACTCCTGATCCGTTAGTAACCCAAATTGTCCTGTAAACTGGGAATTGAAATACTAAGATTGCGATAAAAAGTGGGCTAATAGTGGATCTCATCAGGCCAAGTCAAACCGGCCTACTACCTATTAAATATTGATTTTCAATCACTTAATATTGAATTAGTTACTGATCGCTTGGGTAATTTTTAATATTAAATTTTTCTATTTTTGTAATGCAATGCAATGTTATTTAGTCAAAATTACGGCCCTCCTCTTACCGCTCCTGTTTGGAGGTCAGCTTACCATGAATGCTTGTCCTAACGATGGAGACCAAAGCAAGGAACAACAAGCCAACCAAACTACAACGGGCATCAACGCCGTAACCTACGTCAAATTAAAAATAGACAAGTCAGAGGAGGAAAAGACAACTTCAAAACCAGACTGTTGCACTGTATGCAAGGTTAACTTGATGGCATTGCAGTATCCCTTCCCATTAACAAATATGGCTCCGTTTGTTAAGGAAATACAATACCCTTCTCAAACCAAATCCTGCAGGAATGCCAATGAAGGCATTTGGCAACCGCCAAAAAATACCTAACACCTTTCTCTTGGGACAAGTGACTTTAGTAACTCATTAACCCTACCTTAACCTTTCATTTTGCAAACCTTGAATGGTGTGGGTTTTTGATCAAATTTTCACTCATTATTTATTGAAGTATTTTAAAACATTGGATCATTTATGATTAGGAAACTCATTGAATTTTCCGTCAAAAATAAAATTGTCATTGGTCTATTGACCATAGCTTTAGTTGTTTGGGGCATTTTCTCTATTACCACTTTACCCATTAATTCCATACCGGATATTTCCAGTAATCAGGTCCGGGTAATGACGGTTTCACCTGACCTGGCCACGCAGGAAGTTGAGCAATTCATAACCTACCCGGTTGAGCAGGAAATGGCCAACTTACCCGGGGTAAAAGAAATCAGATCGGTATCCAAGTTCGGGCTTTCTGTGGTAACGGTGGTGTTCAAAGAAGAGATGGACACTTATTTACCCCGGCAGCTTATTCAGGAAAAAATCAAAGCAGCCAAGGATAAAATCCCAGAAGGACTGGGAGAACCAAAAATGGGTCCTATCATTTCAGGTTTGGGTGAGATCTACCAATGGATCGTCACTACCAAGCCTGGTTATGATACAGCTTATTCTAAGATGGAATTGCGTTCCATCCAGGATTGGATGATCAAACGACAAATGGCGGGAATTGAAGGCGTTGTGGAAGTGAACAGTTGGGGCGGTCACCTTAAGCAATATGAAGTAGCAGTGGACCCTGATAAGCTTAAAAGCATGGATATCACGATGCTGGAAATCCATGAAGCCTTGAAAAGCAACAATAAAAACGCTGGTGGCAGCTACATTGAGAAAAACGCCAATGCCTATTACATCCGTGGAGAAGGACTGGTGCAATCATTGGAGGATATCCGCAACATCCGAATCACCAACCATGATGGCTTTGCTGTTAATATTGAAGATGTAGCCAAAGTGCAGTTTGGCCATGCCACCCGTTTAGGTGCCTTTACCTACAATGGTAAAGGAGAAGCAGTGGCGGGCCAGGCCATGATGCTGAAAGGTGAGAACTCCTGGCAGGTTATCCAGAATGTTAAGGATCGCATGGAAAAGATTAAACAATCCTTGCCTGAAGGCATAAAGGTCAAACCTTTCATCGACCGAAGTAAACTCATCAATGCAACAACCAGCACGGTATCAGAAAACCTTGCATTAGGAGGATTGATTGTCATCTTTGTGCTGGTGCTACTTTTGGGGAATTGGCGTTCAGGTTTGATCGTAGCCTCGGTGATACCACTTTCCTTGTTGTTTGCTTTATCAATGATGAACCTCTTTCAGATCAATGCCAACCTCATGAGTATGGGAGCCCTGGATTTTGGGATCATCGTGGATGGAGCGGTTATCATTGTAGAGTTCGTAGTCTATCAACTTCTTATTAAACAGCAATCGATTCAACACCTTACAGGCATGGATCGTAAAAATGCCATCGATCAATTAACCATTGATTCCACAAGCCGAATGATGCGCACAGCCTTTTTTGGGCAGGTAATCATCTTGATCGTGTTCCTGCCAATCCTTACGCTAACTGGCGTTGAAGGCAAGATGTTCCGGCCCATGGCTTTAACCTTTGGCCTTGCCCTAATTGGCGCCATGATCTTATGCCTTACTTATGTACCAATGATGTCAGCACTGTTTATTAAACCATCTACGCACAAATTCAATAACATATCCGATAAGATCATGAACAGGGTTTACAAAATTTACAAACCTGTAATCCATTTCGGGCTGAAAAATCGTTATGGTGTTTTAGGGTTGGCCATTGCCCTTTTAATCATTACGCTTATAGTTTTCTCCAGAATGGGAGCTGTTTTTATGCCCCAATTAGATGAAGGCAGTATAGTGGTACATCCGATTCTTCAACCTGGCACCTCTCTTAAGCAAACCACCAAAACGGTTACCCAGGTTGAAAATATCCTGCTCGATAAATTTCCCAATGAAGTGGATGAAGTTGCCACCCGCATCGGAACCGGAGAAGTGCCTGCCGACCCAATGTCACTCTCAATGTCCGACATGTTCGTCACCCTTAAAGCCAAAGATCAGTGGGAATCGGCAAACACCAAAAACGAGCTTATTGAAAAAATGCAGCATGAAATGCAGGTGATCCCTGGCGTTAACTATTCCTTTTCGCAACCCATCGAAATGCTTTTAAGTCAATTTTTAACCGGGGTTAAGTCTGACATTGCTGTGAAGATCTTTGGTAATGATCTGCAATTACTACAAGAAAAAGGGGATCGGGCCCAGGAATTACTTAGCGATGTAGAAGGCATTCAGAGCATGAGTGTAGAAAAAGTAACAGGTTTACCACAAATGGTGGTGGATTACAACCGGAAAAAAATGGCAGAATACGGGATCGACATTGAGGATGCCAACAAGACCTTAAGCATGGGCTTTTCGGGAGAAAAGGCGGGTACAGTGTATGAAGGGCAGCGCAGGTTTGATATGGTAGTTCGTTTGCAAAAAGACAGCCGAAAAGACCTTCAGGACATACGCAACCTTTACCTTGAAACTTCGGAAGGCAAACAAGTCCCTTTCAGCTCCATCGCAGAAGTCAATTACGAAAACGGACCAGCGCAAATATCCCGTGACCAAATACAAAGAAGGATCGTAGTTTCGGTTAATGCTGGGGACCGTGACATACAATCCTTGATCAATGACATTCGCCAACGCCTGGGCCAAAATTTGAACTTACCTGCGGGCTACAACATTTCATACGGTGGAGATTTTGAAAATCTACAGCAAGCCCGACAAAGGCTAATGATCATTGTTCCCCTGGCCCTTGGTTTGATTTTGATCCTGCTTTTTATAACGTTTAATTCCATCAAACAAAGCCTAATGGTATTTTCAGCCATTCCGCTTGCTGCCATTGGAGGCGTATTTGCCCTTTATTTGCGGGATATGCCTTTCAGCATTTCAGCAGCAGTTGGATTCATTGCCCTGTCTGGGATTGCTGTTCTCAATGGCATCGTGCTTATAAGCTTTTTCAATGAATTGAAACAAGAGGGTACGCACAACATTTTTAGGAGGATCCTTAAAGGGACCCGCATGCGTCTGCGCCCGGTCTTGCTTACAGCCTCCACGGATGCTTTGGGCTTTTTGCCAATGGCCATTTCAGCATCCACAGGGGCAGAGGTACAAAGACCTTTGGCTACGGTAGTTATAGGAGGCCTGATCACAGCTTCCTTACTCACAATGGTAATCCTGCCGATCATTTATTCTTTGGTAGAGGGCGGCTTTAAGAACAATAGAAATTCCAAAACAGCCCTAACCCAAAAAGCCGGATTATTGCTTTTACCAGGAATTCTGTTGCTACCTTCCATTGCCCAAAGCCAGGGTAATGATAATTCCTCTAAAGTGGAATTAAACCTCAACAAAGCCATTAATATGGCCATTGACAACCATCCTTCTATCCATGCGCAACAATACGCCATTGAACAAAACGAGGCCTTGAAAAAGACCGCCATCGATTTGGGCCAAACCCAACTCTTCTACAGTGAGGCTGAAGCCAAGCCCGGTGGAACCGATGGCATTCAGTCGATTGGCATTAATCAAACCTTAAACCTTCCTACGGTGTATGTTAGGGAGGGTAACCTGATCAAACAAAACATTAGAA
Organism: uncultured Sphingobacteriales bacterium; assembly: GCA_964561545.1. Classification (GTDB taxonomy): domain Bacteria; phylum Bacteroidota; class Bacteroidia; order CAILMK01; family CAYYUA01; genus CAZLQF01. The sequence continues at coordinate 9,831 of CAZLQF010000016.1, forward strand.
AAGAAGAGCAACGCTTTGCCCAGACCCAACAAGCATTGACCAAACAAGTAAAATCGGCTTATTATAATTTTCAATTTGGGTATGCCAAATTAACCCTCTACCAACGATTAGATTCTGTTTTCAGCAATTACAAAGAAGCTGCTAAATTGAGGCATAAAACAGGGGACATCAGTACTTTGGAAAAGCTTTCTTCGACCTCCCAATACCATGACATCCAAACCAGATTGAAATCTGTTCAATCCGATCTTCATACCTACCACCAGGAATTACAGCAATGGCTCAATACAGAAGATAGCTTGGCCATTAGCAATGTACAATTAGAGCCATTGGAGCCATCTTCCAAACCGGACACGGGTATGGTAAGCCAGAATCCTGAATATAAGGTGAAGCAGCAATCAGTCAAAACAGCTGAAGCCCGGTATCAACGTGAACAAGCCAATCTATGGCCGCAGCTTGAATTTACTTACCAGGATCAGCGGGTTGAGTCAGTGCCTGGATTCTACGGTTTTATGGTAGGCCTCAATGTTCCTTTGGATTTTTGGACCTATGATGGGCGCAATCAAGCTGCCAAGTTGAAGATTGAACAACGAAAGGCGCATTTAGCAAGGGTTAAAAATCGAATACAATCGAACTTGCAGCAAAAATGGCAACAATACAAGAAGTACCGGGAACAGGTTCAATATTACCAAAACCAGCGATTGGAACAAGCCAACAAATTGCTGGACAATGCAATTAAGGAATACGAAAACGGATCCATCCCTTACCCAGCTTATGCCCAGTATGTAGAACAGGCCATAGAGATCAAAGTAGACTACTTGAACAAATTAAGAAACCTCAATCAAAGCGTTGTAGAATTGGAGTATTTAGTTGGAGAATGAGCAATGTATTAATGTTTAAGTTGGAAAATTCGGCTTTATATAAAATTTATACCTAAAATTGAAATAAGATGAAACCCCTTAAAATGCTAACAAGTCAATACATAAAATACAAGAAAATAACTAAAACCATGCGATACCTTATCATAAGTTTAATAACGGTGACATTCATAAGTTGCACCTCAGAAAAGAATGAAGCGGATCAACATGCTCATGAAGAACATGATGATGAAGCACATGCTCATGAAGAAGCAAATGAGCAAATGGTCGAATTGAACCAGGCACAGATCAAGAAAGCGGACATCCAAATGGGACAATTCAAAAGCATGGATTTAAATTCTACTGTAAAGACCACCGGCCGACTAGAACTCCCGCCCCAAAATGAAGCCAACGTGAGCGCCATCATGAGCGGCATGGTCAGTTCGATAGAGGTGTTGCCGGGTGAGTTTGTAAAAGAGCAACAAACCTTAGCCTACTTAAAAGACCCTCAATTTTCGAAATTACAGCAGGCTTATTTGGAAAGTACCAGTAAATTGGAATATGTTGAGGAGGAATATAAAAGGAATAAAGAACTTTTCGAAGAGGATGTAGGCTCTAAAAAAGAATTCCAGCAAATCCGATCAGAGTACAAGTCGCTTAAAGCCAAGGTACAATCATTGGCATCTCAATTAAGACTGATTAACATTAATCCCAAACAATTAACAGAAAATACGGTTAAGGACCGAATTGCCATAAAAGCCCCCATCGAGGGTTATATTAAAAACATCAACATCAAAATGGGCCAATATGTAGAAAGCAATGAAACCTTGTTTGAACTGGTAGATAATCATCATATCCATATTGATCTGATGGTATATGAAAAGGATGTTCCCAAAGTTAGCAAAGGACAAAAAATCCTCTTCACGCTGGCAAAGCAGAAACAAGCTGAACCCCTGCAAGCCGAAATATTTGCCCTTGGAAAAGCCCTTGAGAAAGACCTTAAGGCCGTAAGGATGCATGCTGAGCTCAAGCACGACTATCCCAATTTATTGCCGGGTATGTATATAGAAGGGCGTATTGTTACAGATACGTTAAGCGGCCATGTGCTAAGAGAAGGGGGTGTGGTTAAGGAAGAAGACCACCATTACATTTTCTATACCAAGGATGATGGCAACCAGGACCATATAGAATTTATGAGGCAAGAAGTGGAAACCGGGCCTACCAATGCTGGCTATACCCAGGTTAAAAATCCAGAGATTCCCGAAAATGCCAAGTTCGTTACAAATAACGCCCACTACTTGTTAAGGGAGATGCAGGAAGGTGCCAGTAGCGGACATGGGCATTGAAGCTAATTTGTTGGTTGGGATGCTAACCCTATTCTGGATGTAATATGCAGTTGAACATATCTGTTGATAATGGGCGTATGAAATAATTTCATTCCAACAGTGATGGTCGGTTGATGAATACTTTTTCCGAAGACACCTTCGTTGATGGCATGGCTGAAAACTCACCTACCCTTTTGGCTAAAGATTTTTTATTGAGTAGCCATTGACTTGTTGATAATTTTAACCCGTGTTGATTCGAAGTGGATCCTTGGTTGAATTGGGCAAGATTTTAATTTTATTCTTTTGGGCAATGGGCATGTAACATTGATTCTTATAAATCAATAATAGAAACAGGGTTACAGAGGTTCAAAGAATCATAAACCGTCACCTTAACAGGATATCTTAGTAGTTCGCAAACTTAAACTGATTGACTTCATTTTTGGGTGAAAGGCCTATCCTAAAGAGGTCATCACCTCCCTTTAAAATATTGAGTTCCATTTGCGCCTATACAAAGGTTGGTATTAACAGATAAAGAATCGGAAAAATTTAAATCCTGGCAGTGAAAAATACTCTGCATAACTTTTTCAATCTTGCTGGGAGGGATTTGATCCTTTTTGTTTTTTCGTTAAAGGAAATAAGACTTGCCCGGTAAATTTATTAGGCATTTCATCATCTCCAGGGTATCCAATTTCTAAATCTCGTCCACTGTAAGGTTCTTCAGCCGTACCAAACAGGTAATCCCAAATGCTAAGGGATAGCGCAAAATTGATCCCAAATTTCTTACGCTCAGGCAGGTCCTTCACGTGATGCCACTTGTGAAATTGAGGATTGTTAAATATATATTTCAACGGACCAATAGGAACGTAAATATTAGAATGGTTGAAGTGACCAATGGCTAAAGCTATGATGTGCACCAGAAAGAATTGTTGAATACTGAATCCGATCATGGCAAGAGGAATGTATTCAATGGTTCGGTAGGCAATGGTTTCCATCCAATGGAACCTTAAGTGCGTAGCAAAGCCCAATTCTTTAGCCGAGTGGTGGACTTTATGAAATTCCCATAAAATAGGTACCCTGTGAAGCAACCGGTGTACATTCCATTGTATAAAATCCCTGAGTACAAACATGAGCAACAGTTGGCCCCAAACCGCCAAATTGTTGATCTCTATAGCTACGAAATTGGTAATACCAAAAAAGCCAAGGAAGTCATTAAAAGCTTCCACTGCAACATTAGAAACAGCATTGTAGCCGATGAGGGAAAATAGGAAAAAATTGAAAAACATGTAAAAGGAATCAAGCCCAAAATCTTTCCATACAACACCCTCCCTTCGATACCAAGGCCGAATCACTTCAATGAGGAAAAAGAAAAGTGATATGCCAATCAACCAATAAAAGTAATTGTCCCATGCCGGAGTGGTGATCTCTTCGACCAAATAATTGGCGTATCCCTTGTAGGACTCAAAGACGAGGTTGATGTATTTTTCAAAAGACATGAATGATTAGAAGTTTTTACTAAAAGGCTTCAAACATTAAAAATTTTACAGCTTGTTAACATCATTCCTTGGCTGTAAAACTAAAATTGGTCTCAACCTGGTTATATTCATTTCCACCTACTCTAACTTTCGGGTAAATGAAATAATTAAATGTTTCAACTTTTCCCGGTTGAATTTTTATGGGGATGTCCCGCCCTGTTGATAAAGCAACTCGGTATTGATCGAGGCTGCCAAAATAAAAACCCTGCATTTCTTCATGCTTCCATGCTTCAGATATATCTACAGGGATCCATCCTTGTTCGGCCTGGAAAAACTCCGCCCAACAGTGATATCCCGAAATCTGGCCTTGGTTTTTATCTTTTGGGATGGGAAATCCTATTTGAAAACGTGCAGGAATATCCCGGCTGCGGCACATACCCATAAACAGGGAATGGAAATCCGTGCAATTGCCCTGCTTGGCATTGCAGGCATATATGGCATCGCCTTTTCCCCATCCTTCACCAGTTTTATCGTAAGTCATTGTGCTTATTATGTGGTCATAAAATGCTTTGGCTTGTGCTTGCCTACCTTTTTCACCATTGAGCGCTTTTCGGGCTTCTTTTTTGATCTGTTCATTAAGCGGGATCAAACTGTCTGGCTGCTTAAACCGTTGTAAATTTTCTGAACCTAATTTATAATCTTCAGCTTTAGTAATGGCTTTCCTTATAACATCAAATTGCATATGAAGTCTAAGGCTTTCAGGAACCGCTTCACCATTAAGATTAACCCTTAAATATTGATTGCCAAACTTTGGCTCCTTTTCCACTTCATAAGGTTGCTCACATTTTATATCAAGATTATCTATGGTTTGGTATTTATCAGATTGCGGTATGGGTACCACCATTTGAATAGATTCTTTACCGCCAGGAATGGCTTTAACCTCAACCTGATAAGAAAACTTAAATTCAGCTTTTTGTGCCAAACCATTAAAAGCAAAGAATGTCAAAAAACAAATAAGCTTGAGTATGATAGTAGCTTGAAATTGATACATAGTTTGAGCTTTAATTTTATGTGTACCTTTAAACATAAAAAATGGGCTCGAGGTTTTATCTACAAGAGCCCACTTTATTAAAAATCGTTTCCATAGGAGGTAACAAAATGACGGTAAAATCAGTCATTGGAGCTAAAACCAGTATCCATTCAAAAAGAATATGGCGTTTTGTAATTTATGCCCCAATCACCAATTTTAAAGATCATTTTGCGGCTACTTTAGCCCGCCTAAAATGCATCAACGACACCTATATCTAAAACGATGGTTGAAACCAATTGATAAAATGAATGATTGATTAAGAGCTTGCTTTCTGCTCAACTGGCTTTTGCTCCCATGTACCATCCACCTTATGATAAGTAAATCGAGGCTCTCCTTCTACTTTATGCACTTTAGGTGCCCGTACTTCTTCCAGGTTAGATTTTTTGGTACCTTTCATAAAAATATCCACATCATACATTTTGCCGTCTTGCCCTTTAAAATCAGCACAAACAAAATATTTGTTGTCACCTAAATGGGAAAGCCTTTTTCTGTGAACTTTGTCCAGTTTTAATTTTAAGGTCTTGCCTTGCTTTTTGTCTTCTACGTGGAAATGACCATCATTCTTTTTAGAAGCTTTCTGAATGTAATTTTTAGCAGCATCAGCAAATTGTTCAATGGTTAAATTACTACTCTGTTCCTTATCATCAGGATGCTCTTCACCACCTTCGTCTGGGTGTTCTTCACCACCTTCGTCTGGATGTTCTTCACCACCTTCGTCCGGGTGTTCTTTTCCTCCTTCGTCTGGGTGCTCTTTTCCTTCGGAATGATCGTGATCTTCTTTTTGCTCCTTCATTTCATCGGATCCACCGTTTTCAGAGGAGCCGCCTCCTGATTGACCACCACCGCATGCTGCCATGCCAATAACAAACATGAGTGCTAATGGGTAAGTTAATAATGTTTTAATGTTCATAATTATTTTTATTTTAGTTTACGCTTCAAAATAAATAAAAATTTAAGAAAATGATTGATAAATGCTCAAGTAAGTACCAAGTTTATTTTAACTCCTATTATGCACACAAAATGACCTATTATACTAAATCATTCAATTTTTTGATTGAGTATTAAAATGTACTTAATTTTGCGGTACAATTTTGATAGCAAGTTTAAATTGATGGCTAAAAGAAACCTAAAAAAGCAGATCTACGAAGAATTGTCAAAGATCAGCTCAGCTTTAAGCAGTGCTTATCGGTTGGAAATTCTTGAAGTCCTGGCTCAGGGGCAGCATTCAGTAGAAGGAATAGCCCGGCAAACAGGTTTAAGTATTGCGAATGCTTCCCAACACCTTCAAAAAATGAAAAATGCCCGCTTGGTAATTTCGGAGAAAAAAGGCAAGCAAAGCTTTTATACCTTAGCCAATGACCAGGTTTATCAACTTTTGGAAAGTTTAATGGACTTAGGTATTGCCCAATCGGCTGATCTTGACAAGTTAATATCAGAATTCAAAGGGCATGGAGGAAACTTGGAATCCATTGATGCCGAAACCCTGCAACAAAGGCTAGCTAATAAGGAGGTGATTGTTGTGGATGTAAGGCCTGAGGAAGAATACCAACAAGGGCACATTCCTGGTGCCAAATCCATACCACTTAGTGAACTGCGTTCGCAGCTTGATAATCTTCCTGCAGAAAAGGAGATCGTAGCCTATTGCAGAGGATCCTTATGCGCTTTGGCAGATGAAGCCACTAAAATTCTCCATGAACAAGGATACCATGCCAAAATATTTACCAAAGGGTGGCCGGAATGGCGATCAAAGGGACTTAAAGTTGAATCAAACCTGGAATAAACCATTTAGGAATCCGGGTGGTTAATTCAGAAAACAGTTATTAACAATCAACCTTTTATAAAAAACACCACAACAATGGAATTAAACGGTAAAACCTTCTCCTATCGCGAATTTTTGGAATGGAGCAACCAACTGACCAAGGAAGGCAAAACCTCTGGCACTAATCAGAAAGAACCGATGATCGAGTACACGGCCTTGAACCATAAACGGATGGAGCGCATCAATAAAAAGGCCGAAATCAATGAAGGACTTAAAGCTGCCATTGACAGCATCGATGGAATCCAGAAGTGGATATTGCTCACTGAGACCTGGTGTGGCGATAGTGCTCAAAACCTCCCCGTTATAGGTAAAGCTGCTGAATACGCAGGCGACCAAATACAATTGACAATCCTTCTTAGGGATGAGAACATGCATCTAATAGATGAATACATTCCAGAAAAAGGCAAAGGCATCCCTCGCTTACTTGTATTTGACCAAAATGACCAGTTCCTTGGTCAATGGGGTTCTCGTCCCGAACCGGCTCAGGAGTTCATTGATCAATGGAAAGCTGATCCTGAAAATATATCTAAAGAAGAGGTGCAGAAAGCAATGCAATTATGGTATGCCAAAGATGGCCATCAATCGCTTCAAAAAGAACTAATTCAAGTATTAGAAAAAACAGATAAGAAGCATTTAACCGAATAAATGCTTTTAGCTTTAGGACCTTTGATTTATTAACAACCTTCCTCCTTTTTAACTGACTACACCATTTAAGCTCTTTTAGCAGCTAAATATGGGTAAGTCAATGAGGGCAAGTAGCAATAGCGTGCCATTAGGTATACAACACCTATACTTACTTCGTGGACTTTGTTGAGTTATCTGAAGATCTGCTACATGCCAACGTGCTTTGCTGTTATCCCTATATGGAAGCAATGGTAAACGCTGCCAACGGTAAAGCTTATCAGATGATATGTTTGGTTTATCCAAGGGAACGTTGGTTTGCTAAATTCAGTATTGGTTGGCCCAATCTGTATCACCAACTCCGGAGGAAGGACTTTCGCATGTATCTCCATTCATGCAATCATGTCCAAGATATTTTTACCAGAACGGCGTTCAATTAAAGTACTCGTCAACCACTTTCTTTTGGCATATTGACCTTTATGACCAGCTTAGCAAACCTGATCCTTAACTCTGTTTAATTCTTTTTATTCTAAATACCGCTATTGAGGGGAAATTTAAAGTCTCAATTCGGCACGGTCCGGAGAAAAAATTAAGCCAGAGCGCAATCCCCGGCTTTAATTCGATAAATTAGCGATAAAGCGAAATAAATATTTACCATGAATAAACCTAATAATTTTAGCGGACAACCCTTACTTGCTTAACTCCTTAGCTTTTTTAGTAAAAAAGATTTACGGTCCATTGCCAACGATTTTGGCGCTGATGTTTACTGCAAATCCTTTAGAACATAGGATCACCTTGCCGGTATGCTTATGCGGTACTTAGCGATGTAAATCCTTGTGTTAAATAACTTAAGCTGGCATCATAAAAGCAATCATTTGGGCCTGAGCAGGCCTCCTAATCGTAGTACCTTTAGTGATGGTAACCAACCCCGATCAAATGCGGTTTTTGAGCCAATTTACCAGAAGCTTTATCAAAAATATCAACCGTTTTAAGCGGGCAGCAAGCTGCCTAAACAGTTATGCAGGTATTTAAAACAGAATTTTAGGCTGAAAACTGCTTAGGCGACCATCCCAATACCCTGAAAATTCAATTGAGAAAGGCGCTCATGGCTATGCTAATTTTAAAGAAAAGGACAAAAAAATGGCATTTTTCCAATATGGTAGTCATGACCCGCCACCATCTGGTTAATTGCATTCAACCATTCCAATTTTTATATAACCCGGAAAGCACTTATCAGGAAAGCAACCGGAGATTAGTCTGGCAAAACAGCCTATTTGGTGAATGAGGGGGTTATTTTTTCGATAAGCGCAAAAATTGCCTTTTAAGATAAATTGTAAGGAGTTATAAGCCTTACAACAATTTTACCGGATAGTGCTGGTTATAAACAAAAGTTTCTCCTATACCTTCTTAGAACGGTATTCCTCATCTTCAAAAGCATGTTCTACCTGAAGGGTACTATGATCGATACCAAATTTTTCATTCAGCTCATCCCGTATTTCATACAAGTATTCATCATGGCAACCATTGGGCATTACTAAATGGGCTGTTAAAGCAACTTCCGTTGTACTAAGGGGCCAAATGTGGAGGTCATGGACATCTTCAACACGATCTTTCTGCTCTAAATAGCTTCTCACATACTGCAAGTCAATTTTCTTAGGAACAGCATCCATCACCAGCTTAACCGAGTCAATCAACAAACCGATGGCACTGTACAAAATAACCCCGACAATGATGAAGCTCAAAAGGGGATCAACCCAATAAGCGCCTGTAAATTTCATAATCAACCCTCCAACCAAAACGCCCAAAGTAACGCCTGCATCAGCCGCCATATGGAGAAATGCCCCTTTGATATTCAGGTCATGATGCCTCCCATTTACAAAAAACAAGGCAGTAACGGTATTAACGACAAGCCCAACACCAGCAACCGCCATAAGTGTATTCCCGGGAATCTCAACAGGATTTTGAATTTTTTGGATGGCATCGTACAGGATAAAGCCGGATGCACCAACAATCAACAAACCATTGACAAGCGAAGCCAGGATGGTCGTTTTACGGAAGCCAAAAGTAAATGTTAAAGTTGAACGCTTTTGGGCTACAAGAGCCGCTCCCCAGGCCAATACCAGGCCTATAACATCACTGAAATTATGGCCGGCATCCGCTAATAAAGCCGAGGAATTAAGGACCAAGCCATAATAAGCCTCTACCAGTACGTAGACAATATTCAAACTTATCCCGATCACAAACGCTTTGCCATATCCTTCAGCGCCGTGGTTATGATCATGCATAGAGCAGTTTTTTAAAAATTAACTGATTAATCACGTTTTCAATTTTATGTTTTGTTGGTTCAAATTAAAAAAACCAAGGCATGCAAAACCATTACATTGTTAAATACATAAGCAGCTGGTACCAAAAATAACAAGGTCAAATTGTTTTGGAGCATCTACTCCACAAAGCATTATTTTAATTCAGCATCGGATTTGGATTTTTTAATCCTGATTTTAGACCACTTTTATAGCAAAGCTTTTAAACATCATTTATAGCACGGCTGTCCAAAACTAACCAAGATTTAAGTTAAAATCGCTTTTTTGCTTTCATTTGGACGGATTTTAAAGGTTCAAATTAAATTAACCCCCTAACCTGAATCAAATATCATCAATTGGCTTCCTGATGAGTTTTGAATTTTGGAAATGGGTTATTTAACCACTCAAATAAGCCAACTTTTACTAATAAATTCAACCTGATAAATGTGATAAGGTTGGATAGATGCCAACCTTACTTAGCGCTTGCTTTAAGGAACTTTAATAAAAGCATGCTAATCATGGCTGTCCAAACTTGAATCAAGACAGCATTAGGAGTAGTGCCAACAAAAGGCTTGAATTTCAGGTGCTGTTTAAGCTGCTTAAAAAAATACTTCAATTTCCCAGCGGCTTCTGTATAAAGCTGCTACTGTTAATGCTATCCAATAAAAATTATTGGTCAAAAAGGTCAGCTCGCGTTTTTTATGCTTATCCCAAACTCTAACTAATCGGAGTTTTTTAGCGTAATCGTTTGCTGATTTTTCATCCATTAAGCCGATTTTCGCATCTTCTAAGATTTCAACATTGTGGTTTTCCTCGCCTGTTTGATAAGGTTCAAAAACATCGTACTTAGTATTCTTTTTCGGGCGGGTGACAAAATAAATGTTTTTGCTGTCCAAATACTTGAGCCATTTAAAATCTACATAGGCTCTGGCGGCTACAAGTACACTTTCTGAAGGAATATTCATGGTTTTAGCTACTTGGATCTCATGGGTCTTTCCTTCAGTTAAATGCAAAAACACCGGCAAACAACCTTCATAGTATAACATGGTGTATAACTTAATAGCTCCCTTTCTTTTGCGAAACTGCGCCCAATCAAAAACTGAAAGACAAAGCGGGATTATAGTAGCATCCAACAAAAATATTTTAGGCTTGAGCTTTCGATGCATAGGCCTCTTCAAGTTGTAAATGCTCGAAAGATGCTTGTAAAGAGCAAAATAAAAATCTTTAAATAAACCCCAGTCCAGATTCTTATTCAGATAAGAAATACTAAACTTTTGAGGGGCCTGCTTTAGGCCTAAATGGTTGAGATTGCCTGTTGCACTCCTCAGACCAAGACTAATAGTTCTGACCGAATCAGCACCTGAAAAATGGCAAAATAGCATACTTAAGAGATGGGTCCAGCTATCAAGCCCTTTGGAATACTTGTAAGATTGATAGTGGTTGGATACCTTCCTGAAGAGTTGCTAAGGAATAAGCTGAGCTATTTGTGCAAATAGCGTAATATTTGTTTTCATAAGGTGTTGGTTTTTTAGTCACCATTATCATTGACCAACCCCTTTTTTAGTTCTTTATTCAGAGTTTGAGGAAAGATGTGTTCAAATTCTATTAGCAAAAAATAATAAATTTCAATAAATTTTATCTAAAAACATATTAGGTAAAGAATAATAAAGATTGAGCTATCATCGATTGATAAGCCCTCAAATGATTAATTCATAATGTCATACTATTGACATGCGATGATCATAACATCTTAGAAATTAGCACCAAAAAATAAATAACTTATGGCAACCGTAAATTACCTAAAAGCAGGCGTAGTAGGGCTGCTCGGCAGCCTCATCATGTTCATCCTGATGCAAATTGCCATGTCGACTGGCATGGCCCCTTTCAATGTGCCACCATCAGCAGCTTTTTTAATCAGTATTGGTTTACCAGCCAAGCCCTTGGCCCTTATCGGCCACTTTTTATATGGGGCTTTTTGGTCCATTGTACTCTTGGCCCTTTACCGAGAATCAGTTTCCATTGGGAAAGGCATCATCCTGGCTTTGATCCTTTGGGGCATCATGATGCTGATCATAAGCCCAATTATTGGTTGGGGCGTATTTGGTTTCGGTGATGCCAGCCAAATGGCCAAAGATGCAAAGCTTTATCTGGCACCAGGCCCGCAGTACCTGATAGCAACCTTGGTGCTTCATCTTATATTTGGCTTAATCGTTGGCGGCTTTAATTCGGCATGGGCTGCTAAAACAAACTCCTAAAGCACAAGGCTTGTTTATTTGATCAACTTAATCATAAATATAACCTTCCCCTTGATCTGATTCAAGGGGAACGCCTAAGCCCAGAACTAAACGGTTTACAAAGTTGAAGTAAGCTATGATCATGGCTGCATCAAGGATGGCACGGTCATCCCATCCGGCTTCCCGCATGGGTTGGACATGCCATTCCTCGTTCACTTCATGGGGTTTTAAAGTAAGCGATCTCGCATATTCACACAATGCGTAATCCTCTTGGCTTAAATCCAGTTTTTGGTAATTCTGGGCAAGCAATTGAACTTTTTCATCATCCTTCCAAAAATGCCTTAAAGCAGACGAATGGTGTTGAATACAGTATTCACATTCATTGAAAGCTGAAGTCACGACCGCAATCATTTCCCTTTGCTTTCGTTTGAGCGGTGATTTACCAAACATGAGCTCCATGTAAAGGTCCATGTGCTGGACGATGGTCTCAGGATGCAGGCTTTGGAGTTTATGAATTTCGGCAAGCTTGCCCCTTTTCTGAATGATATCCTCATAGACCTCTCGCAAGCGGCCTTCAGAAGCTTCGTAATCCTTGGTATCTATAAATGGCATTAGATCAAATTTTTATTGAAGCAAATATGCTTATATAGTCACTACTAATTCCAATAGACTTACTCAAATGGGCCCTCAATTTTGATCAACTCATCCTCAGGAATATAGATATTGAAAGCAGTTCCTTCGCCTTCTTGACTCTCAACTTCTACCGTACCCCCAATTTTTTTAACGCCTTTGTTAACAATATAAAGGCCAAGCCCAGTACCTTTCCTGTTTTTATTGGCACGGAAAAAAATATCAAACACCTGTTCTTGTGAACCTTTAGGGATACCCACTCCATTATCTTCAACCTTAATTACAACATAGCCTTGCTCTATATATACGCTGACTTGGATCTGCGGAGATTGCTTGCTTTCGTCCCTATATTTGACAGCATTGCTTACCAAATTATCAAGAACGTAGAACAAGGCATCCCAATCGCTACGAAAAGTTGATAAACCTTCCGCAATTTGGTAATCCAGGTTAACCTGTTCAGCCCCGTCCAGTAATTTAACCTTTTCAAAAACCGCTTCAATGAGTTCATCAATAGCAAAATCAGCTGAATGGTGCTTTCCGTCTTTGATCTCAATGGCCTTAATCAGGGAATTTAAGATCGAATCCAAATTGGATGCCGATTGATGAATCATGCTGAGATAAGTCAAAGCCGTTTCATCGGTAATATCGGTTTCAGCCACATGGATAAGCCCTAAAAGCGAAGAAAGCGGATTTTTTAAGTCATGATGGGTTTTGTAAATGAAGGTATTCAGTTCTCCATTGGCCTCTTTCAATTCCTCCTGGTAATGTTTCAAATCTGTAATATCCTGTCCATAAAGGTAAACCTGACAGGTTTGATTAATGAATGAAACACTAAACAAATAATAGCGATGCCTAACTTGAGCTTCAAAATTGGGCTTTTGGTTATTGCAATCCTGATTTTGGCAAATGGTATCTACATGCTCACACCAATCGACCGGTAAATAATCACCCAATTCAATGCCTAATGTTTCAAGCAATTCCCGGCTTGCTTGGTTGGCATATTCCAGTTGGTAATCCGAATTGGTCCTTAAAACGGGAAAAGGGTTTTGTTCCGGGAATTGACTTAGTTGGTCTATTTTTTTTAAAGCCTTGTTCTGTTCAGTAAAGTCCCTGATAATAAAAAAAATCAATGGATTACCTTGCTTTTTAATATGGTTGGCCGAAACTTCTATTTCTCTATTTTGCCCGTCTTTTCGTTTGGCAGTAATATCAAAACGGGAGAATTTACTGGCTTTAATTTCCCGAAACCTTTCAAGGCTTTCTTGGTAAAATTCTTCGGGATAAAGTTCAAAAACAGGCTTGCCAAAGAGTTCATTCCTAAAGTAGCCAAATAGCTGACTTGCCTGCTCATTAGCTTTTTGTATATAACCTGCTTCATCAAGGATGAGTACTGCATCATTGGAAAGGTAAAACATCTCTTCATTGCTCAATAGCTGTGTAAAATGATGGGATTCCACCGGCCGCTGATCCATTCTTAAAGCTTTTGTTACTAAAAGTCTAATTTCCTGATTTTATTGTTGGATGCCTTAATGCCAGCCATGGTATGTCAGGCAGCAGACAATAAATTGAAGGGTTAAAAGGTTTTAATGAACCGGGTTGAAATTTATTCCAACATTTTAAAACTGTTCGATGGGGTTTAAAGCCAACCAACATAACCTAAGGGGAAAATTGAAAATCTTCAGCCTAAAAAAGCATCCCAAATCGGCAAATTTCATTGGTTAAACGCAATGATTTATTGGTTAATAACCACTTTTTTAGTAACGCTTTGATGGTTAAGTTGTATCCTAAAGAAGTAAACACCAGCACTTAATTCCTGGAAATTTAATTGCTCGTCCTTGGCTATATGCTTTTTCTTGCTTACTACTTGGCCATATTGATTCACAACCAATAACGATTGGATCTGATTCATTCTGGTTTTATCAAAATCAATCCTAACAGGCCCGGATGATGGATTGGGCGTGATGTTAATTTGCGCTGACGGGTCTTGTTTTTTTGGTATACTGTTTAAAAAACTCGAACCTGTTGTAAAATGGTAAACAATCTTTGAGCCGAAATCAGGGTCAAAACTTTTGATATTACCAAACAGTTGCCCAGGCTCCTCGATAGATAAGCTACCTGAGCCGGCATCTCTCAAAAACGGACTATATAAGCCATTCTCATCATTGGGTGGTGATTGATTGGATGCATCATCTTCCAATATGAGCCTGTATTCGCCATAGCCCTGTGGTAATTCCACCGTATCTTCGTAAGTTGTTTGGTTTTCGAGTTCATGGAGGTAATACAAAACATCTCCGGCTGAATTCTCAATGATCAATCGGTTTTGGGCAGCTTGCCTATTGGTAGTTAATGAAATGACAAACCGGTTTGGTAATTCAGGAGGCCTTTCAAAATGACTTGCCATTTGATCGTTAGCGCTGTAATCATCTTCCTGCCCATTCACTTGCATGATATCAACCTTGAACACCGTATCCCCCTGTCGCCAATTTTCAACTTTACCAGGAAAAGCGATCTGTTTGCTTTTCATGGGTTCAATGGTTCCATTCCAGGTAAATTGATTTTTAGGGGTATTTTTGGCATGGTAGGCAAACCGGATGCTGTTAATGGCACTGCTACCCGTATTTTTTACCTTCACCCGCGGCTTCATAACGACCGGGTTAATACGGGCATATTCATCCAGGGACGAAGGTGCAACTATTTCCTGAAGAGATGCGTCCACTTGTCGCTCTGGATCATCATACGTAATCAACTGAACCGCAAATTGGTAAGAAGGCGCTTGTTCACCACTCCAGATGATAGGCTCAATGTCTATGTTAAACTTATTTTCACCTTTTTGGAGGGCCTCTCCTATTTCATGCTCGTAAATGTTAACACGCGTGCCAGGACACCAATTTGCACGGTTGAGCAGCCACGTGCCCCCTTGCGGATAAATGGGGTTCATGCCACAATCTTTTCTCCACATTAGTTGTTCGGCTTGCTGATCTCCATTCACCTTGAGGAAGTAATTTTTCTTGCAAAATTCAGCGCAGTCCTGGTTATTATCAAAGCCATGGCCGGAGGCAATGACCCGAACCTTGGCCTGATTCGTTGGTTCAGGAACATCTACACTCACTTGAGGCATTTTGTTGTCTTCAAAATCATCTGGATTTTCATAGGTAAAACTTCCTTGGTATAAATTCTTCACGGATCGCACGCTTCTCGGAGGTTTACCTTCGATAAATCGGAATTTTATAGAAGCACTGAACCCGGAACTCCATCCATCATAAAATACCCTTATTTTCACTGAATCGCTTAGCAATTCCTGGAAATCGGTAACATTGAACACCATCCGATGTTCCCAATCATTGTTAAAACCTTTTTGGTTTTCCTTCATGTAGCCACCATAAGGCGTAATTGCTTTTGCCAGCTCCACTTTTTTATAAATTGGGTTCACTTGGTAATAGGTACTATACTGATTAAGCCATGTAGTATCAGCGGCGACTTTTTGGGAATCTATGACAGTTCCATTATTATCAAAAGATGGGTTGTAATAACCAGCCTCCCAGCCATATATGGTATCAGTTGGCTGTTTAACATTGTTGGCATCTTCATATAGTACAATTTGAAGGGTATCTGCCATTACCGAGTCCGTGGCTTGTTTTGAAGAATCATAGATTCTGCGATAAGTAGGAGTTTGACTGAATTTTACAGAATCCACATCATTGCCATTCACCTTAAAATGCGGCCATTCCTTTTGAACGGAATCGTAGGCGCCCGTAGGTTTCATGGCGATAACTTTCGTTGTATAATCCCATTCACTGCAACCATCAGATGCACAACCCATGGTATAATCCATTGTTACTTTGCGGTAGGATTGATTCTTATCCGGAAATTCCGACCACTCATCATAGGATCCGTGCCAGGTCATATCTGTAGATTGGTGCGAATTGACAACGATTGTATCGGCACGGTCTGTTGTAGCACATAAACTTAATAAACAAAAAAGCAACAGACATCGCAAATAATTCTGCATAATATTAGTTTTATTGAAAGTTATATAATTTAGAATAAAATACTAATCTACTAATAAATGAAGAACTGTCAACTATTACTTTTCCTAAAAATCATAATTAAGGCTTGAAGCCATGTTACACTCTTGATGATTTGAAATACAACCAAAAAGGTTCGCCAAAATTAACCACGAAGTTTTACGAAGGACAACCACCAAGGTTCATAAAGAAAAACAACGAAGGCTCACGAAGGAAACCATAGATAAGAACTGAAGTCTTGAGTTATCTACTATGAATGAATTGAAGCGCAAGGTTCGACCTTATTTTAGACCTGGGCTTAAGGCCATTACTTGTAGCCATTTCACAATCTTAAATAGCATTTGGTAATTTAGACCGATAATAAGGTTAATCCTACTAACCAATGCTTACCTAAATTTACGAATAAGAGGCCTTGGCGCAATCAAAATACCTTATTTTAATCATTTTTGGCATCCCAAAAGAAGGATTCAATTCGTTTTTAATCACCTTTTAATCAGAAATCCTTACAAGACCTTGGTTGAATTGATGGTCTATTCAAATTCACTACAATCTTGTGAGGGGTGGTACACCCCGCCTCCTTGCTGGTAAACAACGCTAGCGCCTAAATGGGCCGAATAAGTAAGATAACCATTGCCCGCAAGCATCAAGACCAATACGAGGACATTTGCAACTTTTCGATAGCTGTTGAGCAGGGTAAAAAAGCTTTTGACCAGGAACACAACAGAAATACCTGAAAAGAAGTAAGCAGTTGTATAGCCATAGTATTCATGGTCTTCCAGCACTGTGGGATCACACAAAGTTCTACCGACTTCAGCATCTGCTAAGGTGCCGGTGTAAATGGTAGCCCATGAGAAAAGGGTGCCTAAAATAACCAGTAATTGACCGCAAGGGCTTAAAAAATTACCGATCCTCTTATTAAAGAAAAAAGCTATGATCCATAGCAAGCTCCCTATAAATAGAAGGGCTACCGTAAAATGGACGAACTGAGGATGAAGCAACTCAGTTCGCCACATAGAAGGAATGTTATTCATTTTACAACCACTTTAATAGCGATTAATACTATGAATAAACCTTAATCCAAAATCTGGACTTCCAGGGGATTTAATTTTTTACCCATTTTTTCCACCTTGACGCTTACCTTTTGGTCTTTTTTCAATGTACTGAAATCCACTGAACGACCCCCTTGCATAAGCTTGGTACTATCGGTAAAGTAAAGCTCCAGCTTTTGGTCTTCATGTTTAACGTAAATTTCTCGCTCATCAGGCTTCACCTCCTTAACTGTGCCTTTGTAGGTACCGCTTTCCACGACTTGCGTGTCACCGCCACCAGAACAGGCCATTACAAAACTTAAACATAAACAGGTCACAAGGCTAATAACAGATTTTTTCATAGTCAGTCTAATTTTGGGGTTAAAAAACAAATTTAACAAAACAATTTAACCAAAAATGGCACTGTGCAAAATAGCACTTGATCATCATCCCTATTTTCAGGTTCAGATGTTAAGTACTTACCTTTTATTGTAAGCCTTAAGCTGTCAATAGATTTATTCAGCATTAGAATCTTGCACCCCATTTGATCGAGCGCTTATGCCCAACAACTAATTGCCTGACAGTTGTCAATTGATTACTTATAACTCAATAAGCAACATCAAGCAGCCATCATTGATTATTGCTCACTTAACAAATCTTCCAGAGCATAATCATAAACATCATAGAGCTCATTCATGTAAGCCCAATGCTCAGCATCAACGGTTACATGTCCATTCGTTACCTTACCCAATTGGGTAAAATCTTGTCCTTTATTGATCAACTGACTTTCAAAGGCTTGTTGCTGGTCCTGTTTTACCGAAACCACTACCCTACTTTGAGCTTCACCAAATAGATAAGCGTCTTTCCGCATATCACTTGCGGTTTGTATTTCAAATCCTTTAGCACCAGCCATACCAGATTCTACCAGGGTTACCCACAATCCACCGTCCGATACATCATGAGCGGATTGTATGAGCTTATGTTCAATTAAACTTTTAACATTTTCATGCAATTGATATTCTTGCTCAAGATCGAAGAATGGAGCCGGGGAATGTTGTAAGTCCTTCTGAAATCGCAAATATTGGGAAGAACCCAGGTCTTCTTTGGGCGTTCCTACCAAATAGATTAGGTCCCCTTCGGCCTTAAAGTCCAAAGTCATGTGATTGTTACGGTCATTTAACAGCCCGATCATGCCAATAACTGGTGTGGGCAATACAGGGCCGCCATTGGGGCTATGATTGTAAAAACTCACATTCCCGCCAGTAACCGGGGTATCCAATTTTTCACATGCTTCCCCCATGCCTTGCACAGTTCTTACAAACTGCCAATAAACTTCAGGATCCAAGGGGTTGCCAAAGTTGAGGCAATTACTAATAGCAGAAGGCTCGCCGCCAGAGCAAACAATATTCCTGGCAGCCTCTGCAACTGCTATTTGGCCGCCTTTATAAGGATCTGCATAAATGTAAGAAGCATTACAATCGGTGACCATCGCCATGGCCTTATTAGTGCCTTTTAACCTGATGACGGCTGCATCAGAAGGTTGATTGGTGGTCATGGTGTTCGTTTGAACCATAGAATCATACTGCTCAGTAACCCATTTTTTGGAAGCAACGTTTGGATTTTCTAAGAGTTGAAAAGCCTCCGCTTTAAGGCTTGATGGCGCTTTTATTTCTTGGAGGTGGAATGCATTAATTTGGTCGAGGTAAGCGGGTGTTTTCACTTCGCGTTCATAAACCGGGGCACCCCCTCCTAATACCAAGGAATGGGCCGGCAAATGGGCTACCAATTCATCATTCATGTAATATTGCAATCCTGATTGCTGCTCGGTCACATTACCTATAATAGCGCAATTCAGGTCCCATTTGTCAAAGATGGCTTCTATATCCGATTCTTTTCCTTTTTCAACAACAAGCAGCATCCGCTCCTGGGATTCTGAAAGCAGGATCTCACTGGCATTCATATTCTGTTGGCGCAGGGGCACCTGGTCCAAATAAATGTTCATGCCCGTTTCGCCCTTGGCCGACATTTCAGAAGTGGAGCAACAAATACCGGCCGCACCCATGTCTTGCATGCCGACCACAGCGCCTGAATTAATGGCTTCAATGGTGGCTTCAAGCAATAACTTTTCCTGGAATGGATCTCCAACCTGTACGGCAGGCAGGTCTTCTTCACTTTCATCGGTTATATCGGCCGAGGCAAAAGAAGCCCCATGGATGCCATCCTTACCGGTAGCTGATCCCACGATGTAAACATGATTCCCTTTACCATTAGCAACGGCCGAGATAGTTTCGCCAACATTAACAATGCCAACGCTCATGGCATTGATCAAAGGATTAACGTTGTAGCTGGGGTCAAAATAGATTTCTCCGCCCACCGTAGGCACCCCAAAGGAGTTGCCGTAATCACCAATACCTTTGACCACACCTTTAAGCAACCGCTTGGTATTGGGCAATTTTAATTCTCCGAATCTTAATGAATTCAGAGCGGCAATGGGTCTCGCTCCCATGGTAAAAATATCACGGTGAATGCCGCCTACGCCAGTTGAAGCTCCTTGGTAAGGTTCAATAGCAGATGGATGATTATGCGATTCAATTTTAAAAGCGCATGCCAAGCCATTGCCAATATCCACTAAACCAGCATTTTCCTCACCGGCCTCAGCCATGATGTGCTTGCCTTGTTTAGGTAAAGTTTTCAGCCATACCACCGAATTTTTGTAACAGCAATGCTCCGACCACATGACCGAGTAAATACTGAGTTCGGTAAAATTCGGCTTTCGGCCCATTTGTTCAACAATACGGTCGTATTCTATTTGGTTCAAGCCCAATTCATAAGCGGTTTCAGCAGTAGGAAGTTCTTCGTTCAATAATATTGGCTTTTAAGTTTTAAGGCAAAATTAATAAGGAATTGATTAGGGGAAGCTATTAATGGCCTAAAAGATGGTGTTACGAAGACTATTGAATTCGGCCAGCAAAAAAATCCCCGGCCAGAAATCTGGCCGGGGCTAGCAAATAAATTGCTTTGGAAAAAGGGTGAATTTGAAGACTTTTATTTACTTAAAAAACGAATTAGAGCAACTTTTATTTTGCTTGAGGGGCTTTGATTTTGCCCTGCTCCTCAACAATGGCTCTCACTGTTAAATTCACAACAGTTTGATTGGGATCATTGGTAAAGACGGTTATATCGTTTATTTGGTTGCCTGATCTTTTCCGAGTATCGTAGGTCACCTTTATGGTACTTGAATCGCCAGGTTCAACCATTGTATTTTCTGGTGAGGAAACCGTACATCCACAGAACGATGATATATCCAGGATTTCCAGTTTTTGTTGTCCGGTATTTTTGAATTTGAAGCGGGTTGTTAACTTATCGCCTTCTTTAACTTCACCAAAATCGTGGGCTTTTCCTTCAAATTGAATATTGGGTGCATTGGCCATGCTTTGTCCTTCTTCTTTTTGGATATCTGGCTTAATAAAAGCAGCTACGTTCATCGTTTTTTCAGGTTGCTTAGGATCATCGGTTATCATTTTAATTTCGTCATAAACCATGCCGTATTTCTCTTCCTTGTTTAAGCTTATAGGTGCGCTGAAATAAACTTTAAATTCCGTTGTACCATTTCCGGTTAATACCTTCGGGAGTCGTCCTGCATATACGAAATTTTTGGATTCAATTTGATTAATCCTGATGGGCCGGTCGTGGGAATTGTAAATTTCAAAAGTAGCTGAGTCAACCACACTCGCATTCACAGTATCAAAAAATACATTGTAAGTGCTCATTCTTACATTCCCCGATGATTTGGGAAATTCATTCTTATTGGTTGTTGATTTTTTAATCCTTCCTTCAATAGTTATGGGATTCATTGACGGAGAAGTATTGGTATATACATAAATATGCTTTTGGAAATAACCCTCTCGCTGGCCCTTAGGGTCAAAATTGGCAATGATATACCCCTGCTCGCCAGGCTTTATAGGATCTTTCGTCCAGTTAGGGGTTGTACAACCACAACTTGCATTAACGCGCTCAATTTTCAAGGCCTCGTCACCCGTATTGGTAAAAACAAACTGGTGAGCCACTTTACCTTCACTTTCTTTAACAACGCCAAAATCATGGAGGTCCTTTTCATAAGATATTTCCTGTGCTAAACCAAGGTTAGTGGTCATTAAAAAGCATGCAAGCGCTGTTATTAATTGCTTCATTTTCATCATGTTGTTAGTTCGTTCTTAAGAAAAATTTCAAGTTGATCATTGCCTATGCAAGAAGTTTTTGCCGGTTTCCGATTCATTTCTGGTGCTACGGCCTTGCCCTTTTGAAATCGCTTAGCACCTTTAAAAACCCTTGCTTCATCCCAGTAATCAATATTGGTAAAACTTCTCAATAATTGTGCCCCTCCTTCTACTATTAAAGATTGAACACCTTCATGGTATAATCGATTCAAAAAATCCGGAAGCCAATCCTTGGTAAAATCAAAGGCCTTCCAGCGATTCTTATCCAATTGCTGCTCTATTTTATTATTCAAAATCCATGTAGGACTTGCTCCATTTAGCAAATTGAAAGCGTTATTTAATTGCAAATCTTTATCAATGACGATCCTCAGCGGATTGCTACCGGTCCAATTTCTCACATTTAAAGTTGGATTGTCCCGCAATGCTGTATTGGTTCCCACCATAATTGCATCTTCTTCAGCCCTCCATTTATGGACGAGGATTCGGGAATAAGGGTTGCTTATCCATTGAGGGTTGCCCTCTTGATCTGCCAAAAAACCATTGGGTGTTTGAGCCCATTTTAATAGGATATAAGGCCGTTGCTTTTTGTGGTAAGTAAAAAAGCGTTTATTGAGTTGATAAGCCTCTTGCTGCAAAACCTTGGTTTTAACTTGAATACCTGCTTGCTTAAGTTGCTCTATTCCTTTGCCTGCAACCTTTTCATGGTGATCCTGCACGCCTATTACCACCCTGGGTATTTGATGTTGGATAATAAAATCAGTACAAGGAGGCGTCTTTCCATGGTGGCTGCAGGGCTCAAGATTAACATGCAATGTAGATGCTTGGAGCAATTCCTTTTTTTCCACGGATTGAATGGCACTAACTTCTGCATGGGAAGCTCCATAATAGGCATGATAACCTTCCCCGATAATCATGCCATCGTGCTCGATTACGCAACCTACCAAAGGATTTGGCGCCACATAACCCAATCCGCTACGAGCAAGCTCAAGGCAACGTTCCATGTATAAATTCTCCAATTACTTGTATTTTATTGAATCCATCATTTTGGCAAATTTAAGGGGTTTTTATATTCCTGGATCGCAACACAAAGCCAATTATCGTTTAGCTTAAATCCTGATTTTTACGTTATTTTGAAACGGAGGAAAATTTCTTGACATGGAACAATTGACCATAGGTAATGCTTTTGATCAAGCAATAGATCGCTTGAACAATATGTACGAATCCGAGGAAGCGCATAGCATTGTTCAAAGGTTATTTGAAGACTTTTTGGAGATCAATCAATTGCAACTTTACCTCGAAAAATCGTCCCATTTATCCGAGGACCAGCAAATAACCCTGGAAGCTGCCTTAAAACGACTTGAAGAAGGAGAGCCGGTCCAATACATCATCGGGTTTGCTTACTTCCTCAGCAATCAAATCTATGTAAATTCTAATGTTTTAATTCCACGGCAGGAGACGGAGGAGCTTGTCTATAACATCCAAAAAGCCGAGCCGGATTTTGAAGGCCGTATTCTGGACATTGGCACGGGTACGGGCTGCATTGCTATTACCTTGAGCCAATACTTTCCAAAAGCAGAAGTAATAGGTATTGATCATTCAAAAGAAGCCATTCATATGGCCAAAACCAATGCCCGCCAAAACCATTCGAGTTCGCTATTCCAGCAACTTAATGTTTGGCAAGAAGATGAAGTTGATACGCTCGAGCCCTTTGACATGATCGTCAGCAATCCGCCTTATGTTCCTAAATCCGAAAAACAAAACATGCATCAAAATGTATTAGCATATGAACCGCATGAAGCATTGTTTGTAAACAATGATGAACCACTTCAATATTATCAGCAAATTGTACACATTTCTAAGAAACTTTTAAAACCCCAAAAGTGGCTTTATCTCGAAATCAATGAGGCCTACAAGGACGCAATCAAGGAAGTCCTGGAAAATAGCAATTTCACTGATATTACCTTGTACAAAGACTTAAATGATCGCTATCGTTTTGCGAAAGCAAAAAAGTCGAAATAAACCTTATTTGAACAACACCAAAAACCAAGCATATGGAATTGAACAACAAATTAGCAGTAGTAACTGGGGTAAGTAAAGGCATCGGTAAAGCATTGGTAGACCAACTGCTTGAAAGGGGTGCCAATGTAGCAGGCTGGGGTCGGAAAATACCGGCAGTTAGCAACGAAAACTTTCAATTTTTTGAAACCAACGTTCGCGATTATGAATCGGTAACCAGTGCCTACCAAAAAACGGTCCAAACATTTAACCAAAAACCTGATATACTTATCAACAATGCAGGATTGGGGTATTTCGGGTACATAGAAGACATTACCCTTGAGCAATGGCACCAATTGTATGAAACCAATGTGAACGGGATCTTTTATGCCTGCAAAAATGTAATCCCTGCCATGAAGGAAAAACAGCAGGGGCATGTCATTAACATATCCTCTGTAGCTGGTATTTATACCAACCCTCAAAACAGTGCTTACTGCGGAACCAAGTTTGCGGTTCGCGGTATTTCTGAGAGCTTATTCAAGGAATTAAGGGAATTTGGGGTTAAAGTTACTACGGTTTACCCGGGCTCCGTGAAAACAGACTTCTTTGAAAATGCGCCAGGCGTAGAGGCACACGATTATATGATGACGCCCGAAGAAGTAGCAACGCAAATCGTTAGGGCCATAGAAACCACGGAAAATTTCCTCATGAGTGAAATGGTATTCAGGCCGCTACAGCCTAAAGGGCCCAAATAATGGTTTTCAAATATTAAGTAGCAAGCTGCTTTTGAAGGAAAGATAGCTCTTCAACAGGTGGCAAAACGCAGTTTAAAAGCCAAGTTGGTAAGTAGTTGTTGATGGCTGCATGAATTACTGCTTACCAACTTTAAAAACAATGAGGCTATACTATTTGCCCCTCACCTTTATTTAAACCCAATTATAACTGGTTTTTAGGAAATATTTAGTCTGCCTGCAAATGTTTAACATTTAATCTTGACGCCACCCTAAAAGGTGGGTTCATCCCAATAACTACTGCTTAAATTCAAATGCATCTCTTTCTTTGAGAAACGGCATGTACCTTCTCACGCGTTTAATTTCATCATAATGTAGCGTAATACGGCTTACCTGCTCATTGTGCTTGAGGTGTAGCAATGGCTCTCCAAGAGGATCTACGACCATACTGTCCCCGCTGTAATAAACATCATTCCCGTCTTTCCCTACGCGGTTTACACCAACGGAATAAGCTTGATTTTCAATAGCCCTGGCATGGAGCAAGGAAGTCCAGTGATTGCCCCTGCGTTTCGGCCAATTGGCATTCACGACCATTAGGTCGTATTCCTCTGTATTGCGCAACCAAACCGGAAATCGCAAATCAAAACACACGATAGGTCTAATCTTCCATCCGTTGAGTTCTACTTGAAGTTGAGTACTGCCAGGGGCAAAGTGTTGGTCCTCTTTGGCCATGGTGAATAAATGCTTCTTGTCGTAGGTATGGTAATGGCCATCTGGCAGCATCCATACAAGTCGATTGTAATAATGCTCATTTTCTTTAATGATCAAACTGGCCATCATGACCGAATCCAACTGACTTGCTTTTTGGTAAAGCCATTCCATAGCGGGGCCTTCCATTGTTTCGTGGAGTTTTTCGGTCTCCATACTAAAACCAGTATTGAACATCTCGGGAAGAACTACAAGGTCGGCTTTCCCTTGCTCATCGGCTAGCAAGTGATCATATTTGTCGAGATTGGCTTGCTTGTCCTCCCATACCATATCGGGCTGCACCAGGGTAACCGTTAGATCTTGCATAGTATATCTCCGGCCTTTTGCAGGGTTTCAGCTCCTTTAGCAAAACAAAAACGAATAACCTTGTTATCAATTTTTTGATGATAAAACTCGGAAACCGGAATGGCTGAAATTTGGTATTCCTTGATTAATCGTTTCACAAAGTCCACATCCTTTTCATCCGAAATAGCACTAAAATCTACGGATTGAAAGTAAGTACCCTTGCAGGGCAACAATTTAAAACGGGAACTCTTAATGATCTCAGCAAAATAGTCGCGCTTCTTTTCGTAGAAATCGTTTAATTCAAGGTAGTGGTCTTTATAATCAAGATAATCAGCGTAGGCGTACTGCATGGGTGTAGATACGCCAAAAATAACATATTGGAACACTTTTCTGAATTCTTTGGTCATTGCTGCGGGTGCCATCACATAACCAATTTTCCAACCAGTTGTATGATAGCTTTTGCCAAATGAAAACACCGCAAAAGATCGTTCTTTTAAACCCGGATATTTGCAAACACTTTGGTGCTCATTACCATCAAAAACAATGTGTTCATAAACTTCATCACTTAACACAAAAATGTCATGATTGCGGGTGATCTTTTCTAATTGACGCATATCATCTTTCGAAAATATTGAGCCACTTGGATTTTGAGGAGTGTTAATAATGATTAATTTGGTGCGGTAACTTACCAGTTTTTTAACCTCGTCCCAGTTCACCTGGTAATCAGGGGGATGAAGCTGGATGTATTTTGGAACACCTTTGTTCAGTTGAATGGCTGGGACGTAAGCATCGTAAGCAGGCTCAAATACAATGACCTCATCATCTTCCTTAACAAGCGTGGAAATGGCTGTATAGAGCCCTAAAGTAGCTCCGGCCGTCACGGTAATTTCGTGATCGGGATCATAATCAGCGCCATATAATTCCTGCACTTTTTCGGCAATTTTTGTTTTAAGCTCAGGAATCCCTGGCATTGGAGGATATTGATTTTTGCCTTCTTTCATATGTTTGGTAACCAAATCAATCAATGCATCCGGGCAATTGAAATCGGGAAATCCCTGGGAAAGGTTTATGGCTTCATGTTCGTTGGAAAGTTTACTCATCTCCGCAAAAACACTCTGCTTAACACCAGGCAGTTTACTGGAAAATGATGTTAAAAGTTGATTCATAAATGATTTTCTTTTTTCCTTTTGAATGGCCTTAAAACCACTCTCTAATAAATTTTCCATGCTACTTCGAATTTAAGCGAATTCTACGATTAGTTTAAAACTGCTTGCTCTTAATATTCATAACCTACTCAATGGATCAGATGGTCCAAGCTAAGTTTCTCTTCGATAAAAACTTCCCCTTTTTATGACATTTCAGACTGAAAAAGTAAACAGGCAACCCATGTACTTTTTAAAAACTTATTGAAGCCATGGCAAATTCGAAGTTGAATTGAGAATATCCAGAATTAAGCTTAAAAAGCTTCTATTCCAGAGGGTTCTGTCGCTTTAAGTTCAAAGCGGTTGAGGAAACCACGCCAATCCTGTATATTGCTAAACCCTTAGTGGCAGTATTTTTTTTGAAATTGAAGCTGAGGTTTAGCGTTTTAATTTATTATTTCGTAAAAACTGAACCAGCTTAAAAGTATGACACCCACTATAGGGCTTGAATAGCAAGCAATAACACAAAAATTAACAGGTTTAGCTTTTAAATTGCAAAAGCCATCGAGTTTCCTAAAATTTGTGGCTGCTATTTTTGAATAGCTCTACCAAAATATTCAAGTTAATATAATTTAAAATCAAATATTCAAATTTAACTCCATAAGTTATAACAATTGGCGACCTTACACAACATTAAAAAAAGAGTCTATAATAAGTATAGAGCGTATGAATGGCAATACCGCTTGTCTACATGGCATCAGCGAGCAGTGCCCAATTTTATCATAATCGGTGCTCAAAAATCTGGGACAACAAGCTTATTTGATCATATCAAAAAGCACCCCCAAGCAATTCCTTCATTTTCTAAAGAAGTTCATTTTTTTGACGGTGGAATTGATCCCGATATTGATAACTTCAATGAAGGGGAAGCCTGGTATAGAGCGCATTTTCCATTTAAAAATAAAATTAACAAGACCAAAACCTTTGAAGCCTCCCCGCTCTATATATTTAATCCGTATGCACCTCAGCGAATTTATGATTACATCCCCAATGTTAAACTCATAGCTATATTGAGAAATCCCGTTGAAAGGGCAATTTCCCAATATTACATGAATGTAGAGAAAGGATATGAACATCGATCATTGTCAGAAGCTTTAAAAGAAGAAGATCAGTTAATGGAAGATGTTAAGCAAAGAAAAGCTTATAAAAGTAGAATTTTCTTAGAATGTTCCTACAAAAGCCGGGGCATTTATATCAACCAAATACAGGCTTACCTCAAATATTTTTCTAAGGATCAACTCCTGATTTTAAGTAGTGAAGCGTTGTTCACCGATCCCCTCAACACGTTGCAGCAAATTTTTGAATTTGTCAATATTGATTCAGATTTCAAACCGTCTAATTTGAAGCCAAAAAATGTTACTAACAATAAGCAATATGTGAATCAGGAAACTTACGATCAGTTATATTCTTTTTTTGAACCCTACAATGAAGCGCTTTTCGATCTAATTGGAAAAAAATTTAATTGGTGAATGAGGTATTCAATTGATTTTCTCGTAATTCCAACTTACTATCTTCCAGGATTAACAAGGAACCTCTTAAAAAATAAACATAACAGATGTATTCAACCCCAAACAGTAACCGCTGGAATGGAACATACATTGGTGAGCCTTTACCAGTCGGTCCGCACCATTATAAAATCAATGTAGAAAGTTATGATGGTGAATCATAATCCTTTGAAGGAACTTTGACGGTATTGCCGTAAGGTCAAGATTCAACGTCGTTCAATGAACTTGATTAATTTTGACAGCAAGATCAATAAAAAGTAACCCATGTTGATTTTATAAAACTGAAAATACACTATTTTTAAATAAACCCAACTCAATGACTCAAATTTTTCCAAACACCATCATAGCGGGTTTCCCTAAATGCGGCACGAGTTCTTTATGGCATTGGCTAAATGCTCATCCCGAGGTTTGTGGCTCTAAGTATAAAGAAACTTTGTACTTCTTTGATAAAGTGCGTGAAAGCAACAAAAATGCAAATTTTCACGACCACGGGTGGGATGGTTATGCTCAACTTTTTGAAAATTGCAAAAATGCTAAAGTTGTATTTGAAGCTACTCCAGAGTATGCCACTAGAAACACAGCCTTAAGGTACTTACCTGAAATCCGGCCTTTACCTAAGTTTATTTTTTTGCTTCGTGAACCGGCAGAAAGGCTCTTCTCCTTTTACCGATTTCAAAAATATAGAATGAGGAATGAAAAAGTCGTTAATCAAAGTTTTTCTGAATTTTTGGAAGAAAGGACCAAACCTCATGGAAGAGGCCAAGTAGGCATGAGTTGTTATGTACGCTTTCTTAAGAATTGGAGGGACCAAGTGGGGGATGAAAATTTAGGAGTTTTTTTAATGGAAGAAATGATGGAGGATCCTAAAGGGTTCATGAAAAAGTTGAGTACATTTCTCAAGATTGATCCAAGTTTTTATGAAGATTTTGATTTTCCCAAAGGCAACCCAACTGTAAAAGTAAAGAGTAAAAGTCTTCATAAACTTGGAAGTAAAATTCAAAGCTACTTCCCTCCTTTTTTGCAAAACAAAGTATTGATTCCGCTATATTTAAAAATTAATGCAGATAAAGCCCCGAAGTCTTCAAGCGAGGATCTAGCAATCAAAGAGAAATTGAAGAAAGATTATAAGGAATGCAACACTGAGCTTGCCCAAATTTTCAACTTGGACCTTACTTATTGGTCATAAATTTTTAAAAAAGCATAGAAGTAAAGATATTTTTTGAAAGGCATGTAATAATAAAGCCTATTATATTCAAGGTTCAACCTTCTTCCTTTTTCTTATCAATTGAAAATTGGTTCATTTGAGCTATAGAACAATTATTTAGCTAAGGCTTTTTTACTTTAAGTACTTTTTCTTTAACGTTTGAAGCGTTTCATCTATGTCATAGGAAGGTTTGAAGTATAGAATAGCTAATCCGTAAAGTAGCGCTATAATCGTAGCTTTGTACCCTACATTCAATAATTTGGCAACCCTCACATTCCAATTTTCAATATTAAGATCTGGTAAATAAATACAGCCTGAAAAAACGACAAGGGCTATTAATAAAACATACATGGTATGTATGGAGAAAGGCTGAAAATTCATTTTATACCAAATAAAAGAAACCTTAATAACAATGTTTAACAATGCAGATAAAGCCGTAGCAATGGCCGCTCCAACAATGCCATATAATGGTATAAAAATAAGGTTAGTAATAATGGTTAAGACTGCTAAAAGTGCCATGAATAGAAGATTATACCGATAATAAGGAGAAGTTATAATAACTTGTTCCTTTACTCCTGAGCCAACTTGAGCAAGTTTAGCAGCTCCTATAAATAGGGTAACGTTCTTTGCATCCAGGTACTTTGGTTGGATGATATGAAGAATATCTTCTAAATTCACCCAAATGACAATAAAAACAAGTGCACCGACCAACAATTGGTTCAGAGAGGATTTTTTATAAATACGATCAACAAGTGCATAATTTCCCTTAGAAAATGCTTCAGCAATAAATGGTTGAGATACAAAAGACAAACCTCTAGTAGAAACCCTAATCAATTCACCTAAATAAAAAGCTACAGTGTATAAAGAAACACTCGTTAAACCCACCATAGCACCCAGCATTAAAACATCCAATCTTCTATTAAGTTGACCTGACAGCCTGTTGAAAATTGAATAAATACCAAACGATCGGATATCTTTGAACATTGGTGATTTAAACACTGAAAAATCAGGTTTTAAATACAACTCACCAATAGACCAAGTATGGTAAATCATAATTAGAATAGGTATCCCGTAAGATATGCAATAAAGCACAAGAAAGGTTTGAAAATCAACCAGCTCCAAAACGTAGGAACCAATCACTAATAAGATTAATAACCTGACCCCCACTTCTTTTAAGAATAAGGGTAAAACAGTTTTAAAAAAAGCTCTTAAATAAGAGGCAAAAACAACGTGAAAGACCTGGAATACAATAAGCGGGAATAGGTAAAAATAATTATTTACAAATAAAGAGGCTTTCTCTGCATAAGTGTTCAATATTGGATTTTTGAAAACGAAAAATAAAGCAGTAATGAGTGCGAGCCCGGTCATGGCTATCAATATTGAAAAGAATAAAAAACCATGATTGCCCCGTTTGGGATCTTTAAAGTAATGTAAATATTTAACAATAATTCCAGGTAAGCTGAGAAGCGCAAAAACAGCAAGCAAGCCAGAAACACTAAGTAATAACCTTACAAGGCCAAATTCTTCTTTGGTGAAAAAATTGGTAAATAGAACCATTATATTTAAGTAGCCCAAGGCAGTACCTAAATAGATGGATAGGCTGTTCTTGTATGCTTGATGTTTTACTTTACCCATCCAAAATATTTCTTATAATCAGCACCTTATTTTTTTATTTCATTAATTCATCAATAAAACAAATTTTAAATATTAGTCCCAAGCATATTCAAAATCGGAGTGTTGGAATAATTTTTATTGGATGTTTAACCTTCTTCCTTGTAGTATCCTACTTGCTGCATAACAGGGCCAAAAGCATCAATTAGCATTTCCTGTTCTTGCTTTCCAAAATACTCTTTCCATTCATCCAAACTTCCTTTTCGTATAAGTAAATCGGCATTACCCCAAACCTGGTTCAAATCAGCTTTTGCTTGTTTTTCTTGTTTTTGCGCTTTTTCAAAATCGCTTAATTCAACAGCTCTTTCTATATGTGAATTGGTATAATCAATATCTAAAAAACTCAATATTTCTTTAAGTTTATCACTTGTATAATTTCTTAAATCTTCATACTTGACTAATAAAAATCTATTAGATTGAAAACCCAACCCACCAAGCCAACCACCTACATGTTCTGCCCAGTTTCCATAATGATCAGGTGCCCCTTTTAAAAAATTCGGTAAGAATTCAGTAAAAGTTTGTGAATGTAATACTTTATGTTTTTTTAGAAAATAAAAATAAGAAACAGCTACACTTCTTGGATCCCTAACCAGGTATATTACTTTGTTATAATGAGGATTAAAGTAGGCATGACTTTTTAAAATCCTGGGAGAAGCATATTTTTTCACCCTTTTATTTGAATTATAAACTGATGGAAGCCATTGCTTAATATTTGTAGCGTTGACTTCTTCATTAGGATACATTGCATAACTCATTAAAAGTCTAATGTATCTATTTCCACTTCTTGGGTATGAAACAACAAAATTATCATCACTTCTAATAGGTATATGTTTCCCCTTAGCTATGCTTAGATTAATGCCTACATTATCACCTAAAATCTCACTAAACTTTTCAAAATAATACAGACTTTTCGATTTTTGTTTAGTTCTCATTATGGTATGTTGCTTTTAAAATTTTAGCAAACTTAGGCCAAAGCCTCCAAAAATAAAAAGAGTTATAAGATACTTTCAGTTTCTAAAATTAGGACAAATACTCATTAACCCCTTAAAAAAGCTGGACTGTTTTCTAAATTTAAACTATAATATTTAAGGGGCCAGCAGAGAAAAATTCTATTTTTGTTAACTCGAAAAGGTTCACTTAGTTTAATAGATGGAGCAAGCGGCTTATTATAAAAAGGAACAATTACCTAATTTTATTGTGATAGGAGCAGCCAAAGCTGGCACTACATCTCTATATAATTATTTAAATGAGCACCCCCAGGCCTTCTTACCTTCTGATTATAAAGAATCCCGTTTTTTTGCTAATCAAATGATCACCAACACCCTTCATTACAAAAATTCGTCAGTTTTTAGTTTTGAAACATTTAAACGTCAATACAACAATGTCACAAACGAAAAGGCAATAGGCGATTTTGGCAATGTTTATCTTCAATTTCCAGAGGTATCAATCCCCAAAATAAAGGAATATTTAGGAGAAGAGGTTAAAATTGTCGCAATTTTAAGAGATCCTGTTGAAAGGGCATTCTCTGCCTATAAATTTGCCTGCCGTAATCAACATGAATCAGTATCCTTTCAATATGCTATTGAAAATGAATACAAGAGGGTAAAGCAATATAATTTTCCGCCTGATATTTTCCATTACCTTGATCATAGCTTATACTTTGATAAGTTAAAAATGTATTTCGAAGCATTTAAAGACGTAGAAGTATTGTTTTTTGATGATTTACAACGGGATTCAAAAACCACTATGAATAAATTGCTCGGTTTTTTAGATATTTCGAACGAGTATGAAATAAATGCAGGAACCATCTATAATGAAGGCTCGGGCGTTCCGGCTAATTTAAAATTATTCAATGCGCTTTTCAATGGCAAAAAAGTAGCTAACTCAGTTAAGCCTTACTTAGAAAACGTACCGCCATTATTTTATCTTGGAAAAAAATCGCTACAATTATTAGAATATTCAAGAAATAAGCTAATGGTCAAAAAGGATATAAAATTAGATCCTGAACTGGAAAATGATTTAAGAGAATATTTCAGAAATGATATTGAAAATCTGGAAGATTTGTTAAACCAAGACCTTTCTCACTGGAAAGAAAAGCGGCACACAGGACAAGCAAAAAATCATTGAAGGCTTACAGCGTAGATAAAAAAATATAAAATGAAAGTTTCTCTTCTAAATGCCACAGATGCCATGGGATCAGGCATAGCTTGTCTAAGATTGTTGGAAGCCCTTGAACAAGAAGAGGAGATAGAAACCAATTTAATTGTTCAAAAAAGTAAAAAGACCGTAAGAGATAATGTAACCGTACTTAAAAGAAATAAATTTCATAAAATTACCTATTTAATACGAACGTTAAGATCCAATAAGATTATTAAAAACTATACTTATAATACCAAAAATTTCTCAACTGGATTATTTGGAATTTCATCAATGGCATCCAGGCTTAAAAACAACGATGTTATACACCTACATTGGATCAATGATAGCTATATCTCTTTGGATGGTTTACATCAAATTGGTGAGCTCAACAAGCCTGTTTTTTGGACTTTGCGCGATTTATGGCCTATTACAGGAGGTTGCCATTATAACGGTAGTTGCCAAAACTTTACTACTTATTGCCACCAATGTCCTGAATTGAACTCGAATAAAGAGCAAGATTTATCCTATAAAATTTGGGCCAAAAAGAAAATGGTTTACGATAAACTTAAACCCATATTTATTGCCCCCAGTGAATGGATGGCTCAACAAGTTGAAAATAGTAGTTTAGGAGCGCTGTATAGGGTTCATGTAATTCCTAATCCTATCAATCATGAATGCTTTGCGCCTATAGACTCAGCAAAAAGCAGAAAATTTTTTAATCTTCCTGAAGACAAGACTTATATCCTTTTTGGTGCTATCAATGCCATTAGCGATCAAAGAAAAGGTTATAAAGAACTAATGCAGGCTCTTCAACAAGTTGATCAAGAGGTTAATCTTAAAGCATCCAATGTCGAATTACTTGTGTTTGGAAATGATGACAATTCACTAAAATCTGAATTAAACATAAACTGCCATTTCTTAGGCCACATCGAATCTCAAGATGCATTAATTAATTGCTACAATTCAGCCGATTATTTGGTAATTCCTTCTTTACAGGACAATCTTCCTAAAACCGTTATGGAAGCTTTGGCTTGTGGAATTCCAACCATTGGATTTAATACAGGGGGCATCCCTGAGATGATTGATAACGAGGAAAATGGTTTTTTAGCAGAATGGGGCAATAGCGAGGATTTAGCATATCAAATAAAGCGAGCGATCAAGTTAGATCAGGAAAAATTCCTTGAAATGAAGGCAAATGCAAGGCAAAAGGTCTTGGATAATTACACTTACGGAGAAATTGCTTATCAACATTTGAAGCTTTATAAAAGCTATTTGAAAAATTAAACTTTACACCTTTAGACAATTATGCATAATACTGAAGCGATTACAGTTGGTATTAAAACATTTCTAAGAACTCGGCAACTTGAACAATGCCTTGAAAGCCTTACTCAACATCAATGGTTCCAAGTAATTATTGCTGATGATGGAGAAATAGATGAAGAACGACTGGAGATGTATCAAAATTTTGAACAGAGATTGCCCCTAAGCCTTTTAAAGTTAGATTTTGATACTGGACTCGCAGCTGGGAGAAATGAAATTGTAAAAAATTGCGACACCGAGTACATCTTAATGTTAGATGATGATCAGACCGTTCCTAATAATATTGGGGACCTGAAAGCTATTTTGGATGAAGACTCATCCTTAGGTGGCGTTTCTTGTATTTGGATAGAACATGGCTATAAAAAATGTACCGCCTGTAATATTAAACTTAAAGGGGAAGATGTTATCAAAGAATACACAAGGAGAGATGATAAAAATAATTCTACTTTGTTTACCTCCAATTCAATACCATACAAAAAATTTGATTTTGTACCCAATTCTACTTTATTTAAAAAAGCATGTTTGGACTACATAAGCTGGGACTCCTTTTATAAAATTGGTAAAGAACATTTGGATTTTTATTTATCTCATAAATTGGCCAATGAATGGAAATTTGCGGTAGCTTTAAATGTTTATATAGGGCATTATCCAGGAATGGAAGAATCTGCTAATTATTCCAAGTATAGAAAGGGGGAGAGAATAAAAGTGTCCAACGACTACTTATTGAAAAAATTCCAAATATCCAGGGTGTTTGATGGAATGAAATATATAGAGCCTATTAAATCCATCAAAGATTATTGGCTGATTTTTAAAAGGCAGTTTGAATTAACACTTAAATATGGGTTTTTTAGGTAAACCTTAAGTAATTTAAATGAGCAGATTATTAAAATTAAAACACAAATTAAAAGGGTTAAAAAATAATTTCCTGCCGACCAACCAGGATTTGTACCATCCGCTTTTTGACCAACACGAATTTATTTTTATTCATATTCCAAAGACAGGCGGATTAAGTATACTCAATTCATTGTTTAATGATGATATAAGGGTCGGTCATAAAACTGCTATTGAGTATTTTAGATATGATGAGCAAAGATTCTCGGATTATTTCAAGTTTGCTTTTGTTAGAAATCCTTATGATCGCCTTTTTTCTGCCTACAATTTTTTAAAAAGAGGTGGTTTGAGAAAAGTTGATTACGAATTTGCCAAAGAACATATCTTTCAATTTCAGGACTTCCAATCATTTGTTTATTTTCTAAGTGACGTTGAAAACGCGCAACCCATATTGAATTGGAAACATTTTAAATCCCAATATCATTTTGTTTGCGATTTAGACCAAAATGTAATGGTTGACTTCATTGGAAAATATGAATCAATTTCCAAGGATTACGATTATCTCCGCCAAAAATTCGGACTTGGTGAAGAATTAAAGCATGTTAATCTATCAGCTAAAAGCTCCTATAGAGATTATTACAATCAAGAAATGATGGAAATTGTTAGGGGCCTTTATCCATTAGATTTTGAATTATTCAATTATTCACCTGTTTAACAAATGATTATCTTATTAATTGATGATCAACTTACCCCTAACAGCTGGACTACTGCCGCTGTCTGAAATAGCTTGACCACATTTTAAGCAAAAAGGCAACTAAAAAGCAGTGATATGGCACCAAATAAAAACTACATCCAATCAACCCTATACCACAAATACCTCACCCCTTCTCTTTAACCTTGATCCGCTGGCCTGGATCCAAAGCCTTACCATTGGGCATATTGTTAAGGCGTTTTAACATTCTAGCGGATACGTTCTGGAATTTTTTGGCAATGTCCCATAAAGTATCCCCACTTTTAACCGTGTAAAAAACGTACCCGTTATTGGTTGATACGGAGCTAACACTTTCCCCATTCTTTCGGGCCTGCTTTTGCCTGAATGACATTTCATTAATGTCATTATACCGATCTACCTGATCCTTCGGAATGTAAATTTTAATTTTATTGCCAGGGTGAATCCTACTTCCTCTTAAATTATTCCACCTACGAATGTCCGATGCACTGCAATCATACCATTCAGCAATATAGCCCAGATTATCGCCAGGTTTAACTTTATAATAAAGCAATTGATGGGAATCGGAATCTTTAGAAGCATAACTTCCACCGCTATTGTTATTGGCTAACATTTGCGCTTCATCATCTTGAAACAGGCTGTCTTGTAAGGCATAAATGGCATTTTCCTTGGTACAAAACTTTAAAGCCTGCTTAAATGGCAATTTCAGCGAATAAGGCGCATCTGAAGCAGGAATATAACCTTTTTTGTATTCAGGATTCAGCAGGGCCAGTTTTTTCTCTTCAATATCAAGTATTTTAGCAAGTGTTTGGAAATTTAACTGTTTATTGACCATAACCGTATCAGAGGCTAATGGCAAATCCATATTTTTGGGATAGAGGTTGTGGGCTGCATGATATTCCATTACATAATAAATTGCTATAAACGCTGGCACATATCCACGCGTTTCTTTCGGAAGATACCGGTAAACATCCCAGAAGTTATCACTATAGCCAGATCGTCTTATGGCTTTATTAACATTGCCTGCGCCACAATTGTAAGAAGCAATAACATAAAGCCAATTGTCAAAAATGTCGTACATGTCATCCAAGAAGTGAACAGCTGCTTTTGTAGATTGATCGGGGTCCCTCCTTTCATCCAGATAAGAGGTAATTTCCAATCCATAATGCTTGCCAGTGGAATACATAAATTGCCAAATACCAGTTGCTCCCATGCGAGAAACAGCATTTGGATTTAAAGCGGATTCAATAACAGGTAGGTATTTAAGTTCTAATGGCAAGTTCTTCCGGTCCAATTCCTTTTCAAAAATTGGAAAATAGTAATTGGACAAGCCAAGCATACGTTCCACTAAGGCTCTACGCTCCTGACTATATAAATTGATGAATGGTTTTACGTATTTGTTATAGGTTAAGGGAACGGGAGTTTCCAGCGCGTTAATTTTAGCATTGTAAACAGAATCACTGTATGAAGGAACTTCAGCCGAATCAAAACCATAAATATTAAGATTACTATTTGTGGTATCGTAACTATTTTTTTGAACATACCACAGGTTAAGGAGACTGTCCATTCGAGTCACAATAGATTTTGCATGCACTTCAGCTACTCCAACAGAGTCATTAGAGTTTTTTTGAGGGTCATTTTTTGAAAACAAAATAATTGGACATACCATCCAGGCGATTATGACTAAGTGGGGTGCTCCCTTCATGAAATTGTGTTGTGATTTAAAAGTTTTCCATTAAATGATTAGATACCTTCAATAACATATCCTCCTCATTAAGGTTCCCAATTATTTGAATGCCATAAGGTAGTCCGTTGGAGTGTTCACCCAAAGGTAGGGATATAGAGGGAAATCCAGCTAAATTAGCTTTGACAGTAAAAATATCCTCTAAATACATGGAAATAGGATTTTCCGTTTTCTTACCTATTTCAAAAGCAGTGCCCGGGGTAGTGGGTAAAATAATACAATCGTTGTCTTTTAATATATTGCTTAGGTTTTCCCGGATCAGTCTCCTGATTTTTTGAGCTTTAGAATAATAAGCTTCATAATAACCTTCACTCAATACAAAGGTACCCAGTACAATCCTGCGTTTTACTTCTTCTCCAAAACCTTCAGTCCTACTTTTTAACAGAGTTTCCTCAAGATTTTCTGCATTGGGTGATCGATACCCATAAAGTATTCCATCATACCTGGAGAGATTGGAAGAGGCTTCAGCATTAGATAATATTTGGTAAGTTGGCACCACATAATCCAGATAAGGAAATTCTGCTTCGCTGGTATGATGGCCTAGTTTTTCCAAGCCGGTTAATGTGGTATTTATTCGATCTTTAATTTCAGGATCCAAACCTTCAGCTTCAAGACAATCATTTAAATAAGCAAATTGAACAGGTTGGCTAATTGATAATTGACTGCTATAATTGGGCACACTTTCACTTAAAGATGTACCATCATATTCGTCTTTACCAGCAATGATTTCCATAATCCTTGCCGCGTCTTCTACAGAGTGCGTTAGGGGGCCGATTTGGTCAAAGCTGGATCCATAAGCAATCAACCCATACCTTGATACCCTACCATAAGTTGGTTTAAAACCAACCGTCCCACAAAATGAAGCAGGTTGACGAATGGAGCCCCCAGTATCAGTTCCCAAAGTTGCCAAACAAAGATCTGCAGCCACAGCAGCAGCTGAACCTCCAGAGGAGCCACCTGGCACCTTTTCTTCATCATGGGGATTTTTTACCACTCCATAAGCAGAATTTTCATTGGAAGATCCCATGGCAAATTCGTCACAATTAAGCCTGCCAATGACAATGGCATCTTCTTGCAAAAGTCTTTCCACCGCAGTAGCATTGTACAAGCTTTCAAATCCTTCAAGGATTTTAGAAGACACGCTAACATGATGACCTTTGTAACAAATATTATCTTTAATGCCAATTACAAGACCAGCTAATCTTCCACCTTGGTTATTGGCGAGCTTTTGATCGATTTGGTCTGCTTGTTCCAAGGCCTCTTCCCTGTAAACCTCCAAGAAAGCGTTAAGGTGTTTGCGATCATCAATGTTTGTTAGGTAGCCTTCCACCAATTGCCGGCAATTGGTAATACCTCGCTTAAGATCTTCCTGAACTTCAGAAAGCTTACGGTAAGATTTCAAAACTTCAGTTTTTTATTGTTGGTCCTTTTGATTAGAATCATTTTCTTTAGTAGACTTGTTACCTTCCTTATCCTCCTCTTTCATCCCGTCTTCAAGGTTTTCCCTTACTTTGGTTTTAGCACTGTTAAATTCACGAATACCCTTTCCTATTCCTTTCATTAATTCAGGTATTTTTCGCCCACCAAAAAGCAGCAAGACAGCCAAAAAAACCAATATCCACTCTAACCCACCTGGAAATGTTATTAAAAATAGATCATCAACCATAACACTGACAACAATTTAAACATGCATTCTTTAAATAAACAAAGTTAGTAATTCTATCGATTGCAAATTAAAACAGGTCTGTATTGTTTTTAATTCCTGCTTTGGCACAGTCAGCAACAAAAAAGCCCCAAATGTTTAATCCTAAGAATAAAGTGCTAAAAGGAATATCTTTAATTGGAGCATCAAAAGCCTCATACCAATTGGATCAAAGATATAGCGACTTATAGTTACCGAACATTATTGGAAAGATAAATCCCTGGTAAGCCCAATATCAACCAACAAAGTCTAAATTCAATTGCTGCCCTAAATTTTTTCAAATCGAAATAAGCGTATTATTTCTTAGGCTGGCAGCATAATTGCTCTCTGGCTAAACAACTTTAAGAACCATCGCTTAAAAGTTGAAAAAAAAAAGCGGCAAGCTCTTTCGAACTTGCCGCTTTTACCCTTATTTTTAAAATTCTTCTTTATTTAAACATCCTCGCTTTTCTGATCCCGATGAGCAGTCGCTTCCGCATTTGAGCTATTTTTTTCTTCCTCATCCCAGCATTCTTTCATTGCTTCAGGATCACAATCCTTCATTTTATCCATGCAATCTTCTTTGCTCATTCCTGCTTTAAAGGGACAACAAGCATTTTCATTGTTATTGGTCCGGGCGAACCCAAAATGACCGTGAAAGCCAGAAGCCGCATTTTGCACTTGTTCTTGTTTCTCTTGATCCTGTTGGTTCGAGGCTTTACCGCTATTTTCCTCAACCATCAAGAAAGGTGCAATAACCAACGCCACAACGGACATCAACTTAATAAGAATATTCAAGGATGGTCCTGCAGTATCTTTAAAGGGGTCACCAACTGTATCACCAGTTACAGCAGCTTTATGTGCATCTGAGCCTTTGCCGTATTCTACGCCATCCACCGTGATGCCTTCTTCGATCATTTTCTTGGCATTATCCCATGCACCACCGGCATTGGATTGGTAAATGGCCATTAGAACGCCAGCAACCATTACTCCTGACAACAAGCCACCTAACATTTGAGGACTCCCTAAGAAGCCTATCAATATAGGAATCACTACAGCAATTAAGCCGGGAGCAACCATTTCCCTTAGTGATGCTTTGGTAGAGATCTCTACGCACTTTTCATATTCTGCCGAACCATCTGCATCCTCCATGGTCTTCTGATCTTCTTCATTCATCTCCTTATTCTCCATACCTTCATTGCGCTTCATCACTTCAAGCGCAGCGGTAAGCTTGGGTATGGTATTGAACTGACGTCTGACCTCCTTTATCATGTCCATAGAAGCTCGGCCAACGGCTTGCATGGATAAGGCCGAAAAAAGGAATGGTAACATACCGCCTAAGAAAAGACCTGCCATAACGATCGGAGTGGTAATATCAATTTTTTCAATGCCAGCGGTTTCCTTGTAAGCACTGAACAAAGCTAAAGCAGTAAGCGCTGCGGAGCCAATAGCAAAACCTTTACCAATGGCAGCGGTTGTATTGCCAACCGCATCGAGCTTGTCAGTACGATCCCTTACTTCACCGGGAAGCTCGGACATTTCCGCAATACCCCCAGCATTGTCAGCTACAGGCCCGTAAGCATCTACCGCTAACTGAATACCCGTATTTGAAAGCATACCAACGGCTGCGATAGCAATGCCATATAGGCCAGCAAAAAAGTAAGAGACCAATATGGAAACAACAATGATCAAGATGGGAATAGCGGTTGAAACCATGCCTACGCCAACGCCTGCTATAATATTTGTTGCATCTCCGGTTACAGATTGTTGAGCAATCCTTGTGGTAGGTTTAGTGCCAACACCTGTATAATATTCGGTTATCAAACCAATACCCAAGCCGGCTGCCAAGCCTACGATCATGCAAATGAAGACATTCCAGAACTGGTAGGTAATACCATTTGCATCAAAGGTGCCAGGTAAAATCCACATCATAGCAAGGAAAGAGAGGACAACCATTAACCCTGCTGACCCGAATTCACCAAGGTTAAGGGCAGCTTGGGGATTTCCGCCTTCTTTGGTTTTCACAAAGAAAGTCCCGATAATCGAACAAAATATGCCAATAGCGGCCAAGGCTAAAGGTAAGTAAACACCTTCAATGCCAATGAAAGCATAACCTAAAACCATTGCACTAATGATAGAACCGACATAAGATTCAAACAAGTCGGCTCCCATACCGGCTACGTCACCAACATTATCTCCAACGTTGTCAGCGATGGTTGCAGGATTTAAAGGGTGATCTTCGGGAATTCCGGCTTCAACCTTACCAACAAGGTCAGCACCTACGTCGGCAGCTTTGGTGTAAATACCACCGCCAACACGTGCAAATAAAGCTATTGAAGAAGCGCCAAAAGAAAAGCCAGTAATGACATTCACGATCTTAACCGTATCCCAATCAGTAAATTGGCTATAAATTAAGAATAAACCACTTAATCCCAATATGCCAAGGCCTACAACACCGAGTCCCATTACAGAACCACCAGCAAAGGAGATGTTCAATGCTTTGGGTAAACCTGAGCGGGCAGCATGGGTCGTTCTTACGTTAGCCTTGGTAGCAGCCCTCATACCTAAAAAGCCAGCCAAACCTGAGCAAATGGCTCCTATGATAAAAGATACCGCAACCATCGGAGAAGAACTTTCCTCTGGAGCCGTAAAAGCCAGCAATACCGCAACAATCACAACGAATATGGCCAATATCCGGTACTCTGCTTTAAGAAAGGCCATCGCACCACGAGTGATGTGTTCAGAAATCCGGTTCATTTTATCAGTTCCGGTTTCCTGCTGACCAATCCAGGATGTTCGAATGTAGGTAAACAATAGAGCTAATAAACCGAAAAACGGAATAATGTAAATTAAGTTGTTCATTTCGACTATTTATTTTGGGTTGTGCTGCAAAGATATTCACAAAACCGAATCCTGCAAATATGAAGCAATAAGCTGAAGCCTTTATTATTTGCAGAATTAGAGGAATATCAAAAAGTTTATAGACCTGAAGGAAGATTTCAACATGCCCCGTTTCTAGGATTGCTTATCAATGCTATCATCATTATGATGACAAATAGCAACCCCTTATAACCAAAGCATAAAAGGTAAATTTAGATTAACCATTAAGGGGAAATAAAGGCTATTGCCCTCATGATTTTAAAGTACCCGCTCCCACTTTCATTATAAACATTGCTTTTTGGTCTTCAAAAATCTCTTTCATAGCAGGTTGTAGGGTTTCCATCATCTCATCATAGTCACCAAAGATTTGCGTGCTCATCCCATTGACCTCTACCTGTAATCTTTGATTTTTACTTATTTTCTCAATAAACTCCTTAATCACAGACTTGTAATCTTCCTTCAATGGATACATACTAATTTCAACGGATGCTTGCATTATAATTTGTTTTTTATGCTAATAAAAGAAGAATATTCAGCTTCAGGTTGACTGAGCTGAAAATAATGGACCTCGAAAACCTAAAATCTTTGCCATATAGGCACCTAATCAAGTTTTATTGCTTCATAAACTTGACCGTCTTTTTACTTTGAGCTCCTTGTATCGTCAGGAAATAAACCCCCGAATCCATAGCTTTGGTATCTATCCTTTTAAGATTTTGGGTTCCTTCCATCCCAAGCCGTTTAACCACTTGCCCTAAGGCATTCTTAATCGTCAGTTTTAAATCAGCTCCCTGTTGAAGGTTGGGAATCTCGACCACTAATTCATCCTTTACCGGATTGGGATAGGCAGTAAATTCCAATTGGCTTGTTACTTCTCGCGTAGTTGGGAACGCACATTCAAGCTTGACATCATCTATAAAAATGCCATCTCTACCATCCCTGAAAAAGTCATTGTCATCTTGTTGCTGAAAACGAAGGATCAGGGAATCCGACAAAATTAAACCAGCACTTTGGGCTGCCGTGTCCAGATTGAATTCAAATCGTTCATAAAACTGGTCAGCAAGTTGGAAATTATAGTTATAGATTTTTGAAAATGATTGCCCTTGGTCATTGCTTAGCCAAATGCCATCTCCTGACTGAACTTCATCAACATTGCTTTTTAGATTGAACTGCAAGCTTATGTTATCACAGTTACCTTTTAGCATCCGGAAGTCAACACTATTGGTGGTTAATGATCCGTCACAAATTTTACCGAGCCCTAAAGCTTGTTGCCCTGAGAATGCAGAATTAGGTAAAAAATTGGTGTCTACCTTTTTTACCTGACCTTCTGGCTTGACCGGAAATGCGCCAGAATCATTTGTATATGCTGCATTACCTTCATTCCATATTCCATTAAAACCTTGATTGCCTTCAAAGTCTTCCTGATAAGGGATGCTAGCCCAACTTGTTTCCTGTTCTTTTACTTTCACATCGTCAATGAACAATCCATCTTTAAATGATCCAGTGAAGAAATAATTGTCATATTGTTGAAAGCGAATAATGAATTGATCCGTTAACTCCATATGATGCCTTGTGGCTATTTTTCCTATTGGCAAAGGCGGATAATTTCTATAGCCTTCGCACCAGCCAGAAGCATCGAAATCCCAAACTTTTTGGAAAGTGGAACCGCCATCATTGCTAAACCATATACCATCTTGCGGATGGGATTCTTCATCGTTACTTTTGATGTTAAAATTTAATTCCGGTTGATTAGCACTTGCAAGGTTAAGATGCAAATCAAGGGCATTTAAAGCCAGGCTCCCTTCACAAACTTTTCCAAGACCAACAGCTTGCTTCCCTGAAGCCGCAATACCCCTTATTTGATTGGTATCCATTACCTGTACCAATCCATGAGGACCTACGATATTTGAATCCATTAACTTGGTAGATCCAGCATATCCAACACTCCAACCTGCGCCCAATTGAAGGGAATCTTCAAAATCATCCTCAAACGGTAAACCCTTATAATTACTGCTCTTTTCTTTTACACTTACATTATCTATAAAATAGCCATCATCAAATGCACCATCAAATGGATAATTGCTGGTTTGGTGAAAGCGGACAATAAACTCCGATGTTAGGCTTAAGCCATGA
This sequence comes from uncultured Sphingobacteriales bacterium, assembly GCA_964561545.1. Lineage (GTDB taxonomy): Bacteria > Bacteroidota > Bacteroidia > CAILMK01 > CAYYUA01 > CAZLQF01. The sequence goes on from CAZLQF010000016.1 coordinate 54,259, forward strand.
TCTGAAGCCACCTGATCAATGGGAATCCCCGGGAAAGAGCCGTAAGTATTGCACCAATCTTTGGGGGCAAAATTGATCACTTTAGTAAACGTTCGGCCACCATCATCGCTCATCCAGATCTCGTCTTTTGGATGGTTCTCATCCCCATAATTTCTGAACCAAAAGCTTAAAACAGGTTGCTGGACATTGCTCAAATCAAGGTGCAAATCCATTGAACTAATGTTCGAAGATGTTCCGCAGGATTTGCCCAAGCCCAAGGCTTTCGAACCCTCATAGGCTATGCCATTAATAGAACTTGTATCCTTAATGCCAGCAAAGCCTGATACCAATGAAGGAATGGAATCTTGAACATTCTGGCTGTCCAATCGGGTACTCCGCCATTCCTGGCCTAAGCCATTTTCAAAGTTTTCATTGTAAGGCAGGGTTGCATAATTCTGATTGTCTGTGGTAACGGCTATGTTGTCAAAAAACATACCGTCACTGTTAAAAATACTTTGATTGTCGTATTGCTGGAAGCGAATAACAAAATGATCGGTCAAGGTCAACCCATGGTATGCAGCCAATGCATCAACATCCAAAGTGGGATGCTTTAAATATTCATTGCACGGCGGGGGCAATTCCAAATCCACTACTTTGACGAAATTATTGCCACCATCATCGCTGAAATAAATGCCATCTTGCGGATGATATTCATCTCCGTTTGACTTGATGGCAAAATCAAGGTTGACGCCTGATGCTTTGCTTAAATCCAAATTCAAATCCAGGGCATTCACATGGTCGCGTCCATCGCACAATTTACCCATGGCTAAGCCTTGATTGCCAGATTGAGCTACGCCAGCAATGGTGGAATTGCTTGTTTTTTGGACGATACCAGCCGGAAAAACAGCTGCCGAATCCGGAGTCTGGGTATTGAAAGCAGCCGAAATGGTCCACCCCTGTTTCAAGGGGCCGCTACCTTCAAAACCATCGGTGAAGGGCAGGCCTACAGTAGTATCAGCTGCCTTCACAGATACATCATCAATGAAATAACCATCCCTGCCCGGTAAGTAGAAATCATTGTTGTCTTTTTGCACAAAGCGAACGACAAAATCAGAAGTTAGATTTAACTGATTAGCTGTAGCCAGGTAATCAATATCAATGACGGGGTGAAATGCATAATCATTGCACCATTGGCTGGTATTGAAATTCTTGGCTTTAACAAAATTATTGCCGCCATCATCGCTCAACCAAAGCCCCTCTATGGCGTTTTGATTGTCACCGTTGCTTTTGATCCAAAAGCTCAATTTGACCTGGCTATTACTGCTGAGGTCTAAATACAGGTCCAGCGACTTTTTTAACTGGGCCGTATCCTTATGATTGCCCAAGGCCATGGCCCGATTGCCGCTCCTACTTATACTGGTAATGTTAGTATCATGCCTGATGGCAACGATGCCTTTGTTTGGATTTGGTTGCCATGCACTGTTGAGGGTATCTGTTTCAAAATCTTCCAGAAATGGGGGCGTTACAGGGGTTTGCCCATCAAGCTGCCCCACGGATAACATCACTACCAACCATATTGATAACAACTTGGGTATTTGATATATTGGTAACATATTTTAAATTGTAAAATTAAAATTTTTTTGTTACTCGCTACTAATGATTAGGTGGAATGCTTATTTGAAACCATGAAGGCCATATTTAACTCTATAAGTATTAAAGGAAGTTTTGCATTGATAAATCTATTACAGCTTCAACCATGACCCAAAGCAGTTATTGCAATTAAGGCCGATAAATAGTTGGTGGGAGTCCCGAGGTGCTTTAATGGCTAACCCGTGGGCAAAAACTTGAATTCAAAAGTTTTTAGTTAAAACCTGACGAGATCACGACAAGCACGCTGAAGCACTCCATCGTGATGACCAGGTATTTTTATTGGAACGGTGTCATCTTGTTAGGCCTCAATAGCTACCCAATTAGCAAAAAAAAAGCCCCGATAAGCAAACTTACCGAGGCTTCGAAAGGTAGCACTTTAAAACCAAAAAACGTAAATTTATTAGTGCACCAATACCTTTTCCATCTTAACTTGCTCATTGGTACCAACTTGTACCAAGTAAACGCCTTCTGCGCGGTTGCCTAAATTGATTTCCTGACGTCCTTCCGTTGGTACTTGCTGAGTTTCTACAACATCCTGTCCCGCAATGGTCATGATCTTGACCTTGGCCTGGTCTGCTCCTTTAAAGGCTTCACCAAAATTCACCACTACCTTTTCATCATGGGAATAAAGGCTGAAGTCCGAACGTTGTGCGATCTTTTCATTTGATGTGGCCTCATCGTCCATACTGAACCTTAAGGCAAATTGATCCGTTTTATCAGGCTTATGCTCAACCTCTACCGCTGATTCCTGGAGGTCGTGAATTGCCCCGGTGGTCTTATCCTCGAGGTAAACCTCTACACCAGGATCAAGGTTCTTGAAGCTGGCATCGATGGTGTAAGTGGCTTCTTTGCCACTTTCCAGCTTCACGGGGATTACCAAACCGTCCCTAACTTCAGGCAAGCCATTGATGGAAGCGTTTTCCTTACCGATTTTGCTATAAAGGTTGGGCATGGCCTCTTTTTTGGACTTGAACTCGTAAGCATCGTACCGGCCGTCAAAGGCTTTGGTGGCTTCCGGATTGAAGTAAACGATCATTTCATCCGAACCGCTTTCCTGATCGGTAACACGCAGCTTAATACGATTCTTAGGGGCTTCTGATTTTTTGCCTACATAATTGGTCGTATTGCCTACCCGCAAGGAGTTGTCAAAACTTAAAGTGGGTGTGGCACCCTGATTGGCCCAAACGAAGAAACCTTGCATAGGCGCAATGAGATTGTCAGCGCCGTTGGTACCGGTACCGCCTGCTGCCGGAATGTAAGTGGCAAATTGCCCCTGCTTGGGATTCCAGATGTAAATGCCGTCATAAATTCCGTTTGGTAAGGCTACTTGGTCCCAATCCATTGCAGATGGATAGGGGTTGCCGACTAAATTCCACTGGCTTCCGCTTGAGGTCAAGCTCTTCGATTGGGCACCGGTTGTTGGCGTGCCGGTAATATCGAAAGTTTCCGGGTAAGTCACGTTTCCATTTGGATTACTGGCTTGCCAGAAGAAGACATCGAAGCCCTGTAAGATGTCCATGCTTTTGGAACGGCTCGATACCGGAATCCATCCGTCAAGGAAGTCGGAAGCACTACTGGGCTCATCAAAGTAATAGGCATTGCCCGTGGCACCTGTGCTGATGAAAAAGTCATCTTGCAAGGTTCCAATGGTTGCATTGGTTACCGGACTGCTGATGTAACGCCATCCTGAACCTCCGGTTGCAAATTGCTCCATGGTGATCGGACCTGTAATGGAACCATTATGGCCGCTGCTGAAGTCATCGAGGTAAGCCACGCCATTTTGGTCGGCCAAAAGCCTTAATTCACTACCGGAAGCAGCATTGAAGGTGCCGCTGACCAAATCCATGTTTGCTTCTACGTGCAACGAGCCTTTAAGTACTACACTATTACTGGGATTGTCAATTTTAACTGTGGATATCAAGAATTGACCACTAACAGATTGACTTTGATTGCCTGTAAAAGTTAAGGTGCCATTACCAAGGTTCATATTTCCTTGATTGCTAAAATCACCATGAACAATTAGTTGAGTGGTATTAGCAATATTGATGGAAGCCCCCGGCTGGATGGTTAGGTCTTGAACAGATTGGTCATTAGTTAGGAATGGATAATTGGGTCTATTAGCAGGAATCAGGATATCCTTGTCAAAGGCAGGGAATCCATTGGACCAATTGCTGGAATCATTCCAATTGTTGTCAACATTGCCATTCCAGGTAATGATATTGGATTGAAGTACAACCATAAGTGCTGAATCCTTACTGGTACAACCATATTGGTTCGCGTAGGTATAAACTATCCAATGGCTTCCACTACCTGCAGCAGCAGGATTAAATTCACCATTGGAAACTCCGGTTCCACTGTATGTTCCGCCAAGTGGTGTTCCACCGGTTAATGTAATGGTTGAATCCGTATTCAGCATGGTATCAGGGCTGAGCGTCAAGCTGACATTGGGATTGGGCCTCATGTTGACTTGATGGGCTACCACGCTGTCGCAACCCTCTACGGTTGTGAAGGAATCATAATAAGTACCGCTGGTCGTTTGCCAACTACCCCCAACGAAGATGGAATCTCCCTGGCAAACATCATGAGATTGATTAACAACAGGACTATTCAATACCGTTAGGTTGGTAACGGTAATGTGGTCACATCCCGAAGCATTATAAGATGTATCGTAATAAGTTCCGGAAGAAGTTTGGGCATCACCTCCGGCAAAGTAAGTTTCCCCATCACAAATGGAAGTATCCACGGTGCTGTTGGTAAAGGCATTGCCAGAAGCATTACCGATGACAATGGTTTTTTGGACTTGATTGGAATTGGCATCATAAACACTGACCGTATAACTTCCGGATGACAATCCTGTAGCAGAATTACCGGTTGAACCATTATTCCAGGAAATGGTATAGGGGGTTGCTCCACCGCTTACACTAATGTAGGCTGCACCGTCAGCAGCATTACATGTACTGGCATCAGTCGTAGAATCTATGCTGACGCTTAATGGCGAAATATTGGTGAGGGATTTTGATATTTCATTGTTGGAATCATCGCCATCGGTGGGATCCACATTGGTAACATTGCAGAATATGAGGTTGGTATTGCTGGTAACCGTCCAATTAGTACTGAAATGATGGTTGGAAGAATTGCCGGGGAAATTCTGATTCTGAAAGGTTTGAATGTTGGTTTTTTGGTTTTGACTATTGAGGTAGGAAAACTCAACATCCGCTTCACCATCTCTATCACCTTTGTTGGATAATTCAGCAGTAATGGTAACAGTTTGTCCGGGTGCTGGCGTAGAATCACTAAGTGTAAGGGTATCAAAGGTCATATCCGGATTATCACCTACAATAATGGTTCGGGAAGCTTCATTGTTGAGCTCGTCATTTTCATTGATCTGGTCATTGACATCTACAAAGGACCTGATGATGTGAATGCCTGGCTGATCACTTTGGGAAGTATGCTTGCCCGGCCACCACTGGCCGGCAGGGATGGTCCAATTATCGCCTTTGGCCAAGCTCTTGGCATAAGCCAATTTACCATTATTGGTGATGGACATGGTATTGGGGTGGCTTGGGAAGGATTGTTTATAGCCATTCACAGTGGCTTCTAAAGCTACGGAATCATTGAAATGATTTTTTCCTACATTTTCATAAGTGATGTCAATGGAAATGGTATCATCCAAACCCGGATTTAACTCTGAAGGGTTGATGTACTGGGAAAGCACCTGGTAATCCGGCTTCCTCTCAACCACGGTTACACTTACGATCTTTACATTGTTGTTTTCATTGCATTCAAAATCAACATTGTTGCCATAATCGGTCGTCATTCTTACCTGATATGTTCCGGTTTTATTAAATACGTGGGTGCCGGGTGTGCTGCTTGTTGTTGGTTTCGTTGAATACGGACAACCACATATCGTAGGGCCAACCGGATTGACTGTCCCTTTGCCAATGGTTTTCCATTGTCCTGCTTGTGGATCGTACCATTCGAACAAGGTCTCGATGTTGTTGGCTTCATAGATGCCGTCATTGAACAAGCCTACATGCATTCCCACTCCACCGTGTGAACGGACAGGCTCATTAACGTATTGATTACGCTGCCAAAACTCGGGTCCTCCACAGGCGCCACTAAGGTAGAAATCGGGGGTTACTTGTTCTTGTTCGCTGTTATTATTTTCAGAGGATTCAGTAATCTGATCATTTTCATCAACCGTTACCCTTAGATCATAGCAAGGGCTGTTGGCCAAAGAGGAAGAACCCGGAACGGAAGCATTGAGGGTAGCAGAGGCTCCGGAAGTAAGAGGTGTATTGGAATACGTAACAGTGGTATTGGCACCGGATACTGGATTGTTGGTTCCGGCCTGGAATAATTCAAATTTCACATCAAAATTATTGGTAACGTCACCGGAACCCTGATTCCGAATATCTGCTGAAAAATCGATGGTACCAGATGTTCCTGAATTGTCGGCAATGAAATCAAAATCACAGCCATCCAATTTCAAGTCAACTGTGCGGGGATTGATGTTAATGGTGTAGTAAACAATGTTGTTGTTTTCCTTGCATTCACCGATGTTGCCGCCATTATTCACGCCAGGGCCCCCATCATCGATCTTAAGTTTTAATTGGTGAGTACCTGTCTGGTTCATAATGTTGCAGCCAAAGGCGGAATAATCCGGTTGGAAGGAGAAACCCGTTTCATTGCAAGCAGCCAAAGGCCCAGCGTTGAAATTCAGTTCATTGCCAATGGCACCGGAACAAGGTCCTGAAATGTATTCCACATTAATGTCAAAAGCGTTGCTGTTGACGCCTCCCTGGTTGATGAGGGTAAAGCCCAGGTTGGGCAATGAACTGTTGACGTAGTTGTTGCTGTAATGGTTCTTGGAGTATTTGTAGGTCAATTCAGGCGTATTACAACGTACATTGATGGATTGGAATTCATTGTTGTTGCCTTCATCACATTCATCTACATTGTTGCTGTAATCTATTTGGGCACTTATCGAGTGGTTGCCGTCTCCATTGATCGTAATTGGGCCATAGGTCAGGTCACCGGTTGAGGAATTATTGTTAAGTGCCTGAACGGTTTGAGCGCCATGGTAATTTCCATCCACGAAGAAGGCAATGTCTGTAGAAGTAGCATCAGCCGATACGGAATCAATGCCTCCATTGGAAACCTGGTACGTAATGTTAAAGGATTGCCCACTCACAGGATTGCAATTGAATCCATCGATGTTGACGTCAAGGTCTGGTTTGGGGCAGGGCGGCTGAGGTAATAAGGTGACTTCAAGGGTGTCATAGCCTGTAAGCGTATAATCAGTAGCTTCCAGGTAAATGTCATACGTACCGGGTGTTACGGGCTTCGGCATATTCAAGGAGAAATCTCCGTTGGCATCGGTGTAGATATTGGTAGTATTGTTGCTGAATTCCCATTGGGCTGTAACCGTACCACCGGCTAAATCCTTGTCCTGGTTTTGAACGGGGATGGTTCCAATGTATTCGGCATGACCACTCACAAGAATATTGCTGCCATTGCTGTAAGAAGTTTGGGGTGTTGCTGATGCGAGGATGTCAATGGTGCCGGGGGGTGTATAATCTCCATTGATGAAGGGGCGTTTGGCATTGTTATCCAGTTCATTGGGTTCAACAATTACACTTGGTGTATCTACAATAACTTCTATGGGATGGAAGCCATCCTGCGCTGGCGTGGTATAATTGAAGCTAAAGGAATTTGATGAATTGGCAGTGACAGAAAAATTATTAATCGTATGGATAAAGTTGCCGGTATTTTGGTCTTTTACCATGATGTCAAAATTGTTGGCATCATTGCTGGTCGTATTGGTAATGGTGGAGGTAATGGTGATGGTCTCACCCGGATCGGGGTTGTTATCGCTGAAGTTAATGTTATTGGCAAATATCTCAAGATCCGCATTGTCTTTCACAATTAGGTCTTCAGCATTAGCAAAGGTATCCGTGCATCCGGCCTGGTCTTTGGCTACTACTTTTACGTCATAAGTGCCTGAAGCAAGCCCTACCACACTGGTACGGCTATAGGCTTCTACCCCCTGGCTTAAGCTACCGGATTCATAGCTCATGGTATAAACCTGGTCGTTTGAATTAAGGGTAATGCCATCTTTTCCATGATCAAGCAATAATTGAGGATAACCCGTCATAACTGCATTGCCATTGCTGTCGTTGTAATTGACCTTAAAATCAAATTGGGTATAGGGAGCGCCAGTGGTTGGCGTTACCAATTGGGAATCGTTAAAAGGCATGCTTGAAAGGAAAGAAAGGTCCGGTGCATGGTTGTTTTTGACCGGAATTTCCCTTAAAGCGTTACTGGTGCATCCATTAACATCGGCAACAGTAACACTGTAAGTGGTGGTGGTATTGGGTGATGCCGTCAATGAATTGTTGAGGCTTCCACCCGGCATCCAGGAATAGCTGGTACCATTGGGAGCCTGGGCCGTTAATTGAATGGACTCGCCAATACAGAGAGAATCGGGATTGGCAGGGGCAATGCTTACATTGGGCGTATCGGTGATTTGCGTGCTTTTAATAGTGGAATTGCTGCAACCATTGGTATCGGTGTAGGTGTAAGTGATGGAATGACTGCCAATTCCTGCGGATTGAATATCTAAGGTTGAACCGGTAATGCCGTTGCCACTAAATGTGCCACCGGCTGGAATGCCATTCAGTGAGTCTAAGCTGGTTGTGATACAATAGACATTGTTAAGGCCCGACATATTAACGGTTGGCAAGCCATGTACCTGAATGGATTGGGTATCCTGTGAAGTGCAGCCATTGCTACCGGTATAATAATAGACAATATTATGCGTACCGGCACCGGCTGCTCCGGGATCGAAGTCACCGCTGTTGACGCCCGGGCCGGTATAAGTTCCCCCCGTAGGATTGCCGCCTGATAAGGCAAAGGAAGTGTCATTAACGCAGTATTCATTAAAGGAAGCTAAAGTAACAGCAGGGGCTGGGTTTACAGTAATGGTGCTTTGGGCTGTATCGGTGCAGCCAAC
>CAZLQF010000017.1:0-40539 GCA_964561545.1 uncultured Sphingobacteriales bacterium
AGTGGACACGGGAGGATTCGAACCCCCAACCTTCTGATCCGTAGTCAGATGCTCTATCCAGTTGAGCTACGTGTCCAATTTGTCATTTTCTTTTCAATCCAGTTTAAATCAGCTCGAAACTTGAACTTTAGTCTTTTCCCAGCTGGCGGATGCTCTATTCAGTTGAGCTACATGATGTATGACATTGCAAATTTAAGGATTCTTTTGAGAATTGGCCCTCCCTTTAAAAAGTAAGGTTCAGGCCTACAGCCACTACTTCCTTGAATTGAACAGCAGGGCCTTTGGTGCCATCTTCTCTTAAAACATCCACATCCTCGTCATAGATCAAATGGGTGGATACATTGGCGCTCAAAAAGTCGTTAACCTTCATGTTGAATTGCACCTTCCAGTCTACATCAATTTCGGTTAAGTCCCCATAGGATGCAAATAAATTGACCTTGGTATTAAAGGTGACGTTTTCCGCAATTGCAGTTTTGTAAGCTGTTTTAACATTGGGGCCAATTTCATACCTGATGTTTTCGCCTTTTTCAACGCCATACTTGCCTTGATTGGCTAAGGAATCATTCAATACAAAGGTGGACTTACCAGCAATGGGCGAAATTAAAATGTAAAAGGATGCGTTGGGCTGGAATTCCATCCCAATGGAACTGATCAAGTAGCCAGGCGCCATGAACTCAGAAATCTTTGTTCGCTGGGTTTCTCCAGTTGAATCTTCTGAATATTCATAACCTGTGTTCATTACCGTATTAAAGTCCAACATGGCAGCAACGCCCCAATTTTCGGATACGGTTTGTTTATACTTGGTGGTGATCGAAAGCTCATCATCGCTTTTACGGAAAGGTTCATTGTTAGGTCCTTGTCTTATAACGCCATAGGCCATGTGCAAGTTGTTGTCCCATTGTTTAAGTGCGTCCTTGTAGTTAAGGTTGCCATCAAAAGAACCGGAAATGGAAATGGAACTTTGGCCACCACCAGACCAATTTCTTAACCCAATTTGCGAAAAATTAAGGTTGGCATTGCCTCCGGTTTCCCAATTAGAAGTATCGCTCGCGTTTTGGGCTGAGGTGGTGGGAATTGATAACATCAAGCAAATAAGGGGTAAAAAAAAGCTAAAATCTAAGGAGTTTTTCATGTTGTTAAGTTTGGGGGTTGCCTATGTAAAGCCAAAAAAGGCAGGCGTGTGTTTAGGATTTGTGATTTTGATTCCTTGCTGAAGGTAAATTGAAGCTTGTTGCTTGAACCATTGTTATGCCATTGGTGAAGTGGTGATAAGGAATAAATGACTGACAGGAATCCAATAAAATTATCCCTCTATGGTTTCGACCCAATCAAATGGGTCATTTTCTTCTCGTTTTTTGATCTTGTTAAGCCGGTTCAGGATATGATTCGAAAGCTTTCTTTCATCAACAGGTGGCAATTCGAGCTCTTGGTCGCGGTAACCAATGGCCTTAATATGCGCAATGGTCGCAGCCGTCCCTGTGCCAAACACATCTTCCAGGGTACCATTTTCATGGGCTTCTAACACCTCGTTGACGGTAATGGGCCTTTCTTCAACTGGCACATTTTCGGACTGGAGTAACTGAATAACACTATTGCGGGTAATGCCCTCCAAAATGGTACCGTCTAAATTGGGCGTGATCACCGTGCCGTTGATCTTGAAGAAAATGTTCATCGTGCCGGATTCTTCAATGTACCGGTGTTCCAAGGCATCGGTCCAGATCAGTTGGCTGTAGCCTTGTTGTTGAGCGAGGCTGGCCGGATACAGCGAACCTCCGTAATTGCCGGCTGCTTTGGCATATCCTACACCGCCTTTAACGGCGCGTACGTATTGCTCTTCTATCTTAACCTTAATGGGTTCCGGATAATAGGCATTTACCGGACTCAAAAATATCATGAACCTGTAATGGTCAGAAGGTTTAATGCCTACGTACTGGTCCATGGCAATTAAAAAAGGCCTTATGTATAAGGAGCTGCCAGCAGAAGTTGGGATCCAATCCCGGTCAATGCTTATCAATCGCTTCATGCCATCCACAAAAATTTCTTTGGGGATATCAGGCATACACATCCTTTCAGCCGACCTGTTCATGCGGTTCCAGTTATCCTCGTGCCTAAAAAGAACCGGAATATGATCTTTATCTTTGTATGCTTTTAAACCTTCAAATACAGATTGACCGTAATGTAAAACGGATGTGGCTGGGTGGAAGGATAAATTTTGAAAAGGCATAATGTTGATGCCTTGCCATTGACCTTCTGCATAATCAGCTATTAGCATGTGGTCTGAGAAGATCCTTCCAAAAACGATGTTGTCGAGATCTACTTCAGGCAGCTTTGATTTGCTGGTTTTTTGAATGTTTATAGGAAATTCCATGTTTTCAACTTGTTTAAGTAATTACATTTGATTCAAATATCATAAAATTTAGGTACTTAAAGAACAATCACAAAGCAATGGAAAACCATCCCAGATTTTTGGCTAATTTTTTAAATGAGGGCTTGTACCTGGTGGATGACCCCACGATGTCGGTAAATGATTCCGAAACCCAACTCGGTGGGGAAGGATCATCATCCAAATCTTCCGGGAAAATAGCTAAGGATTATGCCAAGCCAGATGAAGATTCAAATGAAAGCGCAACATCGGTAGAAGAGCCCCAAATCCAGGAAAAAACACCTGAAGCTGAGCATGAAGTTGAGGAGGAAACCCCTGCAAACACTGGGCAAGAGCCCCCAGGTGGGGATCATGAAGCGCAAGTCGCTACAACAGAAATCCTGGTATTGGTCAATTACAGTTCCGGAGCTGCTTTAAAGGCTAAGGACCAGCTCGTTCTTAGTAACATATTGAAGGCCCTCTCGATATCCATCGATGATGTTGTTACCATCAATACTGGCAATTCGATTACCGATTTTCATGCCATTCTGGAATCTTACCAACCCAAAGTGGTTCTGGCTTTCGGCTTATCAACGGATTATTTTTCAGGGAAGATTACGTTGAATGAACATCAAACCATTCGGGGAAGCCATGTTGTATTGGCGCCACCTGTTGCAGAAATTGCCCAGGATCGCACCCTTAAGCAAAAGCTTTGGGCCAACTTAAAAGGGGTTTTCTCTTGATGACTCAAGTACCAAGCCACTTAAGATCATTTAACAGATCCTTGCAAAATAGAGAAGCAAGATTAGGAGCCTGGATGGTACTTTGAACAATTAAACATACATAGGCCTGCTTAACAAAACATTAACACAACTTTCAATACCAGTAAAGTAATTATGGAATCCATCGTATTTGTTACCAACAATTCAAACAAATTAAGGGAAGTAGGAGAATTGATGCCCAACCATTTTGAGCTGCTTGGTTTGCGGGATATTGGTTTTAGTGGTGATATTCCCGAGGAGCAACCAACGATAGAAGGAAATGCCTTGCAAAAAGCCCGTTACATTTATCAACGTTTCCAGGTCAATGTTTTTGCCGATGACACGGGATTAGAAGTTGATGCTTTGAACGGAAGCCCAGGCGTGCATTCGGCAAGGTATGCCGGCCCCAATGCAAATGACCAGGCCAACCTTAACAAACTTATGCATGAAATGGCGGGTTTTACCAACCGTAAAGCACGTTTCAAAACGGTATTGGCCCTTATTTTTCAAGGAAAGGAATATTCATTTTATGGGATAACAGACGGCATCATTACCAAATCACCTGAAGGGCAACAAGGATTTGGTTATGATCCGGTATTTAAGCCCGAAGGATACGAGCAAACCTATGCTGAAATGCCCCTGTCAACCAAGAATTCGATCAGTCATCGAGGTAAAGCCGTTAGAAGCTTGGCAGCTTTTTTAAAGCGCTTGCAATCATAGTTACTAAAAGTAGGGTCCTTCTTCATATATATTTTTGATTATCAAGCGTTTTTATTTTTTTAGCTTTGTTTGTGAGCGTATATATGGTGTTACCTTCTAACACCTTATGTCATTCCATGACATTGCCACCTGTCTTTAGATTTGTTAATACCAATTGGGGATAAAAATACTCACATGACGAGTACCATTAACATTGAAATCAAAACTAATGAAATTATGATCTCAGATTTAAACCATATCTACGAAGGGGACCATTTAAGACTACAGTTTAACTCTAAGGAAGAGGGTTTTTTAGAAGTTAGTTTACTTGATAAGCAAGGAGCGTTGATTTACAATTATTCGGATTATGTCCGGAAAGGCGAATTTAGCCATAACATTAATAAAAATTATCTTAAGCCCAATAAATACCTGATCAGGATTGCTAAAAACGGCAAGTCTGAGATGAAGGAGTTCGATGTCCTTGGCAGTGCCAATAAAAGGATGGATCAAGGTGGGTAAATAGGGTCCCATCATTAATGCTTTAAACATTGATCTACCGATGCATGATGAAGAATGACATGAAATGCCTTGCACAGGTCTGCCCGTTTTATCATTAAAGCGAAATCGCTATGATTGGCATCCTTCCTTAATTTTAGCGCTTCACAGTAAACCATCCCTCTAATTCAGTGTTAAATTTGAATCAATGATCTGATTGAAGGCAAATTCCATGATATTAGTGATTGCAGGTACGAATCGGAAAAATTCGCGTTCAAGCATAATAGCGCACTCCTACGCAACCATTCTAAGGCAGCAAAGTAATGAGGACATCCAGGTATTGGATTTAAAGGTTTTACCCCATGATTTCATATTCAGCGCGCTTTATGAAAATGCTTTAACCCATCCTGAGTTTAATAAGATCCAAAACTTGGTAGACCGGTCCGATAAAATAGTGTTCATTATTTCTGAATACAACGGCTCCTTTCCAGGGGCGCTTAAAGCTTTTATCGATGGGCTGCGCTATCCGGATACGTTTACCGGTAAGAAAGGAGCTATGGTAGGCTTTTCGTCAAGTCCTTATGGATCGGCCATGGCTTTAAGTCACATGGCAGATATCCTGAATTTCCTTGGTATGTATCTTCTACCTTCGCGCCCTAAACTTGCTTACATTGAGGAAGCTATGGATGAGCAAGCTTTAACAGACGCAACTTATTTTGAACTGCTGGAGGCCCAAGCCAAGGAATTGTTGCTTTTTTAATAGAGTGTTCTTATATTAGAGCATTGAAAACTTCTTAAAGCATTACCCAATGCCTAACATGCGGACTAACTGCTAGTATTCAGCTCAATGTTGGCCATGGCTTAATACAAATCGACTTACCAAATTACAAAATGTCGCATCTTTTAATAAACCATCAATAAGCTTCGTTGTTGGTTGTAAAATTTCATCTTTAGGTTGATATAAATTTATGAGCTTAAAATGTAAGCTGTGTGTTGGGTTCATTGGATAAGTTATGATTGCTTATGGTGATGAGGCAGCCCATCTTTTTTCCCCCTAAATTGGATATTTTTGTAGGAATTGTATGACCCCGAAAAAACAAGGATATGTTTTCTAAAGAAGTAATTGATCAACTTGATCTTAATTCACTCACCGGTGCTCCTACAGGCACTGAATTAAACTGCAAAGGCTGGAGCCAGGAAGCACCGTTAAGGATGTTGCTCAACAACCTGGATCCCGAAGTTGCTGAGAAACCGGAGGAATTGATCATTTATGGTGGTAACGGTAAAGCAGCACGTAATAAGGAATCCCTCCAATTGATACTGAAAGCCCTTAAAGACATTGAGGAAGACGAAACCTTGATTGTGCAATCTGGAAAGCCGGTCGGGATTCTGCCCACCCATAAAGATGCCCCAAGGGTGGTTATTTCCAATTCTATGCTCGTCCCTAAGTGGGCTACCTACGATACTTTCAGGGAAATGGAGGCTCAGGGATTAAGCATGTACGGCCAAATGACCGCTGGTTCCTGGATTTATATTGGTTCCCAGGGTATTGTGCAGGGTACTTACGAAACGTTTGGGGCTTTAGCAAGAAAGCATTATGGAAGCAGCCTTAAAGGAACGATCTCCGTAACTGGTGGATTAGGCGGCATGGGGGGTGCTCAACCGCTTGCCATTACAATGAATGAAGGTGTTTGTCTGGCGGCTGAAGTTGATGAAGCCCACATCCAAAAAAGAATTGAAACGCGCTACCTTGATAAATACTACCAAGACATTGATGAAGCCATTGATGAGGCTATGAAGGCCAAAGAAGCCAACAAAGTGGTTTCCATTGGCGTATTGGCGAATGCTGTGGACTTACTTGAACGAATGATCGAACGCAACATTGTGCCCGATGCCTTAACGGACCAAACTTCTGCCCATGATCCGCTTTATGGGTATGTTCCACAAGGCATGTCTTTAGAGGAAGCTTCGGTATTAAGAAATGAAGACCCCGATCGTTATATAGAACTTGCCAAGGATACCATGGCCCAGCACGTGCAGCTAATGATCAAACTTCAAAACATGGGCGCTATCACCTTTGATTATGGCAACAACATCCGGGGGCAGGCACTTGAAAAGGGTGTGAAGCATGCTTTTGATTTTCCGGGCTTTGTACCGGCTTACTTGCGTCCCCAATTCAGCGAAGGCAAAGGTCCTTTCCGTTGGGCTGCCTTGTCAGGCGATCCCAATGACATATATGAAACGGATCAAGCTTTAATGGAGCTATTCCCGGAAAATGAGCACCTCGTACGTTGGCTTAAAATGGCACAGGATAAAATTGCTTTCCAGGGATTGCCTTCCAGGATCTGTTGGCTTGGCATGGGCGAACGGGAAAAAGCAGGCCTGGCCTTTAACAAATTAATGAAAGAAGGCAAGCTTAAAGCACCGGTGGTCATCGGTCGTGATCATTTGGATACAGGTTCAGTAGCATCACCAAATAGGGAAACGGAAGGCATGAAAGACGGTTCGGATGCCATTGGGGATTGGCCCATTCTTAATGCCTTGATGAACACAGCTTCCGGTGCAACTTGGGTATCGGTTCATCATGGAGGCGGCGTTGGTATTGGGTATTCCCTGCACGCAGGCATGGTTGTATTAGCCGATGGTTCAGAAGAAGCTGATCGAAAATTAGAAAGGGTCCTTCACAATGATCCGGCTACTGGCGTGATCCGCCATGCCGATGCTGGTTATGACATCGCTAAGGATACCGCAAGAAAATTTAGGCTCGATATTAAGGAACGGCTGGAGTGAGAACCAAAAACCAAATTGCTAAGCAATTAGTGTTAAGTCCAAAGTACTATTGAAGAGTGTTTCCAGCCTTAACTGCTCTTTAAGGTTCCCTAACTTTGGTTGCCAAGAGGCATCTCAAGCGTTACCTAAAACAGGCCTAATAAATGTTGGTTTTTTGGGATATTCTCTTAATATTTGCACTCCAATTTACAACGTAAAATATTCAATTTAATGGAGAACAAAGGCAAAATTGCCCAGATAATTGGCCCGGTGATTGACGTTAGCTTTGCGGAAGAAGGCGCTCACCTGCCACAAATTTTCAACGGGCTCCATGTAAAAAAAGATGATGGCAGTACGCTCGTTTTAGAGGTACAACAGCACCTCGGAGAGGACATTGTCCGAACGATAGGCATGGATTCCACCGAAGGTTTAATCCGTGGTATGGAAGTAATTGATACTGGTGAACCCATTCGCATGCCTATTGGTGAGGAAATTCGGGGTCGTCTTTTAAACGTGGTTGGCAACACCATTGACGGGGTAGGCGAGCTTGATACTCAAAACTACCGCCCCATTCACCAGCAGCCGCCATCATATGAAGATTTAAGTACCTCTGATGAACCGCTCTGGACAGGCATTAAAGTCATCGATTTGATTGAGCCTTATTCCAAAGGTGGTAAAATTGGTTTGTTTGGCGGAGCTGGCGTTGGCAAGACGGTTTTGATCATGGAGTTGATTAACAATATTGCCAAGGCTTACGAAGGCATTTCCGTATTCACCGGTGTAGGTGAGCGTACGCGTGAAGGCAACGACCTCTTAAGGGAAATGCTTGAATCTGGCGTCATTGACTACGGTGAGGAGTTTAGGAAATCAATGGATGAAGGGGGATGGGATCTATCCAAGGTAGATTCTGAAGCTCTTAAGCAATCCCAGGCTACTTTGGTATTTGGTCAGATGAACGAACCTCCCGGCGCCCGCGCACGCGTAGCACTTTCAGGCCTCAGTGTTGCAGAATATTACCGCGATGGCAGTGATGAAGATGAAGGTGGCAAAGATATTCTCCTATTCATTGACAATATATTTAGATTTACGCAAGCAGGTGCAGAAGTTTCCGCCCTTTTAGGTAGGATGCCTTCTGCTGTTGGTTATCAGCCAACGCTGGCATCAGAAATGGGTGAAATGCAGGAGCGCATTACTTCTACCAAGCGAGGTTCTATTACCTCCGTTCAGGCAGTTTATGTACCCGCTGACGACTTGACCGACCCAGCACCGGCTACAACTTTTGCTCACCTGGACGCTACCACAGTACTTTCCCGTAAGATTGCTGAGCAAGGGATTTATCCGGCTGTGGATCCGCTGGACTCCACCTCAAGGATTGTTGAGCCCAAGATTGTAGGCGATCATCACTACAAGACAGCTGAAAGGGTTAAGGAAATCCTTCAGCGTTACAAAGAATTACAGGACATCATTGCCATCCTTGGTATGGAAGAGCTTTCGGAAGAAGACAAAACTGTGGTTCACCGTGCAAGGAGGGTTCAGAGGTTCCTTTCGCAACCATTTTTTGTTGCTGAGCAGTTTACGAACCTCCCCGGTAAGTTCGTCTCCATAGAAGACACGATTAAAGGCTTCAACAAAATACTTGATGGAGAGGTAGACCAATATCCTGAATCGGCTTTTAACCTGGTAGGTACGATTGAAGAGGCTGTTGAAAAAGGCGAGAAAATGTTAAAAGAAGCTGAAGGTCAGGAAGCCTAAATTTTAAAATTATGCATTTAGAAGTTATAACACCCGATCAAACCTTATACAATGGTGAAATTAAAGGCGTTCGCTTGCCCGGAAAGCAAGGCTCATTTGAAGTGCTAAACAACCATGCGCCACTGATTTCAAGTTTGCACCAAGGGCAATTAAGGGTAACCGATCAAAATGATCAACAAGAATTTTTGACTGTTAACTCTGGTTTTGTAGAAGTGCTGAACAATAAAATCATTGTATTGGTATAGATTGATCTGCAAATTATTAGCATAAAAAAAGGTGAGTCAAGTTTTTGGCTCACCTTTTTTTATGGTTTGGTAGGCAAGGATGTTAAAGCTATTCTCTAAAAACATCAAGGATCCTGCCTTAGGTTTATTCGAATTGCTCGGGCGATCACCGCTTTAAGCCTTTTAGTAAAGCTAAGTATTGAATGGCCTGCCACTTAATAACGCTCGTTTGTAATGAGTGGTACGCTTTTCTGTTTCATGCTATAGTTGCCTTGCATTGATAAAACAACAAAGGGCTATGAGTTTCTGCTTCATTGGTTTTGGTGCCATACCCTCCAAACATCTCCCTGTTGGGAATCTGTAATGTAAATGGCACCATCTGGAGAACTGGCTAAACCCATAGGGCGATATTCAGCATTGTCTGGCGATTTTAAACTTTCTTTTCCGGTAAAGCCATCAGCAAATCGAATCCAGTCTTCTTTTGGTTGGTCGCCATCAAACGGAACAAAGGCCACAAAGTAACCTTCCTGTTCTAAAGGGGCCCGATTCCAAGAACCATGAAAAGCAATGAAAGCTCCATTTTTATATTTGGAAGGTAATTGATTGCCTTGGTAAAATATAAGGTCATTGGGTGCCCAATGGCCCGGAAATCCGATCAATGGATCTTGGTATTGATCGCAGCGGCCAATTTTTTCTCCATCACCCCCGTATTCAGGCCCCAAAACCTTTTTTCCTTGGCGTTGGTCATAATAGCAATAAGGCCATCCCAGGTTATCACCTTCCTCTGCCTTATGAAATTCCTCAGCCGGAAGTTCTGCATTTTCTTTTTCGGTATATAGGTCCGGAAAGAATTGGCGCAGTTGATCCCTGCCATGTTGAGCCAAATAAAGTTCATTGTCGCGGTGGTTCCAGTCCAGTGCTACTACATGGCGCAATCCTTTTACATATTTATTGCCATTGGTGTGTTGCTGACCGGTTTTGTCTGCTTTAAATTGCCAAATGCTGGCGTATTTCTCTAACAATGGGCATGGGTCTTGCCCGGAAGAACCTTTGGTACGCATTTGCTCCATGCACGCATTGGAAGGAGCACCTACATCCACGTATATGTTGCCTTGATCATCAAAAGTAAAAGCTTTGGCGGCGTGTTGCCTTTCTTCCGGGAAACCGGTTACTATGGTCTCTGGATTGGATTCAGGCATCAATTGGTCTTCTTTTAATTGATACCGGTAAACCTCTGTGGTTGTGCTTCGGTACAAATAACCGTTCCTGATGTCAATGCCAGTTCCGGTTAAATTTCCAAAATAGGTTTTGATATCCATGACGCCATCACCTGTCGTGTCGCGCATGGCAACCGTTCCGCCACCATTTTTCATTTGCCTTAAGGCTACATAAACATCACCATTGTTCCTTGCAACAATATGACGGGCCTTACCCAAATCTTCGGCAACTTTTTTGGCTACCATGCCTTCAGCCAAATCAAGCCCCGCATTGTCCGGATCCGGCTTCATGGTTGTTTGGGAAGTTTCCTGGTCGGTAATGTTGTTTTGCTCATCGCTGTTGGATTGACAGCTAATGGTCATTAAAGCCAATAAGAGCACCCAAATTAAATTCAATTTCATGTTTATAGGTTTATTTTTTAATGGTACAACTCAAATTTAATGAAAGGTAAAGGGTTATGAGCTTTGTTTAATGCACCTTTTCTTTAGTTTTCAAAATTTTATGCGTTTACAAATTCACTTAAAATTTGTTTTTAAAGCACGTCAGCGCTTCATGAGCCAAAACAGGTGATGAAGATTTTTTAAGGTTTATTCTACCTATTCAAGATTCCATTCCATATCATGATCATCTACCTTACCAAGCACAAAAACATGAGGATGCAGGGAGTTTGCTTCGATCACACGCTCATGGCATATTTTGAATAGTTTGGTGCGAAGTACCAATTCGCGAAACATATCGGTTCGTTGCATCAGTAGCACCATTTTGCCATGATCTTTTAAAACCGTTGCGGCTTTAATGAGCATGACCCGGTACAATTTTTTAATGTTGGATTTAGTAGCAGATTTTACGCCATAAGGAGGGTTGGAAATAATTTTATCTACCGGCTCAGTTACAAAGTCTTCCATCCGGTAGGCGTTAATTGCTCTGAATTCTATTAATTCATCCAAGTTGTTAAGGGCAGCATTTTTCTGAGCCCTTGCTACTTCTTCGGAATAAAGGTCGCCCGAAATGTTGTGAATCTTTGATCCATAAAGGCTTGCAGCTTCCAAGGGCAACGTACCGCCCCCTGCAAAAGGGTCTACAACCGTATCGCCATCCTGTATATCTGCTAATTGCAGCAAGGCATAAGCCATGGAAGGCTTTAAGCCGGCCCGGTGAAAATAGGTGCGCTCGAAACGCTGTTCCAAGCGCTTGTCATGATGCTCGATGCCTGCAAAATAGTATTTGGCAATGACGTCTATCCGGATGTTGTATTGGTATTCCTTTAATGATACCGGTGTTTGGTAGTTTTCCTGTAATGCCTCGCCAGCCATTGCCTGTAGGTCATTGCTAGTAAAGTCATGTTGGCCGTAGCGCCTACTACTAACCCGGAAGGAGGAGGCCGTCTTCAACTCTGGAATTTCGAGTTGCTTGATGGCTTCGTAAATGCCATTGCTCGTCTTATCGAATTCTGCAATGTCCTGCTTGAGCTCAATAATGGTGTAAATGGAATGAAGCTGTCTTAATTGATCCAACGTAATGTTACGGACGACTAAGCGACCTTGAATCTCAAAAAACGGTTCAACAATAGCTTCAGGCTTTAATTGCCTGACTTCCTCAGTAACAATATCCTCAATGCCATGACTGCAATATACTAAGAATTTCCGCATGAATTTCTTTTTGGAGCTAAGGCAAAGGTAAAGGGAATATGGTACTAATTTGAAGGAGGGGCTGTAGTTTTATTTTTTTTGCTTTGCGAAGCGCTTTCAAAATTTTTTGCAAATTTTTGCGTACTGTTCACAAATACAATTGATCTATGTTTTATACAACAACCTGAATGTCATGCTATCCGCCAGCTGTTTGGGCGGTATCTGTGGTCAATGGGCTTTAAAGCCATATCAAAAGCAAGAGTATAAACGAATGGAAAGCTTGAGTGGACTTAGTGCACAAGCAAGGGTTCACAGATTCTGGA
This sequence comes from uncultured Sphingobacteriales bacterium, assembly GCA_964561545.1. Taxonomy (GTDB): domain Bacteria; phylum Bacteroidota; class Bacteroidia; order CAILMK01; family CAYYUA01; genus CAZLQF01. The sequence continues at coordinate 12,232 of CAZLQF010000017.1, forward strand.
TATATTTTACTTGGCTATCGGTCGTTTGAAGGTTTAGGTAGCATTCAAAATGTGCAGGGTTTTGTTGTACACCCCGTTTAAAGGAGTTTAATTTTATTTATCAATTTCTTCCTAATTTTCCTGTCAAATATAAGTAAGTTAATGAACCTGGCATTTCTTGATTGGCTGTTGATTGGATTGTTCTTTGGTATTACGCTCACCATTGGGATTATACTGTCTACCCGTGCTGGCAAGAATGTCCAGGAATTTTTCTTAAGTGGCCGGAACTTACCTTGGTATGTTGCTGGTGTTAGCATGGTAGCTACCACATTTGCTGCTGACACACCGCTGGCTGTAACAGAGCTTGTTGCCTCTCAGGGCATAGCTGGCAATTGGCTTTGGTGGAATTTCATGATCGGGGGAATGCTTACCACCTTCTTTTTTGCGCGGCTTTGGCGCAGGGCCAATATCCTCACTGAAGTTGAATTTATTGAGCTCCGTTACAGTGGTAAAGGGGCGGCCTTTTTAAGGCTTTTTCGGTCAATATACCTTGGTTTGTTCATGAATGCCTTGATCATTGGCTGGGTTAACCTGGCATTCATGACCTTGTTGGAGGTGTTTTTTGGCATACCTCCGGGCGAACAGATCTTTTATGTTGCCATTGCCATGCTTGTTATAGCCATGTATAGTTCTTTGGCTGGATTGTGGGGCGTAGCAGTTAATGATGCACTTCAGTTTGTTATTGCCATGACGGGAAGTATTATGCTGGCTTATTTCGTTATTTCCTCCGAACAAGTAGGAGGGATGACCGGGCTTAAATCTTCTTTGCCCAAGGAAACTTTTCATTTTTTTCCGGATGTAGCCTGGGACGCATCAGCAAAATCTGCAGGAAAGGTGTTAACGTTAGGGCTCGGGTCATTTCTGGCCTACATTGCGGTCATTTGGTGGTCCAGCTGGTACCCGGGCAATGAACCAGGCGGTGGAGGCTACATAGCCCAGCGGATGATGAGTACCAAAGATGAAAAAAATGCGATTTATGCAACGCTTTTCTTCCAGATCGGGCATTATTGTTTGCGCCCATGGCCGTGGATTTTGGTGGGATTGGCAACGTTGGTTCTTTATCCTGATTTATCAGAAGAGGATAAAAGGCTGGGCTATGTTATGGCCATGCGGGATTATTTGCCGGTTGGTTGGAAAGGCTTAATGCTGGTGGCTTTCGTTTCTGCTTACATGAGTACCATTTCTACCCAGCTCAACTGGGGGGCCAGTTATTTGTACAATGATCTTTACCAGCGCTTTTTTGTCACCAATCCTGAAGCAACAAGCGGTAAAAAGATGGTATGGGTATCGCGGTTAATCACGGTTGCTATTGCTGCGGTAGGGCTTACCATCAGTGTTTTTTCAAACACCATTACCGGAATATGGCACTTTGTATTGGAATGTGGTGCTGGACTGGGTTTGGTCTTGATCCTTCGTTGGTATTGGTGGCGCATCAATGTATGGAGTGAAATCGCAGCCTCCATCATGCCCTTTATTTTATATGCTATATGCAAGTTTTTACTTGAATGGGAATTTCCCAACAGTTTTTTCCTAACGGTGGGTGGAACTACTTTAACATGGTTAATGGTGACATTTTTGACGCCACCTGAACGAACAAAGACTTTGCAATCCTTTTATCAAAGGATCAAACCAGGTGGGTTTTGGGAACCGATTCGCTTATCGCTGAAGGAAGGCAAGCCCGATGTGCATTTATGGAAGTTGGCCATGTGCTGGCTAAGTGCTATTTTGATGACTTATTCCATGTTATTCGCGATCGGTAAAATGCTGTTCTTAAATTGGAGCGTAGGCTTTGTTTGGTTAGCTGTGTCGATTTTTGGTTTTTTGGTTTTGAGGTACTTCACCCATCAAACCAGGATTTTTAACTGATCAAAGTTGGTCCGTATCCCTGACTAATTTGTTATAACCGTGTAAATGAATAACTTGCAGTTTATTATAATTTAAGCAAAGTTTATGAATCGCATTAAATGTTTGGAAGCGCTTTTAGCTACCTTACTACTCTGTAGTTTTCTTCAAGCCAAAACCGAGGATGAAGGTTCAAAGTTCAGCCTCAATTCACCGTATCATACCGTCCAAACCCATTTACATTACCTCGATAGTGAAACCTATCGGGCTGAGCTTGCGGGCAAAACAATGGGAATCCGTGATACATCCAAAGCTAAGGAACTTGCCATCAAACTTAAGCAGTACCTGGATGCAAAAGGATTGTGGGTAAATCTGGACGAACTACCCATGGAAGGCGATTACAAAGATACTTCATCAGGAGATCACAAATACGTGCTTTTCGAGGATTACCCAAGGATTTATGTTTCAAAAGCTGATGATGGAAAGTGGTATTATTCTGAAACTACTGTTGAGGCTATTCCCGAGCTTCATAAAAAAGCCTTCCCATTTGGTACAGACAAGCTACTTGGGATGGTACCCATGATTGGGCAAAAGGAGTTTTTAGGGCTCGCCATCTGGCAATATATAGGTATAATAATCTTGCTTGTCCTTGCCTTTTTTCTTTTCAAGCTTTTTTATTGGATTTTTAATATACTGGTCTTTCGGGGTATCAGGACTGTTTTTGACACGGAAGAAGCCTCTAAACATGTAAGGGCCCTTTCGAAGTTTATAAGTGTCTTGATCGTTCTTCTTTTAGCGAATTTATTAATTCCTACATTACAACTCCCTGTTGAGGTCTCTTATTTCCTTTTTTTATTAATTAAAATCCTGGCACCTTTAGCTGGCATTGTCATCCTTTACAGTGTTGTGGACATCCTGGGTGATTACATGAAATTTAAAGCTTTGGAAACGCGTAGCACCCTGGATGATCAGGTGGTCCCAATTATTAGGAAGACCTTGAAAGGATTTATCATCGTTATCGGTGTCTTGTTCATCCTGCAGAATCTTAATTTTAATATTACAGCGCTGTTGGCAGGTCTTTCCATTGGTGGATTGGCCATTGCACTGGCTGCCCAGCAGACCCTTAAGGATTTTTTAGGCTCCCTCATGATTTTTATTGACCAGCCTTTTAAGGTAGGCGATTATATCATAAGCAACGAAGTGGAAGGAATTGTAGAAGCAGTGGGTTTTCGCTCTTCAAGGATTCGGACTTTTGAGCGTTCCCTTATTGTAATTCCTAATGGTAAGCTGTCTGATATGGCTATCGATAACATGGGCATGCGCTACCAAAGAAGGCTCTATGCCAATACTGCCATTACTTATGATACGCCACCGGCTCTGATTGAAACATTCAGAGAGGGGGTTGAGAAAATTGTCTTGGATCATCCCATGATCAATAATAATGAATACCATATAAGGTTTAATGAAATGGGCGGCCATTACCTCAACATTATGATTTGGGCGTATTTTGATACCCAGGTTTGGGATGAAGAACTTAAATACCGGGAAGAAATATACTTACAGATCATGCGCCTTGCTGAATCGCTTGGAGTCCGGTTTGCATTCCCAACAAGCACCATCCATGTAGAGGAATTTCCAGGCCAGGGATCCCTAACGCCTCGATATGGGGATGAATCGTCCAGCTTTCGGCAAAAACTGAACAATTTCTTTAATCAAAAGTAATTAAAACAGGAATAACTGACAGAACGAAGTAACCTTTGGGTTCTCCTCATTTGCAAAGTTGGCAAACATCAATATCCGTTCTCAAGGGAATCTCAATACCAAAATTAGCGATAAGGTTAAAGGCGCTTAGGTAGAGGGGAATTTATCCATAATACAACTCAGAAACCCTGTTTTAGGTGCCGGCTATTTGTTATTTACACCTTACTGGTTTTTTCGGTTTAATTGCACTTTAGCCCAATGTTATGGCTTGAGCTTTTGCCTGATCAATACTCATCCTCATTGAAGAAATACTCATCATGGGATGGATAATCGGGCCAAATTTCCTCAATGTTCTCATAAGGCTCACCATCATCTTCCAATTCCTGGAGATTTTCTATGAGCTCCAAGGGTGCACCTGACCTTATTGCATAATCGATCAACTCGTCTTTTGTAGCCGGCCATGGCGCGTCATCTAAGTATGAAGCTAACTCCAGTGTCCAATACATAATTTAACCTCCTTTATTTGCCACGAAAATATAATAATTAACTAAAAATTTACAATCATCTTCAATTCAAAAACATTTATTTTTGAACTAATGGCGGGCCCCCAATTGTATCTATCAAAAAAGTAAACATTGAATCATCAAGACCTTCTACATAAATATTCAAGCCAAACCCTCATCCAAGAAATTCTTGATGGCCACAAACAACATAAAAATTTAAAAGTTCACTTGGCAGGTTTAAAAGGTTCCGCTAAAGGAATTTTAACCGCTGCATTTTATTCACAAAGCGCCATGCACCAGTTGGTAATCCTGCCCAATAAAGAAGCTGCCTATTATACGATGAATGATATACAATCTTTTTTGGATGACAAGAAAATTCATTTTTTTCCGGCACCCTACAAAAAAGACCAACCCTTTGGTGAACATGATAACGGTGCTATTTTAGAGCGCACAGAAGTGCTCAATGCCATCCAGCATCCTTCAACCAACGGTCACCTGATCGTTACCTATCCGGAAGCACTCTGCGAGAAGGTTATTACCCAAGAAGCTCTCAATGACAATACTTTTGAAATTAAAGTCGGGGATCAACTCGATATGGATTTCATCATTGAATTTTTGGTGGAATATGGGTTTGAAAGAACGGATTTCGTTTTTGAAGCTGGGACCTTTTCCATCCGGGGTGGCATCATTGATATTTTCTCCTTCGCCAATGACAAGCCTTACCGGGTTGAGCTATTTGAGGACCGGATAGACTCCATAAGGGTTTTTGATCCTGAAACCCAATTATCAGAAAAGAAATTGAACTCGGTTACCATCATCCCGAATATTGAAGAACATGAAGGCAAAACAAGTTATGTTCCTTTTCTTGACTATTTGCCCAACAATACCCTTGTTTTTTACAATGATCTGGCTTTTGCGCATGAGATCATTCAAAAATTCCGAAATGAGGCAATTCAGGCTCAGCAAACCAATGCCAACACCTTTAAATCTGATCCCAGTGTATTGTTTGATGATCCAGATGAATTTGTGGCCAGGATTCGTGAATTCCCGGCCATTGATTTTGGGACCCAATCCTATTTTCCGCCAGATCTATCCTACAATTTTGACATGATCCCTCAGCCCCCTTTTAATAAAAATTTCGAGTTATTGACCGAAACGCTCAATTCCAATGAAAAAGAAGGTTATACCAACTTAATCTTTTCTGAATCCAGCAAACAAGTCGAGCGGATCTACGCCATTTTTGAGGACCAGGAAGCCAATGTTAATTTTATTCCAATCTACAAAAGCCTCCATGAGGGATATGTAGATCGTGAACACAAAATTGCTTGTTATACGGAGCACCAAATCTTTAATCGCTATCACCGCTATAAAGGCAATCACTATTACGCTGGGAAAAAGGCTTTAACTTTAAAAGAATTACAAGACCTGCATCCGGGAGATTATGTAACCCACGTTGATCATGGGGTTGGCGTTTACAGGGGACTTACTAAAATGGAAGTGCAAGGCAAGGTTCAGGAGGCGGTTAGGCTCGAGTACAAGGGTGGAGATCAATTGTACGTTAATATTCATTCCCTTCATAAAATAACGCGGTATTCGAGCAAAGAAGGCAAAAAGCCTACGTTGAATAAACTGGGCACCAATAAATGGGCCAATCTTAAAAGCCGTGCCAAACGGAAGGTTAAAGACATTGCTCGGGATTTAATTAAATTGTATGCACAACGTAAGGCTCAAAGAGGTTTTAAATTTTCGCCTGACAATTACCTGCAAACCGAACTTGAGGCTTCATTTCTGTACGAGGATACTCCCGACCAGGCCAGCGCTACAGAAGATGTAAAAAAAGACATGGAACATGAGTATCCAATGGATCGCTTGATCTGTGGAGATGTGGGTTTTGGAAAGACCGAGATTGCAATGCGGGCAGCCTTCAAAGCCATTGCTGATAATAAGCAGGTAGCTATACTTGTACCTACCACGGTGCTTTGCTTACAGCATTACAAAACCTTTAAAGAAAGGTTTGAGGATTTTCCGGTTACCATCGATTATATTTCCCGTTTCCGGCCCCAAAAACAACAGAAGCAAACCCTCAAAAAACTTAATGAGGGTGAGGTAGACTTAATTATTGGAACCCACCGGCTAACAGGCAAAGACATCAACTTCAACAAACTTGGCCTCTTGATCATTGATGAGGAACAGAAATTCGGAGTTTCTGCCAAAGAAAAGCTAAAAGCCCTCAAAGTTAATGTTGATACGCTTACACTAACGGCCACACCAATACCACGTACTTTGCAATTTTCCTTAATGAAAGCAAGGGATCTCTCAGTTATCAATACGCCCCCGCCTAACCGGCAACCCGTTGAAACGCATATTGAGGTATTTAACAACGACACCATTCAGAACGCCATTGAATACGAAATTAGCCGTGATGGGCAAGTTTTCTTTGTTCACAATCGTGTCAAGGACATTTACCAGGTTCATGATACCTTGCGTGAGTTGGTGCCCGATGCCAAAATCGCAGTAGCACACGGTCAAATGGAAGGCAGGAAACTCGAGGAGATCATGCTCAATTTTGTGGAAGGCTTCTATGATGTACTGCTATCCACCTCAATTATTGAAAACGGGCTTGATATTGCCAATGCCAATACCATTATTATTAATCAGGCACAAAATTTTGGGCTCAGTGACCTTTACCAAATGCGCGGGCGCGTGGGAAGAGCTAATATTAAGGCTTACGCTTACATGCTCACGCCGCCTCAATCAGTTATAACCCAGGAAGCACGGCTGCGGCTTTCTGCCATTGAGGAGTTCAACGATCTCGGAAGCGGCTTCAATATTGCTATGCGGGATCTTGACATTAGGGGTGCCGGTAACCTGCTGGGTGCTGAGCAAAGCGGTTTCATTGCGGAAGTCGGTTTTGAGATGTACCAAAAGATCCTGGATGAAGCCATTGAAGAATTGAAACATGATGAGTTCCATGACTTATTTAAGGATGAAGAGGAACATGTATATTCAAGTAAAGATTGCCAGATTGAAACCGACCTGGAGTTGCTCATCCCGGATCACTACGTTACCAATGTAGATGAACGGTTAAACCTTTACCACGAGCTGAATAAATTTAACAATGAACAGGATTTACAGCATTTTGCCGAAAAGCTTAAAGACCGTTTTGGCCCTATCCCCAGCGCCACTGAAGAATTGCTGGATACAATCCGGTTAAAATGGGTCGCTATGGATATGGGCATTGAAAAATTGGTACTCAAGAATGGCAAGCTTAAAGCCACTTTCATTGGCTCAGAAGACCAAAATGCTTTTTACCAGTCTGAAAAGTTTGGTACCATTTTGAATTATGTTCAGGAACATCCTCAAAGATGTCAGTTCGACCAAAAGCAGGAAGGTTTGCAATTAACGATCCAAAAAATAGGTGGTGTTCAGGATGCTCTCCAAACACTCCAAGCCATTATGAACGACCAGGAGGCAGTAGAAAGTACTTGATTGGGGAAATTTAACTATTTTAAAACTACAATGCCTGGTAATTCATATTTTCTACTACTTCCAGCGTCTCATTCAACATTTCATCGGTAATGTCCAAATGGGTAACCATCCTGATCCATTGATCGCCAAAAGGTACAGCTAAGACACCTTGCTCCTTTAGACGTGCTAAAAAATCCGAAACATTAATAGCCTGAGCTAATTCAAAAACCACAATGTTGGTTTGGGCCGGCAATACTTGCTTAATGTACGGCAGGGATTTTAGATGGGCCACAAGTTTTTGGGCTTGATTATGATCCTCCTTAAGCCTTTCCACGTGATGATCCAGTGCATATTCAGCAGCAGCTGCCAAATATCCAGCTTGCCGCAAACCACCGCCCATTACTTTCCTAATTCTAAGCGATTGTTGAATAAAATCTTCAGAACCAATAATTACCGAGCCTGCCGGAATGCCCAAGCCTTTTGAGAAGCAAATGGAAATGCTGTCAAATAAGCAACCCACCTTCTCCGGCTGTTCACCGGTCTCAACCAAGGCATTGAATAGCCGTGCTCCGTCTAAATGGAGTTGAAGGTCATGCTGATCACAAACCGCTCTGATGGCTTTCATTTGGTCCAATGGCCAAATACTACCGCCACCGTGATTGCAGGTATTCTCAATGACCACCAGTTTGGATAAAGGTTTATGGATATCTTTAGGGTTAATGGCAGTTTCTACCTGATCAGCGGTGAACAGCCCTCTTCTTCCCTTGACAGGTCTAACAGAGGCTCCGGAATTAAACGCAATGCCGCCACCTTCGTACCGGTAAACGTGGGCTTCCTGATCACAAATGATTTCGTGGCCTGGTTGCGTATGGACCTTGATGCTGATCTGGTTGGTCATCGTTCCCGAGGGGCAAAACAGGGCTGCCTCTTTCCCAAAAAGCTTGGCAATGCGCTCTTGAAATTGATTGACAGTGGGGTCATCTCCAAAGACATCATCGCCAACTGAGGCATTGGACATGGCTTCGAGCATGGGTTGAGTTGGCTTGGTTACCGTATCACTTCGTAAATCGATCATGGGTCCTATATTTTAAAAGCCTGCTCAATTTACAAAATTCCAAGCTTTGATAGGAAATGAAGGCCAAGAGAAGGTTGGAGAAGGATGGTAAAAACAAACCCATAGACAGCTCCATAAAAGTGGGCATCGTGGTCAATATTGTCTTGCCCTTTATTGGCCATATAGGCAGAAAATACCAGGTATAGAACACCAAGTAGGATAGCCGGAAGCGGCAACAAACCCCAGATGTAGATCATGCTCAACGGTTGGAAGACTATACTGGCAAAGACAATGGCTGACACAGCTCCGGAAGCCCCCAAACTGTTAAACCCCGGGTTGTTTTGATGCTTCATAAAACTCGGAATGTCTGAAACAACCAAAGATCCAATGTAGAGCAGTAGAAAATTGAAAATGTATTGATCGCCAAAAGCACTTTGGTAGTAGGCTTCTACATTTCTTCCAAATGAATAAAATACCAACATGTTGATGATCAAATGGATCCAATCGCCATGAACCAAACCGGAAGTTAAAAAGCGGTGATATTGATTCCGAGCCTTCACTATATATGGATTGAAAAGCATTTGCTGGTAAAGCTGATGATTGGAAAAGGCTATTATTGAAACACCAATGGTTATGAGGAAAATAATGAGGGTCATTTGTTTGGAGCGTGGATTTTAAATGTGCAGTATGTAGAAGTTGTATTTAATATGCTGGTTTTAAAGCTTGTTCCATTTCGTGCATTGCCTAATTTTTTTAGCAATGTGAAACTTGAGTTGCCCTAAATTTATTGGCTTTATGCAATAATAATCCTTTAGTATTGTTTTGCAAATGAAAGCCATATTTTCCAAAAAACTTTTTAATTTAGTTTTTTGATTGGGTAGTAAATCAGCTCCAACCTAAAATAAGAAGGAATGCTGCAATATCATGCGATTAATACGGATCTATACGAATTGACCATGGCAGCTGGTTATTTTGACCAGAACCATAGCCATGAAGCCTCTTTTGATTTGTTTACCCGGAAACTTCCTGAAAATCGGAATTACCTGGTCGTAGCGGGTATTGAACAGGCCATGGATTATATTAACAACCTTGAATTTTCAGACAAAGAAGTTGACTATTTACGCAGCCTACCAACCTTTCAACATGTAAGTGATGCGTTTTTTGATTATCTTAGAACATTCAGGTTTACAGGGGATGTTTATGCGATGGATGAAGGAGAAATTGCCTTTCCTGACGAATCCATCCTTCAGGTGCACGCTCCCATTGTAGAGGCACAAATCATTGAGACTTACTTGCTTGCCACTATCCAGCACCAAACGATGATCGCCTCCAAAGCCGCAAGGGTGGTTAATACGGCTAATAGGTATGATCAGGAACGCCCCATTCTGGAATTTGGCAGTAGAAGGGCTCATGGCCCTGAAGCCGGGGTGCTTGCAGGCAGGGCTGCTTATATAGCAGGTGCTAAAGGTACTTCCAATAGTTTGGCCGGTTTCCAATATGGTATGCCTGTTTCCGGTACAATGGCGCACGCCTGGATCATGTCCTTTGAAGATGAAATGAAGGCTTTTCAAAAATTTCATGATACCTACCGTGAACAAGCTATTCTTTTGGTTGATACTTATGATACACTGGAAGGAGTTAGGAAAGCTACCAAACTGAACAAGCCTTTCAAGGGAGTTCGATTGGACAGTGGAAACTTGGTTGAATTAAGTAAAGGAGCCCGTAAAATTCTTGACGATGCTGGTTACCAAGACGCTCAAATCTTTGCCAGCGGTGACCTTAACGAATACCGGATTAAAGAAATATTGGATGCAGGCGCCCCGATTGATGCTTTTGGAGTGGGCACGCAACTGAGCACCGCTGCAGATGCGCCCTATCTTCAAATGGTCTATAAGCTTTCAGAATATCATAAAAATGAGCAACCAGCTTATACATTGAAATTAAGCAAAAATAAGAAAACTTTACCTGGCCTTAAGCAGGTTTATCGTTACTATGATGAGCATGGAACCATGGATCACGATGAAATAGCTTTAATGGAGGAAAAAAAGAATGATGGAACACCTTTAGTTCATCCCTATTTTGAAAATGGTGAATTAAAACGTAAATACAGTGATATCCATGATATTAGAGCAAAAACCCTAAACAGGCTAAAAATGTTACCGGCCAATTTGCATAACATTGAAGAAAAGGCCCATTACCCTGTAAAAACAACCGAGCAATTGGACGAAGTGACCGAACAAGTGAAGCAAAGGATTTTGCAGCAAGAGCCACATGATTCGTAGATCACTAAATGGGATTGTTATTGAATATGGCACGCATTTGCTATTTAATATTTCCAATAAAATAGAATAAGCTTATGCGCTGGATAGTACTAATTCAAATCATCTTAATTTTAGTTGTTTCTGGTACTTATGCTCAGGATAACAAGCCGCCCAGAGACCACCAATGGGAACTAAGGGTTAATGGGGGATTGGATAATAGTAACATCGTTTCTGGTGGTGAGCGGGTCGGGGCCACCATTACTTTTCCTTATTTAGGTCCGGGTATTAAATTTCCCATTTCCCAAAATTGGAATATCGAAGCTTATGGCCTTTTTAGCAATAGAGGCACCAGCTATGAAAACCCTTTTTACAAGCAACGTTTGATGTACCTTGATATCCCTGTCAAGCTTCGTTATAAAATAATTGATGGTTTTCAACTGTTCGGAGGTGGGCAATATTCTTATTTTCTTGGGGAAAACACCTATGTTGGTGAAGACCGGGAAAAACCTAACGATTTGGAAGTACCGACCGTGAGTAATGTTGATCTTATGGCTCAGGTAGGGTTTGGACTCACCTTGGGTAAGCATTGGGATTTGAACTTTTCTTACAATCGCTCACTGACCACCATTCACAATAATTACCATTTTTCAATGGCAAGGGTTGGGGTCACTTACAACATTGGTAAAAATATTTTTCCGGATCGGGAGGAAACAGCGGATTCCAAGTTTAGAAATGCAAAAGAAAATAAAAAGGCAGCCAAAGCAAGCATTGCGCATCAACATGCAAGGAAGCTTAAAAATGGGGTTTTATTGGTTAGGTTGAATTCCTCCAATAATCAAATTCAACAACTATTAGATCAAGGCAAGTACCGTGAGGCCTACAGCGTTGAGCTTAACCAAAAACTTGAAAATGAAAAAGTGATGAGCGCTTTTAATTCGCAATATACCTTTTCTCAGCAGACTTACTTCTTTCATAATCATAAAAGTAAAGCAATCAAGAATGAAAATTACCAGGATGTAGTTTTTAATGCCAATGGAATGCCATTGGATTCACCTATTGATGACTCCAGTCGGGTTTACATAGCTACCATCGGCAATATTTGGTTTGAAGATTTTCAACAATATTTTTCAGGTATTGCCATCCTGGATGATGCGTTTAACCAGCTTAAGGATCCTTTTCCTTACTTTGTGCGAAATTATAGCTCTCTGGGTTTGCTGGGCGTAAACAGAGATTACGCATCAATGGTCGATCAATTGAACAAAAATCTTAAGGACTATTACAAGGAGCAGACCTTTGAATAAAACCCCCTTGCAATATTCGGATGGCTTAATTTCCACCTAAAACCTGACTTCAGAACTTTTTACGAACAAATTTTGTGCTACGTGTTCTATTGATTCCAAAGTTCTTTTAAAAGTTAAGTTAAAGAAGCTAAGCTTTTTCGGAGCTATCAATTTTTCCGGCCAACAAATAAAGGGCTGCCATACGGATGGCCACCCCATTCTCCACCTGATCTAAAATCATGGAATGGTCAGAATCTGCTACATCACTTTCTATTTCAATCCCCCTGTTCATAGGGCCCGGATGCATGACGGTTATGGTTTTGTTGAGTTGATCCAAATGATGTTTGGTCAAGCCATAGGTCATGGCATATTCGCGTAAACTTGGAAAATAGCCGGCATGCTGGCGTTCAAGTTGAAGTCTTAAAACATTCGCTACGTCACACCATTTCAAGGCTTCCTCTAAATCGTAAGTAACCTTGACATTCAGGCTTTCCATGAAATGGGGCACCAAGGTGGGCGGGCCGCAAACCATTACTTCAGCTCCCAATTTTTGGAGGCAAAAAATATTGGAAAGGGATACCCTTGAGTGCGTGATGTCACCAATAATGGCAACTTTTAATCCTTGTAAGCCACCCATTCGTTCTTTGATCGAATAAGCATCTAACAGCGCCTGGGTTGGATGTTCATGGGTCCCATCTCCAGCATTTACAATTTGGGCATCGATATGTTGAGATAAAAAATTGGCAGCTCCGTTGTGAGGATGGCGCATTACGAGCATGTCAACCTTCATGGCCAAGATGTTATTAACCGTGTCCAATAGGGTCTCACCTTTTTTCACAGAAGAAGTTGAGGCGCTAAAATTCAGATTATCGGCTGAAAGCCTTTTTTCCGCAAGTTCAAAGGAGATCCGCGTGCGTGTTGAGCTTTCAAAAAATACATTGGCAATGGTTACATCCCGTAAGCTCGGTACCTTCTTGATGGGCCGGTTAATCACTTCTTTGAAATTATCAGCTGTTTCAAAGATCAGGTTAATGTCTTCTGATGAAAGTGCTTTGATGCCTATTAAATTCCTTACACTGAGTGATTCCATTCCCAATTATCAATTTAAAAGTATTGGTATTGCGTAGTTAAAACGCCTGATTTACAATCTACTTGTACCAAACTACTGTTTTATCAAAAAATGAGTAAGCGCTTAAGCTCAAAACCGAAAGATGAGCTTTTATTGCTTTTGAACGTAACCCATGCTTCTTACTCATTGATTCAGTAACCATACCTTGTTTGCCCCTTCTGTAGCTTCCCATTCCACTTTTACTTGCTGGGATGCTCTGGTGTCAACTTGCATGCCCACATAATCGGGTTCAACCGGTAATTGCCTGCTGTATCGCCGGTCTACCAAAACCAAAAACTCAACTTTTGAGGGCCTGCCATAATCAAGCATGGCGTCTAAGCCAGCTCTTACGGTCCGCCCTGTGTAAAGCACATCATCGATCATTATGACGTTTTTACCCTCCATCAGGAAATTAATGTCACTTGAACTTGGAATGATGGGTTCATCTCTTCTTCTAAAATCATCCCTGTAAAAGGTGGTATCCAAATTACCAATGGCAAAGTCGTGGTCACCCAAGATGCTTTTCAAACGATGATGAATGGATTGGGCAAGGTAAATACCCCGTGGTTGTAGACCAATGAGCGCTGTTGATTGAAATGGGTCGTGATTTTCAATCAATTCGTAGCATAGGCGGGTAATGGTGATCTCGAATTGCTCCTTTTCAAGGATAATTGCCGACATAAATGGGCTGTTTGTGGCGCTAAATTTATGAAATGTTTCAATTTGATGAAGGCCATCGTAGAAATTGTTTGATTGGCCTTTTGATGCATGGTTGAACAGTTTTTGGATTCAAAATAACCCACAATTGGGGATTTATTACTTCTAACCCGCCATGTTTGTCCACTTTTGTGGATAACTTGCCCTCTCCTCGCTTTAAATTCTTTACGATTTTTGACTTGAATAAGTTTATCAATAAGTGCGCTTAAAGGGTATTGATGCATTAATTCAGGGTTTATAATCTAAAAAATTGAACGTCATCTATTTTAATAAAATGCAAAAGGAGCAGGTTTTTCTAATAAAAAATTTCTTCTGCTTAGGCCGTGGTATCATTTCATATTTGGATATAAGGGTTGGGATTATCATCCTTTGTTTATTTACTGTCTTAGATCATACCCAAGGTCAGGATCGAATAAAATCGCTCTCCTCAGAAGAATACGAAGCTATTAAATCCCGGATTGAGCCATTTATTGAAAATAATTTACCTCAGGTAACAGAAGACCTTTCAAAAGGAGATACAGCCAATCTACCAAGATTGTATGATTTACAAGAAGAAGATTCCACCCTTATTGATGCCGATCAAAACCTCCTAAATGCCAAACGCAAACAATTAAAAGAAGACATAGGGCTACAGCTAAGGGGCAATTACCTTGAAAATTTAGAGCAAGGGGTGGTTGATGTTCAGAGCGGTGGATTTTATAAAAGAAGAGCACAATTAGGGTTAAAATGGGACCTCTTAAAAAACGGATTCCTTGACAATAAATATGACGCCAAAGCGCTAAAAAATGAGTTGATAATCAATAAGTTTCAACAGGAACAAGAGATTAAAAAAGAATCTTACAGCCGGTTGTTTAACACCATTATATACACCTTTAACAAAGCTAAAACTGAAAAGCTTGAACAACGGAAGGCCATCCTGGATCGAAGAGTGGATTTTCAGCGCAAGCTCTTTAATTATAACATGGTGCTATGGGATGAGGTGGTAGAAACCATATCCAAGAAATCAGAGACCCAAAACATGTTGAAAAACAATCAAAATTACAACGAGGGGATCCAAACCAATGTCAACAAAGATATTGATGCCAAAGCTTTACCAGTAATCGATATAGATGTAGAAAAAGTGGTTGACGATATCCGGAATGAAAGCGTAAAGGATAGCCTTGTTGAACTCAAAGCAGAAAATCTGGAACATCAATACCATCCTTTAACCGATGTATCGCTTTCAACCTTTTTGAGGTACAACATTTACAACAATCCCGACCTCTACGTTGACGAGGCTGGCAATACTTCCCCTTCAAGGGATTTTTTCTCCTTTGGGCTTTCTTTTGGAATCCCCATCCCTTTTGGATTTGATAACAATAAAGAAGTACAGCAAGCGAAGGTTGAAAAATTTGAGGCCAAGCAAGACAAAAATTCATTAAATGACCTTAAAGAGGCCTTAAATTATTATTACGAGTACCAATATGGCCTGAACCAATACATAGAATTTTATCATAAAAGGAAAAAGCTACAAGAGCAAATAAGGCAAGAACAAACAAAGAAAACCATTCAGGATGGTAACTATAGTTCCATGAAAACCTTAAGGCTCATGGAAAACCTTTCAGCAGTGGACTTTGAACTTTATGACATTCAGCAAAAAATCTACCTCAAGCTATTAAATATCTATACATTTCTGGACGATTACAAAATCAATGAAGTTGTAGACCCTATTGATCTTGAAAACATGGTGGAGCAATCTAAAACCGAACGCTCCTTATATGTTTGGTCTTCAGGTTTTGAGCAGTATGAGAATGACTATTTGATTGATTTTTTATCGGACAACCGTATCAAGCAAATAATGCTCTCCCTGGGACCTCAAGACCGGGTTTTGGATAAAGCCAAATCTTTTATCCCTCAAGCAAAGGATAGTGGTATCAATGTAGAAATCATGATCGGCAACAACAACTTGATGTACAAAAACAAGCGAAACAAGCTCAAAACCTTCATTGAGGAATCTGCTGAGCTGGGTGTAGATGGCGTTCATCTGGATGTAGAACCTCATACCATTGATGCATGGGATGAGAAGCGTGAAACATTCCTGGACTTGTTCATTCAAATGGCTGAATATGCTGGCCAGGTGGCCGATGCTAACGATGTTCGTCTTGGCATCTCCATACCGCTTTTTTATGACAAATCTGTGCTAAATGCGATTTATCCTCATTGCGACCAAGTATTCTTAATGGCTTATAAGCAGAAAGATGTGGATTATCTGGAGCGTAAGATAGTTAATGAACTCGAGGTCAAGCAAGACAAAACTGTTATTGCGCTGAGGCCTGAAGATTTTAAGGATCAATATGCCCTTGAAAATTTTATGGTGGAATTGTTCAACAGTACCAATATCAATGAATATGCCTGGCATGATTTAGAAGGCTTGATGAACCTTCAACAGGGAAATGATGGAGCAAATTAATTGTTATGAAAAGTTCTCAATTTAGTAGAAAGCCAAAATCTGAGGAATTTCAACACGAAAAACCTGCCATTCGTAAAAATAAGTTCAATTGGGGCATTGTTATTTATGCATCAATTGTAATCATACTCTTGTTTTTTGTTGTAAAGTTTTTAATCAATGAAGTGCTCTTCGTGAGTGCAGAAGGGCAGGTGCTTTACAAAAAGTTGGACGTTCAATTACCGGCTGATGTGCAGCTATTAGAAATCTATGAATCAGAGGGTAATAAAATTAATGCAGGAGATACCCTTTTTGGGTATATGTGGAGCGAAGCATTCAATCCTTTTAAAGGGAATACCTCAAATTTTGACTTGGCTCAAAGTGATAAAATTGATCCGGAATGGATCCAAAAAGAATCCGCCAGGGTCTTGAAGGACATTGAACAATTACGAATAGACAACCAAAAAAATAGAGACCTTCTGGAAATGTACCAGAAACGAATGAAGAAAGTAGAAGAGGGGGTTTACCTAAACGTTTATACGGTGGATCAGCTTGATCAAATCAAGGAAAAAATCAGAACGCTGAAAGCAAATATCAGATCTAATTACGCAGAGGTTAGGTACCTAAGAAAATACATTGATCAACTTAATGAAAAAAAAGAACAAAAGCAAGCTAAAAACAGCTTGATAAGTTCACAGCAATATCGGTTTAACCGCGATACCATTCAAAAATATGCAGAATTTTACCAGGCTCCCATGGGAGGGGCTTTAACCAGTGTATATAAAAATGATTTTGAAGTAGCTGGTTCATCGGAAAAAATCATGGCCATTTACAAGAAAAAGGAAATTATAATCAGAGCTTATTTTAATCAGGAAGACCTTGAATACGTTAATAAAGGGGACCAGGTTAAAATCCAATTTCCCGATGGTTCCGAAAGCGAAGGAAAAATTGAACGATTTTACCGCTCTACTTATGAATTACCAAAAGAATTTCAACAAAAGAATGAACCTACCCAGCGAAGAATAGCTGCAGATATAAAGCCTCTTAAAAAAGAAAAACTTGGTGACTGGAAAACTTATTACAAAATGAGTGTAAAAGTTACCAAGCGGGTATATTAAAAAGCTGACTCAATTTCAAATTTTGCCTAAATACCATGTTTAACTAGTTTGGCTAACTGGCACATAGCCACTATTTAACTCTATTGATGGCCTCAATTGCTTTAAGGGTAGGGGCGGATTTCAAGTATTGCTAACCTATATGATCAAGTGAAGCATTTGGGATCTTGCAATGGAAGACGGTGCAATTTAAACCTGATTATCGAAACTATTTTGGATGTTTGCTTATTCCATAAATTGAATGCGTCCATATTTTCATAAGCTTTTAAAACCGGTAGCTTATGATCTTATTAGTTGATAACCAAACTCTAAAAATGCCTTTAGTCTTAACTTGTCAACAGGGCCTTTTGTGGAAAATAGATCACCTGTCTTCAAAAAAGCAAAAAAAATTAGTATAGATTATCCGGGGTGTAATTTTATTTCTTTTTCGTTTGTATTGGAATTATTTTTATATTTGCATTTTTTAACGTTTTAAAAAGTTACTGCAAAAGGGTAAATGTTTTTAAATGGAAAGTGTTCATCAAAATGGTAAGAAAAACGGAGAAGCCTTACATTATGGCAACCTTAAGTTCGCCATAGTCGAGGATAAGAAAGATTGGGATTTAAGTGGTATTAATTCTTACGATGCTGTCATTATTACCAAAACCAAACCTGTTTTTGTTCAAAATATGGTTCAAAAGATCAGGACAAGTAAAGCGGAAAACATTTTTCTAAAACCGATTTTTGTAATTGGTGAAGTTGATGACCTGGATCGAACCACCCGATGTTTAATTGATGGTAACCTTGCATCCAAAAACAACCTAATGTATGCATCCGAAACTGTAAATGCTATTAAGAATAAAATAGATAATTTAGATAAGGATTGAAAGAATGTAAATAATTATTAGGTCATGAAAATAAATACGATCATCGTTGATGACGATGAGATGTCCAGGAAAATACTTGCAAATTTAGTTGAGGAAAATGAATACCTCAACTTAATGGGCCAAGCTCAGGATGCCCAAGAGGCTTTTGATTTAATCAAAGCCAATCAGGTAAATTTAATCTTTTTGGATATAGTCATGCCGAGTATGAGCGGCTTGGATTTTCTAAATGCCCTTAATCAGAAACCTTACATCATCCTGACTACTTCTTATAAGGAATATGCCCTTGATGCTTTTGAATACGATGTCAATGATTACATGGTGAAACCCGTTAAATCAGAACGGTTTGAAAAAGCTGTTAACAAAATTATTGATAAATTTCACACCGATCGAGGGATACCCTCAAACTTTGAAGAATATGTTATAACCAATGCTCTTAAATATTTATATACAAGAGGTGAGGAGTTTTTAACGCCTAAAGCCAACCGCTACTCAAAAATCGGTTATTCTTATCCCATTATTTCTACGCACTTCAACTATGAAAATGAACACAAAGTACTGGACGTGTTAAATCTGGCTCAAAATGAAGGGCTTATAGAGGGGCATTTTGAAGAAGCCATTTACCTATGTGCGAATTGTTATGAAGGGTTTATCCATTACCGGGAGGTATGTCCGAAATGTACTTCATCGAATTTACATTCTGAAGATTTGGTGCATCATTTCCCCTGCGCCTATATTGGACCGTTTTCAGATTTTACTTCTGGACGGGATGCCAATGAACTTCGCTGTCCCAAATGTGATCGTTCACTAAAGCATATTGGAGTTGATTATGACAAACCTTCTTTAATTTACAATTGCAATAATTGCAATCACAAGTTTCAGGATGTTTTTGTTAAGGCGCGTTGTCTTTCATGCGGAACTGATATGGAAGTAGAACACCTCACCAAAAAGATAATTCACAATTACCAGATAACCAATAAAGGCGTTGAAGTAGCCAAATCTAACACCGCTTTTACTACCACAGTGAACCAGGATGAGAAAGTTCCTGGAAGCGTTGATTTAGAGACCTTCACCCTTATGCTTAAATATGAGATTAAACGTAAGGAAATAGCTGATTTTGATAGCAATATGGCCTATATCTATTTGGCCAATCAATATCAATTATTCAATGATTTAGATCGCGAAGAAAGGAAATCCATCCTTACACTCATAGTTGATGCTATTAAACATAACATTAGTAGTTCGGATATTGTGACTTTTAAAACACAATCTACCATTTTATTTTCCCTTACCGAAACCAATAAGGAAGAAGCCAATCAGGTGGTAAAAGCCATTGTAGATTCACTCAAAACCACGCTTCAAAAGCATTACCCTGAATTTAAACCAAAAATAAGCTATGGGGTTAAGCCAATTCAAAACAAAGATGATCATACTGAGCAATTAAATGAGTTAACCAAGCCTATTACAAGTGGATAGTTTTTTAACAAGCTTTGTAGAATTTTGGGCAAACTTATCCGGTGTTAAGTTCCTGCGAATTTTTTGGATATTCTTTATTTTTGAATTTACCCGTTATTTGCTTTTGGACTACATTATATTGGTCATTTACAATATTGACCGGTATTTTAATAGAAGTTCCAAACAGCAAGCTCAGGATCAATTGTTCATTGAAAAGCCACTCGTTTCAATTATCGTACCTGGCAAGAATGAGGGACAACATTTTTACAGGTTAACCAGAACCCTGGCAGAGCAAACTTACAGGAATTATGAGTTAATCGTAGTAGATGACGGATCTGACGATAATACGGCTTTAATTGGAAGGGACCTTGAAAGAAGGGGCCATATAGATAAATTTTTTAGAAATGAAATCAGGGGAGGAAAGGCTTCAGGTGCTAATCTTGCACTTAGGTATGCCAGGGGCAAGTTTATTGTTCATTTAGATGCGGATACCTCCCTCAACAATGATGCCCTCGAAAAGATCCTAACCCCCTTTTATTATGATTACCGGGTTGGAGGTGTAGGGGGTAATGTGAAAGTGAGAAACCGCCAGGAATCATTAGCTACAGCGCTTCAAAGTATAGAATATTTAAAAACCATTACCATTGGTCGAGTGGTTACTTCTTACCTTGGTATCTACCGGATTATTTCGGGAGCTTACGGGGCTTTTAGAAGAGAAGCATTAGACAGGGTAGAAGGCTACGACATTGGACCGGGTTTGGATGGTGACATTACCGTTAAAATTCGTAAAATTGGTTACAGGATATGGTTTGAACCTACTGCTGTTGGTCAGACGCATGCGCCCACAACTTTTTACAAACTTTTGAACCAACGGCTTAGGTGGAGTAAATCCTTGATCAGGTTTCGATTGAGAAAACACAGGGATGTTTATTACCCCAATCAGAATTTTAGCTTTTCAAACTTTTTATCCTTTCTCGAAAATTTTGTTTACAATGTAATACTGAACTTAGCCTGGTTTGCCTACTTTGGGGACATCATGATCAACTTTACTGCTCAATTGCCTTACATCGCGCTCATGAATTACCTTCTATACATGGGTTCTAATTATTTCCAATTGGCAGCCATTGGCTTATTTGACGGTGATTATAAGGAAAAATTTAAATTGGCTTTCTATGTGCCTTTGGTTCCCCTATATGTTGGTTTTTATATTCGCATTACAAGGACTGTAGGCTATTTTCAGGAATTGTTCTTTAAAACCTCTTATGATGATCCCTGGAATCCACCCAAAACTTCCCAATTTGCCAAAGAAATGCGGATTTAATTAGTCGGTTTAGGCTGGTTTAAGTTCCCTAAAAATACCAATTTAGGCAATTCAGGATTAAAACCATATTTGATTAACCTATAGGAAAAGCTTATAAGGCTTGCTACCCTGTTCGGCTTCGGATGATTCGTAATAATGTTGCTCAAGCGAAGATGCTATGATGCTGTTGGCCGTGATAATCAAATTGCCAAGTTCCTGGAAGTCCTTATTAGGGATATAGCCATTGGTTTGGAAGCAATCCCATTGTTGCTTCCATTCAACCGTTTTCTGAAGCGCTCGCTTCAAAGTGCTTTTGTACCTGCGAATGGCTACGTAATCTTGCATTAAATCGCCCAACGCTTTTTTTGTTGCCAAAATCCATTCCTGGTCAACCGAATTACTTGCTAAAGGTAAGCTATGATTTTTTGGTTCGTAATTGGACTTAATATTGCCCGAGTACGATTGATACTGAATATCCTCACAACTGAATTCGGCAAAAGCCACAGCCTCGAGCAGAGAATTGGAGGCCAATCGGTTGGCCCCGTGCAAGCCAGTGCAAGCGCATTCGCCTCCTGCATATAAGCCTGCAATGTCAGTCTTGCCTCGTTCATCTACAGCAATACCGCCACATTGGTAATGAGCAGCAGGTACTACCGGGATCCAATCTTTTTCCATTTTAAGCCCAAGGTCTAAGCAGTGCCGGTATACATTTGGAAAGGATTGTTGTAGTTTGTCCGAATCAATTTCGGTGGCATCCAGGAAAATATAGGTTGATTGTGTTGCTTCCATTTCCAGGTCAATGGACCTTGCTACCACATCGCGTGGTGCTAATTCGGCCCGTTCATCGTAATAGGGCATGAAACGCGACCCTTGCTGATTTCTGAGTAAAGCTCCACTTCCGCGAATTGCTTCCGTAATGAGCATCCTTTGTGCTTTGGAGGGATCGTTTAACGTGGTTGGATGAAATTGAAAATAAGCCATGTGCTGCAAACTTGCTCCTGCTTCCGAAGCCAATCCTATACCGTCCCCTGTGGCAAGTGCAGGATTGGTGGTGTGCGTGTATACCTGGCCTGATCCGCCTGTGGCTAAATACGTAATGGGTGCATCAATCAAATAGGATGTATTATTGGCCTCGTCAAGCACACCTATGCCTTGGCAAGCATTTGCTGCTTGATTGACCATTAGCTTAAAAGCAAAATGGTAGGGAAGCACTTTAATATTGGATTGATTGCTTACTTGATCGGCTAAACGTTCAATGATGACTTTGCCGGTGCTGTCTTTAAAGTGAAGAATGCGGTTACGGCTATGACCGCCTTCTTTACCAAGGTCTTTTTGTCCTTTTTCTGTGTAGTCAAACCTTACGCCCCACCTTTCCAGGTCTTCAATTACATGGGGTGCGCTTTTAACAACTTTTTCCACGATTCCTGGGTTACTGATTTTGTGGCCTGCTTCCAACGTATCTTCTATGTGAAGCGAAAAATGGTCATTCTGCAAGTCGGAAACAGCTGCGATACCCCCTTGCGCGTATCGGCTATTGGATTCAGGCAGGTCTTCTTTGGTGATCAGCGTAATGTTGCTGTCAGGATAAGCCTCTGCCATTTTTTGAGCAAAAGCTAAACCGGCCAGTCCCGAACCTACCACCGCGCAATCTGTGTAAATGGTTTCCATCGATTATAGCCCTGCCTTTTTGGAAATATCCAGCATCTTTTGGATTGGTTGGTATGCTTGCTCAATTAAAGTCTGATCAAGGTTGATCTCAGGGCTTTCATGCTTTAAGCAATAGTAAAGTTTAGGGAGGGTGTTCATTTTCATGAACTCGCACTCACTGCAGGCGCAAGAGGTTTCAAATATCGGGGCTGCTGGGATGAACTTTTTTTCAGGGTTGTTCTTTTCCATTTCATGCATTAAACCGGGTTCCGTAATCACGATGAACTTTTGAGCATTGCTCGCCTGGGCTTGTTTGAGCATTTTGCCCGTAGAGCCAATGAAATCCGCAAAGGTGCGTATCAAATGATTGCATTCAGGATGAGCCATCACTTCTGCATCCGGATGTTCACCCATCAAGTCCTTGAGTTTCTCGGCCGAGAACACTTCATGCACTTGGCAAACGCCATCCCACAACAACATTTCCCGTCCTGTTTCACGGATCAGGTAATTGCCCAGGTTTTTATCGGGTGCGAATATTATTGGCTTGTCTTCTGGAATTGACTCGATGATGGCCTTAGCATTGGTAGATGTACAAACAACATCGCTCAATGCTTTGATATCAGCAGAGCAATTAACATAAGTAACCACTGTATGATCAGGATGGGCATCCACAAACTCCTTAAAAGGACCGGGAGGGCAGGAATCTGCAAGCGAGCAACCGGCTTTTAAATCCGGAAGCACTACTTTTTTATCGGGAGAAAGCACTTTGGCAGTTTCTGCCATAAAATGAACACCTGCAAATGCTATGATGTCTGCTTCAGTTTGGGCTGCCTTTTGAGAAAGGCCCAAACTATCACCTGTAAAGTCTGCTATTTCTTGAATTTCGGGTACCTGGTAGTAATGCGCCAGAATAACTGCATTTTTCGTTTCCCTGAGTTCATTGATGGCTTCAAACAACTCTTTTTGTGTATAAGCCCCTTTTCGAACAGCTTGCTCAAAAGAAGGTTCTGCTATTATATGGTCATTCATAACGGAGGATTTCTTACGATTAAGTTCCCTTTATTTACAAATTTAAAGCATCATAAGTTTTTACAGGGCTTTGATCTTATTCAAAGATCTCGTTTGTTGTAGTTGGTTAATTTTTAGCCTTAGGTTTTTTATTTTTATAGTAATAAAATTATATTTGTTAAATAAGAGCCAATGGTAAAGTTTAGGTTTAATTGTAAAATATTGAATATAAGTAAAATTTTGTATAAAATAAACGATTAAGAACCATTACTAAATTTATTTGTTAATAACTTTTTATGGTCTTATCAAATCAAGGATTGTGTATGTGGTATTTTAACAAGCGCTTATTAACGCTAATTTTTTTATTTTCAGCTTGGCTCCATGCAATTGGCAACCATGATATTGCAAAGGAACATTTCAATCAGTCGACAAATTATGCTTTCCTTGCCAACAAAGGTCAGGTAACCCAAACCAATGGAAAGCCCGCCAATCAGGTTAAATATTACTTCAAGGGGGATCAGGCTTCTGTTTATTTCCGAGAAAACGGCTGGAGCTATGTATTCAGAAGAAAAAAGGATACCCAGCATGTTCAAATACCTACCCTTAACCAAGGTGAACTTTCGGCAATTGATGCAGGTAACAAGGCAAACACGGTTGAGTATTACCGAATGGATGTCAATGTAGTAGGTGCCAATCAAGCTGTAGACATCAAAGGGCAGCAAAAATCCCGGCCTTTTTACAACTATTACTTAGGCCAAGCCTCCGGAAATATAACCCAAGTTGCCAGTCATGAAAAATTGGTTTACGAGAACGTTTATCCCGGGACCGACTTGGAGTTTTATTTTAGCAATGGGCAACTTAAGTATGATTTTAAAGTCAGTGAAGATAACAATCCCAAACGCATTAAGCTTCGGTACAAAGCAGCTGAAAATCTTGATGCCAAGGCATTCAATCAGCTAAAAATTGAAACCCCATTTGGTACAATGCATGAAACCATACCTGCTGTTTATGCAGAAACAAGCGCAGGACGTGCGTATTACAAGGGAAGTTATGAGGTAAATGGAAATATGGTTGCCTTTAACATTGAAAATAGAACTTCAACCAATGGCGATCTGGTAATTGATCCCCGCTTGGACTGGTCCACATTTTTAGGTGGTAACCAGGGTAATTTCGATGATGAAGAAATTACAAGCATTGAGGTAGGCGGTTCACAAGATGTGTATGTGTGTGGAGTGACTGAAAGTTCAAACTTCCCCACAACAACGGGTGCTTTCCAAACCAATTTAGCGGGTTCAAAAGATGGATTCGTATCAAAATTTGATGAGGCAGGGAATTTACAGTGGTCCACTTATTATGGAGGATCGACTGGTGGTTTTACTGAGGAACGATTTACAGATTTAGCAGTGGATGGTAATGGAGATGTGTATTTAACCGGTGAAACTGAAAGTAACAATTTTCCGGTTACCAACAATGCTTTCCAAAGCAATATTGCTGGCAGCGGAACATTCCTTTCGCAAGATATAGTCATTGTTAAATTAAGTAACAGCGGCCAACAGCTTTACAGTACTTATTACGGAGGAGAATCGAGTGATCAAGGACAAGGTATAGCCGTTGATAGTAGCGGCAATATTATTATTGCAGGCACAACTGGTAGTGATCAAAACGATGCGCCCCCTTTCCCTTTGTTAAATGCTTTTGATAATACCATAGGCGGTTTTGTTGATGGGTTTTTAGTTAAATTCGATGAGAATTGGAACCGCCAATGGTCAACCTATTACGGGGGCAACGATAGTGAAAGAGAATTGGATGTTGCCATTACCAGAAATCAAAAAATTCTGATTGGTGGTGAAACCGAATCCAATAACTTTATAGCCACCAATAATGCTTTTCAAAATACGAATAAAAGTACTGGCTCTTTTAACGGATCTTTTTTTGTAGGTAAATTAACCCAGGGTGGGCAGCGCATTTGGGGTACCTATATTGGCGGAAGTGGCGGTGAATCGAATTTAAGCTTAGCGGCGGACCCAGATGGCGATATCTTTGTAGCCGGAAGAACTGAGAGTTTTGATTTCCCAGTGGACTCCAACGCTTACCAATCTTTACTTAAAGGAAATTCGGATGATGTTTTATTCAAACTGGATTCCGCGGGGCAAAACAATTTATGGAGCACTTACCTTGGAGGATCTTCGAATGAGCGTTTCTCGGAAGTAAAATTAGGAACTGATGGTCGGATTTACTTAGCCGGATGGTCCAGTTCTACGAATTTTCCCACCACTTTTGACAAGTATTCAGGTTATCCTAACCAGGGAGGTGGTTCAGGATCTAGTGACCCATCTGCGGCTTTTAGTGTATTCAGTGATACGGGAGGTTTGGCCTATTCTTCTTTTATAGGGGGCACTAATCAAACCCAATTTTTAGGGCTTGCTTTGGATTCCTCCAATAACATTTACCTGGCAGGTTTATCTGAAGCAACTGATTATCCGACAACGTCCAACAGTTATCAACCAACCACCGGTGGCGTACCAGATGGAATAATTACTAAAGTTAATTGCATTCTAAAACCAGAGATATCAGTAGTAGGTTCGTCAACGTTATGCCAGGGAGACAGTGCCACCTTAAAAATAGATTCCAAGTACGATGGGTACCAGTGGAGTAATGGAAAAACCGATTCTGTTATCTCGGTTAAGCAATCTGGTACTTATTCTGCAACAGTTACCACCAATGAGGGTTGCTATGGAGAGACGCGAACGGATACCATTAACGTGAGTTCAGTTTCCCTACCTCAGATTACCTTTTCCGGCAACAACACCATCTGCGGTAGTAATGATTCCATAGAATTAAGCGTTTTCAATACTTATGCTTCCTACCAATGGAATACCGGGGCAACTACGCGCTCAATTTACGCAAAAAATACGGGCAATTATACCGTAACGATCACCAACGCTGCGGGTTGTCAAGCCACATCCAATGGGGTCTTCATCAATCAAGTGCCGGCCCCATCCGCTAACATTCAGGTTAATGGCAATACCACTTTTTGCCAAGGCGACACCATTGAACTGGACGCTGGCTCCGGTTATTCTGCTTATGATTGGAATACAGGCCAGACCACGCGCACTATTGATGTGAATACAGCCGATACATTCAGGGCAATTGTGATCAATGGCTTTGGCTGTCGTGATACTTCTAGTCCTGTTATTACGGATGTTCTAAGTTCACCCGATCCAACCCTATTGAATCTGGGTAAAGATACCCTGTGCTTGAACGATACAACCCAGCTTACCGTTGACAGCTCTTATAGCAGCTACCAGTGGAGTAATGGGGCCAGTTCGGATACCATCGCCGTCAATCAACCAGCCGATTATTTTGTTACGGTAACCAATACTGCCAATTGCTCCAAAACCTCGGACACTACTACTTTGACCCCGAAAGAGCGTCCTTCTATTACCCCTTCCAATCCGCAACCCATATGCAAAGGAGATACTTTATCCCTTTCAGCAGAGAGTGGTTACGTTTCCTATGAGTGGAATACGGGTGATACAATGCAAAGCATACAGATTACCAACCCAGGGTCATATTTTGTTACAACCACTGATAGCAGCGGTTGCGTCACCAATTCAGATACCATCAATGTGCAACCTAAGAATAAACCAACGCCTTCCGTTAGTGCCAACAAGGTACCATCAATATGCCCGGGGCAGTCAATCACGTTAACCACAGACTCGACCTACAATAATTATCAATGGAACACTGGTGATTCCTCTGCAAGTATTCAAGTAAACGCATCGGGCGATTATTTTGCTACTGTTGTTGATGATGAAGGTTGCATTCTTGATTCGGATACATTAACGGTACAAGCCAAAAATACGCCATCCCCGACCATTACTGCCAATGGCCCAACCTCATTTTGCCAGGGGAATTCCGTTACCTTGAGCACTTCCGATCCTTACAGTGCTTATGAATGGAGCAATGGAGATACCAATAGGTCAACCGTAGTAACCACTTCTGGTAATTATGAGGTGGTGGTTACCGATAGCATTGGTTGCAGTGATACTTCCGCTCAACAATCGGTAACGGTTTTCCCAAAACCTAATATATCTGTCACTGCCAGCGGTCCAACTGAATTTTGCCAAGGAAACAGTGTTACTCTGGATGCTGGATCAGGTTACGCTATTTATTCCTGGAGCAACGGGAAAAGCACCCAAACCATTGATGTTGGAACAACAGGCGACTATTCTGTAACTGTTTTCAATGGACTTGGTTGCTCAAGCCAATCCCAGGTTATTTCCGTAACAGCCTTTTCCCCGGATCCAACCATCAATGCACCCAACGGAACGGATGCTTGCCAGGGAGATACCATTCCTTTAAAAACCGATTCCCCCTTTCAAAGCTATAGCTGGAATACTGGGGATACTACAAGAATGATTGAGTTTACCCAACAAGGTAATTACAACGTTGCAGTAACTGATACCAATGGATGTCAAGATACCTCAAGTCAAGTGTTTGTCGCTGTTAACGACACGCC
>CAZLQF010000017.1:40639-43883 GCA_964561545.1 uncultured Sphingobacteriales bacterium
GTTTTTGAGCAAGGCAATTACGATGTCACGGTCACAGATTCCAATGGATGTCAAGATACCTCAAGTCAAGTGTTTGTCGCTGTTAACGACACGCCCCAGCCTTCCATCCAGGTGCTTGACAGTACTGAAATTTGTGCTAATGATAGTACGACCCTTACCACCCAAAACGCTTTCCAAAATTATTTATGGACCAATGGAGATACTACGCGCCAGGTTGAGGTGTTTCAACCCGGTAACGTGTCCGTAACAGCGATCAATGCTGATGGTTGCTCAGGCGCTTCTTCACCTCAAAATATTGATGTGAATCCTTTGCCCGATCCTTCAGTTACGGTTAGTAAAGACACGATCTGTCCAAGCGACAGCAGTTTATTAGCCACCAAGAACAGCTATGAAGGCTATGAATGGTCAAGGGGCGATACTTCATCAAGCATTTATGTTAAAAATCCGGGCGATTATAACGTACGGGTAACTGACGACAATGGTTGCAGCCAGGCGTCAGATTCTGTAAGTGTTGAAGAATTTACCGCACCCACTCCAGTCATTACCGTAAGCAATGGCACTTTGTTCTGCGAGGGTAACACTACTACGTTGGGGCTTCAGGAAAGCTATGCGGCTTATGATTGGGGTTTTGGAGCTACGGCAGCTGACACTACTGTTTTTGAGCAAGGCAATTACGATGTCACGGTCACAGATTCCAATGGATGTCAAGGTACATCAAGTGAGGTATCCGTTACGGTTAACGACACGCCCCAGCCTTCCATCCAGGTGCTTGATACCAATGAATTCTGCGTTGGAGACAGCAGCCGTTTACAAACCCAGAATACTTATCAGGATTATCTTTGGACCAGTGGTGATACCACCCGTCAGATCACGGTATTCCAATCGAGTAATTTAAGAGTTACTGCTACCAATAAAGAAGGTTGCATTGGCACATCATCCCAACAAAACATTCAGGTTAATCCCTTGCCTGATCCTTCAGTTACGGTCAGTAAAGACACGATCTGTCCAGGTGACAGCAGTTTATTAGCCACCAAGAACAGCTATGAAGGCTATCAATGGTCAAGGGGCGATACTTCATCAAGCATTTATGTTAAAAATCCGGCCGATTATAATGTGCGGGTAACTGACAACAATGGTTGCAGCCAGGCGTCAGATTCTGTGAGTGTTGAAGAATTTACCGCACCGACCCCTGTTATTACCACAAGTAATGTCACCGCATTCTGTAATGGTGACAGCACAACGTTGGGGCTTCAGGAAAGCTATGCGGCTTATGATTGGGGTTTTGGAGCTACAGCATCTGATACGGTCGTATTTGACCAAGGCAATTACAATGTAACCGTTACGGATTCCAATGGATGCCAGGCAACGGCGAATGATATAAGCATCACGGTTTATGACAATCCAAAGCCAACCGTTAAAACGCTCGGTGATACGAGTTTTTGCAATGGCGACAGCATTGAGATTTATGCGGATTCGGTTTATGTTGGCTATCAATGGTCATCGGGTGAAACTACACAATTCATTGATCAAGCCGATAGCATTTCACCCAAGGTAACGGTTACGGATACCAATGGCTGTGTTGGTACGTCCAATAGAGCTAACTACCAAGTTTATGATTTGCCAGAGCCACCCGTAAGCACCTCAGGTTCTACTGCTTTTTGTGAAGGTGATAGTGTGACATTGACTGGTGGTCCGGGCTATCAAAGTTATCAGTGGGAGACCGATACCAGCGGTACATTTGACACAGTAAGCACCAACCGATCCATTAAGGTTAAAAAAACGGGCAATTATCGTTTAGGTGTTGTAGATGACAATCAGTGCTTTAATTATGGTGATACCATCGATGTACTCTCAAGTGAGCCTGATCCGTTAATAGATTATTCACGAACCGAGGTTTTATGCGACAGTCAGGATAGTCTTATGCTTGAGGCGGGCAATGAATTTGTAAGTTACCAATGGAGCAATGGTGATACATCGAGCTCGATTTATGTTGATAGCAATGGCACATTTGAAGTATTTGTGGTCGACACCTTAGGCTGTTCGGACACCTCCCAGGAAGTAAGCATAACAAGGGAAAGCAATCCGCAGCCCACCATTTCTTATGCTTCCAATGATACCGTTTGCAGGGGTACACCAGCCAACCTTCAAGTTGACCAAACTTACGATGCTTATGATTGGGACAATGGAGATACTACTCGAACAGGCGACTTTTTCAACCAAGGCAGTTACGGTGTAACGGTAACGGATAGCAATGGTTGTCAAGGGATCTCATCTTCTTTACCCGTCAATGTTTTGGATACGCCAAAGCCCGTTGTTGAAGTGATTGACACCAATGTGGTATGCTCAGGGGAAAGTGTTGAACTAAAAACGCAAAATACTTATCCTTCCTATTCCTGGAGCAATAATGATATACAAAGACAAATTACCCTAACCCAAAGCGATTCTTTAAGCGTTACCGTTACGGATACCAACCAATGCAATGGTACGTCAGGAACAACAGGTGTTACCGTTCGGCCCAATCCATCCCCATCCATCACCTCAATGGGACCAGATACGATCTGCCAGGGTGATTCGGTAAAACTGGAAACTGTTAATGCCTATGAATCCTATGATTGGAATACAAGTGATAACACCCGCTCCATATTTGCCAAGCAAACGGGTGATTATAATGTAACCGTCACCGATTCGAGCGGTTGCAGTAATCAAACAAATAACAAGTTCATTAAAGTCAATCCGATTCCCACGCCCACGATCACCTTTACGGATGATTCCTTATGCTTTGGAGATTCAGCGATTTTATCGACTTCCAATGACTATGAAGGCTATAATTGGAATACAGGCGATACCCTATCCAGTATTAGCATTGATACGGCCGGGCAATATGATGTAACGGTTGTAGACAGCAATGGCTGCAATGCTACTTCCGGAGCTCAATCCATTGCTGTATTGGACAATCCCCAACCTGTTGTGGAAGTATTGGATAGCAGCACGTTTTGCCAAGGCGACAGTTCAAGGCTGCAAACCCAGCAAGCTTACGATCAATACGATTGGAGCCCCATTGGCAAGCAAAGCCGTCAAATTAAAGTCGGCAACCAAGGTGATTATTCGGTTACCGTAACCGATAGCAACAACTGTACAGGAACAGCTCCTGATCAAACAATCGAAGTGCAACCCTTACCGCAACCCGATGTTACGGTTAGTAAAGACACGATCTGCCCCAGCGACAGCAGTTTATTAACAACGC
>CAZLQF010000017.1:43983-56680 GCA_964561545.1 uncultured Sphingobacteriales bacterium
ACTCGGATGGATGCCAAGGAACGGCAAGTCAAATAGCCATTACGGTTAATGATACACCGCAGCCTTCGATTCAGGTCCTTGATAGTAGTACCTTCTGCAATGGTGACAGCACGCGCTTACAAACCCAAAATGTGTACCAGGATTATCTCTGGACCAATGGCGATACGACCCGGCAAGCTACGGTCTTCCAGCCGGGGAATGTTTCAGTGACTGCCACCAATACAGATGGTTGCTCAGCGACTTCAGCACCTAAAAACATAACAGTGAATCCTTTGCCCGATCCTTCAGTTACGGTTAGTAAAGACACGATCTGCCCCAGCGACAGCAGTTTATTAACAACGCAGAACAGTTACCAAGGGTATCAATGGTCGAGTGGCGATACCACATCCGGCATTTATGCCAAGAATGCAGGAGATTACAACGTAGTGGTGACAGACTCCAATGGCTGTAGCCAGGTTTCGGATTCTGTTACAATAGATGAATACGTAGCCCCGACACCAGTCATTACGGCCAACAATGGCACTGTGCTTTGCGAGGGTGATAGCACTACGTTGAGCCTTCAACAGGGCTATGCAGCTTATGATTGGGATTTTGGCGCTACCGGGGCCGATACGACCGTTTTTGAGCAAGGCAATTATGGTGTAACGGTAACGGACTCGGATGGATGCCAAGGAACGGCAAGTCAAATAGCCATTACGGTTAATGATACGCCCCAGCCCTCCATTCAAGTGCTGGACAACAGTACTTTTTGCCAGGGTGATAGTACCCGGCTTCAAACGGCCAACACCTATCAAAACTATAGTTGGAATAGCAGTGCCTCGAGCCGTCAAATAACTGTTTTTGATCAAGGCAATTATCAAGTGACAGTAGCCAACAGTGATGGATGCACGGGCATTTCCAATGCTCAAAACATTGTGGTTAATAGCAATCCATCGCCCAGCATAGCTACTAATCCTAAAGATACTGTTTGCCAGGGAGATTCCGTTCAATTAACAACCCAGAATAACTACCAAGGTTATTCCTGGAGTACGGGTAGCCCAGCGGCCAGCATCAAAGTGGGTACTACCGATACTTTTGATGTAATGGTTACCGATGCCAATGGATGCGAAGGTATTGACAGTCAATTTGTGAAAGTTTGGCCAAGTCCTTCTGCAACCATTAATGTCAATGGAGAAGACACCTTATGTGCGGGTGAAGTCACCAATTTATCCACGCCTGACTTGTATTCCAGCTATTCCTGGAACACAGGAGCTAAATCGAGTGATATTACGGTAGATACTGCTGGCAGCTATCAAGTGGTGGTTACGGATAGCAATGGTTGCCAGGATACTTCTGCGGCAGTGGAGATTTTGGTCAATGACACCCCGCAACCTTCCATCCAGGTGCTTGACAGTAGTGTAATTTGTAATGGAGACAGTGCCCGGTTACAGACGGCCAGTACTTATCAAAGTTATTCCTGGAACAATGGTGCTACCAGCAGGCAAATTGAAGTAGATACCCAAGGCAATTACCAGGTTATGGTGACCGATGCCAATGGATGTATGGCTACATCGGCTTCAGAGAACGTAACCGTCAATGCCCGCCCGAGTCCTTCCATTGTAATCAATGGCAATGACTCCATTTGCAGTGGCGATAGTGTAGCAGTCACCACCAATCAGAATTACGCAGGGTACAATTGGACGACCGGTGATACTACAGCCCTCATTTATGCGAAAGCAGAACAGGATTATGGGGTAACCGTTACGGCTCAAAATGGTTGTACGGATACAGCAAGCAATGTAGGCATTGAAGTCATCCCAAGGCCCAATCCCGCAATCTCGGCTCAAGGTCCTGTCACATTCTGTGCAGGAGATAGTGTTAAGCTTGAAGTTGACAATACTTATACTGGTTATGAGTGGAGCAACAACGCCACTACGCAATCCATAACCGTCAAGCAAAGCGGTAATTTCAGGGCAGTAGTAAACAATGATTTTGGTTGCCAGGACACTTCCAATGTCATCAAGACCCAAACCAAGCCAAGAATTGATGACCCGATCAGTTCTACCTTGGGCAATGATTTCTGCGAAGGGGACACCACTACGCTATCCGTGGATACTTCGGCTTACCAGGGTTACACTTGGTCCAATAATGTAGTGGATAGCAGTATAGCAGTTGCGCAATCGGGTCAATACTCAGTTGAGCGGATAGATACCAATAATTGCATTACAAGGGATACCATTGCCATCACTGTTAATCCTCAACCGGATCCGCTTCCAAGCGTTAAGCCTGTACAGGGAAGTAAGAACTTCTGTTATGGTGACAGCATTGAAGTGGAGCTTACCAATAGTTTCCCGGGCAATAGCTGGTCTAATAACGATACAACCCAAACTGCTTATGTTGATACTACACAATTGGTTTATAACAAGGTAACGGATCAAAACAACTGCCAGTGGAATTCAGATACGCTTCAGGCAACGGCTTCCATTGCCAATGCATCAGTAGATGTGGTGGACAGTACTGTCATCTGCCAGGGAGATAGTACCCAGCTTCAAGTAAATCGTGCTTTTGACGTTTATGAATGGTCCAATGACAGTAGTACCAGAAGCATTACTGTGGGTCAGGCAGGCAATTACAGTGTAAAAGGAATTGATTCCATAGGTTGTACTGCTAATTCAGACAGCATAGAAGTCAGGGTCAACGCCTTACCGGAACCAAGCCTTGCGGTTGGTAATGATACGTTGGCATGTAAGGGTGATTCGGTAGATCTTGGTTTAGCCAATCAAACTTTCCGGGAATATCAATGGAACAATGGCGATACTACCTCCTCCATTCGCGTAGGTCAAGCGGATACATTCCAGGTAACCGTAACCGATTCCAATGCATGCAGTAATACATCAGATTCAGTAAGGGTAAATTTCAAACCCAATCCGGATCCAACCCTTGATAGCACCGGGGCACTTGCATTCTGCAAAGGAGATAGCGTAACATTGGCTACTAACAGTTCCTATCCCAATTATGATTGGTCAACCGGAGCCAATGATAGTCAAATTACCGTTAAAAATACGGGCAATTACAGTTTGACCGTTGGTGATTCAATTGGATGCACCGGCACCACGGATACGCTAAGCATTGAGGCCGATCCCATTCAAAAACCCGATTTAAGTCCTGATAACGCAGTATTATGTTCAGGAGCAACCCTTACCCTTGACCCTGATAATGATTATGCTGATTACGATTGGTCCAATGGCAGTCGTCAATCCTCAATAGAGGTTTCAAGTAGTGGGGCTTATTACGTTGAAGTAAGTGCCAACAGGAATTGTAACCGCGTGTCAGACACGGTCAATGTAACCGTTAAAGCCCCCTTACCAGAACCAGATATTATTGAAAGGGGTGATTCGCTGATTGCAGGCATACCAGCCGAAAATTATCAATGGTTCCTGGATGGTGATCAAGTTGCAAATGCCAATGATCGCAAAATCTTGGTTGAAGCTTCGGGTAAGTATGAAGTTCAGGTAATAGATAGTGCCGGATGCGAAGCTCGTTCTGAGCCTTTTGAGGTTCAGGAAATTGTTTTTAAGGCTTTTCCCAATCCCGTTAAAGATTTCATTTATTTTGAAATAGAAACCTTTGAGGAAGAGAACATTGGTGTTCAATTGTTAAACCTGGCAGGCGAGGTTCTAATAGACCGGGAGTTTGGCAATTACGAAGGCATTTTCAGGAGTAGATTACCCATGACCGGCTATGCACCGGGGCTTT
This sequence comes from uncultured Sphingobacteriales bacterium, assembly GCA_964561545.1. Classification (GTDB taxonomy): domain Bacteria; phylum Bacteroidota; class Bacteroidia; order CAILMK01; family CAYYUA01; genus CAZLQF01. The sequence goes on from CAZLQF010000017.1 coordinate 47,719, forward strand.
ATATTTTGAGGGTTGTTACAGACGCTGAACAGAAAGAGTTGAAATTTTACAAAGCTTCTAAGAATTAAATTATAAAACCCCGAACTGGGTTGTAAATCCAGCTTTCCTTTAATGGGAGTTGGACTTAGGAAATTTTACAACGAATTAAGATAGCTTTAATACGCGTTGTTGTGTCTTATGGTAAAGCAGATTACTCAATATGTTGGGTTCTTTGCATACAGAAGTTGATAATGGCCATTTATCAGGAGGATAAAACAAGGTATTGAAATTCCGTTTTACAAATGATGAGTTCGTTGCTTTAGCTTAATCAATAAGTAACCAACAAACGAAAGGAAAGTCATCCGGCATTAAGTTATAAGACAATTGACATTGCCATCCGCTTTTTAGTTAAGGTGCCTTCATCAAAATTATAATATGATATAGTTGGCGGGGCCAGTTTCAGAAATTTGAATTGGCTTTTAGGGTTTAGCCCACCTTGGTTATTCATGGTAAGCCAACATCGGTATATCTGAATGGTAGGCCATTTTACGGGAGATGCTCCTATGAAAAACTTGCTCAAATATGGAGCGCTTCTTCTTCATCAGGGCTATAATATCAATGGCATTATTTTCTGCATAATTGCTGATCCCATGGGTTACATCATCTGCTTGGGTTACATCAAAATATAGGTTTTGATAGTTAACTTCTTCTCGGATCTTATTTCTGAACGAGACCTCATTTTCCTGGGATATGGTGTCGCCTTCTTTATTTACGTGAACGACATTAAGGTTGGCATTAAAATTTTGTGCAAAATCGGAAAGCTTGTTCAAGGCTTTTAAATCGCTTTCATCATAGGCGGTAGCGAAGGCAATGTTTTGAGGATCCTTGTATTGAGAATTTTCAGGAACGGCTAAAACAGGACATTGTGCTTTGTCTAAAATACTGGAGGTAATGCTGCCAAAAATCACATCAGCTACACTGTTAACTCCCTGCGTTCCCATTACCACCATGTCCACGTTATTCTTTTCAGCGGCATTTAGGATCTCTTCAACGGCAAACCCCATTTTACACTCAAAATCACAACTTACTTTCAAATCAGGAAAATCGGATTTAACCTTATCCCAAACTTTTTCCATTTCGTCCTTGGACTCTTTTTCGGCTTCCTCGATGGCTGTTTGGTACATACCAGCCGGCATTTCGGCATGAATATAAGGGATGTGGTAAGCATGAAAACATTTTACATTGGCACCAACTTTATCAGCCAGCTGTATGGCGTATTTAAGAGCGTTGTTCGAATTTTCTGAAAAGTCCGTTGGAAGAAGAATGTTTTTCATAGTGCTTTATGTTTTGGCGAAAATTAAAAATTTTAAATGAAATTAGTTATAAAAAAACGGTATAGAGGGCTTTCGTGATCCATTTGTAGGCTTAATGGAAGGTGACCTTGCACCCATTGGAGAGGAACCGATCAAAGAAAAGGAAATTGGTTTAAAGGAAGTCAAAAATAAAGGCAGCAGATGGCTCAAAGGCTTAAACAATTAAAGGTTCATTCAAATGCTGGCCATTGGCTGGCCAAAGCTTTTCCTAACTTTTGCAATATACGCGTTCTTTCCTGCGGTTGATCCTTGAGCCAATTTATAAATGCCTCGCCGTTGATCTCTAATATTTGGGAATCTTCATTGGCTAAAGCGGTATGATGATGGGGCGTTTTCAGCAAAAGATCTTTCAGGCCCAATAAATTGAATGGGTCAACGTTGCATAAGAGAGCGGGTTGGGGATAAAAAGGTTTGAACAAACCGGTATGGCCCTTGAGGATGTAGTACACTTTATTCGGATGCTTGCCCTCCTCAAACAGGATGGATCCTTGCTTGAAATTTTTCAAACAACCAATACTTTCAATCTTATTACGGCTAATTGTAAAATACCTCAATGGCCTCCAATTTGGTTGCTTCAAAAGTGGCCATTTGCAGTAATTTATTAAATGATTTTTGTCAGGTATTATCTGGCTTTTTCAAGGGTAAAGGAGAAGGTGGTTCCTTGACCTACTTCACTGCTCACATTGATGGTTTGGTTGTGCGCTTCAATGATGTGCTTAACGATTGCCAGGCCCAAACCCGTTCCTCCCTGGTTCCTTGACCTGCTTTTATCAACCCGGTAAAAACGCTCGAAAAGCCGGGGAATGTGCGATTGATCAATTCCAATGCCATCGTCCGTAATTTCAACCCTGGCATGCCCATCTTCTTCATAAAATTTGATCTGAGTGTTGCCATATTCCGAGCCGTATTTAACCGAGTTGGAAACAAGGTTTTCCAATACTTGCCTTATACGCCCTATATCCCCTCGAACCATAAATGGCTGATCCTGTTCAACATTTAATGCCAAAGCTATATTGTTTTCTTGTGCCTTGAGCTCTAAGGACTCTATAACGTCATTGCAAAGGCGCTTTAAATCAAACTTTTCAATGGAGATCTTTAATTCACCGGACTCATACTGGGAAATGGCCTCTAAATCCTGGATGATGGTAGAAAGACGATCAGCATTCTTAGATGCTTTTTCCAGGTACTTGTGGTTAACTGCCTCATCTTGCAGGGCCCCGTCCATGAGGGTTTGGATGTAACCCTGAATGCTGAAGATCGGGGTTTTAAGCTCATGGGAAACGTTGCCAATGAACTCGCGCCTGTAATTTTCGGCTTGCTTTAAAGATTTTATTTCCTCCTCTTGAGAGTGCTCCCAATCTTTTAATTGGTTCTCAAGGTTTTTAAAAACTTCCTGGTTAATATTAAGATTTTGCTTGGGATCTGATAAGCCCCTCAGCCGGTTGATGATTTTTAAAATTTGATTGAGCTTTTGCACCACCCATTCACCAAGCGTGATTTTCAGTGACCAATAGATCATCATGAAAGCGCCACCAAGGATGAGTAAATAATAAGGAACTGGTAGGCTGAATGCCCAGAAAAGCTGGGTTAGGTATACCAAAAGGGTTATAAGAATGGCATTTAGCGCGGCGCTTACCAATACAATGAAATGAGGGGTGTCTTTAGTCATTAATGGGCTTGTTTGCGTTATTGAACTTTTTGATCCTGCTTTTACAAAAAAAGATGGTTCATGTTGACCAAAGCCATCCAATTAAGCAGGTTATTGACAACTATACGTTCCATTAAGATTTATGCAGAAATTTTTGTGTAGTTGTTAGTCACCATTAAATAAATCAATTGATCGCTATTGTAATTTTTAAGCGGTATTTGGCATCAATAGGGTATCAATCGTTTTTCCTATTAGTGAAAAGGCCACCGTTCATTGTTCTTAAAATTCCCTGGTAATTTTCATGCTTTTCAGGTTTTTTGTTATTATTAATGGTTTTACGCAATTTGTGCATCATGTTGATCATACCTTCTCTTCCACCATTCTGATATGCCAAGCAAACCATTGAGCAAATATGCCTGACGATTGGATGGCGGCAAGCTCGATTTTTTCATAGACCTAAAGGTTTTGGTACAAAGATATTGTTCTTAGCTTTACTTAAGGTTGAAGGTATGTTAATTTTCGCGACTTTGAATCAACACAATTACCTTATTGTTCTACAGTAAAAACAGGGTTTGATCAAAGGTTGCTCAATAAGAGGATGGTGACCTCAATAAAAAATGGACAATCTTATCTTAATTAAAACTTACCCCCCCTTTCGCTTTTAAGCCGATCTTTCCTTTAATTCAAAAATTGACGAAGCCATTAGGTGCTTATACCCTTTTTATGGTTAAGCATTGCGCGATCCATGAATTAATGATCAGGAGGTCTGGATTTGTTAAACTTGATAAAATTGCAAAGTTGCAGGCCATGATGGGTTAAGGTAGCAACAAAGATCCGTCCCCGTAGCTTAAAAAGCGGTAATCGTTAGTTAAAGCTGATTGGTATACCTGCTTCCAATCATCACCAATTAAGGCTGCCACCAACATAAGTAAAGTACTCTTGGGTAAGTGAAAATTCGTGATCAGGCCATGCACAAGCTTAAATGAATAGCCTGGAAAAATGAATAGTTCTGTTTTACCCGTTAACTGAGATAAGCGGTCCTGTCGAATCTTCTTTAAAATAGCTTCAAGAGCAGTTTGAACATTTGGTAATTCAACGTCACTATACTTATAAGGAGAGAGCTTTTCTATGAAAAAAGTTGCTTGATCGCCTTCTTTTAGCAGTTTTACGCCATACCAATACAAGCTTTCCAAGGCCCTTAAAGAGGTGGTGCCCACCGGTATGATCTGCTCAGAATTCAGTAATTTTTCAATATTGTGGTGGGTAAAAACCAATTGTTCTTCATGCATGGGGTGCTCGGTGAGGTTGTCCGTGGTTACCGGCTGAAAGGTTCCGGCTCCCACATGCAAAGTCAGGTAGTCCTTATCAATACCTTTTTGGTTCAAATCCCGGAATACTTGATCGGTAAAATGCAGGCCGGCTGTAGGTGCTGCAACAGCGCCTTCTCTTTGGGCATAAATGGTCTGGTAGCGCTCATAATCCTTTTTATCCACTTCCCGCTTAATGTAGGGCGGCAATGGTATCTGGCCGAACAATTCCATGATTTCGGCAAAAGCATGGTCATTTGGCTCCCAATAAAAATGGATGTGAAAGCCCTCTGAGCCTTCATCTTCTAACCGAGCTTTCAAATTAATAGATTCCCCGTGGTAAGTGATGGTTTCCTGCAAAACTTGTCCTGCTTTCCACTTCTTCTTATTGCCTACCAGGCATTCCCATCGAACGGCCCCCTTTTGTTGCATGGCCAGGTTGATTTCAAGGGACTTTTCGGAGGGCTCGAGGCAAAACAATTCTATCTTTGCGCCAGTAGGTTTGTTAAAGATCATCCGCGCCTGCACCACTTTGGTGTTGTTGAATACCAGCATGGCGCCCTTGGGTACATAAGCTCCTAATTGTTTGAATTGGGCGTGGTCCAGCTTGCCTTGATTGTAAACCAACAGGTTGGCCTCATCCCTTTTGGCTAACGGATAAGCTGCTATTTGGTCTTCGGGCAGCTCGTAGTCAAAATCTTGAGGTTGATAAGCAGGTTCTTCCATGGCTTTTTTAAAATTGACCCGGCAAAGTTAAAGCATTGGCTAAGCCTGTTTGCTGCTTATTTTAAATTTTATAAATAGCTTGGAAATTATCAAAAAGACCGTTGAATCCTTAGCGCAAAAAGCTTGAATTGATTGCTCCTGTTCTAAGTTGCTCCACATTCATGAAGGGAATAATAATTGGTTTTACCTGCCAACCATTGGGCCAGTCCTTAAACTTCCCTTTTAGCTCCGGCGGCCCAAGATTTAATTTTTGACTTTCCACAGCCGCCCAACAATGCTCAGAATTATCAATTTAAAGCTTAGCCCGCCATGACCTGCATGCCATGTTATGGGGCGTTATTTTTTGTTTTCCAGTCGATCACGGAGTTTTATCATTTCATCAGTAGTGATCACCTTATCATATCCAGATGCTCTTAAGCCTTTGACTAAAGATTTGTCACCTGACCACAAAATAGCTGTTTGATATTCATTAATTGCAATAAAAGCTATATCTTTCAAATCAATCTCTTTCACCAGGTCATAAGCTGCCAATCTGTACTTTTTAAGGATTAGTCCTTCATCAATGTATTTGATGTTGTTATTAATAAGTCTATAGAATTCGAGTAAATCTTCCTCCTCTCAATGAGGAACTTCCCTTAATTTATTCCAATGGTTATTAACCTACTCTAAAATAAAATGGCAACTCCAGAATGGAAAAGGTTGTTTGAATTTAAAATCAAGGCTCCAATGTTACTTTGGGTATTAAGAATAGCGCTAAATACTAAATTGGTATCGACAACAATTTTCATTCAAGAAATTTGGCTTTATTGTTTTCCCACCATTCTCTATTAATATCATCTGCAAGTTTATCGACATTTTCTTGTGTTGCTTTGGAGCTTGAGGTGTTTTCTAAATATCGAATATAATCAATAATTTGTTGAGCGCTTTCAAAATCAACAGAATTCGGTATTCTAATAATTATTTCTTTATATGTTCTTTCAACTTTCATGGCCAAAACTTTTTTAAAAGCACAAAAATACAGTTGAAAACGTTTTAAGTTAGTCCTTTTATGCCCCATAACTTGGAAAGGGGATGTGGAAAAACTCAGGTTTTTACAAAGGGGATTTGCCAGTAATCAAATCCACCTTTCTATTAAAAAGTTCTTCAAGTTTATAGTGGTGTTCAAAGTAGTTATCAGTGTATTGTTCGATTGAAATATCTTTTTTGAAAGAAATTAAAATATCAATATCACTCGATTCCTTGAAATCTTCAGAGGATGCAGAGCCAAAAACGTACATGAATTCCACATTATATTTTTACATAGCTCAATAAGCTTTTCTTTATTCTCCTCAATTATGCTCTGCATTTCAATAAATTTTAAGGGAATCCAGAAGTAACAGTATTTATCAAACTTATCAAGAAGGTGGTTTTTAAGCATGCACCCAACTCAGGTATAAAGCAAGGCGGGGTTTATGACCGCTTACTTTTCAACCTAACGAAAAATGTGTTTTTTAAACTTTAGAATGTTCAACTTCAACCCTTTCAGCCCGCTTTGCTTTATGCCAAGTTATAAGGTGCCCTTTTCTATTTGTTCTGCTTATTTCGTCAATGTCAAGCCAAACCATACAGCAAGTAGTCCTGTGAGGATACTTAGTCCAATGTATAATATTACCGTCCAATAGTGATTGTTTTGGATTAAATTAATGTTCTCAATTGCAAAAGCTGAAAATGTTGTGTAACCACCACAAAATCCTGTAATAAATAAAAATTTCAAGTTCTGGTTTACATGAACATTTTGTCCAAGTACTCCGATTAAAAGTCCGATTAAAAAACAGCCTATAACATTAGCTGTAAATGTTGAAAGTGGAAAAGGGTTTGAGCAATATTTTGCAGTTATCACAGAAGTTAAAAATCGCAAAATGCTGCCAATTCCACCTCCAAGTCCTACGAGTAAAATTTGTTTTATCATTGTTTTGCTATTAAGCTTGCGTCATTTTTTGGGTTCCATATAACGGTTCGTGTATATTACCTGTGGCGGTTTTCAAACCTATTTTGACCGGAGCGTTAGTAGCACGTGACTGTCGCCCAGTGAAAAAGTTGAGAAACTGCTCAAAACTACCACCTTAGCACCTTACCCGCCATAAGCTCTAATCAATGTTGGCGTGCGTTTCTTTCTCCGGGACCAGCTCTTGCTGAACGGTCACTTCTCATTATTTTCCGAATTCTCCATCTTGTTTTTTACTTCTTTTCTTCTTTTTTCGAAATACTCAAGAATTTCCTTCGGAGTCATTCCTTCCGTATCTTTGGCTATTCTATTTCTTTCTTTCCTTACTGACTTCACGCAGTCATAGGATTTTTCAGTCGATGTCTTCATAGTCAAAAACTTCTCTTGGTGTTCTTATTTCTAACGTTTGATAACCATTCATAAGGTTGACAGCATTAAAGCCATGTATTCTTTGAATATTAACTATGTGCTTGAAGTTCCAACTCACAAGGATATCTGCTTTTAAAGTAGTAGCAATGGCAATATGAAAACAGTCAGCCCTGCTTGATTTACCAACGACACTCTCTTCAATATACTTTTCAGCTAATAAAACAGCTTCTTCCGTAAGTTCAGTTCGTTGTAAGTTCTTTTCCGGAATGGTCGAAACAAAATCTTTTACTTCTTGAGTGGAATTGACTAATTCATCTTCCGCTACATCTGAAAAAATCAGCGTAAGATCTTTTTCAAATACTTTGTGGAAGAAAAGCCCGGTCCAATAAGCAAATTCATCATCAAATTTGCCACCAAACACCGAAGTATCAACATAAATTGTTTTCATGGCCCCAAAATAGGAAATTTGGTTGGTTTATCAATGCACGCCAACGGTCCACGGCTATGTACCCATGGCGTTTTAAAAACTACGTTACTATCGCCTGCTACCAAAGCACGCAAAAAATAACGAGCTTGCAAATGACACTAAGCCCGCCATGGCAGCATAGCCGCTGTTGGGCGCAAGTGCCATTCATTCTTCAAGCGTTCTTATCTCTATTTCTTTAACCTGCTTCAATTTTTTATCGTTGGTCCAAAAGAAATCCGCTTTTTTCTGAATCGAAGTAGCAAGTTGGATAGCGTCAGGAGTTTTAATATTATAATTTGCCCTTAATTCGGCTGCTTTCTTCGAAGTATATAAATCAATTTGGTAAATTTCAATGTAGGGTGAGTTCGTAAGGATCTCTTCATACTTTTCAACTAAATCAGGTCGGTTATACCTCAACGGCTGTACAAGTATTTCTAGTAAAGTTAAAGTAGAAGTTTGGAACTGAACTTGACCTTTCTCGTTAGCCTTAAATATTTTTAATAATTGATTTTGAAATTGCGAATGTCCTTCAATGAAATATATCAGAGGAGAAGTGTCAATAAAAACAGTTTTGTTATAAAATCTTCAGTTAATCCCATTGCCTTTCACCTTCAACGTACTGATCAATATCAACACCTCTCCAAATTTCGGACCCTAATTCATTCAAATCAGTTAAGGCAATAGCCTCTTTTTCATTTCCTTCTTCTTTATCTTTTAGAAGATTAATAATTTCTTCCATGAGCTGAATCCTGGTTGGATAGTCCAGTTTTCTGATCTGTGAAAGGATACTTTGAACCTGGGTTTCTTTATTCATGTTTTCCAATTTGATTTTCCCAAATTAACGAAAATTTAACGAGTTTTGGTTTCGGCATTGCGCCCAACGGCCAAGCATAGAGCTTGTGGCAGTTTTCAAAGTACGTTACTGTCGTCCGTGACAAAGGTAGAAAACTGCTAAGCACCAAAACCTTAGCACCTTGCCCGCCATGAGCTCCATGCCATGTTGTGAGCTGTGCCAGTCAGTCGTTCGTAATCATCCGGTAGACGATCCTTTACCATAAAACCTGTCAGGTTTTTGAAGACCTGACAGGTTTCAATAGCAGGTGACTGCAG